>NZ_JBHULN010000001.1:0-863437 GCF_042684525.1 Spirosoma soli | reverse complement strand
AAAACAAGATGTTAGTGCTCAACGCCATTCGTAATAAGCTCATCCATCGAATTTATGCCGTAGTTCGCCGGGGCGAAAAATATGATAAATTTTATACCCCTTCGTTTGTTTAAGCCATAGAAATCGGTCCGATTTCGCTCATTCACTCATTCGCTCTTTAATTTACGTAAACAACCTTATCGCCTTTGGCTACCAGTTCCCCAAATGACTGTAAATCAAAGCCGTTCTCCTGAGCCACGCGTTCAAATTCGGTTGTGCTGTTTGGCTCAACCGCAATGAGCAAACCACCCGACGTTTGCGGATCGGCCAGTATGTAACGCTGGGTTTCGGTAAGCTCACTGATCTTGTGGCCGTAACTGTCCCAGTTGCGTACGGTTCCACCCGGAAAGCTTTTCTGCGCCAGATACTCGTCGACGACTGGCAACGTGGGTACACTCGCGAAATCAAGTACAGCGCTTAAATCAGACCCTTCAGCCATTTCAGTAAGGTGGCCAAGCAGACCAAAACCAGTTACGTCAGTTAGCGCTTTCACATACGGTAATTTTCCTAGCACGGCGCCAAAGCTGTTTAACCTGGCCATTTGAGCCGGAGCTAAATCAGCGTGTTCGGGCTTAAGAATGCCTTTTTTCTGGGCGGTCGTCAGGATACCAACCCCCAACGGCTTGGTCAGGTACAAGCGACAACCTTCGGTAGCTGTGTTATTCTGCTTCAGGTGATCAAGGCGTACCTTACCCGTTACGGCCAGCCCGAAAATTGGTTCGGGCGAATCAATGCTGTGCCCGCCCGCCAGGGGAATACCTGCTTCAAGGCAGACCGCACGCGAACCCTCGAGTACCTGGCCGGCAACTTCAGGCGGTAGCTTATCCAGGGGCCAGCCTAAAATAGCGATGGCCATGATGGGTTCACCCCCCATCGCATACACGTCACTAATGGCATTAGCCGACGCAATTCGGCCGAAATCGAAGGCGTCGTCCACGATGGGCATGAAAAAGTCGGTTGTGCTGATGATGGCTTCCCCATTACCCAGATCGAGTACGGCGGCATCGTCGCGGGAGTCGTTGCCAACCAGCAGATTTTCGTAGCGCGGCTGGAACGCCGTAACGTTTGTGTGCAGGATCTTATCCAGAATTTTGGGCGAAATCTTGCAGCCACACCCGGCGCCGTGGCTGTATTGAGTAAGCTTTATAGGGGTCGTTTCCGTTGGTATCATAACAGCACAAAAGTAAGAGAGAAACTAAACAGTTTACGAGGGTTTTCTGCCCAATGATGTACGTATATAGGTAATGGTTCAGTCAAAGTTTTAGGTCCGTTCTGGTGATTTTACAGGCTTAACAAAAACTTAACATAGAGGAATAGTACGTAAATGGCCTCATTTTGATCTATTCCATGAATATGGCCTTAATGTTAACTCAGCGTAGTACTTTTTAAAGATTAGGTACTTTGTAACCCGGGAAAAATTAAACGATCTTTGCGGCCGAATTGACGCGTTACCTAACCGTATGAGTTTCTTAAAAATACTAACCAAATCAAACACTTCTATGTCTAAAAAATTACTGCATTTTCGGGCGGCATTCATGTTGCTCGGCAGTATGCTATTGGCCGTGCTCATGGGGAGCGGAGCTATGGCGCAAGGGGTAACAACCTCGTCAATCAACGGCGTTGTTACCGATGATAAAGACCAGGCTTTGCCTGGTGCTACTGTGGTGGCAGTTCACACACCATCAGGAACGCGTTATGGCATTACAACAAACGCACAAGGCCGTTACAATTTACCCGCCGTTCGTATTGGTGGTCCTTATGAAATTACCGTAACGTTCGTTGGATTTCAAGAGCAGAAACGCACCATCCAATCAGCCGAATTAAATACCCCTACTGTTGCTAATTTCAAATTAGCCGAAGAAGGCCAGCAACTGAGCGAAGTTGTTATTACGTCGCAGCGGGGTTCTATCATTGATTCTGACCGTAACGGGGCGTCTACTAATATCGGTCGTCAGAGCTTTGAGCGGTTACCTTCTTTGTCACGTAGCTTCACGGATTTAAGCACACTGACTCCGCAGGCTGGTCCTGGCTTCTCGTTCGGTGGTCGTTCACAATTATATAATAACTTCTCGATTGACGGATCAACTGCTAATAATGTGTTTGGTCTTAATGCTCTGCCTGGTGGCCAGTCAAGCGCAACGCCGGTTAGTATTGATGCTATTGAGCAATTGAACGTATCGATTTCTCCGTTCGATGTAACTCAGGGTTCATTCACTGGAGCCGGTGTTAACGCCGTGACTCGTTCAGGAACGAACCGCTATGAAGGATCGGCGTATGGCTTTTACCGAAATCAAAGCTTTGTTGGTACGAAGGTGGGAGGTAGCGATGTACCTGCAGCTCAACAACAAAACTTCAGTTTCTATAACGCTGGTTTTCGTTTAGGTGGACCTATTATCAAGAATAAGCTATTCTTCTTTGTTAACGCTGAGCAGGAGCAACGATCCACTCCAGCCGTTTTATTTCCAGTAGGAGGTTCAGATGCGAACGGGGTTCCGTTTCAGCAAACACAAGCTGCTGCTGATTTAGAGCGTCTGCAAACGTTTTTGACTACCACCGGAACTAACAAACCCTGGACATTCGATCCGGGTACATTAAATCCGTTTGATGCACTTAATAAGAGCACAAAGTTCTTGGTGAAAATTGACTGGAATATTAGCGATAAGCACAAATTGACGATTCGCTACAATCAGTTGAATTCGTTTAGTGATGTTCCGCCCAGCAACTCCGGATCAAACCAGGTTAACCCGCCAAGTGGTCGTCAAAACAACGTGAATACGATTCCGTTTTCAAAGACCTGGTATCGGATTAATAATAATTTGAAATCCGTTATTGCTGAGTTGAACTCTACGTTCAGTAACAAGTACGCTAACAACTTACAGCTAGGATATAGTGCGTTCCGTGACTTTCGTCAAGGTGGTGGTGGTGTAGAAACGCCTACTTTTCCGACAGTAGATATTGCTGGCGTAACAGGAAATACCCTGACAAGCATTGGCGCGGACCCATTCACACCAAATAATGTCCTCAATCAGGATATTATTCAGTTGAATGACCGTTTTGATATTTTTCTCGGTAAGCACACAGTATCAATAGGTACGGCGAATGAATTCTACCGATTTGAAAATGGTTTTACGCCTGCTATCAACGGTATCTATACATACAGGAGTGTTGATGACTTTATCAACAACGTAACGAACCCATCTCCAAGTAATGCACCACTAGGCTTCACAAAAATATATTCTGCGGTTCCGGGTGTTGCTGTGCCGATTGCCAGATTTAATTCTGCACAATTAGGTTTTTATGCACAAGATGCCTTCAATGTTACACCTCGCCTACGAGTAACGGCTGGTTTGCGTGTAGATATTCCGACATTCAATGATAATGGCTTGTTGCGTAATACAGTAGTTGAGCAACTGACATTTAATAATGGAGAAAAGATTGATGTGGCAAAACTGCCGAACAGTACGCTTCTCTGGTCACCACGTGTAGGTGTTAACTGGGATGTTTTTGGCAATCGTAGTTTACAGGTTCGTGGTGGTACGGGAGTTTTCACTGGTCGAGTCCCATTCGTGTGGATTTCGAATCAGATTAGCAACAACGGTGTGCTGTTCGGAACAATCGCTCGGACAGACCAAGCCTCTAACGCTAACATTCCATTCAGTATTGATCCCTTGGCTCAGGGCGTACCTGCCTCGTTGACAGGAGCAGTGGGTGAGCCATTAGGACAGCAGTTTACGATCAACGCTACAGTACCTAACTTTAAGTTTCCCCAGGTATGGCGCACTAGTTTTGGTATTGATAAGTCGCTTCCAGGTGGTTGGGTAGCTACATTCGACGCTATATATACAAAAGACATTAATGCTGTCTATATTCGTGATGCTAACTTATCTAACCCTGCAGGTACATTAGCGGGTGATGGCCGTCCAGTATTTGGTGCAGTAGCGGGTAGTGATTTTTTGAACCCACCTCAAACTATCAACCCACCACTCGACCGTCGCATTAACGACCGTGTTGTGCAGGCTTTAGTTCTTGATAATATCAACCGAGGCTACGCTCTAAGCTTAACGGCTCAGATCCAAAAGCGTTTTGCTAATGGGTTTGAAGGTTCGCTTGCGTACACCTATACGGATTCAAAGGATATTAACGCACAGTCAGGGTCAACGGCGGGTACAATTTATACAGGGCAGCCAGTGGTTGGATCACCGAATCTGCCTAACTTGTCTTATGCTAATAACCTAATACCTCACCGTGTTGTTGGTTACGTTCAATACCGTCGCGAGTACCTGAAAAACTTTGCTACAACTCTATCGCTTACTTACAGCGGGCAAAACGTAAGTAATTTCTCGTACACATACCTAGGTAGTCCAAATAGCGATGGGACTAATAACAACGATCTTATTTATGTGCCACGTAACCAGAGTGAAATAGTGCTGGCTACGACCAACGCCCAGGACACCCGCTCTACACAGCAAATTTGGGATCAGCTAAATGCTTACATTGAGCAAGATCCTTACTTAAGTAAACGTCGCGGCCAGTATGCCGAGCGTAACGGAGCTTACTTGCCTTGGCAAAACCTGGTGAACTTACGTTTGTTACAAGACTTTTACGTTCCAGCGGGTAACGGCCGACGTCATACGTTACAATTATCGGCTGAAGTAACCAACGTGTTGAACCTGCTAAACTCAAATTGGGGTATAGCGCAAACAACCAACCGGGCTAACTTATTGAACTTCCTGGGCTACGAAACGCCAAATACAGGAACGGCTGTAACTACCGGTCGGCCAATTTACTCGTTTGCTGAAGCAGCACCAGGTCAGGCGCTATCCAGTACGTATGTGAATAACTTCGGTTTATCTTCTCGTTGGCAGCTGCAGCTAGGTGCTCGTTACATCTTCTAAGCGTTTAACGTAGACAAAACACACTGATTTCATGAAAAAAAATATAGATCTTATTGGGACAGTTACTTCGGCACTGTTGCTTTCAGCGGTGTTACTCACTAGTTGTGAAGACACTGATTATCCAGCGGCTCAGCCCGCGACAACCCCCACGACAAACCAGGCTCGTTTCTTGTTTGTAAACGCGGCTCCTGGAGCTCCGGCGCTTAATTTCTTTGTTGAAAACAACCCGGCTGCACAATCAATCGCATTTGGGCAGGCTTCAGCCTATGTGCCATCTCAAGTGGGTAATGTTCAGCTACGTGCCAAGGCCGCTTCAGGACAAATTGGTGGTGTACTTGGTAGCAATGACGTATTGTTCCGTGCTGGAGCTACTAATCAGAATAACTTTGCCGCATCTGCCAACGCTAGCTACACGGTGTTTGTAACAGATACGCTGAACCGCCCTCGTCCGACCACAACAAATGGAACAAACCCTGGAGGACCACAATTTCTGACCGTTACAGATAATTTAGCCGCTCCTGCCGCTGGCAACGCACACGTTCGTTTCTTTCACTTAGCTCCTGACGCTCCTGCTGTTTCAGTACGTCTAGTGCCAACAGCACCTGCATCGGTCACCGTAACGCCTACGTTCCTTAACCGAGCGTATCGCGTTACATCAGTGGGTTCGGGAACGGCTGTAACAAACTATGCCAACTTCACGCCAGTACCGGCGGCTACTTACACTGTGCAAGTGTACACGGCCCCTAACATATCGTCAACGTCTGTTGCAGCTCTAACTGTGCCAAACGTAGCATTAGATAATGGTAAGATATATACGTTGTATGCACGTGGCTTACGTCGCAATGGTTCTCTTTCGGCTGGAGTTGTTACGCATAACTAAAATTTGATTAAGTTCTTATCAAAACGCCCCGGCCAACTTGGCCGGGGCGTTTTGATTTTTCTATATGAAATACCAGATACAACCCTTTTAAGCTTTCTAGGATCTTCATGGAGAAACTCTTCTAACAATATGAAAACCTGCTACCAGACCTTTTCTCGCATTTTGGTATTGATTAGTACAATAAGCTGTAACAGCAGTGTTGAGTCATTCCCTGTTGTAAGGCGCTATAAACATAATTTGTATAATAGTGAGGCTGAATGCCGCAAGCTTAATCAGGGTTTTGAGTTTACTTGTTCTGAAAGTGTTTCGTTTAACACAGATAGACGAGTGGATATGCTGTTAGGTGGGGGAGATACAGGCTTTAGAAGCAGTTACAAACGAACAAAAAATAAAATCACTATCAGTTCTGCACCTGGCTTATCAAGCGGCTTAGTGTTTAGGGTCATAAATGACAACGAATTGATTCGAGTTGATAATAATACCAAGTGGCAAAGCTATTAGAACCTAGGCTTGTTAAAGGCTCTTTGCTTTGAAAAAGTGGGCTTCAAAAGGGAAGGCAGTTGAATGCATTTATTTTTATCATGGCAACACGGCCGCATCTCCCTTTGACTTTCTCATACTTACTACGTCGACACCAGCTTGATAACCCGCTACGATCAGTTTGCCAATGTCATCGGAGACAGTTATAAGTCGGGGCTGCGTCGACTGGATAAAACGGCTACCACTTCAATATCTTCGGCTGAGATTCGGTAATAAAGAATAGTCTGTCTATTAACCACGCACTCCCGAAGGCCCGGCCGCTTTTCCGACTTGCGGTACATTTCGGGCATTTGACTAATCAGTTCCAGCTTTTCTGACAGGAGGGCCAGAAAGTCGGTTTTTACCTGCTGTGACCAATGTTCACCTAAGTAGGCTACCAGTTCTTCCAACTGGTTCTCGGCTTCGGCCGAAAAGTAAACGATCATTGAGCCAGTCTCGCTAATACGTCGGTAAACGGCTTTCGGCGACCAGCCGCCAAATCGGCCAGACCCCGGTCGATGGAAGCCTGCTGTTCGGGTGATAATTCAGCCCAGAAGTCGGTTGACTGTTTTACTTCCCGGCTCAAGAGCGTCAAGTGAGCCTCTAAAACGGCATCATCATCAATCTGGTCGATTAACCGGTGCAGATTGCTGCGCAACTCAATTGTACTCATGTTGAAAAAGATTAGGTAGTAAAGATAAACAAAATTTGTGCTGCCGATTACGGCAGCACGGCCGCATCTCCCTTTGACTTTCTCATACTTACTACGTCAACACCGGCCTGGTAACCCGCTACGATCAGTTTGCCAATATCCTCCGAGGTAAACTTCATTAGATTTAATGAAAGCGGCTCAGTGGGGCGGATGATGGTCAGCTGCAATTGACGATTGTGAAGCTGCTCCCGCTCGGCGAAGCGCTCGGCCCAGGCAATATCGTTGTTCACCAGCTGATTAACCGTAATGTCCTTTACCCGGTCGGCCAGGTTAAGCAGATTACGGTAGTTGAACTTCTCGTTATACACCTTTTTGGCATGGCAGGCGACGCAGGCAATCTCGGTTGCCCCGTCTTCAATGGCTACGCGTAAGGGAGCTACCTCGCGCAGACCACCATCTAAAAAGGCCCGTCGATGATCGCCCCCAATCTGTACAGCAGGCATCAGAAACGGCAGCGAACTACTGGCGTAGATGTAGTCCAGAAAATCAGGATCATTGGCATCGGCGTAGCGCATGTCGCCTTCAATAATGTCAACAGCTCCCACTTTTATTTTTACAGGGCCCGTTTTAAGCGCTTCCAGATCAACTGTTTTACGAATGAGATTCTGAATAGGTGAGTTGTCCAGCAGCCCGTCAAACCGGCTCATAAGCGTATTGTAGCCCATCCGAAAACGGGAGCGAATGACGGCTACATCGGCGGGTCGGGTAATGTTTCGAATCCAGAACTCGATCAGGTATTTGCCTACTTTTTGCCAGTCTACTTGTCCGTATTGCGCCTGTTGGTGCGCGGCTTCATTGGCTATGAACGTAGCGTTAAGGCTACCTACAGAAATGCCATAAAGTTGGTCGGGAACGAAACCCGATTCAAATAATGCCGTGACTGCGCCGGCCTGAAATGCACCTTTTAATGAACCACCACCTAGCACAAGTGCTTTACTATGTGGTTGAGCAGGTAACGTATGATTGGAGAACTTAGGTAGTGGTGGCGTTGGGTTATTAACCATGGACGATGAGTTGACGGCACAGAATAGGAGTAAATTGATGATTTTTAGACACTAAACAAAAAGAATTCAAACCTTAATTACAGAATGTCGAATTTCGTTTTCTGAACGGCTCTTCACCGTCTGCTCTTTCCTTGTTATACTTGCCGACATTTGGTTAGTAAGCTACTAAATCAGTGCCTAAGGCTACTCAACAGGACAGACGCCAGCCTGGCATAAGCCTTTCACGTCAGCAACTTACCAACTTGCTGTTTTATTAGTTTATTGACTAACCTACCAATTGAAACATGGCCCTTACCGTTGCTGATATACAAGCCCCGATTGCTACCGAAATGGAGTTGTTCGAGCAAAAATTCCGGGACTTGATGAAAAGCGACGTGATGCTGCTCGACCAAATCATGAACTATATCGTGAAACGGAAAGGCAAGCAGCTTCGTCCAATGTTTGTGTTCTTAACAGCAGGTGTTTGCGGACAGATTACAGAATCGACGTATCGGGGCGCATCACTAATCGAGCTGCTTCATACGGCTACTCTGGTTCACGACGACGTAGTCGATGACTCTAACTACCGCCGTGGGTTCTTTTCGATAAACGCGCTTTGGAAAAACAAAGTAGCCGTTTTAGTGGGCGATTACTTGCTGTCTCGTGGGTTGTTGTTATCCATAGATAATGGCGATTTTGAACTGCTTCAGCTTGTTTCCACGGCTGTTCGTGAGATTAGTGAGGGAGAATTGCTACAAATCGAAAAGGCGCGACGGCTCGATATTACCGAAGATGTGTATTACGAGATAATCCGTCAAAAAACAGCGTCGCTAATTGCTGCCTGCTGCGCTGTTGGTGCCCGCTCATCGGGCGTCGACAAAGTAATGATTGACAACGCCCGAAGCTTCGGCGAAAAGGTGGGCATTGCGTTCCAAATCAAGGACGACTTATTTGACTACGGCACGGCTGAAGTTGGTAAGCCCTTAGGTATCGACATTAAGGAGAAGAAGATGACGTTGCCGCTTATTTACGCGCTGAACAAAGCTGGTTTTCTGGAGAAGCGTCGGATCATCAACATCATTAAGAACGAAAGTGAAACCCCTAAAAAGGTTAACGAAGTAATCACGTTTGTCAAGAACTCCGGTGGTATCGAGTACGCTACCGAAGCTATGAATCGCTACGTTCTCGACGCTCAATCGCTACTTAATTCCTTTCCTGATTCACGCTACCGGCAGTCATTACATCAACTGGTGCAGTATACAATTGATCGGAGTAAATGAGAAACTTGGCTTAGCAGCTGTGTGTTTAGTGAACAAAAAAAGTAAAGTATACGGTTCGTATATTATCTCAGCAACTACCTGCTATACTGCCTATTGACGGATTGATTGGATTGGACGTCTTTCGAAAGTTAAAAAAAACGATTAGCATAAACTTTGCTGAAAAAGAGATTGTGTTGAGTTAAGAGTTAGCCCTTTTCTCTTTTTTATCGCCTGTTTTCTGTGCAAACAGCTTGTGAAAGTCTGGGCTTTCGGTGTTCATCCACTTATCCCAGAACGTAAAATATAAGCCGTAATTAAAGCGAAACTGCGCATGGTGTAAGCTATGGTGGGTCGCCCCAATGAGCCAACGGCCCAACCAATGCCTGTTGAAATCACGTGGGTAAATCTCCGTATTTAAATGATTAATGGCGCTTGATACTGTCATAATAAGCAGCAACAGCCCCACTGCCGAAATGTGTAAGGGAAGCACAAACGTCAAGATCGGAATGACAATTGCCTGCAACGTGCTCTCAATGGGATGAAAGGAGAAAGATGTCCAGGGCGAAGTGGTAATACTATCGTGGTGCGTCTTATGCACCCAACGGTATACACCCGGCTTATGCATCCAGCGGTGTAGCCAATAATAGTACGTTTCATGAATAAACATCACTAAAACGATGCTGGCTGGGTACCAGGGCAAAGGATAGGCGCTTAGATCTGTATAAATCTTAGTATATCCCGCCTGGTACGCTAAAATTACACCGATAGCGATAGCCGTAAAAATCAACGAAGTGAGAAGCGACCACCCGATCTCCCGCCTATCCTGGCCAGGTTTGCGAGGACGCGTTTGAACCGCCCGGTGCGCAAACTGTTCTTTCATCGAGACTTTGAATAGCCACCAAAAGCCCAGCGAAAACAGAACGTAGCGTCCGAAAATGGCAATGAAAAACAGCAAAGCCGTTAGCCAAAGCGTGCCTGGTCCAGTAATTTGAATCATCATACTATATATTATACAGTGAGCAGAAAGAGCTACGTAGTAATCAACCCAATGGGCACATCAATGTTAGGTAAATGCAAGCGCTTTTACTGGCACTAATCTTAAAAATAGGCAAGAACACAATCTTCACATTCCCTTCATTAAGCACCGTTCGGCAGGCCATAGATTTGTTTGTACCTTTGCAGCCGTTTCTCAACTATCAAAAAAACGGCTTCATGCGCCCGCATTTTTCCTTTTTGGTGCTATCACTGCTTACCGTAGTAGCGCTGGCTCAACCCAGAAAAGTAACGTCTCAATCGGCATCGTCCCAGAATCGTCAGCCGACGTTAACACGCCCAAAACTCGTTGTTGGTATCGTTGTCGATCAAATGCGTTATGACTATCTCTATCGATACTACGATAAATTTGGTATGGGTGGTTTTCGACGATTAATGGATGGTGGCTTCAATGCCCGAAATAATCACTATCACTATGCCGCTACGTATACCGGTCCAGGCCACGCTGCCATTTATACAGGGTCGGCTCCGGCGTTGAACGGTATCGTGGGTAATGACTTCTATGATCGTCGTCTTGGCCGACTGATGTATTGCGCCGAAGACACGACGGTTACTACAGTGGGTAACACCGGAACGGCCGGCAAAATGTCGCCCCGCAACATGTTGGTTACTACCATTGGCGATCAGCTTAAGCTGGCTACTGATGGCCGGGCTAAGGTAGTCGGCATTGCCCTGAAAGACCGTGGTGCCATATTGCCCGCTGGTCATGCGGCAAACGGTGCTTACTGGTTCGACTCAAAGGATGGTAATTTTATTTCCAGCACATTTTATCAGAAAGAGTTGCCGCAGTGGGTACAGACCTTCAATGCCCGTAAACTACCTGATCAATACGTAAGCCAGAAATGGCAGCCCTTGCTGGCTATGAACCAGTACACCGAAAGCACGCCCGATGATGAGCCGTATGAGTCAACGTTACCCGGCGAACCTAAATCGGTTTTCCCGCACGAGTTCATTGTTCAGACGGGTAGCAGTAAATATGAAGTACTGCGTACCAGCCCCTACGGTGACGAACTGACCAAAGAATTCGCCCTGGCAGCGTTGAAAGGCGAACAGCTTGGGCAACGCAACGTAACAGATCTGCTTTGTGTTAGCTTCTCATCACCTGACTACGTAGGCCATGCGTTCGGTACACACGCCATTGAGACCGAAGATCAGTACATTCGGCTCGATCGCCAGTTGGCGGAATTACTCAATCAACTCGATGCCACGGTTGGTAAAGGCCAATGGTTAGCGTTTCTCTCCGCCGATCATGGTGCTGCTGATGTGCCTGGTTTTTCGCAGCAATATCGAATTCCGGCCGATGTAAAAAGCTATGGCGAAGTTGGCGATGCTATTAAGGCTACTCTCGAAAAAGCCTACGGACCAGGCCAGTGGCTACTGTCGTATTTCAATCAGGAGATATACCTTAATCACACCCTGTTTGCAGAGAAGAAAATTGCCATTCAGGACGTGTATGAGTTGTTACAAAGCGTGTTGCTGAAGCAGCGGGGTGTAATCAACGTAATAAACCTGCATAATCTCAATGCGGAAGCACTTCCCGAGGTGCAGCTAAATCTGTTCCGTAACGTTTATCATCCGAATCGCAGTGGCGATTTCTACGTGATGCAACAGGCTGGCTGGTTTGAAGGACGCGCTAAGGGCACAACCCACGGCACAACGTATGCCTACGATACGCACGTGCCTTTTCTGCTGTACGGCTGGGGTATAAAGCCGGGGCAAACGTTCCGCCGGACCCATATTCATGACATTGCGCCAACCATTACGGCCCTGCTTGGCATTCTTGAGCCCAGCGGCTGCATTGGCGATCCAGTAGAAGAGGCCATTGCTAAGTAAATCTCGGCTATTTGTTATATGTATTGACTGACGAGGTTGTCATTGATTGTGGGATGCGGTCAACGACAACCTCGTTGCTCATTTAATCTATAACGAAAGTCACTTCTTTAAAGTCAAACGTTCGTTGCCCGGTTTCGGTTGATAAAACTAGTCGTCCAATTGGGTCAATTCCTGTCAGAACAGCCCGGAAGCGTTTATCATCAGCCCGGAACCAATGTTCTTCCCGGTAGCGAAACAGCGATTGAAGATAGTTTTCTCGCATAGCCTGGCGTTGACCTGAACGTAGTTGCAAGTACCGGTGTTCTAACGTTTCAGACAGGCGACTAAGCAAACCAGGGAGATCATAGTCATTGGGCAACGGAGCCTGTAGCTGAAGAGAGGTTGCTGTTGAGTAGCCGAATTCCGTTTGATTAACGTTCAGTCCAATGCCAGCTACCGACCAGGCGATGTTATAGCCGTGCAACGTGTTCTCGATAAGAATGCCACCTAACTTCTGATTGCCGACGTAGATGTCATTGGGCCATTTAATGCGCAAGGCATCGCCTACAAGCGGCAGTAAAGCGTCATAGATACCGAGCGAAACGGCGATGTTAAGCCAGAACTGTTCGTTTGCTGTCAAGAACATTGGCTTCAGAATCAGCGAGAATGTCAGGTTTTGCCCTGGCTTAGCTTCCCATTGATTGCCTCGTTGCCCTCGACCAGCCGTTTGATGATCTGTTACGACAATCAACCCCTCAGCCGGCTCTTGTTGATTGATTAAAGCGGACGCTTCGTCGTTAGTTGACTGACAGCTTGGCAGGTATTGGATTATTTGACCGAAAAAAAGAGTTTTGGGATGGATTTTGTACAAAACTTTGTTTAGTTTAGTAGTAGGAAGTTAATGAATGATGCCTTAGGCTTACAAGTCTTATAGATAAAGGTACCCGCTGATTAACTTGTCGTGCAATGTTAAAACGAAAGCATGAGAATTAGCAAAAACCATGAGTTTACAGCCGAGCAAATCCGGGACTTTGTTGTTCGGGGGATGCAGGAGAAAAAAGCCCAGGACATCGTTGTGATGGACCTGCGCAATGTTAAAAACGCCATCTGCGACTACTTTGTACTCTGTTCAGGAAATTCTGACACGCAGATTGACGCTATTTCGACCTCTGTTGAAGAGGAAGTTTACAAGGCTAGTCATCAAGATCCTTGGCATAGAGAAGGGAAGACGAACCGGGAGTGGATTTTGCTGGACTACGTGGACGTAGTGGCCCACGTATTTAAAAAAGATCGCCGGTCGTTTTATGATCTCGAACAGTTGTGGGGAGATGCCGAGATTCATCTGATTGAAGAAAGCGCACTCTCAACCGTGTCTTAACTAGATTATAGATTAATTGAGAAGTAAGGTATATATTTTCCTTGCTTTAGGCCGTTTGTGGGATAGATTAACCGTCTATCCCAACCATTTCTCAACAGAAACATTCAACTGTGAAATGGTGTTACCCTTTGAAATCCGTTTGTACAACCTGAGGAAATGGCAGAAAACAATAATAAAAATTCGTTAGTACCCCGTGGAGGCCCGCGCAAGCCCAACTTTCAGGGGTGGATTGTTGCATTGCTGATTGCCGCCATCCTCGGCATTACCTTCTTTAACAAAAGTTCAGCCACTCGTGAGATTTCGCAGAAACGGTTTGAGCGCATGGTGAAAGATCGTGAAGTGGCCGAAGTGGTGGTGGTTAATGACAAAGTTGCCGAGGTAACCTTGACCCAGCAAGCAGCACAGAGTCCTAAATACCGTGGATTATTTTCCGATAAACCCTATTTCGGTACGAATCATGGCCCACATTTTCAATTCCAGATTGCATCCGGCGAGACCTTTAAGAAGGACTTGGATACCATGCAACAAGGGGTTCCGGACAACGAAAAGATCGATTACCGATTCGAGCAACGTAGCGATTTTGGTAGTATTATCAGCACATGGGGATTCCTGATCGTCATGATCCTGGCTATGTACTTTTTGCTCGGTCGCATGTCGGGTGCCGGTGGTCCTGGTGGACAGATCTTTAATATTGGTAAGTCGAAGGCTGCGCTGTTCGATGCCGATAGCAAAGTTCGCATTACGTTTAACGACGTAGCCGGTCTGGATGAAGCCAAGGAAGAGATTAAAGAGATTGTCGATTACCTGAAGAACCCTACCAAGTTCACCAAGCTTGGGGCGAAGATCCCTAAGGGAGCCTTATTGATTGGTCCTCCAGGTACCGGTAAGACCTTGTTGGCGAAGGCCGTGGCTGGCGAAGCCGGTGTTCCATTCTTCTCGCTGTCGGGTTCTGACTTTGTTGAAATGTTTGTCGGTGTTGGTGCCGCTCGGGTACGTGATTTGTTCAAACAAGCTAAAGAGAAAGCTCCCTGTATCATCTTCATCGATGAGATTGACGCCGTGGGTCGTTCGCGCGGACGTGGCTCTATGCCTGGTGCCAACGATGAACGGGAAAACACGCTGAACTCGCTGCTGGTCGAGATGGACGGTTTCGCTACCGACTCAGGTATTATTATCCTGGCTGCTACCAACCGCCCTGACGTACTGGACTCTGCCTTGCAGCGCCCAGGCCGTTTTGACCGTCAGATTAGCATCGACAAGCCAGATATTGTTGGTCGGGAAGCTATCTTCCGGGTTCACTTAAAGCCTATTAAATTAGCTGCTGACGTTGATCCGAAAGAGCTAGCCGCTCAGACACCAGGTTTTGCTGGTGCTGAAATCGCCAACGTTTGTAATGAAGCTGCACTGATTGCTGCCCGTAGTGATAAGGAAGCCGTCGATATGAAGGACTTCCAGGACGCTATGGACCGGGTGATTGGTGGTTTGGAGAAAAAGAACAAGATTATTTCTCCGGAAGAGAAAGAGATTGTAGCCTACCATGAGGCTGGACATGCTGTCTCGGGCTGGTTCCTTGAGCATGCCGATCCCCTCGTGAAAGTGACCATCGTACCCCGTGGAGTGGCCGCCCTGGGCTACGCCCAATACCTCCCTCGTGAGCAGTACCTGTACCGTACGGAGCAACTCATGGACGAGATGTGTATGGCGCTGGGCGGACGGGCCGCTGAAGACCTGATCTTTGGTAAGGTGTCGACCGGTGCGTTGAGCGACTTAGAGCGAATCACGAAGCTGGCGTACAGCATGGTAACGATGTACGGCATGAACGATGTGATTGGTAACGTATCGTTCTACGACTCCAAGCAATCGGATTACGCGTTCAATAAGCCTTACTCCGAAGAGACGGCTAAGCACATTGACGAGGAAGTCAGAAAGATTGTTGAAGTTGCTTACAATCGTACCAAGGGTCTGTTAACCGAAAAGCGTGAAGCACTTGAGGTTATCGCTAAAGAATTGCTTGAGAAAGAGATTCTTTACCAGAACGATCTGGTGCGGTTGATTGGTAAGCGCCCATTCGAGCGTGAAACAGTCTACCAGGCGTATAAAAACAAAGGCGTAGCTGAAGAGGTGAAAGAAGAGATCGGTAAGGAAGCAAAACCTGCCGAAACCGAGCCCGAATCGCTGCCGCTGTAAATTAATAATGAATAAAGCGGGTGAAAATCCGCACCTGATACGCTTACAAAAGCCTTCAGGTGCGGATTTTCACCCGCTTTATTTTTTGCCTAGCTCAATGACCTGCATGTCTGTGACACGACCCATGTCGAGCGAAAAGCGAATAGCAGTTCGCATTTGGTGAAATCCTGTTTTGCCAGCAGCACCGGGATTGATAAACAGGAGATTGTTGATCGCCGGATCGCGGGTAACTTTAAGGATGTGCGAATGGCCACAGATAAAAATATCAGGCGTGTTCAGTTGTAGGTTTGGCCGAACAGTGGTATTATACCGAGGTGGCGTACCGCCAATGTGGGTCATCCAAATGTCAAGTCCCTCAAGAGTGAACCGTTGGTGCGACGGTAGATTACTAGCTTCTTGATCAATGTTGCCACAAACCACTCTCAATGGCCGAAAGGCTCTAAGCTGATCGGTAACAGTTGGTGCACCCACGTCTCCAGCATGCCATACTTCATCACAATCGTTAAAATAAGTGAAAACCTGGGGATCAAGATAACTGTGTGTATCCGAAAGAAGACCAATGCGAGTCATAATGTCATACTGGAATGAACAAAGGAAAGTTGACAAATATATCCCCTGGAGAATAGTATTATCTGTCAACTTTCCTTGCTCTGTATTTCAACAATTATACGACGGTTCCTAAGATTAGATCTTTCATTTCAGACCTGATTTTCTTTTTATCAATTTTACCAACGCTGGTTTTAGGAATCTCCGGCACAAAAACAATGCGATCCGGGACATACCATTTGTGAAGTTCTCCTTGTTCAACCTTTGCTTGCAAACCGGCTTTAATGCTATCAGCCGTCAGGTTAAAACCGGGTTTTTGTACAATGAGTGCATGAGGACGCTCACCCCATCGATCGTCGGGCAGGCCAACTACTGCTGATTCAGCCACGCCCTCTACCTGCGATAAGGCATCTTCCATATCGAGCGAAGACACCCACTCGCCACCTGTTTTAATAACGTCCTTTGTTCGATCGGCAATCATCACCCAATAGTCTGGCGTGATGCTGGCTACGTCGCCGGTATGAAGCCAGCCCCCTTTCCAGAGCTCTGCGGCACGCTCAGGATCATTATAGTACCCTTGAGTAGCCCATGGGCATTTCACCACAATTTCGCCGAGGGACTGGCCATCGTGTGGTACAAAATTGCCGTCATCGTCCATCAGCCGCATCTCAACAAAGGGAGATACCCGCCCTGCTCGGGTGCGTAAGTCAATCTGTTCGTCAATTGGGAGTTGCTTTTCCTGCTCGTTCAGATAAACGATTGCTGTAACCGGAGCCGTTTCCGACATGCCGTACCCTTGCGAGATAGTTATTCCCAAATCCATGGCGGCTTTCGCTAAACCTTTCGTGAGGGCCGACCCGCCAATCAGCACTTTCCAGCGGCTGAGGTTCTCGCGGTACTTCTGCGCAGCTGGGCTATTGACGAGCATATTCATGATCGTCGGAACGCAGTGGGAGAGAGTCACGCCTTCGGTGATGAGTAGCTTTAGCAGCAATTCTGGCTCGTAACGACCAGGATATACTTGCTTGGCCGACATCATAGTTGCCAGAAACGGAAATCCCCAGGCATGAACATGAAACATGGGCGTAATAGGCATATACACGTCCGATGAGCCTTTGAAAGACATTGCCTCGTAGCCAATTATGTACGTCAGTAGACCCATCGTGTGCATAAACAGCTGTCGGTGCGAGAAGTAAACTCCTTTCGGGTTGCCCGTCGTTCCGGTTGTATAAAAGGTAGTGGCCCAGGTATTCTCGTCGAAATCCGGAAATTCGTATTGGTCAGATGCGCCTTTTACCAACGCTTCATACTCGCCCGAAAAACCTGCTGGTACGTCTCCGCCCGCATTCGGATCGGCATACACCTTATCGCTTAACAGGACATACGTATCAACCGTAGTTATTTGATCTTTAATGGCGTTTAAGATGGGCAGGAAGTCTTCATGAATTAGAACGACTTTATCCTGCGCGTGATTCATGGTGTATAAAATCTGCGCGGGCGACAGGCGTACATTCACCGTATGCAAAATGGCTCCGATACTCGTGACGCCGAAAAAGCATTCGAGGTAGCGATGACTATCCCAATCGAATACGGCAACAGTGTCGCCCGGACCGACGCCTAAATCGGTTAAGGTGTTTGCTAGCTGACGAACGCGCCGGTTGAACTCGACGTAATTCATTCGGAACAAATCGCGGTAGACAATCTCGCGTTGCGGCTCGTATTTAAGCGACTGCGCTAACAAATTCTTTATAAGCATAGGAGGCTCGTGGGCCTCGGTAGTGCGTGGGATCAGCTTTGTCTGGATCATATTAAGTAATGAAGTTTACTTGAAAACGTAAAAGATGAAGGTACGTTTGAACAATGAAAAGAAAAAATAAGATTAATTATGAGCTAGAATAGCTCTTAGCTAGCCTGCTAGGAATCAAGGTGTTCTGCCCGCTTATTATAAAAGGAGGTCAGGTATGACTGTTAGCCTATACCTGACCTCCTTTTATAA
The DNA here is from genome assembly GCF_042684525.1 of Spirosoma soli. Lineage (NCBI taxonomy): Bacteria > Pseudomonadati > Bacteroidota > Cytophagia > Cytophagales > Cytophagaceae > Spirosoma > Spirosoma soli. The sequence goes on along the minus strand of NZ_JBHULN010000001.1, from coordinate 845,178 downwards.
CGTACAACAGTAACTACTCGAAATGGGTATACATTACTCTCGTTAAAGTCCAGCTTCTACAGAAGGCGCCAGCCTGGCGTATTTCAGGTTTGTGATTGAAATACCCGTAGCCGACTTGATAAAGAGTTTGGTCATGTCTTTCTCTGGAAAAAATATGTCGGTCATGACGGTGAGGCCATTATCCGCAAACAGCTCGACAGAGGCCACATCGGCCAGAAGCGTGAGCGAAATCGTACCATCCGCTGACAAACGCGGGGCCGTATGCCGCTTACCGAAGCCTTTCTCAAAATCAGTTTTACCCGCTTTGGTCCGGTCGATGTAGTACGCATTGGCCGCTTTATCATACCCAATTACCAGTTCGTTGCCCTGTTCGTTGGCCAGCACGATTGAGAAATCATTGGTCGCCGGAGCCGAAAGAGCCAGTCTGAAACGATCCGCTTTCCCACCGGTTTTGGCTATCAGGTCGTAATCTCCTTTCACCGCTATGTTGTTGAGCGAGGTTATTTTCTCATTCAGTACGTCAAGCTCCTTTACAGGGTTGGACGTCAGATATAACTCCTTGTTGACCTCCTTCAAACCAAGCTCTCGTGGCACCGTGTTGGCGCTTCTCCACGAAGTGGTCGGCACTACGTTCGCATATTGCCAATTGCTCATCCAGCCCATCAGTATCACCCGGTCGCCGGTGTTGGAGAACGTTACTCCAGCGTAATTATCGGTGCCGTAGTCCATCCACTTGGTTTTAGTGGAATAGGGTTTGAAGCTTTTTCCGTCGAAATCACCCACGAAGTACTGGGTCGCCGAGCCACCGTTGGGTCCACCGGGATTGATGCTGACTAATAGTACCCACGCTTTCTTACCGTTGACATCCAGCGGAAACAGGTCGGGGCATTCCCAAACGCCCCCATGCGCCCCGATCTCCTGGCCGAACTCGCTTTCCTTAGTCCAATTTTTGAGGTTGGGCGACGAGTAAAACGTAACGCGGTCTTTGGTGGCCAACGTCATAATCCATTTCTTCTGGGGGGCATACCACCGCACTTTGGGGTCCCGAAAATCAGTGATGCCGGGGTTTGGCAATACCGGATTGTCGGCGTACTTGGTCCACGTCTTGCCTTCGTCCAGGCTATAGGCAATGCTCTGATATTGAAACTGATTCGACTGCTTCGACTTTTCCAGCTTCATATTATGGTGCGTAAAAATGGCCACCAACGGTACCTGACCGTTTTTACCGAAGCCGCTGGTGTTGTTCACGTCCACGACGGCGCTACCGGAAAAAATCAGTCCCAGGCTATCCGGATACAGTGCGATGGGCTGCTCCTCCCAATGGACCATGTCCTTACTGGTAGCATGGCCCCAATGCATTGGCCCCCAGGTTGTGCCTTCGGGATAATGCTGGAAAAACAGGTGATACATACCCTTGTAGTACACCATCCCGTTCGGATCATTCATCCAGTGGGCTTTAGGCGAAAAATGATATTGTGGTCGGTGAGGTCCTGACGCTTTTTGACCGTGCGCAGTCTGACCAATGAACAGTAAAGTAACTACGATCAGGACTGACAGGATTGTGACTTTATACATGATGCTTATTTTTTGACAGGTTTTACAGCCCGGCCGCCGGGCTGTAAAACCTGTCAGAGAAAGTTTAAAATCCTGGATTTTGCTTGTACAAGCCTTTCGTAAAGGTAATCTCCCGTTGTGGAATTGGTAAGTATTCATCGCGACCAGCGGTAAATTTAGCGCCACTGAGGAACGATCGCCTGGTTTTCTCCTTGCTTAAATAGGCATTAAGCGTTGGTTCGGCGATGCCCCAGCGGACCAGGTCGAAGAAGCGTGGACCTTCCGTGGCAAATTCCAGTCGGCGTTCCCACTGCAACGCCCGGCGAGCATACGCCTGCGTCCAGTTGGCCGCGTCGTAGGGCTTGATCAGGTAATTCGACGGATCAGTGCCGTCGGCCTTTTTCGTGCGCCCTGTACTCTTGGCAGCTCGTTCCCGGATTTTGTTAATAAGCGGCAACGCCTGAGCTTGCTGCCCCAGTTCAATATAAGCTTCCGCCTGCCAAAGCAAAACATCAGCGTACCGGATGATGTCGATATTCTTCGACGTACCGATGAATGGCCCCTGCTTTTTATAGCTCGAACTCGTCGCCAGCTGCTGCTCTTTCATGCTCTGGAAGAAACCGTACACCCCCGGATCACGGACCCAGCTATTGCTGAACGGCGAAGCTGCGTTGTACTTGTACGGGTGACCGTCAATGCCGATGGTATGATCGACGCGGGGGTCAACCGTAGCGGTTTTGAAATCAATAATGCCGTCGTTGTACGTATCAAACTTAGGCAGTCCATTTACGTCTGTCGCGAAGGCGTTCGCTAAGTTCTGCGTAGGCTGATGGAAACCACAGCAACCGTATTGCGGAGCACCGTGTGGGTAATTTAGCCCCGTTTCAAAATTAAGTCGGCCCAGCGTTGTCCCGTCGTTGATTGAATACTGAACCGCAAAAACGGATTCCACCCCATTGTCGAATTCGGGTAGGAAATTTTCGGCAAAATCGGGTTGCAGCGTGTACTTACCGGAATTGATAACTATGCCGGTCAGTTTGACTACCTCTTCTAACTTCGTCCGATTGATGTTCACAACCTTGTGATTATCATCCTGCTCATAAGCTTGAAACAAGCGGAGTTTGGCGAGATAAGCGGCCGCTGAAAACTTATTGGCCCGAGCTTTTTCCGGCTGTGTTTCGGGGAGATTGTCGACGGCAAACTGAAAGTCCTGCCCGATTTTATCCCATAATTGATCGCTGGTGTACTGCCGGTTCGAGGTCTGTAGAATTTGATCGTTCGACAGGGTTTCATCCACGTACGGAATGTATTTGAAAAGAATTTTCAGCATGAAGTGTGCATGGCCGCGCAGGAAACGTAATTCGCCCAACCGCGCTTTCTTCAGCGGGAAAGCAGTTTCGCTCAGGTTGGTAATCGATCGGATAGCCACGTTGGCGCGGGAGATGGCTTTGTAGTAGTTCTCCCAGGTATACGGATGATAAAAGCCGCCACCCTGCTGCGGCTGCGTCAGATTGTGCTGTTCGTAGAAGTTGATATCTTCCAGATCAGCTACCCCACCCCCACCTTTGTGGGCATCGTCAGACCGAACGCTGCCGTACACCCACATGCTGGCGATAGGCCCAATCATTTCGCCGTTACCCAGCGACGCATAAGCCGCCGTTACGAGCGCATCGGCGTTGCCAGCACTGGTAACGTTATCGGAAGAAAGTGTTCCCTGGGGTTGGTATTCTAGGAAGTCGGTGCAGGATGTGAACAGACTTCCACCCGCAACGAGGAAGAATGAAAGTAGTAGTTTCGTTTTCATGATCGTAAGATTAAGGTTAGATTTAGAAGGAAACATTTAGGCCAACAGTGAACGTACGAGGCACCGGAACCGTGTTGATATCAACCCGTTCAGGATCAGGTCCCAAAAAGCTTTTGCTCTTGAACCAGATGACGTTCTCGGCCATTCCGTACAACCGAAGGCTCGTTACCCCAATCTTACCAATCATCTCTTTCGGGAACGTATAACCCAACTGCACATTCCGAATCTTGTAGTAGGACGTATTTACGTTGAAATAGTCCGATGTGCGGGTCTCGTTGTTGCCATCTGACAAGGTCAGGGCCGGAATACGGGACGACGTATTTTGGGGCGTCCAGGCATCGAAAACACCCGGCCCCACGTTTTCGCGGCCCCGAATGAAGTTGTTGTAGAACGTGTACGGATCGAAGCCGGTCCGACCAGCTACCCCGGAACCGAAGATTGAAAAATCGAAGTTTTTGTAGCCGAGCTCAAGCCGGGTACCATATTCGAGCGCGGGCAGCGTCGTTCCGAAAAACTCCTGATCCAGCGCGTCGATTTTCTTGTCGCCGTTCAGGTCCCGGTAGCGAATGCGGCCCGGTCCCGCCCCGACCTGCTGGGCATGGGCGTCTACTTCAGCCTGGCTCTGGAAAAGGCCATCGGTTCGGTAACCGAATAAATCAAACTGTGAGTGGCCAAGAATGGTCGTCACCGCATTACCGGCAAAAGCCGACCGAACCTCCTCGGGTAAGACCGTGATGCGGTCGCGGAAGCGGGCGAAATTGGTGGACACGTTCCACGTAAAATCGCCGATCGGTTTGCCGAAATACGCCAGCGAAAGCTCGAAGCCTTTGTTGGTTTTCGTAGCCCCGTTCACGAATTTCAACTGACCTTCGCCAACGGCCGCGGCTACGGGCGGCTTGATGAGAATGTCACGGGTTTCGCGCGTGAAGAAGTCGAGCGAGCCGGCTAAGCTTCCGTTCAGGAACGCGAAGTCCAGCCCCAGGTTCAGTTCGTCGGTCGTTTCCCAGCGGAGGGCCGTGTTTTGTCCCTGCGTCTGCACAAAGCCCGACGGCAACGTACCCGAACCCGTTCCATTCAGGTCATAGGCCGTTCCTACGTTCCAATATTGATCAAAGAAGCTATTATGACCGTTCGGCACCTGCGACGCCAGGGTTCCGTAGCGCGGCTCAAACAGACCGAATCGGGCCAGATCGCCAATATCCTGGTTACCAATACGGCCCACACCCGCTCGTAGTTTGAGGCTGCTGATTGCCTTTATGTTTTGCATAAAGGCCTCTTTATCAAGACGCCAGCCGACCGAAGCCGCCGGGAAGAAACCGTAGCGGTTGTCGGCCCCGAAGCGCGACGAACCATCCCGGCGCAGGGTAAGGGCGGCTAAGTAGCGATCACCGAAGTTATAGTCGACCCGCGCAAACTGCGACAGTAACCGGCTGCCGGTCGAGGTGCCGGTGCTGCTGGCATTACCCGAAGCCGCACTTAGTACAAAGAAGTCTTCGGTTTGCACCGCGAAGTTTTCCCGGTACGAAACAACATCGTCTAAATTATCGCGGATGGCTTCGACACCAGCCAATGCATTGAATCGGTGATCCCCAACACCAAAGCTGTACCGTAGCGTGTTCGTCCAGGTCAGGCTCAGGAACCGGTTCGTATTCAGCGTCAGGCTATTCAACGAGCGGGCAATGAAGCCATTCTGGAAGGACTGCTCGATGTTTTTGAACCCATAGCGTGCGTTGTCCATACCCAGCGACGACCGGAAAATCAGGCCCCGGATCGGTTCGATTTCCGTGTAGACATTGCCAAAGACGAACGTCCGGTTGATTTTGTCCCAGCGGTTGATATACTGCATAAACACCGGGTTGTTGCGGTCCGAATAGCCCGAACCGATGGGTCCCGCGAAATCGCCCGTGCTGGTGTAGACCGGAATAGTTGGAGCCAACGTAACGGCCAGACCAGGCGTTGGCGCACCACCAAGGTCGTTCGTGACCGGTGTTTCGCGGGAAGTGGTCATTTGCAGGTTGACACCTAATTTGAAACGACCGTCAAATTTGCTGGTGAGGCCGTTCAGTCGCCCCGTCAGCCGGTCGTAACCCGTGTAACGCACCAGGCCCGTGTTGTTGAAGTAACTCAGGTTGACCATAATCGACGAGCTTTTCGTGCCCCCCGAAACGGTCAGGTCGTTGTTCGTCACATAAGCGGTTTTGTAAAGCGCATCCTGCCAGTCCGTGTTGCCCGACGGCACTTGCTGATTCCCGCCGACATACGGATTGGGCGTAACGCCGTTCAACACCGGATTCTTAAAATCCTTGTTCCAATCGAACGAGTAGATTTCGCCGTAAGCCGATGCCGGATCAACCCCGTCGTTCACCGAGGCCCGCCAGAGTGCCCGACCCCGGTCCACCGAGCCCAGCATCTTAAACCGCTCGGGCTTTTCGGATTGCGACGTAATGCTGGTATTAAACTGCACGGCGAGTTTACCGTCTGTATTGTATCCGTTTTTGGTGGTGACGATGATCACCCCATTCGACGCCCGAGACCCGTAAATCGACGCCGACGATGCGTCTTTCAGCACCTGCACCGACTGAATGGCCGTCGGATTAAGGCTCTGGAACACCTGCGGGCGCTTGGTCGGTACGCCGTCTATGATGAACAGCGGATCGTTGTTGCCCAGCGTGTTGGCCCCCCGAATCAGGATGCGGCTGGCTTCGCCCGAGGGCGTTCCGGTCTTTTCGATATACAACCCCGGCGTCCGTCCCTGGAGGGCCTGGAGCGGGTTACCCGAACTGGTATTTTTCGTGACGGATGGTTCAATGATGGCGACGGCCCCCGTCAGGTCCTGCCGACGCGCGGTGGTATACCCCAGCACGACAACCTCGGCCAGTTGTCCACCTTCAGTCAGCAGGACGGTGATGTCGCTCTCGTTTTTAATGGATACTTCCTGGGCCGTATAGCCAATAAAGGAAACCGCAATGCCGGTCGCGCTTTGGGGCGCGGAGAGCGAGAATTTACCTTTGGCGTCGGCTACAGTGCCGGTGGTCGTGCCAAGAATGATAACACTGGCTCCCGGTAGCGGCTCTCTGTTTTTAGCGTCCAGGACACTCCCCGTGATGGTACGCTGGGCCATGGTCAGCGACACCGTCATCAGCAGGGCCGCCACAACAAGTAAGTAGTTTTTCATGAGCATAGAAGGATTGGTTTAAGATAGATTGGTCAGGAAGGCTAACTAAGTCGTGCCTCAATAACGGCCGACCTTCCTACTTGCTGAGTGATCGTTTCCTCAGAGAAAGTAGGTGTTGCGCCCCGTTGCGTGGCTACGTAAGCGCCCGTAGCGCAGGCAAACTCCAGGGTTTTTTGGGGAGTCGCCCGTTGCAGAGTTTTGTAGAGAAATGCGGCTAGGAATGCATCACCGCTGCCAATGGTGTCGGCTACCTCAACGGGGAAGCCGATCTGACTGTGCATCCCTGTTTCATCCAGTAGTACGGCCCCGTCGCCACCCAGCGTTACGCACAGTTTGTCGAGGCCGTATCGCTCGCGAAGTTGCCGCATAGCCTGGTGCAGATCATGCTCGTGGCCATACCAAGCAGCCAGCTCAACGAGTTCGTGTTCGTTCAGTTTGGCGATGTCGGCCTGGTGCAGAAGTTCTTCTACCGTTTCCTGGTCGTAATGCGGAGCGCGGAGGTTTACGTCGAATACTTTTCGGGGTGCTACGGCCAGCAAAGCCAGCAGGGTCTCGTGGGTTTGGGGACTCCGGGCGGCTAAGCTGCCGTAGACGAAGAAATCGCTTTGCCGGACCACGTCGAGTAGACCCGGCTCCAGCTGAATGTAATCCCAGGCAACGGGCTGGACAATCTTATACGTCACCTCGTTGCTATCGGAAATATTCGCTTTGGCAACGCCCGTTAAGTGGGATTGACCTACCTGGACCAGGTTAAGCGGAATCTCTTTCTGAGCCAGGAAATCAAGTAGCTCCCGTCCTAAGTCGTCGCTGCCGACGCGGCTGATGAGTTTGGCGTTGAGACCAAAATTGCGCAGATCGGCGGCTACGTTCATGGGGGCGCCACCGGGTTGTTTACTGGTCGGCAATACGTCCCAAAGGATTTCACCGAAGCAGGTAATGGTTGGTGTCATAAGAGTGTTCGGTTTATGGTTTTCGGTATACGGCGGTCCGTCGCTACGGCGGTCCGTCGCTACGGCGGTCCGTCGCTACGGTGGCTGACGCCGGCCCACCGAGCAACACTCGTGGGTCAGCCTACCGTAAATAGTATACTGAATACCTTTTTAATGGGCAAAAACGGTGCGTTCAATTTTCTCCAGGCTGGTGCCTTTGGTTTCCGGCATCAGTCGCAGCACAAACACGAGTTGCAGCACCATCATGATCATGAAAAAGAGGAAGGTGTTCCCCCCACCGAATCGCTCGGATAGGTACGGAAACGTGAACGTGATGATGGCAGCCATGAACCAGTGCGTGAAACTGCCCAACGCCTGACCGCTGGCCCGTACTTCGTTCGGGAAGATCTCCGAGATGAACACCCAGATAACCGCCCCCTGCGAAAAACTGAAGAAGGCGATGTAGACGAACAGGAGCATCGGAACGGTCATGCCGCTGAAGTCTTCGACGTAGAACGCCCGCGCGACCAGCGCCAACGTCACGATCAGGCCCACCGAGCCAATTTTCATGAGGGTCCGGCGACCGTAGCGGTCAATCAGGTTGATTGAAATCAGGCAAAATACGAGGTTGATCACCCCAATACCCGCCGACGACAGCAGCGACGAGCTTTTACCCAGACCGGTCATTTCGAAAATGCGCGGGGCGTAATAAATAATGGCGTTAATCCCCGATACCTGATTAAAGACCGCGAACAGCACTGCCAGTACAATGGGCGTTTTATATTCCCCGGAAAACAGTCGGGCTGAGGCCGTCGTGTGGTGATTGCTCTCCTGAATGGCGACAAACGTCTGTTCGGTCGTCTCTGGGTCGATCATGTTCAGCACCTCACGCGCTTCGGTAACGTTACCTTTCTTTAGCAGCAGCCAGCGCGGACTTTCAGGAATGTTCAGTACTGTAATCAGGAAGATCAACGAGGGCAGCGCCTGAACGCCCAGCATCCATCGCCACGGCTCGGCTCCAGCGTCGGCCAGCAGGAAGTTAGACAGGTAAGCGATCAGGATGCCCAGCACAACATTGAACTGGAACAGAGCGACCAGCCGTCCGCGCGATTTAGGCGGGGAAATCTCAGAGATGTACATGGGAGCTGCCACCGACGACGCGCCCACGCCCAGACCACCCAGAAAGCGAAAAATCAGAAAAACAGGCCAGTTAGGAGCGAGAGCTGTGCCCAGAGAGGCCAGCAGATATAGCACCGCAATCCAGAAGAGGGTCCGTTTGCGGCCCAGCTGCTCGGCCGGGATGCCGCCCGTCATTGAGCCAATGACCGTACCGATCAGGGCGATGGAAACCGTAAGGCCGTGTTCCCACACGCTTAGGCCCCACAGGCTTTGCAGCGATTGCTCAACGCCAGAGATGACGGCGGTGTCGAAGCCGAAAAGGAAACCGCCCAGCGCGGCCGTGACCGACCAGAAGAAGATGCGTTGTTGTTGACTCATAACGACAGGGAGAATGTCAATTGATGAGTCAAAGCTATTTTACTATATCTAGGAAGGCTTACGGAAATGATTCAGATAATTACAAATTTGAGCTTTATTGTAAAATACTGGTTATTAGAAAGTTAATTTGGAGGGATAAGGGGAGAGTTACAGTTTTGATACAGCAATTTATAGTTTTGTTACAGGTGCCGCAGGGCTTTGCATAAGCACGGCTTATAGAAGATAATTTGTAAGCCCAATGTACACTGCCAGTAGGTTGTAGGTTTACACACTCACTGTTGGGGCTTTCCTGAACTCCGATGGGGTACGGTTTGTATGCTGTTTGAAGAATGTAGTGAAATAAGCCGGAGAACTGAAGCCGGTTTCGTAAGCGATTTCAGCAATGGGTTTGCTGGTTTCCGCCAATAGCGCTTTGGCTTTTGTTAACCGGATTTCTACGAAGTATTCGTTCACGTTCTTGCCTAGCAGGGTTTGCGCTTTACGGTAAAGCTGCACCCGTGACAGGCCCATCTCGCGACTTAGTTGTTCTACACCAAACGACGAATCGGTCAGGTGCTCCTCAATCAGGGCTGTCAATTCGTTCAGAAATTTCTTTTCCTGTCGGTTTTCAGTCTTAGCCAGGTAATCACCCGTGTACCGTTTCTGCCACTTCTCGCGGTTGGCCAATATGGTGTTGATCGTTTCCAGAAAGTAAGCCATCTGGAACGGCTTCGTGATGTAAGCGTCGGCCCCGGCCCGCGTTCCTTCAATGCGCTCCTCCATCTGGCCTTTGGCCGTCAGGAGAATAACGGGTATGGTAGACGTACGGAAATCGCTTTTTACCCGCTGGGTCAACTGAAGGCCATTCATATCGCCGGGTAACATGATATCGCTGATAATCAGGTCAGGAATTGTTTCCAGCGTGCGTTCCCACCCCTGTTTTGCAGACGCTTCGGCTACTACCTCGAAACGGTCACTCAACCGCGACACCAGATACTGCCGCAGGTCATCATGATCTTCAATAACCAGCAAAGTGCCCGCTTTGCTGGTCGGCGCGTTGGCCTCCGTAGGCCACGTTTGTGTCCATTCGTCAGCTAATGGCAAAATCGGAGTTGATTCCGGCGCAGGGCTGATTTCAGTTGTGTCCAGATGCGCATTGCCTAATGGAAGCTGTATAGTAAACGTAGTTCCGTTGCCTTTTTCAGACTGTACGTCTAGTTCACCATGATGCAACGTAACAAACTCCCGCGACAGCGCCAGCCCCAGTCCATTACCGAGCGTAAAATGCGTAGAGCTGGTATAGAAAAGGTCGAAGATTCGCTTTTGTTCATCAAGCGTCATGCCTTCGCCGTTGTCCTGCACCTGAATCTGAATAGTCTGTTCCAGCGTTTTCAGGCGGATATGAATGAAACCGCCCCGTGGTGTGTACTTGAAGGCGTTGGACAGCAGATTAAACAGCACTTTGTCCAGTTTTTCCCGGTCGAACCAGAGAGGGACTTCCGGGCAATCAGCCATGAAACGGAGGTCGATACGTAGTTTGTCCGCTTTCGTCTGGAAGTCCTGCACGATGTCATGGGTAAAGGCAACTACGTCTTCCTCTTTGGCTCGCAGCACTAGTTTACCAGCATCCGCCTTGCGCAGATCGAGCATCTGATCAACCAGTCGCAGTAGCCGGTAAGCGTTTTTCTGAATCATTGACAGGCTACTTCTTACTTCTCGTACGTCGACATGTCTTCGGGAAAGAAGCTCCTCGGTGGGCGTCAGAATAAGACTGAGCGGGGTGTTGAATTCGTGGGAGATGTACGAATAAAACCGCAGTTTCTCTTCGGTTGCCTGCCTGGCTTGTTTGGATACGGCTTCGATCTGGTCTTTCTGCTGGCGAATCTCCTCGTTCTGTTGGGTTAGTCGCTGATAAGCGGCCTGCTTTTGTCGGGCCAGGTAAAATGCGTAAGCGCCCAGAACAATCACAATCAGCAGACTAGCGAGGGTCAGATACAACGTGTTTTTCTGCGATACGTACGTCTGGTTCAAATCGTCGATGCGCTGCCGCTGCTTCTCAATGTCAATCTGCTGCTCGATTACCTTCTCGTTCTGGAGCTTCATAATTCGCACGTTTGTCGAATCAATCAGCGTGATCGGCAATCGATTTTCGCGTTTGAAAGACTGCTTTTTTAGAATGGCAATGGCCGTCCGAATCGCTTCTTTGCCACCCGTTGGATAAAGTACAGTAGCGCTCAAAATACCCCGATCGACGAGGTCGATGCCTTCATTCGGGCCGGGTAGTCCATCGACTCCAATAATCTTCACCTTTTTCTCAAGTCCTAATCGCTCACAGACGCGGTAAGCTTTCAGCGCGGTACGGTCGTTTTGCGCGAAGATGAGTTGTGTAGCCGGCTGGCTCTTCAGCCGTTGGGCAAGTTTGTTAGCAAACGATTGCTTATCCCAGTCTCCTTCCAGCTTCGTCACCAGCCGAATGCCCGGATGCTGGTCGATGGCTTCCATAAAGCCGCGGTGGCGATCAATGTCCGCCGAAGAACCCGGCGACTCCCCAATTTCCACTACGTTACCAAGGCCTTTCAATAGGGAGTTGGCATATAGGCCCGCTGTGCGACCTACTTCGACATTGTCTGCACCCACGTAGGCGGTGTATTGATCCGAAGCGGTGCGCCGGTCTACAACAATCACCGGAATGCCCTGTTGGTACGCTTTTTCAACAATGGGCGTCACGGGTCGGGCCGCGTTCGGCGAAACAATCAGTAAGTCAACCTTCTGATCGATAAGCTCCTGAATCTGTTCAACCTGTTTTGCGCTTTGGCCTTCGGCGTCTTTGACAATAAAGTCAACTTCGGGGCTAAACGACAGCTCACTTTTCATACTAGCCAGCATGGTCTTGCGCCAGGTATCGGCTCCGGTGCGTTGCGAAAACCCAATCCGATGCGCTGGTTTGGTTTTCGTGTCCGTGCATCCCGTCAGGTATGCCCACAAACCGGCTAGGAGCAGCCAGCCAAAAGCTGACTGCGTTTGTTGAATAAACCGGCGACGATACGGACAGGATGGTAGATAATGCATACTAGATCTTGAACGAAGTGACTAACTGGTATGAGTAGTCACCCTTCTTCAGATCAAAAATATGCATAAATTGCAAGGAAATTAGAATATTCTAATCCTAGTCCCTGTCAATGCTACGCTGTGGCAATAGCGTGTATACTCAGATTTTTGGGGTCAATTCGTTACTGATTTGTTCAGCGGCCTGGCGGAGGCTGTTTAAAACCAAGCTGGCTTTTTCGGTTGTATGCCGGTACATAGGCAAATACACACTGAGGCTGGCTATTATCTCTTCCTGCCGATACACGGGTACGGCATACCCAATAACCTGGCGTAAACTCTCTTGATAGGCATAGCCCCGATCCCGAATAATCTGAACCTGCGCGTAGAACTTGGGCTCGCTGGCGGCTTCTTCCCACACATCGGGGGTTGGTAAACCGTAGCGGTTTTTAAATTTAACGAGCTCTGCATCTGGTAGCGTACCGACTAGTAACCGCCCGGATGCCGAATCGTAAGCATGTTTTTCATCGGCGGTTTGCACCTGCAGGGGCTGGTCGCATAGCTCGCGGTGAATAATCAGCCGCTGATCGCCATTCAGAACCGCCAGCAAACAACTTTCTTCAAGCTGTCTGGAGAGGTGAAGCATGGGAGGTCGGGCTGCTTCTAAAATGTCTTTCCTGTAGGACGTGTTGCCTGTAAGCCAGTAGGCTCGTGATCCGAGGCAATACCCCTTTTTAGGGCCAGCCTGATCGAGATAACGTCGGTTGACCATTGTTTTCATAATGTTGGCGCAGGTCCCCTGGTTCAGACCGGCGGCTTCGGCTACCTCCGTCAACGATTTCGGGCGAGTCGGTTCAATAGCGACGTATTCAAGAATATCAAATGCTCTGTTAATGACCTGAATCATAGTTTATATACTTTTATAATATAAAATTATAAATAGTTCTAATAAAAAGACTTTAAGTACTCTCAAAATTTACAGAAAATTGAAGAAACATTGGTTTTGGCCAAATAGAAGCTCTCAATTAAAGATTCTTTCAATGCATATTTATCAAGCTAAGACTTTTGTAAGAAAAAGTTTTACTAATACTTGCTTTATTCATAAATATAAATCAAAATTAAATCATTATCAATTTTAGTTTTATATTATAAAATATAAATAATTCTAAACCCATGACGAAATTGATCTACTATTCGTGTCTGTGGCTGCTACTTCTTGTCGGGAGGGTTGTAGTAGGGCAGTCAATTACGGTTTCTGGCCGAGTTACGTCGGATGCCGGACGCGAAGCGCTTCCAGGGGTTAACGTCTCGGTTGAAGGCACAACCACTGGTACCACTACCGCGGCTGACGGCACCTATCGGATTAGTATACCATCAGCTTCGGCAACGATCGTTTTTTCCTACATCGGATATATCACGCAACGCATGAAGCCAGGAGGGCGCACCCAACTTGACGTGACGCTGGAAGAAGATAATAAATCGCTGAATGAAGTGGTTGTGGTTGGCTACGGAACCAAAGATCGCCGGGACGTAACGACGGCTATTTCGTCGGTCAGTGGTAAGGATATTCAGAATCTGCCGGTAGCCTCACCGGTGGCCCTGTTGCAGGGCCGTACGGCCGGCGTGCAGATTGTTAACAATACGGGCGCGCCAGGGGCGAGTAACCTGACCATTCGGGTGCGGGGGGCTACCTCTATCAATGCCGGTAACAATCCACTATTCATCGTGGATGGCCTGCCGTTTGAAGGAGGTACGTCGGATATCAACCCCAACGATATTGAGAGTATTGAAGTGTTGAAAGATGCCGCAGCTTCGGCTATTTACGGGTCGCGGGCTGCCAACGGGGTTGTTCTGATTACGACCAAACGCGGCAAAAGCGGGAAAGCGTCGATCAACTTCAATTACTATAAAGGAATTCAGCAGGTTGACCGCACCCGGTTGCCCAAACTGATGAACTCCACTGAGTTTATTGAGCTGATTCAGGAGCAGCGGGCAAACGGGGCGGGCGTTACGTCCCTGTACGCCTTTGTGCTTCCCGAAAATGGCATTATCGGCGGCAATGGCCGGATCTCGGATACAAATTGGCTGGATGAAGTCATTCAGACAGGGGCGATGGATAATTATGAAATTGCTGTTCAGGGGGGTGAAAATAAACTGAAGTTCTACCTGAGTGGTGCGCTACTGAATCAAAAAGGAGCGCTCGTTTTTACGGACTATAAACGCTATACCGGAAAGCTGAATCTGGATTATCAGGCTTCGAACAAGCTCAAGCTGGGCACCAGCATCAACTTCACCCGCGGACTTACGAACGGAACGCCCGAAAACGAGGGCGGTACATTCCAGGCAGCTTTGTTCAAAGCGCCCGTTAACCCGGTTCGCGCCATTGACGGCACGTATTTTCTGGAGGATATTTCCGGGATACTCAACCCGGTTGCCGTTCCAGATCTGGAAACGCGGCTGAAAACCAAAACCCGCCTGTTGGCCAACGCTTTTGCCGAATTCACAATTCTACCGGGTCTAAATTTCAAGACTTCCTGGGGAACCGATTTAGTCTACGAACGGGACGACTTCTTTCAGCCGTCCACATCTCGTCGGGGTACGGTTGCTAATGGTAGTACAAACACCGAAGATGACGTCAACTGGATTTATGAGCATACGCTTAATTACGCAACCTTCTTTGGTCAACACCGCCTAACGGCCCTGTTGGGTTACAGCCAGTTAGAAAATACGCGTTCCAGTACGTTTATGGCGGCCCGGGATTACGGCACCAACAGTATCGAAACCCTCAACGCTGCCTCGACGCCGACAGCTGCTACCTCATCCAAACGGACCAATGGGCTATCGTCACTCTTTGGTCGGGTCGGTTATATCTACGCCAATAAATATTACCTGGAGGCCAGCTTGCGGCAGGATGGTTCGTCGAAGTTTGGTGCCAACAACCGCTATGCACTCTTCCCGGCGGCTTCGATTGGCTGGCAGGTGGGTCGGGAGGCATTCTTCGAGAACCTGGCTAAATCAATAAATGATTTCAAGATCCGCGCCAGCTACGGCCGAACGGGTAACCAGGGGGGTATCGGCGAATACACCAGCCAGGGGGCTTTTGCGACGGGACAAGGTTACGTCGGACAAAACGGCGTCGGTCCCACGGCTATTGCAAACCCCGACTTGAAATGGGAAACGACGGATCAGTTTAACCTCGGAGCCGACATATCGTTCCTGAAGTCGCGGGTGAGTTTCAGTGCCGATGTGTATCTCAAGCGGACCAGCAATCTGCTGCTGAACGTCCAGTTACCATCAACATCGGGTTTCGGTAGTGCCTTGCAAAACGTCGGGAATACCGAGAACCGGGGGGTAGAACTCAGCCTGAACACGATCAATGTCGACGGGCCTGCGCTCCGCTGGACGTCGAACTTTAACATCAGCTTCAATAAGAATAAGATCATTAAGCTCTACAACGGCACGGACATCATCAACACCCGGGGCGGCACTGGCTTTGGACAAGCCCGAACGTTCAACCTCTTGCGGGAAGGTCAGGCCATCGGTGCCTTTTTCGGGTGGGAAGCCAATGGTATTTACGCGACCTCGGCCGAGAATGAACGTCAGTTACGCGCCGACAACGCGACTGGATACATCTTTCGGGGGGGCGATATGCGGTTTGTTGACCAGAACGGCGACAACATCATCGACGACCGCGACCGCGTTGTGATTGGTAACGCCCTGCCCAGGTTTACCGGTGGTTTCACCAACAACCTTCAGTACAAGAACTTCCAACTGGACGTATTGGCTCAGTTTACCTACGGCAACGACGTGTACAACGGCACCCGGACGGTCAGCGAGAGTATGTTTCAGTTTGCCAATGCGGCCAAGATCATCCGGAACCGCTGGCGGAAAGAGGGCGACGTAACCGATATTCCCCGCGCTGATCATACCGACCCCGGTGGTAACCGACGCACGTCGACCCGCTGGCTGGAAGATGGCTCGTACCTACGTATCAAAACCGTAACGCTGGCTTATAACGTACCGTCGGCGCTGCTCCAGAAGATTCGCGTCAGTAACCTACGGTTGTATGCTACGGCCCAGAACCTGTTCACGTTTACGCGCTATACCGGTATCGACCCAGAAGCTAATTCGTACGGCGGCAGCGGGGGCGTAACCGATTTGGGCTTCGATTACGCTGCCTATCCGCAGTACAAGACCTTCCTTTTTGGTGTTAACCTCGGTTTTTAATCCGGAACTCTACGAACCACCTTTATGAAAACTATACAAATACACTTACTCGCCCTGTTGGCCTTGTCGCTGATGACCGTGTCGGGTTGTGAGAATGTAACCGAGCAGGTCAATCCGAGCGGTATTACGGCGACCAACTTCTACAAAACGGCGGCCGATGCCGACGTGGCCATCAATGCCTGTTACGATGCTTTCCAGAATCCGGACCGTTACGTATTCTGGGGCGATGGGCGTACGGATCTGTTTGCCGTGACTGACCGGTCAGGTCTGAGCGAACAGCAATTGGTTAATGGTGATCTGAACGCTACCAATGGATTTGTGTCGTGGGACATCATGTACAACGCTATTAAACGGACCAACAGCGTCCTGAAGAATGTGCCGAACATTGCTGACGCTGGGTTAGATAATCGCAGAGAGCGCATTCTGGGGGAGGCTTATTTCCTGCGGGCGATGGCGTATTTCTATTTGGTCAGAACGTTCGATAATGTGCCTTTAATTCTGGAACCGTATGAAAGCCTAAAGCAGGATTTTTTGCCTAAGCAGGCCACACCCGAGCAGGTTTACGCACAAGTGGAAGCCGACCTGAAAGAAGCCGAAAAGCGCCTGACCGACCGGCCGTTTACGTCTGCCGTTGAACTGAAGGGCAAAGCATCACTGGGGGCCGTGCGATCAGCCCTAACGGACCTGTATCTGTGGCAGAAGAAATACCAGCAGGCGGCCGACGCGGCTCAGCAGGTGATCAGCAGTCCGGCAGGCTATGCGCTGGTGTCGGGAGTTAACTTCGGAACGATATTTTTTAACAAAAATACGGCCGAGTCGATCTGGGAAGTTCAGCTTAATAACACCTACCTTGAAGGCAACAATAACTTTTTGGTAAACCAGTTTCTACCGCTCGGCGGTACGGGGTATGCTGGCGGAAACTGGACGCTTAAATACTCGGCTAAACTCCTGAATGCTTACGTGCCAGCCGATGTGCGCGGGCCGGTAACCGTCCGAAATACGGGAACACCAGGAGCTCCCTATCGCGATCCAAATACCGAGTACATCAATAAATATCAGGGAACGCTGGCGAACCAGAATGCGCTTCGGTTCTTTGATGCCAACCAGGTCATCTACCGCCTGGCCGACGTAATTCTGATGCGGGCCGAAGCGCTAAATGAACTGGGCAAAACTGCCGATGCTATTCTGTTGCTGAACCAGATTCGCACCCGCGCGGGTCTGCCAGCAACGACGGCTGTCTCGCAGGCGGATGTTCGTCTGGCCATTGAGAACGAGCGATTCCTGGAGCTGGCTTTTGAGGGAAAGCGCTATTTCGACCTGAAACGGACCGGACGTTATGCCGCTGTGACGGGTAAAACCAATCCGAACTGGCTGCGTTGGCCCATCACCGCCAACGAGTTGACACTCAATCCGAACCTCGTTCAGAACCCTGGCTATTAAGCCAAGGCTAAATCCTACCAAATTATGAAAAATAGAATCAAAGCCGGAATTGCCCTGCTGTTACTGGTAACGGTTTTACTGGGCTGTACCGAAGAGGAAGTATATAAAGAACTGCCCAAGGCAGTTTACATAGCTAACAAGGTGCCCGATGGGACGGCCAACCTCTTAGGCTCAACCAGCGCCAGAAAAACCGTAGCGGCTGGTGCGGCCCGAGTTTACGTTAACCAGCCATACGACAAAGACGTAACTGTAAACTTTACCCTCGCCGGTACAGCGATTCAGGGCCAGGATTACACGCCACCCGCTACGCAAAGTGTAACGATTCCTGCCGGTAAATACTCGGCCGAAATCAATTTTACAGTCCTCAACAATCCTAATCTGACGGCTAACAGAACCGTGATTATTAATCTGACAGCGGCTACGGAAGGGTTTGAACTGGGGCTTGGCGTGGCGAAAGGATACGCTACGTTTACGTACACGATTACACCGTAAGAATTTCAACATAGGTTGGTTGCGGTCAGGTGGTTGAGGCTTTCGGCTACCTGATTCTTTACACTTCTACAACGGAAGAATTGGGTTCATAACAAATGAATACGTTTTGCCCAAGACTCTATTCTGGGACAAATGCCTGCTTGATGTTTTTGTTTAATAGTCAAGGTTTTATGATAAAAGTGGCGTATATCTATATAGTGATTAGTGTGTTTGTTGCCTTTACTGCAAAGGGAGACGACTTCACTCATTTTATCACCAGGAAGGACGACCAGTTAATGGATGGCAACCGCGTTTTCAGGTTTATATCGGTAAACACGCCAACCATCAACGGGCATTACGATGGCTATAAAAACACGAATCCGGCGAGTGGCTATGTGTATGACCCTATAGAACTTTCCTATGAAATGGAAGCCCATTTTAAGGATATGGTTCAAATGGGCGTTACGGTGATTCGAACCTGGGGAATCACGGTTGAGGATGGTTCGGGAGAATATGAAGCCCTGGTTACGGGGCCTAATTCCTACAATGAGACCGCATTCAGACGCATCGATAAGATGCTGGAATTGTGTAATAAGCACAAAATTAGGGTGATTCTTTGCCTGGTTAAAGAAAACAAATATTGGGGTTCCACAGCCGATTTTAGTAAGCTCTACGGAGGTGGCGATTACTACCAGACCCCCGCCGTTAAAGCCGGTTTCAAGGATTTGCTGCGGACGTTTGCCAATCGGAAAAATCAGTTTACGGGGGTAACTTATAAAAATGACAAGGCGATTATGGCCTGGGAATTTGGTAACGAAGTGCCCAACGATAAAGGAGGCTGGATCGCTGAGATGGCTGATTATCTGAAAAGCATTGACCCCAATCATTTGATTGCCGATCCACGTCGGGCCAATGGGGTGCAGCAGATGAAGGAAAACGTGAACGATGTCCTGGCGAATAATAAGAATATAGACATCGTAAAAACCCGACAGTACCCCAACTACCGCAACAGCGTAACCGAGCTATGGAACGAATGCAAAGGGAAGCGTCCCATGATCCTTGATGAGTTTCAGCGGCTGGACGGTTTCAAAGATGTGCTGGAACAGGTGTATAACACGGGCGTGAGTGGAGCGTTACTGTGGAGTCTGATGAAACCGCAGTATAGCGGTGGCATTGGCGGACACGCTCTATTCCATTCGTATTCATGGGGAGGTAGCCGTTGGCCCGGATTTGATAGTGGCGACTATTTCAACGAGCGGGAAAACCTGATGTTGATCCGGTCATACGGCTATAAAATCAGAGGGGAGAAGGAGCCGCCACTACCCGCCCCGACGGATGCGCCGTATCTGTACCCCAGTCTACGGAGCGATGCCATAGCGTTAAAATGGCGGTGTTCGCCCGGAGCCAGACACTATATCGTAGAACGGGCCACTTCCTTAAAAGGCCCCTGGCAAACAATCAGTGGCGATCTGGACATTAGTTACGACCTATACTTTTACCCCTTGTTTACCGATGCAAGCGCCGTTCCGGGCAAGTCCTATTATTACCGAATCAAAGGTAAAAACGAGGCTGGCATTTCACCCGTTTCGAACGTAATAGGCCCTTTGGCACCTGCAAACCGGATGGTGATGGATAATCTAAAAGATTTTTCATTAGCCTACGCTCACTCCGAAAATCTTAGGATCAGCGCCGAATCATGGCCCCGGCTTCGACAAACGGAAGAAGATTTTTTCCAGGCGGAAAGAGCCGCAGGAAGTGATTCTGGCGAGCTGGTGTATCGTGCCGATACCTTGACATGGATTGACGTTATCGCGTTCAGCGACAAGGTGGATAGTGTTAATCTACTCTACTCGACCGATGGCTCCGTCTGGAATCCATTACCTGAGGGATTAGTTGTTAAAAGTCATCGATTAGCCTATCCAAGCCAGATTTCAGGAAACAAAGACAACTCAATTGATAAGTACACGTACGCTGTACCGGTGCTACCGCACGGAACTGTCGCGGTCAAGATTGTGACCGGAAATGCCCAGGCAGCAAACACGTATCCATGGATTGCGCGGGTTCATCTTGGCTTCAACGGGTCCCTGAAAAAGGCCAAACAGCTCTAACCGGGCAAGTCTGGGATTGTCTAAACCAATCAACCTGTCAGTTTAAGCGCTTGAACAGTCTACGTCGAAACCGTTTGTCTTTGCATCTTAACGAATGACACGAATCCTCTTTTTACTGATGACTATTGTACTCACTTCTTCATTCCGCAACGAAGAGCCGGTTGATGCTGACCCATTCACGACCAGGGTGCTTAAAATGCCCAATCTGGTGGCTTTGTGGGATTTCAAAGAAGCCGAGGGGCAGAACAGAAAGGCCAGGGGGGTAAGTGAATTCCCGCTGAAGGAAACAGACGGTACGCTGGCACGAATTAACGAAGGCCCCCTGTCGGGTTATTCAACTCTGTTTACCGGTGATGCGTACCTCTCTTTACCTAATTCCGAAACGGGGCGGCTCAATATTCATGGTAAAAGTCAGGGCGTTACGGTAGTCGCCTGGGTAAAGTGGACGGGTGAACAGACGGGTTTTGTGGGCGGAATGTGGAATGAATACAAGGACGGTGGCAAACGTCAGTACGGCCTGTTTGTGTCGTTGCCGCATTATAATGGGCGCAATCAGGTGTGCGGTCATGTTTCCCTGACTGGTAAACCCACGCCCCCTTTCCCGTATTCAATCGACTATTCGGCCAGTAAGCAAACTGTCCGGGCCAATGAGTGGACTTGCGTAGCATTTACGTACGACGGAGCGCAAATCAAGTCGTTTCTGAACGGGGTGTTTGACCCCCGCGAACCCGAATTAATCGATCATACGACTGGTTTCGATGGCTACCCAAACGGACTGACGCAATCCAAAAACCCATACCGATATAGTGAAGGCATTGGCAACAACGGCTCCGATTTCACGGTCGGAGCGGTGTTGCTCAAAGCGGGTATGGGTAATCGGTTCAGAGGACAAATCGGTGGACTGGCGGTCTTTGACCGGGCTTTAACAGACGAGGAGATGAAGACGCTAGCAGAACCGGTCGCCAACCGGCCTCCTGGCAAATGAGCGATTATACACCGTCTAACGAACGAATAGGTAAACTGGAGCCCTAAACGCAGCTTGATCTTTATGCAGCTTTCGTACCTCTTTTTCGGCTATCCAACCGAACCACAGGCTACTCTGGTGCGGCAAATGGGCGTTCGATACGCCATTGCCAAACTAGCTCCTGACCTGACCGGCGATGCTCCACCGTATGCGTTCGATGCACTGAAACGGGCCAAGGATCGCTTTGCCAATGCCGGTTTTGAGTTAATTGGACTGGAGGGCGACCAGTTTGACATGAGCCGGATTAAGTTCGGTCTGGACGGCCGCGACGAGGACATAGAGCGGTACGGACAGATGCTTACCAACATGGGTGAACTGCATATTAACCTGCTTTGCTACAACTTCATGGCCGGGATCGGCTGGTACCGAACGCATACCGAAACGGCCGAACGGGGTGGGGCACTGGTCAGTAGCTTCGACGCTGAGTTCGCCAGAACACTACCACTGACCGAATATGGCGAAGTACCGGAAGAACAGATCTGGGAAAACTATCAATACTTTATTAAACGCGTAATACCCATCGCTGAGCAGGCTGGCGTTCGGATGGCCTTGCATCCCGACGATCCACCGGTATCTCTCTTGCGTGGCATTGGGCGGATTTTTACCAATGCCGACGGCGTTCGGCGGGCGTTGTCACTGAGCGATAGCCCGGCCCACGGACTAACCTTCTGCCAGGGAACGTATACGACCATGGGCGAAGATGTAGCCAGTCTGATTCAGGAGTGGAAAGACCGGATTCGCTTCGTGCATATCCGCGACGTGGCAGGAACCCGCGAGCATTTTCACGAAACCTTCCACGACAACGGCCCTACTGACATGGCGGCCATGCTGCGGTGTTATCAGGAAATTGAGTTTACTGGGCCACTACGTTCGGACCACGTACCGACGATGGCAGGCGAGGACAATACACATTTTGGCTACGGCATGCTGGGTAATTTGTTTGGTATCGGCTACATCAAAGGTCTGATGGATGCGCTGGCCATACCAACCAATACCGCTGATTTTAGACATACTTAACCGGGATGAAAAACAGAATACATTACTTGTCGATATGGGTTGTCTGTCTGCTGGCAACCTATAGCCGGGCGCAACCCGTAACGCTGTCGCTCACCGACCATATCGTCGACCTGACGAAACGCAACTGGAGTTTCGTCGCCTACGAACCGAAACAGACGCCATCGTACGCGGAGGTAAGCGCCCGGAAAGATTGGCGACCGATCAAAGTCGGTCAGCGCTGGGAGTTTTTAGGACACCCGGAACTGATCGACAAAACCGTTTGGGTGAAGCTCACGTTTCACGCTCCGGCGGAGTTGAACGCTTACAAAATTGGCTTTTTCGCCACGATGATCGACGACGAAGGGGCTGTTTACCTCAACGGCGAGCCAATTGGTACGTTCAAATACCTCACGGGTGGGAAGGTGCCCCACCCGGTTGATATGGACTTGACGCCCAAGGTTAACTGGGGTAAGGAAAATACGCTCGTGGTCGAGATTCGGGACGTGGTGACGCAGCGTATGGGCGGCATCATTGGGAGTGCCTGCCTCTATAAAACCCTACCTAATGAGCGTACGGAAGCTGGCGGTATTCGGTTGAAACAGTCCGTCAACGAACCGCTGGCCGTTTTGCTTCATCAAGGTGATGCCAGGTTGACCAAAGGCAATCAGCAGACATTCGACACGCAGGCGCTCGCTGAGTTACACACGCCCCCGTCCATTCTGCGAGAAGATGAGTTAATCATTGTTGCCCCAGCGAAACACCTGTCCGACAAAAAGTATCTGGCCGTTGATCTCGACAACATTAACCCAGTCTCGGTCAGCGATTCCCTCAACCTTAAAACTGGTACCTTGCCCAGGACCGTGGGTTTGTACGAAATGCTTCGTATTCCGGTTGAGGCAACGGGGACGTACACCAACCCCTTCGACCCGAAGCAGATCACGGTTCAGGCCATTATCGAGACGCCTTCGGGTAAAATAGAAAAAGTAGGCGCCTTCTTCGGGCAGGACTTCGAGCCGGTTAGCCCGAGTGCGGAGGAAGAGATTCTATTGCCCATCAAAGGTAACCCGTGGAAGCTATACTACCGTCCTCGTGAGAAAGGTGTCCACAAAGTTGAACTGTTTGCGCAGGATCGCAGCGGACTGAAGCGGGCCGTGGCGGGTAGTTTCGAAGCCGTGGCCTCAAACGCGCGGGGGTATCTCCGCAAGAGCAACGTGGAACCCCGGTTCTACGAATTCGACAACGGCGAACCCTATTACGGACGTGGACCGAGTGGCTGGTTTCGGGGGAGTCGATTCCTGTTCGGGGGGAATATCCGCTGGGTGCCGTACAAACTCCTGGACGAATACTACGACCGAAAACAGGCTAACGGCAGCAATTTCGAGTACTTAGCCACTTTTCATTTCGGGACGCTGTACATCAAAGACGGTTTCATTGATCAGCACGTGGCCTGGAAGATGGAGCAGTCGCTGCGGAGCATGGAGCGCCACGGACTTTACTGGATTGTGTTTCACGACGGTATCCTTCGTTCCTACCAGAATGGCTTCGAAACGTTGCCTTACTCAGCTGCGCAGGGTGGCCCTTGTAAAAATATCAACGAGGTGTATACGCACCCGGTGGCGCTGGAGATGCAGAAAAACGAACTGCGCTACATGGTCAGCCGGATGGCCGACAGCCCGTCGCTCTGGCTCTGGAACTGCGGAGACGAAACCCAACCCGGCACCAAACTCTCGCCCGTGATGGTGCGCGACTGGTTGAAGGAACTTCACGGCTACATTCGCCAGACGGACATTTATGGCCATTCGCATTCTATCGGCGAGTACGAAAACGCGTTGCTCAACGGTGGTGACGTGGTTCTGCTGGGCGACTGGTATTACCACAACAACAACCGGGGCGACGAGTACGACCAGCTTTGCAACGGCGAAAAGAGTCAGGACAACATCGGGTATAACCTCTGTTTGCAGGAGAAATTTAAGGACTGGAAGGTTCCGGTTGTAAACATCGAGGGCGGTATCTGCCAGTGGGAAAACTTCTCGTGGTTGAGTGGCGAGAAATACAAAAAATTCCCGGAAGCGATTGACTTTCACCAGCATCTCTGGATAAGTCTCTTCACGAAAATGGCCGCTGGTGGTACCGAATGGCTCAATCAGGCGCTGGATGATATGAAGGAGCTATATCACGCCAAAGCGATAGCCAACTACGTGGAGGGTGAGCCATTGACGCGGACGTTCCATGAGTCGATTACACCGACGGTATCTAATCAGGGATTACGGGCGTTTGGCTTACAAACCGACAGCAAGACCCTGGTCTGGATTGACAACCGATTCTACAACTGGTACAATATCGGGGTTCAGAAAAAAGCACCGGTACCCGTGCGGAACGCCCAGCTACAGATTTCGGTAAAGAAGCCCGGTACCTACCAGGTCGAGATTTGGGATACACGCAAGGGAGCGGTGCTGAAGAAAACCCCCGTGAAAGCCGACGGCCAACTGGTGAAAGTGGCTTTGCCGGATGTAGACAAGGACGTAGCGCTCAAGATTACTCACATGGAGCAGGCTGCTCGCTAACCTTTCATTATCATGAGACCCGCCTTAGATCTTTTCTTTCCGCCGACCGACGAGCAACTGACCTTCGCTAAGCAGATCGGTGTGGATGATATTGTGTTGTTCGGTACCAGCCTCGAAAGCTGGTCGGAGCTGTCATTCAAGAACCTGATTGCTATTCGGAATCGGATCGAAGATGCCGGCTTGCGGTTGTTTTCGATAGAAACTTTCCCAGCCCGCTTTTACGACCAGATTATTCTCGGAAAAGCCACCCGGACGGAGCAGATGCGGGCGTATCAGGAAGCGATTGATAACATCGGTCGGGCCGGAATCAAGTATCATAGCTACAACTGGATGCCGACCGGCGTCTGGCGAACGACCTATAGCTACCGGCTGCGGGGCGGAGCCAAAGGCATCGCATTCAACGCCAGCGACATCGAGAATGCTCCCCTGAGCTTCGACCGGGCCTACGAAGAAGAAGAGTTTTGGGATTATTACGCCTACTTCATCAGTGAACTGGTGCCGGTGGCCCAAAGCGCGGGCGTCAAGGTGTCGGTACACCCCAATGATCCGCCCGTCGCCAGCATCGGTGGAGTGCCGCAGCTTTTCCGCTCCAAGGAAAATTTCGACCGGGCGCTACAAATTCAGCCGTCGGATAGCCACGGCTTAACGTTCTGCCTTGGCGGCTGGTCGGCAATGGGCTTCGGTCAAACCATGCCTGACGTGATTCGGGAGTATGGGCCGCAGGGCAAGATTCATTACGTGCATTTTCAGTCGCATAACACCGAACGCGGCCCGGGGGCTCCTCCGTTTTTCTCGGAAAACTTCATCGAACTGGCTGATTACAATCCGTTTACGGTGGTGCAGTCGTTGCAGGAAGTTGGTTTCGATGGGGTAATGATCCCCGGTCATGTCCCGCAACTTGATGGTGACTCGGAATGGCGGAACACGTACACCGTCAGCGACGCACGATATGTCCATCCGATGGGTGGGCACCGGGCGCGGGCGTACACAATTGGATTCATGAAGGGACTGATCAGCGCTTTGCAGTATGAAATTGCTTAAGGGTATCACCTGGAACCACACGCGCGGCTACGCTCCGCTGGCCGTTACGTCGAAGGTCTGGAATGACTTTCAGCCCGATGTAGACATTCAATGGAATATCCGCTCGCTCTGGTCATTCGGAGAGGAGGGGCTGGAGCAACTGGCGCAAGAGTATGACCTGATTCTGGTTGACCATCCGTTTATGGGTACGGCGGCCAAGTCGGGGCTGTTCGTGCCGTTGGATGAGCATGTTCCGGCAGAGGAATTGGCCCAGTTACGTAATCAAAGCGTTGGGCAATCGTTTGCCAGTTACGAATACGACGGTCATCTGTGGGCGCTCGCGGTTGATGCAGCTGCGCAAGTATCGGTAGCCCGAATGGACTGGTTCGAGCGCGAAAACCGGCCATTACCCAAAAGCTGGGAGGACGTAATTGCGCTGGCGAAAGAAACCGGCCGGGCCGCGTTCGGCAGAGTCGCGATGCCAATGGCACCGATGGGTTTGCTGGGGGCTTTCTTCTCGCTCTATGCCAATCAGTTCGAGCCGCCTTTTACCCAGGAGGAAGAATGGAACATCGATGCCGAAACAGCTGGTTTTGTCCTAAGCCAGCTAACGTCACTGTATGCGCTCATCGGGGCGGATTATTTGAAAAAATATCCTGTAGAGCTGCTGAATCGGATGGCGCAAACGGATGATTTAGTGTATATGCCCATCACCTACGGCTACGCCAACTACGGCATGGCCGGTTATGCCAAACATCCGCTGACATTTGGGCCATTGCCGGGAACGCGTCCAGACGGCGCTACGCTGGGGGGCGTCGGTATTGCCGTATCCACGTTTTCGAAACACATTGAAACCGCCGTGGCCTATAGCCGCCGGCTGGCTGGTGCTGAGTGCCAATCAACGCTGTACGCGATGAGTGGAGGGCAACCGGCCAACCGACTCGCGTGGGAAAGCCCAGTACTCAATCAACTGACCAACAACTTTTATCAGAATACGCGGGAGACCGTCGAAAAGGCGTTCATGCGGCCCCGGTTTGATGGGTTTCACCACTTCCAAACCGAGGCTGCCTGGCTGCTGCAACAATGTCTGTTAGGGACTATTCAAGCCGACGCTGTGATCCGGCAATGGAAAACTCTTTACACAAGTGTTCGCTATGCGATTAACCACTAAAAAAGCCCTCGTCACGGGAGCCTCGCGGGGGATCGGACGCGCTATTGCACTGCATCTGGCGAAGGAGGGCTGCGCGGTAGTGGTGCATTACCACGAAAATCAAGAAGAAGCCGACGCCGTAGCAGAAGCGATTCGGGCCAGCAGTGGTACGGCTTACCTACTGCAAGCCGATCTGGCTGACGTTGCGCAGGCCATCCGACTCGGTGAACAGGCCTGGGACGTAGCGGGCGGGCTCGATTTCTTGGTCAATAACGCGGGGGTTTCGTACAAAAAGCACTTTCTGGATGTCACCGAGGCCGATTTTGATCAGTTTGCTACTGTCAATTTCAAAAGTACTACGTTCCTGACGCAGACCGTCGCCCGGAAGATGGTCGAGCAGAACGTAGCGGGCAGTATTTATACGATTACGTCAGTAAATGGCATCCGGCCGGGAGTAGGTTTGTCCGTCTACGGCGCGACCAAAGGAGCGCTTGAAACACTGATGAAAGGGGTTGCGATGGAGCTTGGGCCACATGGCATTACCGTCAATACAATAGCCGTTGGGGCCATCGAAACGGACATGAACCGGGCGGTTTGGGAGAATCCCGAACTATTGAAAGAAGTCAATAACGGTATCCCGGCGGGGCGGTTTGGTCAACCAGAAGAGGTAGCCGCCGTGATCGTTGATCTGCTGGCGTCGGGGAGGTACGTGACCGGCGCGTCGATTACGATTGATGGCGGCCTTCTGCTGATGCGGGGCTACGGAAAACCGGGTCGTTACGAAGCCGGAAAATGACGATCCAGCGCGTCAAGGCTGTCAATGAGGGTGACACCTTCCTTGTTACAGACAGGTCTGAAGTCAGAATCGTAAGAAGCGAGGTAATTAATACCGGCTGATTTACAATGAGAAAAAATAATAGCGTCGTTCGGTAACAGGTTGTACGTCCGCATCAGGCGGGGCGTTTCTCTGGCCACAGATTTATCGACTTGCTCTAAAAATGTAAGTGGTTTCAACAAACTCTCGAAGTCATGCTCAACCAACGCTTCAAGCAGGTCTGTCTTTGTTCCTTTTCGATATTCTACAAGTATAGACGAGTCCAAAAAGATATTTACTGGAGATACCATTCCTCTTCTAAATCAATTTGGGGGGCTAAGATAGCAGGCATAGAACCTTTGTTTTTAGCAAGAATTTCTCTTTTCTCCGCCAAAGTTAACGGTCTATCAATTGATTCCTCTTCCGTTACCACAACCCGCAACTTCTTTCCTCGGAGGTTTTCTGGTAGCTCAATAGTGATTTGCTCGGCGGCCTTATCCGACTCAATGATGATTGATTCCATGACCTTTACTTTTTAATGATGAAAACTACATCAAATTATGTACTTCTCCTAACGCTCTATCTGCTGTTTAGTTCGGCATACGCTCAGCAGACCAGCGAGGTTAACCGGCGCGACCGGTCCGCCGATGCGGGACCGAAACTCCGGAATCCGTACCGTATCACTCCCCGAACGGGTGCGCAGCACATTGACTTGTCGGGGGAGGGTTGGGAGTTGTCGCATACGGACCGACCCGTGTCGGATCTGAAACAACCCCGCAAGGACGCGTTTCAGACCAGCGTTCCGAATTCGGTGCACTGGTCATTGTACAAAGCGGGGAAGTTGCCGCATCCGTATTATGCTAAAAATTCTACTAAATACCGCTGGGTGGAGGAGAAAGCCTGGTACTACAAGAAATCGTTTGATATACCGGCTTCGGCGCAGGGTAACCTGGTGTTCTTGTGCTTTGATGGCGTCGACTACTTTTCTAAAGTGTGGGTAAACGACAGCTTAGTGGGTGTGCACGAAGGCATGTTTGGTGGGCCATCGGTAGAGATTAGTCGGTTGGTGAGGTTTGGTGGAAAAAACGAGGTTACCGTCGAGGTACGGGCCGGGAACTGGGGCAATAAAGCTACCGACTACGAAAGCCTGCCGCGGACGGCTTCGGGCGAGTTTGACTACTCCAAACGAACCGGCTACAATCCACGCGCCAGCGGAAAGATCATCAAACCGTGGGTTATTTCGGGTGGCTCTGGCGGTGAGGCTTTCTTCACGGTCGGCATGTGGCAGGGCGTCCGGTTGGAAATTGTGCCACCGGTTCACCTCGAACGGCCGTACCTGACAACAAAGAGCGTAACGAACAATACTGCCCAACTGCATCTGTCGGCTGAGGTCTTTGCGAATTCACATTCGTTACAGCGGCAACTGCACCCCTGGCACAACACTCAGTTGAATCACCCCAACGAGAAAGGGACGATTTTCAAACCGGTGGCCGAGAAACTGAGCGTATCAGTGGAATTAACATCTGGTACAAGCACTGTACTGACGAAAGAGTTTCCCGTCGTAGCCTACGAAGGGCGCGTCTGGCTGGAAGAAGACCTGAGCTTGTCCAGTCCTAAACTCTGGCAACCGAACGGGTTAGGCCAACCGAATCTGTACAAGGTGAATCTGACGCTGAAGAAAAACGGTAGTCCGATTGATCGACTGAGCTTCAACTACGGCATTCGCACCATTGAGCGGGTTGCTACGGCTGGCCCTCGCATTGCCGACCGTTGGGAAAACTGGCAGTTTGTGGTCAACGGGCGCAAAATTTTTGTGAAGGGCATGAACTTCACCCCGCAGGATATTTTGCTCGACCTGCCCGCCGAACGCTACCGCTGGACGCTCGAAGCCGCGAAGAAAATGGGTGTGCAACTTATCCGCATCTGGGGTGGTGGTATACTGGAAACTGATCATTTCTACAATATCTGCAATGAGCTGGGCATCATGGTCTGGCAGGACTTTCCGATTGGCAACCAGGATACCCCCGACTACCCGCAGGACGTTTGGGAAGCACAGGTTGTGCAGAACATCTTCCGGCTGCGTAACCACCCGTCGCTGGTTGTCTGGAACGGCGGTAACGAGTTCAACCCGTATTCGTACGGCAATGCGGCTACTATGGGTATCCTCGAACGGAACCTTGATATTTTCGACAAGCAGCGTTTTTTCGTCCGCACGACGCCCGACGATGGCTCCATGCACGCGTACCCTGACATGGACCCGACCTGGTACAATCGTAGCTACAAATTTGAGCCATGGGTATCAGAAACAGGCATGCACAGCATTCCGGAAGCCAGCGTCTTCTACGAAACGGTGGACAACAAAGAATTTACGGGTCTGGGTAAAATGTGGGACAAAAACTTTGGCCCGACCCACCCCGAGTTCATTCATCACTTCACCGAATACGGTCCCGGCCGGGTACCGCGTATGCTAAGCCGGGCCTCGCACATCGCCGACGTAACGGACCCGACTATTGAGTCAATTTCGGAAGCCTCCCAAGTCGGCGCGGGGGAGTTCTATCAGGTGCTTTCCGAGAAGATGCAGGGCAATTATCCCGTTACGACCGGGCTAATGCCGTGGGTGTTCAAGCGCCACTGGCCGGTGATCGCCATTCAAATGATGGACTGGTTCGGGCAGGCCGCTGCACCCTACTATTTTTTGAAACGTACGTACGAACCTACCCACGTAGCGATTGATCTGCCACGTCTGCTCTGGAAATCCGGTGAGCAAATTCCGCTGAACGTCAAGGTGACGAACGCCAGTCAGACGGCCGTGCCCGGTACGGTGTCCATCACCGTTTGGGATGATGCGTTTAAACAGCTCTGGACCAAAAATATTCGCATGACAGTGCAGCCCGGCACTTCGGTGACGAGCGCAACGATCGGTAGCTACACCATTCCGGCCGATTATAAAGACCGCTTCCTGTTTATGGTCGCCGAACTGAAAGATGCGTCCGGTAAGCTGGTGTCCCGTTCGCTGTACTACCCACGCTCGCTGATGATGCTGGATGATAAAGCCTTCTACGACAAATACGTGTCGGAACCCATTGCCTGGCCGACGCTGGAGAAAGGGCCATTCCTGAAACCAACCGTGCAGAAATCATCAACGCGGTTGGAGACCAGTCTGGTGTCGACGAAGAAGTTGGATGATAGCCGCTCGCAGATAACCGTGCAGGTACGTAATACCGGATCAACGCCCGCCTTCATGACCAGGATTGACATCGCCGGTGTGAAACGGGCGGTGGTTGCCGACGATAACTACTTCTGGCTGGCTCCGGGCGAAAGTCGCACCTTATCAGCCGATGTACTCTGGCGGGAGACGCCAGCCGGCAACGTATCGGTCGTGGCCTCGGCCTGGAACGCGCCGGAGGTGAAAGTGCCGCTGGATACTAAATCAGTCATGGTTCAAAAGCTGGGTAAATAGAACACTATGAAGCAATATAAGTGGGAATTGCTCGTGCTGCTGTGGTTGGCGTTCTTTTTGAACCAGGCCGACCGCCAGATTTTTAGCGTTGTGCTGCCGCTGATCAGGCGCGACCTTAGCTTGACTGACGCGGAACTGGGCCTAATCGCTTCGGCGCTGGTCTGGACGTATGGCTTACTGGTGCCCATTGCCGGGTTCGTCGGTGATCGGTGGTCGCGCCGGAACATCCTCTCATTCTGCCTGCTGTTCTGGTCTGTAGCCACCTTGTTTACGGGTTTCTGTACAACGTTGCTTCAGTTCGTGCTGCTGCGCGGAATTGCCACGGGTGGTGGAGAGGCCTTCTACGCGCCGTCGGCTAATGCGTTGCTGGGCGATAACTACCGCCAGAATCGCTCGTTTGCCTTATCCATTCATCAGACAGCGGTTTATTTCGGAATTATTCTGAGCGGTCTGGCGGCCGGTTACATAGGCGAGCATTACGGCTGGCAAAAAGCATTTTACTTGTTCGGGAGCTTCGGTATAGTGCTGGCTGTGGTTTTTTTCAGCCGTATTCCGAAAGACGTCCCCAACGTCAGCCTGATTAGGCAATCGTCCGCTTTGACTGAAATCAGCCAGACCGCCCGGACCATCGTTCGTAAGCCAACGGTTGTACTGCTCACGCTGGGGTTCGGCTGCATGGTGTTCGTTAATGTTGGCTATCTGACCTGGATGCCGTCGTTTCTGGTCGATCGGTTTAGCATGAGTCTGACCGACGCGGGTTTCTCGTCGCTGTTTTATCATCACCTCGGCGCTTTCCTGGGCGTATTGTCGGGGGCTAAGATTGCCGATCACTATGCCAAAACCAACCCTAAAAGCCGACTGATTGTGCAGGCGCTGGGGCTGTTGCTGGGCGCTCCGTTCATCTACTGGATGGGTCAGGCCAGTAGCCAGACGACGACCTACACGGCCCTGTTTCTATTCGGGATTTTCCGCGGTTGGTACGATTCCAATATTGTCGCGTCATTGTATGAAGTCGTTGCGCCGTCCGTTCGCTCGTCGGCTTACGGGCTGATGCTGGCGTGTGCGTTTCTGATCGGCGCGACGTCGCCTTACCTGCTCGGACTATTAAAACCCACACTCGGCCTGGCGGCTGGCTTGTCGAGTCTGTCGGGGTTTTATGTGCTTGGTGGCTTGCTCATCGGCCTGGCCGCGTGGGTCTTCTTCGGACCGGACCGACAAGCAGTATCCGATGCAGACTATCCCGTCAATGGTCAACCTCAAATTCCTGTTACGCATGATGACCTGGCCTGAATCAAACATAACATCAGCCAACGTAGCTATCAACACGTTAACCACGGGATTGCGGTTTCCCGAAGGACCGGCTTTTGCGCCGGATGGTAGCCTATGGGCGGTCGAGCTGAAAGGCGAAAGTCTGGTTCGTTTTCAAAAGGGGCAGGTTGCGCGATTTCAGGTAGGAGGGCAGCCCAACGGTATTGCTATCGACGCCCAATGCCTGATCTGGTTTTGTGATGCCGGACAACGTGCCATCCGGCGCTTCGATCCGCAAACAAATCGAACCGATACCATCGTGACGTCACTAGATAATCAACCGTTCGACAAGCCCAATGATCTGGCTTTTGATGCTATCGGTAATCTTGTATTTACCTGTCCTGGAGAGTCCCGACAAGAGCCGACCGGTTACGTCTGCGTGTTGACCACCAGCGGAGACGTTCGAAAGATTACGGATGGTAAGTATTTTCCGAATGGGCTGGCGTTTACGGCCGATGGTCGCGAGTTAATCATTGCTGAAACCTACCGCCACCGGCTTTGGAAAGGTCGTTGGGACGCCCAAACTGCCCAATGGACCGACGCTCACATATGGGCTACCGTAGACGGACCCCAAGGGCCGGGTGGACCGGATGGAATGGCTTTTGGTGAGGATGGCAACCTGTACGTGGCCGTTTATGGCACCGGCAAAATTCATGTCATCAACCACGGAGGCCAGGTGATCCGGTACCTCAACTTACCTGGCCAAAACCCAACGAACTGCGCTTTTGACCCCACTGGCCGGTTTAGTCTAGTGGTCACCGAAGCCGAAAAAGGCGAATTGCTCAGCTGCTCAATTGCTGTTCAGGGGTCGCATTTGTTTAATCCAACTGTTTTTATCACTCCAATCAATCAGTAATCAATCTTAACAATCAATACGTATGGAAATCATTGCCAACACCTATCCTGTTCGTCAGTTTCAAACCAATTATGATTGGGAGGAAATACGCGCCCGCTATTTGCCACTTTACGCCGGTTTAGTCTCCGACGCACTCGAACATCTCGGGTATCATAGCCAGTGTATGGCCAGCGGCATTTATCCGCTTACTCATACAATGAAAGTAGCAGGGCCAGCGTTTACCTGCCACGGTATTGCTACACCCAGCCGGGACGAAAAGATTCACGACATTCGACTAGGGATGTTTAAAAGTATGACGCCGGGGGTGGTACAGGTGCGCGACACCCAGGGCGATACCTCCTGCGGGCAGTTTGGGGAGATTTCGGCCACGGCCGCGGCAGCTCACGGCTGCGTTGGCGCGGTTATCGACGGCTCAACCCGCGACTCTAATTACCTCATTGACATGGGCTTCCCTACGTTCTGTCGCTTCCGGAATCCCGTGGAAGCCTTCGGGCGGTTTATGGTGGTCGATTATCAGATACCGATCTACGTAAAGGGCATGGACGGCCTGCTGAAAATCAACCCCGGCGATTACATCTTCGGCGACAACGATGGTGTCGTGGTGGTGCCCTACGATATGACCATTCAGGTATTGGAACTGGCTGAAGAGTGGTTTGCCAGCGAAGCCAAAAGCCGCAAAGCGATGGCCGAGGGCAAAAACCCGTTTGATGTGTACGAAGAGTTCGGGCGGTTTTAACCAGGCTTGCTACGTCATCCGATACACATAAATTGCAAAGAGGGTCATCTTGTTATGTGGGTTATACATAACAAGATGACCCTTACGTACATAACATCTACGAGTGATCAAATATCATCCGCCAGCCGTCGCGCGTTTTCTCCCACACCGTTGTAAACCAACCGGTTCGATCTTCTTTGCCTCCTCCGGTGAGTACAAACTGGCCTGTTACTAATGCGTTGGTCTTGCCTAATAAGCGCACGTTGACGTGCTCATAACGCAGTTGCTGTAGTGGCCGGCCTGTTTTCCAAAACCCCTTTTTCATGGTGTTCTCAATGACCTCGACACCACCTCGTGGACCATTAGGTCCCATTTCCTGAGCATCGGGTGTGTAAGCTCCCAGGTACTGTTGCAAGTTTCCCCGGTTCCAACCTGCTGAGGTAGAGTCGAGGGCCCGACGAATCTGGATTTCGTCCGGAACGGGCTTTGGTTTTGCAAAACCTATTGCGGAATAAAGCACAAACAAAACAAAGAAGCTAGCGAGTCGAATCATAGTAAAGGAGTTAGTTGTATGACAAAAAATACACCACGTAAAGGCACTCAACTATCAAATGTATTTAAAACCGCTTATCGGCTTTTCAATTTACTGACTTATTCTACCGCGTTAGTAACCAATTAATTATGTTAAATTTGTCGACTAAGTCGCAAGACTAACCATGTTAAGCAAATGTTACAATTCGCTAAGTATGATATGGTAAACCAGATTTAAGCGTTTATTTACTAGCGTAAGAACATTCGTGGAATCACTAAAACTACTTTATGAGGAAAGAAGCTGTCAAATTTGCAAACAAGGATAAATCACTCTTCTTTCCGGTTTTAAGAGAACGAATCGACTCTCATTTCAAAGAAAGTCAGCTTCCAAAGCAGGGAGATCACCGACTGGTCTGGAAAGGTATTTTCATGCTAGCTCTCTTGCTGATACCCTATGGCCTGATTGTGAGCAATCAGTTTTCAGCCTGGACGTCTCTACTGTTTGCCGTTCTAATGGGGTTCGGTATTTCGGGGGTAGGCATGTCGGTGATGCACGATGCTAATCATGGATCATTTTCGAGCGTTTCCTGGATCAATTCGTTCTTCAGTGCATGCCTGTATCTGTTAGGTGGAAATGTACTGAACTGGAAGATTCAGCATAATACGTTGCACCATACTTATACGAACATTCACGATGTAGACGAAGACATCACCGGGAAGTTTTTACTCCGGCTGTCACAGGGTGATAAGCTCAGGAAGATGCATCGGTACCAGCACGTATACGCTTTTCTGCTGTATGGCCTGATGACGATTTCTTTTTTTGTAAAAGATTTCCGGCAAGCTTACAAGTATAACCATAGCTCAGGCAAACTAGTGAAGCCATTCACAAAGCAGGATGTTAATGTATTGGTTGCGAGTAAGCTATTTTATGTCTTATTTATTGCTGTTGTGCCATTAACCGTAACTGACTTCACCTTTGGGCAGTGGTTGCTGGGCTTCTTGGCGATGCATTTTACGGCGGGCGTAGTGCTGAGTACCATCTTTCAGCTAGCACATGTCGTAGAAGGAGCGGAGCAGCCCTTGCCCGATACGAATGGTGTGGTTAGCAGCGCCTGGGCTATTCATCAACTACAAACTACCGCTAACTTTTCGTGCCCAAGATTGCTATCGTGGTTCATCGGTGGGCTGGACTTTCAGATTGAACACCACCTTTTCCCCAACATTTCTCACATACACTACCGGACACTATCGCCCATTGTCCAGCGTACTGCTGAGGAATACGGAATTGTCTATAACAATAAAGAATCGTTCCCCGAAGCCCTGAACTCCCACGTCAGGATGTTAAAAGCACTCGGTAACTGATTAGGCTGCTTATTCGCTTCGGTCTGCCAGATTGAACGTAATATGCAAGGTTACGGGCCCATTAGTTCAGATAAGGCCAGCAACCAGGACAATGAGACTCGGTTTGCCAAGCCTGCACTACATAATAAACTCATCATTGATCACCTCAACGGGGCTAGGAACTTCTTCAGCGCCCAATAGCTCCAGCAAATTGATTTCGATGGTGCGCGTAATAGCATTTAGCGAGATCCCAAATGGAGTGGCTTCAAACGGGTTCATCAGGCTTAAACCGTTGATGTGCGCTACGTGAAACACAAAACCAATGATCCAGCTCAGCAAGATAGACCAGGGACCTGTATCATCGGCAATTGAGAGCGTTACAATCATCACGAATAGCCAGATAAACAGACGGGTAAAGTACAAATAGGTTGGCGGAAACACCGTGCCCTTAATGCGCTCTGACCTACCCATTCCGTCGCTGAACCGGACAATCATCTCGTTGAGCGTCATGAACTGAAAACCGTCAATTCGGCCAGTTCGCTTTAGATAATTAAGGTCTTTGGCCTGCCGGTCCAACAAAGCGCTGGGCACATTGGTGTATTTAGATACCTGCTGCCCCTCTTCTTCGCTAATGTATTTGAAGTATGACTTGTCTTTGGCACCACGAAGGGCTTTCTTCAACGCATATAAAAAACTGATGTGGCGGAGAATCATCCGGCGGGGTAGCTCGTCGGCTTCAGGCAGATCGTCTGTGTATCCCAAGTCGTTTCGGGATGAGTAGAATAGCACGTTACGAGCCCAGGAGCGGGAGTCATTGACAATTCCTCCCCAAATGGTGCGGGCTTCCCACCAGCGGTCGTAGGCCTGGTTGTTGTTGAAGCCAATGAAAAATGCAATGGCTGTACCAATTAATGAGGGGAGTGTGGTTGGTACCCTGACAAAGTCTTTAATCACGTGCACTTCCAGCCAATAAGCTATTGCACAGAGGACCAGCATAATTAAATCAACTTTCCAGGTAATCCTTAAGATTCGAAGCAGTCGTAAGTTCTGATAAAGTAGCACTGGTAGTAGGGTTGTTTAATGAAAAACAAGTGGCTACCTTATAACTTAGTTTATATTTGATTGGTTTTGGACGAATGTAGCCAAATAATTAAGAATTGCTAACTAGCTACAGCAGCAGACCCGCTAATGTTGCCGACATGTAGCTAGCTAACGTACCACAGATCAACGCTTTAAAGCCTAGCCGGGCCAGGTCACTTCTGCGTTTAGGGGCTAGCTCACCAATGCCGCCTACCTGAATGGCAATAGAGCTGAAGTTCGCGAAGCCACAAAGTGCAAAGCTGGTGATAGCGATTGTCTTGGGCTCTAAAGTCGGTTTGAGCTTGACTAGGTCCAGGTACGCCACAAATTCATTAACGACCATTTTAGTGCCCATCAGGGCGCCGGCTGCTTCAATATCCTTGCCTGGTACGCCCATGGCCCAGGCGAACAACGAAAAGAGCTTACCTAACAACAAGTTTAAGCTGAGATTATCCATCCCTAATACGTAATAGCCTAATCGGAACAAGACGCTATCGAGCAAGGCAATAAGCGCAATAAAGCCGATCAGCATAGCAATTACGTTGAAGCCAACCTTTAATCCTTCGCTGGCTCCAGCGGCAATAGCATCGAGCAAGTTGACATATATTTTTTTGATCTCAACTTTAACCGTACCCTGCGTTTCAGAGACTTGCGTCTCGGGCATTACGATCTTACTGATCACTAATGCACCGGGGGCAGCCATAATGCTGGCTGCCAGCAAGTAAGGAGCTGGAACGCCCAGGGAAATATAAACCGCCAATACTCCTCCTGCAATGCAGGCAAATGAGCCGGTCATGCTGGCCAGGAGTTCAGAATTGGTCATACCATTCAGGTATGGCTTAATCATAATCTGGGCTTCTACCTGCCCAACGAACGTACTGGCAACGTTGGATAAGGCTTCGGCTCCGCTTACTCCCATCAGCCACTTCATGGCCCGAGCCATCACAGCCACAATCCGCTGCATAATACCAAGGTGGTAGAAGATGTTGACCAATACGGCCACGAAAATGATGGTTGGAATAACTTTAAAGAAAAAGATGAAGTTATTGTCGGGACCAAATGCTTTGGTCAATACGTCCGTGCGAACCAGCGACGAGAATACAAATTCGGCTCCTTTGTTGGCTTTTTGTAGCAGTCGGTCTACGTAGTAGCCCAAACCCTGGAAAAGTTGTTGCCCGATCTCTGTTTTCAGAACGAATACGGCCAGGCCAAACTGTAGCGCTAGCCCAACACCAACGGTACGAAAATTAATAGCTTTGCGGTTATCAGAAAGAGCGTAAGCGATGCCCAGGATTAAAACGATGCCAATAAGGCCGGTAAAACGATCCATTCAGTGAAGACACAGTTGCAGTTAGGTTTGCGAAGATACGCATAAAAAGCAGGAAAGGGAGTAGAGAAGACGGCAGGAGGGCTGTGTAATTTCCTCTACCATTCTTTCCTACTCCCCCTTTTAGGCCTTCTTAAATATTCGCAATGGCTCGTTCGGCTCCTTCCTGATACTCCTCTTCAAGCTGGGCTACTTCAGCTGGTTTTACCTCGGGATCAAACAACCGGGCTTCCATCACTTCCTTTTCAGTGACCTCAAAGAATTGTTGGTGCATGTTAAGCGGCTGAGTGCCATTTAGCACTTCGCACTTCTGAAAATTACCATCTTCATTAAGCTCGTAGGAATTGACATTATCGCGTAGGTTGTAGTTCAGGATTAGAACGGCCAGCTGCTTTACCCGCTGGTCTGCTAAATAGAACAGCGACTCAATCCGCCGGTCGAAACTTCGCACCATAACGTCAGCACTACCTCCGTACACTTTAGAGTCGCCGTTGTTATGGAAATAATAAATGCGTGTATGTTCGAGGAAATCGCCGACAATCGATCGCACGGTAATATTCTCGCTCAAACCAGGTCGTTTTGGCCGTAGGCAGCAGATACTGCGCACGATCAATCGAATAGGTACACCGGCCTGAGAGGCTTTGTAAAGCTCATCAATGACTTGCTTATCCTCCAGCGAATTAACTTTTATGCAAATACCACTGGGCAGACCACGTTTGGCGTTATCAGCCTCCACCCGAATGAGCCGTAGAAGTTGTTCGCGCATGTCACGCGGGGCTGTAATCAGGTATTGATATTCGTTGGGCAATGAATGGCCCGTTATAACATTGAAAAACTCAGAGATGTCGTGGGTATACACCTCATTGGTCGTCAATAAACCAATGTCGGTATATAAACGTGACGTATCTTCGTTGTAGTTACCGGTAGCCATATGGGCATACCGAACCACACGAGTGCCTTCATTCCGGACAACCAGAAGCAGTTTCGTGTGCGTTTTATAGCGACTAATTCCGTAAATCACGAAGCAGCCTGCCTTCTGCAATCGTTGGGCTTCCCGGATGTTGTTTTCTTCGTCGAAGCGTGCTTTCACCTCAAACAGTACCGATACGTGTTTACCATTTTCGGCGGCTTTCAAGAGCGCTTCTGTGATGCGGGACCGCTTAGCCAATCGATAAACTGTGATTTTGATGGCTAAAACGTGCGGATCTTCGGCGGCTTGCTCGAGCAATTGCAACACCGGCTCAAAATTGTTGTACGGGTGATGCAGCATCAGGTCGCGCTGCTTGATGATCTCAAAAATGTCATCGGTTTTTTCGCGACCCAGACCTATGGGTGGTACCGGCGCGTGAGGCCGGGGCATATCGTCTTTGAACTCCGGATGGCCAATAATCTGCCAGAACGCCGAGAAATCGAGTAATGTCTGCGATTCAAAAATGTTAAGATCATCGATCTCCCAACGCTTTTTTAGCAGATTCAACATCCACGGAGAGCTTGTTTCACCTTTCCCGTCAGTTTCAACTTCAACCCGGGTTACGCGGCCTAAGCGCCGGTTTTTAATCTTTTGCCGAACTTCATCAATGAAGTCAACTTCATCGTCGTCGTTCTCATCCAGGGTAAAATCGCCATTACGGGTAATACGAAACAGGTTGACTGACGTGATCTCAACATTACGATATAACTTCTTAATGTTTTGGCGAACGATCTCTTCAATGGGAACAAACACTATTACATCTTCACGCTCAAACGACACGAAGCGCGGAAGATTAGCCGGAATCTGCACAAATGATAGCCGTTGCCGATCGTCTTCATCTTCCGAACGCAGACTTTGCAGATCGGCCCCATCCGGGTTTTGCGTAACGACGCCGAAGATGAGTACTTTGGCCAGCAACACCGGGAAGGTGTGCGTGTAGTCGTACAGCATGGGCGTCAGTGTCGGATAGATCGCCCGATCGAAATAGTTCGTGGCTTCTGATTGTTCTTCAACCGTAAGCGATTCGTAGTCGGCTAGCTGAAGGCCATTCTCGGCGAATAACGGGAGTAGCTCATTCGTGAGAACGGTTTGCTGGTCTCGGCAAAACTGCTGAGCCGTCGTAAACAGCGCCTTTCGGAACGGAACTTCGCGCAGCCCCGAATAGTCGACCCGTTGTTTATGGTAGTCCAGGTAGTTATAGAGGCTACCTACCCGAATCATAAAAAATTCATCAAGGTTTGACGCTGAGATAGCCAGGAATTTTAAGCGCTCCATCAGCGTCCGGTTCCGCAACGGATGTTGAGTACCACGCGCTTGATCTAGTACGCGTTCATTAAATTTCAGCCAGCTTAAGTCTCGGCTGAGGTAATCGCTCTGATCGATAACACTGCTAACCTTTTCACTAACCTTTGCCATTTTGTCAGTTGCCTCAGCAGGCGAATTTGCTTGTCGGTGCGTAAATCGGGAAACAAGGTTGCCCAATATAGTACGATTTGGGTTTAGGGAGTAACGCATACACTAATTTCAAACTTTGAATTACAACAAAAAAGCGGGCTAATTGGCCCGCTTCATGTTATCATTCGGTTAAACATCCACTCGGGCATATTTTGCATTTCGCTCAATAAAATCCCTACGGGGGGCTACCTCATCGCCCATCAAGGTTGAAAAGACGTGGTCAGCGTCAGCAGCTGACTCGACTGTAACAATTTTCAGGCTACGTGTGTCGGGGTTCATGGTCGTGCTCCAGAGTTGTTCAGCATTCATCTCGCCCAAACCTTTGTAACGCTGCACCCCTACGTTTTCTTCTTTGCCTCCAGCAGCCAACTCTTTCACTGCAGCTTCGCGTTGCTGTTCTGTCCAGCAGTAACGCTCTTCTTTACCTTTTTTAATCAGGTAAAGCGGGGGCTGAGCGATGTAAATGTAGCCGTTGTCAATCAATGCCTTCATGTTGCGATAGAATAGCGTCAGAATCAACGTCCGAATGTGACTACCGTCAACGTCGGCATCGGTCATGATGATGATTTTATGATAACGAAGCTTGTCCAGATTCATTACCGTCTCATCATCTTTCTTTTCGAGCCGAACACCGAGAGCCGTCCAGATGTTTTTGATCTCTTCGTTCTCGTAGATCTTATGCTCCATCGCTTTCTCGACGTTCAGGATCTTACCCCGTAAGGGCAAAATCGCC
This sequence comes from Spirosoma soli, assembly GCF_042684525.1. NCBI lineage: Bacteria > Pseudomonadati > Bacteroidota > Cytophagia > Cytophagales > Cytophagaceae > Spirosoma > Spirosoma soli. The sequence continues at coordinate 803,605 of NZ_JBHULN010000001.1, read as the reverse complement.
TGAAACGCCCGGTTACGTCCTTGTTTGGCCGTACCACCGGCCGAGTCACCCTCTACCAGGTAGAGTTCACACTTTTCGGGGTCCGTATCAGAACAGTCGGCGAGTTTGCCAGGCAGTCCCATACCACCCATAAAGTCTTTGCGCTCGGTCATGATGCGCTTGTAGGCCAGGTCGGCAGCAATACGCGCCTGAGCCGAGACAAGCACTTTCTTAACAATACCCGCTGCCGTCTTCGGATTTTCTTCCAGCCACGTTTCGAGCATGTCGGCCATGGCCTGGCTAACGGCGCTCACTACGTCCTGGTTACCTAGTTTCGTTTTGGTTTGGCCTTCAAACTGTGGTTCCTGGACTTTCACCGAAATAACAGCGGTTAGCCCCTTCCGGAAGTCTTCACCGCTAAAGGTGACTTTCCCTGCGTTTTTAGGTAGCACCCCTGGATTCTTATCAGCGTAGTTCTTAAGCACCCGGGTGAGGGCCGAACGGAAGCCTTGTACGTGCGTACCGCCTTCGTGGGTGTTGATATTGTTCACGTACGAAAGCACGTTCTCGCCGGCCTCGTAGTTGTACACCAGCGCTACCTGCACAGGGGTCGACCCTTTGTCGCTCTCCATGTAGATTGGCTTCATGCCATCGAGCGCAGGGCGCGTTTCGTCGAGGTACTGAACGAATTCGACCAAACCACCTTCCGAAAAGAAATCGTCCTGACGTAACGGCTCTCCATTGTCGTCAAGTTCGCGCATGTCCTTCAGGAAGATGTGAATGCCTTTATTCAGGTACGCTAACTCGCGCAGACGACCAGCGACGGTGTCGTACTTGTAAACGGTTTCAGTAAAGATGGTGTCGTCGGGCTTGAAATGAACGGTTGTGCCGTGGTCTTCAGCGTCGCCAATGACCCGCACATCGTACTGTGGGAAGCCCGTTTTGTATTCTTGTTCAAATATTTTGCCATCGCGGTGAACCTCTACACGCAGGTCGGTCGAGAGGGCGTTAACGCACGATACACCGACACCGTGCAAACCCCCGGAGACTTTGTAAGTATCTTTATCAAACTTACCACCGGCGTGCAGCACCGTCATAACTACCTCGAGGGCTGACTTGCCCATCTTAGTATTGATACCCGTCGGGATGCCCCGACCGTTATCTTGTACCGTAATGGAATTATCAGGATTAATAGTAACGGTAATCTTATCGCAGTAACCCGCCAGGGCTTCATCAATGGAGTTGTCTACGACCTCCCAGATGAGGTGGTGCAAACCGCGAATGCCAACGTCGCCGATGTACATGGCGGGGCGTTTACGAACGGCCTCCAGACCTTCTAATACCTGGATGTTATCGGCACCGTAATTGCCTAACGCGGTTTCAACGGGGGCGTCTGCTTCAATCAGTTCGTTGGTCATATCAGAATAAAAAATGTCAAAAAGTTACGTCGTTCGGGTAGAGGAAGGGTGCTAACTAAACGCACCTTACAGATTGTAAAAATACAAAAAAAAATCATGATTTCCTACCCTCTTTGGTAAGATAGCCTTAATATACGTAAAATTGAATTAAGGCTCAAACTCCTCCATAAATTATAGCCTGATATGGCTCTTCTGTGCGTTTAAAGCCCCTTTTTTGTTGGCAAAAACCTAAACCGACACACTCAATCCGGTAATTTTTTATCCACCGCTTTAGCTAAATTGAATTCTCCAAAAAGTATTATTAACGGAGCTCCTGAAGTGTCAAATAGGATAAAGCTGAGAGATGTATCTTTAAATTTTTTTAGAAATCATGCTCGCTGTTCCGAGGCAATCAAAAACTTCCTGGTCGTTGACTCATGTTACAAAATAAGGCCTGATCATTGTGACCAGGCCTTAGAGAGCTTCTCTACAAAAAGCGTTAATCTTCGGGGTAGGGGATATAAACAAACCCGGCAAAGTCGCCGTGAACAACGAACAGGCAACAGTACTCGTCAGGCTTTTTGTAATTCTCTTTCCATAAATCTACTGACTCCGGGCCGATGAGCGCGCGTTGGGTAAATTCATCCAGGAACGAAGCTTTGTAATTCCACTGATTCTCTAGCTCCGTCGCTCCAATCAGCAGCTGACCAACCGGTACGTCCCGGCGAGAAGCTACGAAAACGGGATAGTCCGAAAAGCCGCGCTTGCGTATCTGGTACGAGGCTTCTTTCAACTGATCAGCCACCTTGACAAAGTCCGATGAAATGGCCCCCATCAGTTCTTTGTTAACGTCATAGGAGTTCGCGTCGTCGAGTAAAGTATTTTCGTTACTGTGATTAATCATATCAGTGAGCAGTTTTATCAGCTAACAGCCGACAGTTAGTTAACATCGCAATCTGTGCAGCTATGTTAGCTGCTGGTGTTAACTGAAACCTGTTAAAATCGGGCGGCCAGTAGCAAGTCAAGGTCCTTGAAGCGCATGTTAAACTTCCGGGCGATGTAAGCGTTTGTGAGCGTCCCTTTATGAGCATAAACACCTTTCATAAACCAACGGTTCGCGTACATCATCTGCTCAATGCCGCCTGTTGTGCCGGTTTCCAGCAGAAAGGGAAGAAAGATATTGCTCAGGGCCATACTGGCGGTGTAGGCTACCCGCGCAGCAATGTTCGGAACGCAGTAGTGAATAACACCCATGTGCTTAAACGTAGGCTGTTTATGGGTGGTCATGCGGGAGGTTTCAAAGTTACCCCCCTGGTCAATTGATACGTCAATAATGACGGAATCCGGCTTCATGCGCCCGATCATTTCCTCGGTAACGACTACTGGGCTAAGTCCATCTTCGGCGCGCATGGCTCCAATTACGACGTCGGCCCGTTGAATGGCTTCGGCCAGCGTATCGGAGGCTATAATGGATGTGTAAACGTGTTGCCCAACGGAGTACTTTAGGCGTTGCAGTTTGTACAAATGTTTGTCGAATACTTTTACGTCGGCGCCCATACCCAGGGCCGTACGGACAGCGTATTCCGTAACGGTACCAGCGCCGAGCATGACTACTTTGGTGGGAGGGACGCCTGTAATACCACCTAGAATAATACCCCGGCCGTTGTCGGCATTGCTGAGGTATTCGCCCGCAATCAGCATGACCGTGCTACCCGCAATCTCGCTCATCGATCGGATAACCGGCATGTTTCCTGCCTGATCTTCGATGTATTCGTAGCCGAAGGTTGTCAGGCTTTTTTCGTTAATCTTCTCAAAGTAGCTGCGATCGTGAGCCGGTAAGTTTAACGCCGAAATGATGGTGCTTCCCGATTTAACGTGGTCGAATTCTCCATCGATGAGCGGCTCAACTTTCAGGATAAGATTGGCTTCATATACTTCTTTGGGCGAATAGCCAATTTGTGCGCCCGCTTCGCTGTATTCGTTATCTGCAAATTTAGCTTTTTCGCCTGCACCCTGTTCTACGATTACGTTGTGCCCATTACGTACCAGAATTGCCACCGCTTCGGGAGTAAGCGCGATGCGGTTTTCCTGAAGCGATACCTCTTTGGGCAAACCAATGAGTAGGCTGTTGCGGCTGGTCTTGACGGCCAGCGGGGCTTCTTTTGGGTACAGGGCCGTTTGCTTGGCCAACTCCTCAAATCCAGTCAATGCGATAACATTTATGGTTTATAAAGTACGGTTGGCAATAGACGAGCGTTCGTATAAAACTCACCTAATGCAAACCGTACTTCATAAACTAGTCAACTAAGTTAGTTTCTACCGTCCGGCGACCAGTGGGATCGGCCAGAAGGTGAACCTGATAATACGTAGCGGGCCAGAGCGATTCAACCCGCTCCGGCCATTCAATGAAACAGTAATTGCCCGAGTCGAAGTATTCTTCAATGCCAATATCTAATGCTTCGGCCTCATTACGAAGCCGGTAGCAATCGAAATGATACACCGATTTGCCTTCGTGCGTGGTGTATTCGTTGACAATTGAAAACGTTGGGCTCTGCACCATGCTGATGACGCCCAGAGTCCGGCAGAGGGCCTTAATGAGTGTGGTTTTACCGGCACCCATTTCACCCGTGAACAACCATACGGCTTGCGTGCGTCCTTCTGCCAGCAGCTGGCGAGCTACAGCATCGAGTTCTTCGAGTCGTTGGAAGTAGAGTTTCATGGGCTCATGAGCAAAAGGCCCACAAAGATACAGATTTTTACGCTGACCACTCTTTTCGTAAAGGGCGACCTAGTAGGCGATTGGCTTCTGAATTATTCTCAAATGTCTCTTTCTCTGGATTCCAGCGGAGCGATTGTTTGAGTTTGTACGCAATATTGCCAATGTTACAGACTGAAGCTGTGCGGTGCCCAACCTCTACGTCGCAGATCGGATTTTTGCGGCTACGAATGGCATCCAGAAAATCTTTATAGTGATTGTCGCTGTAATAAACTCGCTTTTCATTCTCGCCAATCACCTTATCTTTTAGCGCAGCAGGGGTGGTTGTTAATTCGCCACGGGCTACTTTAACCTCGCCTTCGGTACCAATGAAGTGGCAATACTGTTTGCCTTCAACCGGCTGATGGTTCATGATGACGCCATTCGCGTATCGGTAAATTAAGCCTTTTCCGCTGCCATCGGTGGGTGGTGTAAGCTCAACTGGACCAGACTTATCCATATCAAGGCCCCATTGCGCAATGTCGAACATGTGAGCGCCCCAGTCGGTCATACCCCCTCCGCCAAACTCGTCGATGTCGCGCCATTGTCCCCAAAACGTATCTTTAGGCGTAGGTAATAAAACATTGTTGTACGGGCGAATGACCGTATTAGGACCGAGCCAGGCGTCCCAATTTACGCCTGCTGGCAATGGCTGTGCTTGCAGATCCCAGGGGCGGGGCGGACCTCCCACATTAATGTTTATCGTTTTAACCTCACCAATGTAGCCGTTTCGAACTAGTTCAACGGCCTGCCGAAACTCTTTCCAGGAGCGCTGCATGTTGCCCGTTTGAAATATGCGCTTGTGCTTGCGGGTGGCCTGTACCATCGCACGACCTTCCTGAACGGTCAGTGAAAGCGGTTTTTCGCAATAGATGTCTTTGCCTGCTTTAGCAGCCCGAATGGCTATGACGCTGTGCCAGTGGTCGGGGGTAGCAATGACTATGGCATCTATGTCTTTATTATTGAGAAGCGTCCGGTAATCGTCATAGCGTTGACAGCCTTTGTACGAACTTTTGTCTGCTTTTTCGGCATAATGCGCGTTCACAGCATCGGCAAAGGCCGTCACTTTAGATGAATCAACATCACAGGCCGCTATGACACGGGCTTCGTTCTTGAGAAACTGGCCACGCAGGCCACCCGCTTGCCGACCAAGGCCAATGAAACCAACCGTAATTTGGTCACTAGGAGCCAGAAAGCCGCGCCCGAGTACATGGCGTGGTACAATGTAAAAGGCGGACAGGCCGGCTGCTTGTTTAAGAAACGTCCGGCGATTGGGTTGTGCAGGTGAGTCTTTCATGCGTGAAATCGGTTTTATCAAAAACAAAAGTGGACAGTAGACCAGCTATACTGTCTACTGTCCACCCCTATTTTCTAATTCAGAATAAATGCTGACAATTAATTAGGGTAGCCTGGATTTTGCGGCTTCAGGTTCGGGTTGTTCAGCATTTCCTGCCGAGGAAGCGGCAGTAGTAAATGCTTAGCTTCCAGCGCTTTGTTTGTGCTTAAGTTAACGTGCCCCACAAATGGATCGAACCTCTTGGTGGTCTCGTTAAACACTTTCTGCAGGCGCACCATGTCGAACCAGGTAATCTGTTCGTAACAGAATTCATACCAACGCTCCCGCCAGACAGCCTCCCGGAAGGTGGCCGGCGTGAAGGTGCCAAGCTCGGGTGTCGTTAATTTAGCGCGGTCCCGGATGCGTTTCAGGGCTTCGTAGGTGGCCGGCGTGGGGCCGCCAACTTCGTTCTGCGCTTCGGCAAAAATCAGTAGCGTCTCAGCAAAACGAATTTGAGGTACGTTAAGGTTATTATTGCGGGTCCCGGTCACACCTGATGTGCCATTGGAAGTGCGGTTGAAGTGCTTAAAGACATAGGGCCTACCCAATTCGAATCGAGCGCCGGTTCCGTTCGTAAAGTAGGTTGTGTAAAAATATCCTTCCTGATCTTTTGTTCGCAAATCGCCTGCTTCGTAGGAGTTATAGAACGATAGCGTCGGAATCGAGCTGCCCGTTCCGGTAGGACCGTTGAAGTTAATTGGTTTAAAGTTACCGTAAAAATTGTCCATTGGGTTAGCGGCTACTACGGAGTTATACTGCAGCTGAAAAAGGTGCTCAACTCGGTTTTTCAGGCTCTCCCGATGTACATCTTCGTAGGTTGGAAACAGGTTGATCGCTGTTGGGTTAGCATTCGCATACGTAATGACCTCCAGCGCTTTGTCGGCGGCTAACTTATAGTGCGACGCGCCCTTGCTCAGCGGGAAACCAGCCATCGTCAGGTAAACTTTGGCCAGCTGCGTTTTCACCGCGGCTAAATTTACCCGGCCGCTCACATCCGTCCAGGCTAAACCAGCGGTTTCGGCAGCTTTTAAATCTTCTATGATCAAATTGTAAATCTGTTCTTGCGGAACGCGTGCCGGGGAATACACTTCTGGAGCGACTGCCTGCGGGTTAAGAATTGGGGTTGTAACAAGCGGAATATCGCCATAAAGCCGCACTGCGTTAAAGTAAGCCCAGGCCCGTAGGAAGCGAGCTTCACCCAAAATTTTAGTTTTCTGTGCGTCAATTTTAGCTTTATCCGCTTCGGGTAAAGACGGAATGCCCGGAACCCGGTCGATTACTAAATTGGCATTGGCAATTACCCTGTATAACCCATTCCACCAGTTAACGACATGGGCCGTGTTGCCGTCGTGCGACATGCTGTACAGGTTGTTAAGGTCGGAGTTCTGGGCGGTTTCCGTCGTCGACGTCCCGGTCATAGCTTCTAACAACTGCCAGTTGGACGAGAAAATACCGGCTCCGTCGCCGAAAAAGCGCAGTGAGGCATATACGGACGCTAACCCCGCTTCGGCGTGATCAGGAAGTGTATAAAAATTGTCGGTGGTAAGGTTTGAGGGCGGTTGCTCATCCAGGAAATCAGAACAGCCGACGGGACCGAGCAAAACGGCTCCGCACAGCACTACCTTACTTATTGTCTTGACCAGAGTATATCGCATGACGAATTCAGATTTTTGATGGTTTGTCATTGATGGATGCTCGTTGCAGATGAACATCCATCAATGATTGAAATGACCAGAGGTTTATAGACTAAGTTGCAGACCAACGAGGTAGGTGGTCGGTTTGGGGTAATTGTGCCAGATCATCCCTTGCGAGAAGGCGCTGTTATCATTACCCTGGTTAGTCGGAGTCACCTCTGGGTCGCCCACAATCGGGTCTTCAACCAGCAGGAAGAAGTTCTGCACCGTAGCGTAGAAGCGAAGCCGACTCAGTTTAAGGCGATTGGTAACCTGCGACGGAAGGGTGTAACCCAGTAAAAGGTTCCGACCACGCAGGAACGAACCGTCTTTGATCCAGTGGCTATCTACATTGGTGACGTAGCCTGCACGGGTTTCCCGAATTTCGGCGATGGGTGTGTTCTGGTTCGTAGGCGTCCAGGCGTTCAATACCGAGGTGTAGCTGTTGGCCAGCGCCTGCCGGTCTTCGCTGGCGTGCAGGTTCATCAGCATAACGTCGTTGCCGTACATAAACTGAAGTTCGAGGGTTGCATCGAAGTTTTTGAACCGGAAGTTGTTTGTAAACGCCCCCCAGCCTCTCGGACTGCCGTTGCCGATAATGCTCCGGTCGGCATCCGTAATGGCTTTGTCGCCGTTGACATCCAGATACTTAATATCGCCGGGTAGCATGGTCAGATTATTCCGGTAGCTTGTAAACTTAGCGGCTTCTTCACGCTCGGCTTCACTCCAGGTACCCAGCCGGGTTAATCCCCAGAAGGAACCTACTGGCTCACCAACCCGGATGATGTTGGTTGGGTTCGTAAAATTCGGGCCACCTACGTTGAAAATATCCGATGGAGTAGCCAGCGAAAGCACTTTATTGCGGTTCAGCGAAATGTTGAATGTGGTGTTCCAGCTAAAGTCTCCCCGGCTAATGTTGACCGTATTCAAACCAAACTCGAAGCCCTGATTCTCCATCGACCCAACGTTCCGACGGATGGTGGCGTAGCCACTGGTACGCGGAACGGGCGCGTCGAGCAGCATGTCAGTTGTCAACCGATAATAGTAATCAGCTTCTAAATTAACCCGTCCTTTGAACAGGCCAATCTCAAGGCCCACATCTGTCTGAGCGGTTTTTTCCCAGCGCAGGTCTGGGTTGGCCAGGCGGTTAATGCCCGTTCCACTCACCCGTGTGTCGTTATAGATGGTTGCGTAAGTCGAACTCAGCGTAGCCAGCGACTGGTAGGTTGGAATTTCGGAGTTACCCGTCAGGCCGTAGCTGGTGCGCAGCTTCAGGTTGGAAATAATCGGGTTGGTTTTCAGGAAGTCTTCTTCCGACACCCGCCAGGCTAAAGCTGCAGATGGGAAGAAGGCAAACTTGTGGTTCTCTCCGAATCGGGATGAGCCATCGGCCCGGCCCGTTAGGGTTAGTAAGTACTTCTCTTTATAACCGTAGTTGACCCGTCCGAAGTAGGAGTTAAACGCGAACCGGGATGCGTTGCTCCCGACACTGGGGTTCGTAGCACCTGCCCCTAAGTTGTTAAAGCCGAAGTAATCCGTGGCAAAATTGTTGACGGCGGCACTCATGGAAAAAAAGTTATTTTCCTGCCACGAGATACCTAATAGACCTGTAAATGAATGATCCTGGCCAAACTGCCGGTTGTAGGTTAGCAAATTCTCCAATGACCAGAAGCTCTCCTTCTGGTTATAGGTCGACGCGTTGCCGTTACCACCGATGTTCAATGTCCGGGTCTGCGATTGATTATTTTCCTGCGTTACGATGTTGACGCCCAATATCGTTTTCATCTCCAGGCCTTTCGCTATGCTGATATTGGAGTATAAACTACCCAGTGTAGTTTGCGTATTTAAGATATACTTGCGACCCATCAGGCGGTGTACAGAGCTGAACGTACCCTCAGCGCTCGGATAGTCGCGGTTGTTGGCGTACTGACCATTCGCATACTGGACGGGCAGAAACGGAAAATCTTCGACAATCTGCCGTGCTACGGCATCATTGACGTCCACCAGGTTCTCGCTCTGGCTATTGTAGCTTAATGTGCCGCCAACTTTTAGCCATTTCTTAACCTGATCATCAATGGTAAACCGGCCTGAATAGCGCTTCAGATAAGAGGTTTTGATAAGTCCCTGATCATCCCGATAGCCCAGCGAAAGCGAATATTGGGTTCGCTCGTTACCGCCACTAAAGCCTAGCTGGTGGTTCTGCGATAGCTTGTTCTGCGTGCTTTCTTTAAACCAGTCGGTGTCATAAAGTGGGTTCAGGTTGGCGTCGAACACACCCGGAAAGGCTGCGCTGTAGGCTTTCCGGCGGGCAATTGGGTCTAAATACGTGTACTGACCGGCGGCCCAGCCCTTTGGGTCGTACTTGGCGATGTTGGCATAGGCCAGTTCCTCAGTCGCCAAATACTCGCGAGCGTTCAGTACCCGCGGGCGGTTTGGACCAATCGTGTTGACGCTGAAATCGGCGTTGTACGTTACCGTTCCTTCGCCAGCTTTGCCTTTCTTGGTTGTTACCAGAATAACGCCGTTGGCTCCCCGAGCGCCGTAAATAGCTGTAGACGATGCGTCTTTAAGTACCTCAATCGATACAATGTCGTTAGGGTTAATATAATCAATAGCCGAACTAAACTGGTTCTGGTTACCCTGCGGCAGCAGTACTCCATCTACTACGTAAAGTGGGTTGTTGGATGAGTTGATCGAACTGAAACCGCGAATCCGTACAGTGGTGCGCCCACCAGGTCGCCCAGAGTTGGTATTTACCTGCACACCTGGCATTCTACCAGACAGTGCCTGGTTCAGCGAAGCAGTCGGCCGTTCCTGTAATTGGGATTGCTTAAGGGTACTCACGGCACCTGTCAAGTCCGATTTGCGGGTGGTACCGTATCCAATCACGACAACTTCGTCTAAGGCTTTGTTGTCAGCCTGAAGCGTTAAATTAATGGAAGATTGGTTGCCTACGGCTACTTCCTGGCCTACAAAGCCTACGAATGAGAAAACTAGTGTAGCATTTCCGGATGGAACAGAGATGCTATAATTGCCTTCGGAATCACTCGTTGTTCCTTGCTGAGTACCTTTAACGACCACGCTTACCCCTGGCAAACCGCTGCCTGTTTCATCTTTAACGCGACCCGTGACCCGGCGGTCCTGAGCTACAGCGCTCAAACACAGTAACCAGCTAAAGGCGAGCAATAAAACACAGCACCTTCGGTGTAAATTGTTTTTCATAGGAATTAAGTTAAGAAAGGTATATACTGCTATAAATTAGGGTTTTCCCTAGGTGTATTTATACTTAAAGTGTGAGCTTATTAAAATCTAATTAATTTTTAAGATAGATTTTAAAATAATTAAAAAAGGGGCCTCCTCTCTTGAGAGGAGGCCCCTTTTTGGTGGGCTGAGCTGTTTATGAGCGACTTTATTTTAATTGTAGCTCATCAATCACACGTTGCACTTTTGCTTTGAGTTGAGCATACGTATTATCAAAGGCTTCTTTACTTTCCAGCGGTTCACGAACGCTGACGTAGAACTTTATCTTTGGTTCCGTGCCCGATGGTCGGGCCGAAACTTTGGTACCGTCGGCCGTAAAGAATTGCAACACGTTCGAAGACTCAATACCCATCTTGCCGGCTTCAATCGATACGGTTACATTGTTGCCAAGGTCGGTACGGGTAAGCGCTTTGTAGTCGTCAATACGCACGACTGGCGAACCGGCAATCTCTTTAGGCGGATTCGCACGGAAATCGGCCATCATCTGCTGAATGGCCTCCGCTCCTTCTTTTCCTTTCTTCGTGAGTGATACCAGGGCTTCGTAATAAAAGCCGTTCTCCTGATACATGGTCATCAACAAGTCGAATAAGCTTTGGCCTTTGTCCTTTGCGTAGGCTGTCAATTCAGCAATCATAGCGCAGGACGCAATGGCATCTTTGTCGCGGACGAAGTCGCCAATGAGGTAGCCGTAGCTTTCTTCGCCACCGCCAATAAACTTCTCTTTGCCTTCAAGCTCGCGGATGACTTCGGCAATGTATTTGAAGCCGGTTAGCGTGTTGTAGCACGTAACGCCGTAGCGCTCGCACATGCGGTCGATGAGGTCAGTGGTTACGATGGTTTTCGCCACGAACTCTTTCCCCGTCAACTTTCCGGCATCTTTCCAGGCGTTGAGCAGGTAATAAATGATCAGGCTGGCCATCTGGTTGCCATTCAGCAACTCAAATTCGCCGTGGTGATTGCGTGCACCCGCGCCCACCCGGTCAGCATCGGGGTCGGTGGCCATCACCAGATCTGCGTTGAGCGATAGGGCCAAATCGAGGGCCAGTTGCATGGCAGGCCGCTCTTCGGGGTTAGGCGATTTCACCGTTGGGAAATTGCCATCGGGCGTGGCTTGCTGTTCAACAATGTGGACGTTGGTGAAGCCAAGGCCATCCAACGCGCGTGGCACCAAGGTAATACCCGTACCGTGAATTGGCGTATAGACAATATTCAGGTCAGCCTGCCGCTTGATAACATCCGGATTAACGGCGTTGGCCTTGATTTGCTCAATGTAAGGTGCGTCGATCTCTTCGTCGATGAGATGAATCTTCTCAGGAACACCCTCAAACTTAATGTCATCGACAGAAGTAATTTTGTTTACCTCAGCAATAATTGCCTTATCGTGCGGGGCAACTACCTGAGCACCGTCGTTCCAATACACTTTGTAGCCATTGTACTCAGGTGGGTTGTGCGATGCCGTCACCACAATACCACTCTGGCAACCCAGCTGGCGAATGGCAAACGACAACTCAGGCGTTGGACGCAGGGCACTAAAGAGGTAGACTTTGATGCCATTGGCTGAAAAAATATCGGCCACTAACCGCGCAAACTCCGGACTCATCCGGCGGCTGTCGTGGGCGATCGCTACGCTGATGTCTTCGCCCGGAAAGGCCGCATTGATGTAGTTAGAAAGCCCCTGGGTGGCTGCTCCAACGGTGTATCGATTCATGCGGTTCGAGCCAACGCCCACTACGCCCCGCAAGCCTCCCGTACCAAATTCGAGGTCACGATAAAAGGCGTCGGTTAATTCGGCGACGTTGCCAGAGTCGATCAGATGCTGAATGGCTTCTTTGGTATCCGCATCATAGTTGCCGCCAAGCCACTGATCAATGCGCTGCTGGGTAGGGGAGTCGAAGGTCGTTGTCATTTTGAATAGTTAACGTATCGTCAAATATTTATCCGCCAAAATTACGATTACAAGGTTGGTAGGCAAATCCGCTTGGTAGATTAGTCTTGTACTTTATGAAGACAACAAAAATTTATTGTTAATCAATAAATTTTTGTTGCTTATGAGTTTACCTTGCAGGTAAAAATACATTATTCTCTAAACCTGCATGAAACGTATTCATCTGATTCCGTTTTTGAGTATAAGTTTTCTGATCTTATACCGAGGTTGTATTTGGCTTGGGCTACTGTTTTTACTAATCTCAAGTCCTTTATGGCAGGAAGCTTACTGGCGTTGGAGCGTTCATAAAAACGGGTGGCCCGTTGATGGCCCACACATTGTCTACGATACGGCCGCTAACCAAACAAATTACGAAAGTGGAGTGATAATTCGCGGTAAATCGGTTGACTTTCCTTTCACGATTCGGAAGTCAGAGATAGAAAACGAAGTAAGGTACACTGTAAATGATTCAGTAGGCAGGCATTTATGGATAAAAACGGCAGCTCAACTCAAACAGGGGCCTGATAGCCTATGGCAAGTAATAAGGTCAGCCGAACAGTTGTCCGAGCGCCAACAGAAAGCCAAAATAGATTCAACGTTACGAGCAAATCCTGAGGTGTATATCATTAAAAAGCGAAACGGTTATTATGTGAAGGAACCGTCATTTATGTCGTATTTTCCGTTTCGGATGGCTGGTGGGTATGGGCCCATGCCTAAATCTGTTTTGATCAAAAACTGGCAAAATAATAATGCGAACGATTGGGAATTCCGCTTCATAGACTCACCTACTGTCAAAGTCAGGCAGCAACCTCTCCAATTAAGCCACGATTATTACCTTACATTCGAGTACCGAACCTGGCGGCAATTCAAGACCATACCCATTAGTGCAATTCTATTAAACAGATTGCAGTTTTTATTGGCATGGATGGCCTTATTAATTGGTTTTTATCAACTCAAACGGTTGTTTGAGGATTTAAGCGAGAATCGGTATTTCGGTCCACAGCAATCCAGACGTATTAATCGGGTAGGGTGGGTATTAATCTGCTATTTTACGGGGAATATCCTCTTAATCAATGCACAAAACCTGTATGTCCGATCTTACTTTGCGAAGCAGAATTTTCATGTTCATGATGGCTTTATTCCAGTATTTCCGGATAACTGGTCACTGCTACTTTCCGGATTAACACTACTTGTGCTGGCGCATGTGTTTGACTATGGGCGTCAGTTGAAAGAAGAAAACGAATTAACCATTTGAGCCATGCCAATCATTGTAAATGTGGATGTAATGATGGCCCGGCGTAAAATGTCGCTGACGGAATTATCGGAGCGCGTTGGTATTACGTTGGCTAATTTGTCTATTCTGAAGACGGGCAAAGCCAAGGCGGTTCGGTTTGACACCCTCGAAGCGATATGTCGGGCTCTTGATTGCCAACCTGGCGACTTACTGGAATACGTGCCCAGTAAAGAAGATGAAGCCAAATCAATACCCCACATCGACTAATCCGGGTAACAGATACCAGATAAAAAGTACATGGGGCTATATAAAACCGTTTGGGGCCGGTTATGAATGACCGGCCCCAAACGGTTTTATACGTAACGTTCGGTAATATGAGCCGTCCGCTCGCAGGTTTCAAGAATCAATGGATGACGCGGCTGGCTGAGGGCGGCCTCCAGTTCTTCGATGGTATCTTTAAATAGCAGGTGAACCGGAATCTCGTGCGATTCCTGTTTACCTTTTACATACATCAGCGAAGGGCGTACCGTACCCGAAGCGGCCAGCTCATTGTACTGCTGTTTGGCCCCTATCCAGCTTTCGTCATCCGGACCAAACGAGATCACTCGCTCGGGCAAGGGATTTGCTTTACGGCTGGCCAGTCTTGCATCAAGGTCGGCTAACATACGCTTAAGGTGAAACGTGTCTTTGCCCGTACGAATCCGTTCGCGTAGCGACTGGCGAATCAAATACGTTAGCGCGTTTGCCAGATTCAAGCCAATCTCCGCCATTTGTTTGAAGATTAAGGAAGAAGGCGACATGCCCGGAATCGTGTTTGGATCATGTAGCAGCACCTGTCCGGCTGGTGTTAAAAAGCCATCAATCCGCGAGTACACGTTAATGCCTAATCGAGAGAACACTTCCTCTACGGCCAGCTGGATCTTTCGATTATTCTCCAAACTGGTTTCAACTGGGATACGCTTACGGGCCACGTTGCTTTTGTACTTGGTCTCAAAGTCAAAGGCTACAGTGTTGTATATCTCGGTTGGAGGAAGAGCAATAGCGGTTTGGTCGTCGTCCTGAATCACCCCGCACGAAAACTCCTGCCCAGTAATAAACTCTTCAAACAGAACCTCATCTTCAGCATTAAGAGACGCCAGCGTGATAGGCTGATTAGCCGAACGTGTGTCAAGTGCCTCAATAAAATCACTTGGGTGTCTGATGATCTCGCCAGTTTGCTCAATCACAACCGGAAAACTGATGCCTGAATCCAGGCTGACCATCTTCTGCACAAGATCGCGCTTCTCTTCAGCCGATAGATCCGTCCATTCGCTTAGCTTGCTCCAGCCATCCGGGCTGATATTCATCGTAAAAAAGCACTGTTCAACGGCTCGGCAAAACTGATTCAGATCGGCTTCACGTACAATGGCTACTCCAATCGATGAGCCCTGGTGTGGGGCTTTCACAACAATCGGTAAGCCCAGATGAGTAGTGAGCGACTGGAAAAACTGGGCTTTGTCTGCTCGTTCGTATGCATCCCGGCTAATGGTTGCCGTCTTTTTTTGTTGCCCGTTGGCCAGCGCAATCAGTTCGTTTTGCAGGATTTTGTTGATACCTACCGCCGACCCAACCAGTCCTGGTCCTGTGTAAGGCATCTTGTGCCATTCCAGAAGCCCTTGAATAGCGCCATCTTCACAGTCGGGGCCGTGCATAGCCAGAAACGCCATATCGAAGTGGTCGCGGAAATGTTCAGGGCGAAGTTCTGGTAGTGCCTGGTCAAGTGCGTTGGCGTCGAGCGATTCATCGTAAACAGAAAAGCCCGAGTCGTCTTGCGGCAGTACGTCACGTAATGATGCTGCTTTCAAAAAATCGGGTGTAACGAGTCTGAAGCGCCCGCGCCCGTCTACGAATACCAGCACCGGCTCAAATAAGCCCTTGTCTAAATTTGCCAGGGCCGTGCGTCCACCCGCATACGATACCTCACGCTCACGGGCCGGTCCACCAAAGAAAATGCCTATTTTCACAGAATAGAGGAGTAAATACTGAGCACAAAGAAACAAAAAAGCCACTTGTTTTTAACAAGCGGCTAGCCTTACGCAACCTCGATAAACTTAGCCAGGATCGGATCGTCTAATAGTTGTAATAGTCCTGGTAATAATGGCTGTATATAAACGTAACGGTTTGCTTTGATATTCAACAATAATACAGTGATGTTGAACTTATCCAAGTTCTGCTGATGAATCAAGTTCTTATCAGAGGTGATGAGTACATCGAACCCGTTAAACGTCAGTAAACCTAATAATTCGCCGTTCTTATGCCCGTTCCAGCCCATCTCACGGACAGTACTTGCTGCATGGCCTTTTCGAGTAACCTAAACTTAAGTCGCTTGGGTAAGTTTTCATCCAGTAGCACTCTCATGCTCCGGCTTTGTCTATTACCGAACTCATTGCCATTTCTAATAAGGTCACGGCCTGCTCACGCGTCACCCCCGGAAAGTCGTCCAAAAAAACCTCAATTGAATCGCCTTCTTCCAAGTGATCAAAAAGCGTTTTGACTGGCACTCTCGTACCCCGAAATACGGGCGTTCCACCCATAATCTCTGGATCAATATTGATTAACTCCCTTGCCGTCATGAACTTATTGATTAAAACGCAGGCGTAATATTGATTGCCTCCACCTTGGTAATTTCGGGTACAGCTTTCAGGATGGCTTCTTCCAGGCCGCCCTTAAAGGTCATCGCCGACATTGGGCAGGAGCCACATGAGCCCATTAATTCTAACCGGACAACCTTATCATCGGTCACTTCCAGCACTTTTACGTTGCCACCATCAGCGGCCAGATATGGACGCATACTGTCGAGGGCGCGTTCAATCTGAGTAAGTAGGTGGTCGTTATTTACTGCCGTCTCCATTGAATCGAATCTTATGATTTACGGTAAATTTACAAGCTAACCGGGTTTTATGCAACTTCTACGCGCTGCGTACGATCAATAGTTGCATTACGGATCGCAACCTGCTGCGCTAAGGCTTCGGCTGTCGAGCGAAAAGCTTCACTCGCGACGGGTTCGCCGACGCTAATGGCTGGCCGACCTTCGTCACCCGCTTCGCGAATACTCTGCACCAAGGGAATCTGACCTAACAAGGGAACATCGAACTGATCGGCTAACTGCTTGCCGCCCCCTTTTCCGAAAATATAATATTGGTGGTCGGGTAGTTCAGCCGGTGTAAAATAAGACATGTTCTCAATCACGCCCAGCACTGGTACGTTGATTTGCGGTTGCCGAAACATGGCTAACCCTTTTGTTGCATCAGCCAGGGCCACTTTCTGGGGTGTCGTAACGATAATAGCTCCCGTAACGGGCACAGTTTGCACCAGCGTCAGGTGAATGTCGCCCGTGCCGGGTGGTAAGTCAATGAGCAAATAATCTAACTCGCCCCAGTCGGCATCGGAGAAAAACTGCTGCAAGGCCCTCCCAGCCATAGTTCCCCGCCAGATTATAGCCTGCCCCGGTGCCACCAGAAAACCCATAGACAGTAACTTAATCCCAAACTGCTGAATGGGTTCCATCCGAGTTTGTCCATCCACCTGAAAAATCCGTGGCTGGATATCCTCGGCCCCAAACATAGTTGGTATTGACGGCCCATAAATATCGGCGTCGATAATACCTACTTTGGCGCCCGACTTGTGCAAGGCAATGGCCAGATTCGCGGTAACGGTAGACTTGCCAACACCACCTTTGCCCGACGAAACGGCAATGATGTTTTTAACACCGGGCAGCGTTGGTGCATTGGCCCGGGTTGACGTTACGTCAGAAGTCATGTCAATCGTAACCGTAATATCGGTCCCAATGTGCGTATGGATTGCATCTTCACACCGCTTCCGGATTACTTCTTTCAGTGGGCAGGCAGGTGTGGTCAATACGACCGTAAAGCGAACTGACCCAATACCGAGCGTTACGTCTTTTACCATGTTGAGCGACACAATGTCACGCTTCAAATCTGGTTCTTCAACGGTGCTCAGCGCCCGCAAAACGGCTTCTTTGTTTAATCGATAATCAGACATAAAAGAGGGAGAAAACGAACGATATAAGGAATTTAAGCGAGGAGGCTATGCAAGTTCTTCTTCTTGTTCCTGGTTTCGTTCCCATTTTAAACGACTTCGAACATCAGCCAGTTCCGCCGATACGTCTATACGTTGCGACAAAGTCTCTAACTGCTTCATTAACTTCGTCAGAAACTTACGGTGAGCCGGGCTATCAGCGCCGTACAGCGGGCGATGAACCAGCGATCTGCTGATTTGTTCCCACTCCGCAACGAAGCCACGAAGTTCGTCATCAAATGCGCTTTCGACAAACTTCTCAAAGATATAAGCCTGCGCCTGCGCATTAGGATGAATAAGATCGGCTTCGTAAAAGCGATAATCACGCAGATCGTCGATCATCAGCTCATACGCCGGAAAGTAATGCACCCAGGCATTCCATACACTACACTCATGAGCAATAACCCGTAGTATTGACTTACTTACCTGGTTAATAGATAAGGTGTCTCGCGTATGGCGTACAGGGCTTACCGTTAGTAATACCTTAAGATTGGGATTCGCTCTACGTAGCGTTTTTAGTAACCGCATCATATCTTCCTGGAGATGGTCAATATGATACACGTATTTCTCAAACAATGAGCCCGGCATCTTATGGCAATTCGCTACCACCTTATCGGTCTCGATGTGCCGGTACACCACCGCCGAGCCTAAGGTGACCAGAAGGAAGTCCGCTTTGCGAATAGCCTCTCCAACGCGTTCTAGCCCATTGGTTAAAAGAACACGGAGTTCATCGCGGCTGTTGGCCCAGAGCGACGAATGGAAATCATAATGAAACCAAACGCCATCTCGTTCAACGTATCGGCTTTCATCAGGGGCAGTCCCATACAGCGACATGGTGAGTAACCTGGCTATAGAAACCGGGTTGAAGATTGTGCCGAATGGGTTGTTCAGTACAGTTAACTTATGATCAGCCAGCCGACGGCCAATAACCTCAGCAAAGCACGAGCCAATCGTCACAATCTGGCTGTTGAGACCAATGCGATAGGGTAGTGATTCGGGTGTAAATTCGGTATGAAACTGCATACCTGATTAACAAAAATGCAGGGTGATTAGGTCCTTTTTACCTAAAAGATATTTGCTGGCAACGCCTTAATTAACAGAGTATTGCGACTATTTTTTTAGAATTTTTTGCTTTGTTTAAAGCTTTAAATGCCAGTTTATCTATTAGAGTGTAAGAAGATAAAAAAATACCGATTAATTTATTTTTTATAAGTATTTTCCGTTCATTGATGTTTATGTGCTGAATTAAGTTTACATTAACAAAAAATATTCAGCGTTCCACAGTCTTATCCGTAGCTATGCTCCAGCAAAAGCGTATTAAAACATTAAGTTTCGAGTCATTACACCAACTAATCGATCAAGCTCACCAGGAAATCAATCGCCGACAACAGTTTATCGAGCTCATCCCGTCCCTACGATTGCAAGAGATAGCACTTTCGGTACGAGCCCGAGACCTTCTCTACCGGACGATTGCCGAAAAGAAAAAACTCAATTACTGGCAGGATGCCGGCAAACTGACCCTCTGCGAGACCCTCAAGATACTTGTACTGAAAGATTGGATCCAGATTAGGTACAAGAATGCCAAAGCTTACGACGAAATACGGTCAGCGTTTCAGTCGAGTAAGGCACCTCTCGAACGGTATTACGGCGAAATTGAAGTTGAGATATAACAAAAACGGCCGCCCAGATCATACTGGGCGGCCGTTTTTATTGTTGGGTAGTGCTTATTCGGCAGACACAACCTCGAATTTCACTTTGTGCTTCACATCTTTGTGAAGGTCGAGTGTTGCTTCGTAGGTACCAAGCGTCTTGACGTCGTCAACGGCAATTTTCTTGCGGTCGATATCGAAGCCTTTTTCGCGCAGCGCGTCAGCTACCTGCGTGTTTGTCACACGTCCGAAGATTTTGCCGCTGTCACCGGCTTTAGCCGGAATGGTCAACGTCATGTCGCCGATGCCGTCAGCAATGGCCTGAGCGTCGTTTTTGATTTTTTCGGCTTTGTGAGCCGCCTGACGGATGTTCTCAGCAACGATCTTCTTGTTCGAATCGGTTGCCATCACCGCATAACCTTGCGGAATCAGGTAGTTGCGGCCATAACCAGGCTTCACCGTTACGGTGTCGTTCTTATAGCCCAGGCCAGCAATATCGGTTTTTAGAATAATTTCCATCTTTAAAAAAGTTGTAGGGTTGTAGAGTTCTACAGTTGTAGAGTTATCAGCACCCGAAGCAATCCGCTACAGCCACTTTGCCACTCCACAACTTTATAACTTTACAACTTTATTTTAATGAATCGCCGACGTATGGTAGGATGGCTAAGTGACGAGCCCGTTTTACGGCCTGGGCTACTTTGCGCTGATTTTTCAGGCTCGTGCCGGTTAACCGCCGGGGCAGGATTTTACCTTGCTCGTTGAGCAGCTTCAGCAGGAAGTTGCCGTCCTTATAGTCAATGTATTTAATACCGGCTTTCTTAAAGCGGTCGTATTTTTTGCGGTTCTCGGTTTTCGAGACAGATTCGTTTTGCAGACTCATGATTACTTGGCCTCCCCGGCGTTTTCGGTTTGTTTTTTCTTACCCACTAAGCCATTACGCTTCCGATCGTTGTAAGCTACAGCGTGCTTATCGAGCGAAACCGTCAGGTGACGGATGATGCGCTCATCGCGAAGATACTCGGTGTTGAGTTTCTCGATGATGGTACCGGGCGCCTTAAACTCGAAGAGTTGGTAGTAACCGGTGTTCTTGTGCTGAATTGGATAGGCCAGCTTGCGAAGGCCCATGCTTTCTTCGTGAACGAGTTCCGCCCCGTTGTCGGTCAGCACTTTACGGAACTTGTCAACGGCGTCCTTCATCTGAGCATCAGATAAAACGGGAGTTAAAATGAACACCGTTTCGTAGTTATTGGGAAACATTGTTTGTAATTGGTTTGAAATGAGGGCGCAAAGGTAAGCAAAAAAAAGAGTGGGGCAAAAGGCGTAGGGAGAAAATACTCTCGCCCCTACGCCCTTTGCCCCAAACCCTGTGCTTTACTCTTGGCTATCGCACCGTAAACTCGCCTTCGCCGATGCGAAAGCCTTCACAATAGATTTCGATGGTATGACGACCCTCGTTGAAACGCTGGCCACCCCGACCGTAAATAAAATCTACTTTCTGGCGGGTATTATCGAAGGTGAATCGTTGCATAGCGGTGTAAATCATGCCTTGTCCGTTGTAGGTAAATTCGCCTGAGCCGGTTGCCATATCAGACACAACGGCTCCACTAGGATCAAGAATGCGCATGTACAACTCTTTTTCGTTCTGTTGGGCCAGTCCGTTGGGAGCCATCCGAACGGATACCTTTATTTTATCGATTTTTCTGGCCTTATAGCTTCCTCCGTCGTTTTCTTTGCCCCGTGCGTTAAGGGCGGTGACCATAACGTTTTCGGCTCGAAGGGCGGCTGCAATGGTTACTTTCTCGGCAAGCTCCTGATTTTTGGCCGACACGGCCACCACTGAATCGCTAAGCGTTTGGCGTTCCGCCTTAAGTCCGCTGTTCTCCTGCACCAGGGTTTCGTTCTGCTGGGTTAGTACCCCATTTTCTTCTTTCAGGCGAGCAATCTCCTGATCTTTCTGGGCAAGAAGTGCCTGATAATTACGAATCTTTTGATCGTATTTGCGACTATCGAATGAGTTGACGTTACGCAGTTCTCGTTTGTCAGTTTCTAATTGCTGCTTTACTTTTAGCAGAGAGTCGACACTGCCGCCAAGTTGCTGGATTTCGGCTATTTTTGCGTCTAATTGTGCCGAGATAGAGTCGAGCTTCGTCTTAGTTGTTAGTACTTCCTCCGTTTTAACGGCAATCGTTGCATCTTTAGTTTTGTTGTCCTGTCTTTCCTGATAATAAAAATACAAAAGCAATACGTTCAAGGCCGCCAGAATCAGCAGTGCCGCCAGAAGATAGCTACGGCTGTTATTCTGGAGTTGAGGTCTAGGTTCCATTGGAGTCATGTGTTAAGCAGAAGGGTTGCGTTTCAAAATCCTTACCAAAACTAAAACGCTGAATTGTTTATTGTACTATTCAGGTCGTTTACGCCCAAAAACTACGTCTTTCCGCGTAGTTCTCAAACCTATCTTTGCACAATCTTCATAAACGGCCGATGTTGTATCGCCTTTCACGTAGTTATGATTGCTGAAAATATCCACAGAATTGAGGCCGATTTGCAAGGTCGTGCTCAACTGATTGCAGTAACCAAAACCAAACCTGTTAGTCTCCTGCAAGAAGCGTATGAGGCAGGATGTCGGCGCTTTGGCGAAAACAAAGTGCAGGAAATGGTTGACAAACAGCCGCAACTGCCCGCCGATATCGAGTGGCATCTGATCGGTCATTTACAGACAAATAAGGTTAAATACATTGCGCCCTTTGTGGGGCTGATTCATTCGGTCGATAGTCTGAAACTGCTTCAGGAAATTAACAAACAGGCGGCTAAGCAGAATCGAGTCATCGACTGCTTACTCCAGATTTATATTGCCGATGAAGAAACCAAGTTTGGCCTTTCGGCCGACGAAGCCACTGATTTACTGAATGCTCCTGAGATAGACACGATGACTAACGTACGCATTATTGGCTTGATGGGATTAGCGACTAATACCGACAACACAGCTCAGATTCGTCGGGAGTTTCGGGGGCTAAAACTGTTGTATGATACGCTGGCCAACATCCAGCGGCCAAACGTTCAGTTTTCCGAACTGTCGATGGGCATGAGCGGAGATTACATGATTGCTGTGGAAGAAGGCAGTACGTTAGTTAGAGTAGGGAGCGCTATTTTTGGGGCCAGAAACTAATCAGAACCGCACAGGCGACCCCGCGGGGTTGAACAGATTTAAAGATTAGACAGATTTTGTTTTCTAGCAATGAGTAGCAAAATCTGTTCAATCCCGGTTCAAACGACTATATAATATGAAATTTTTTATTCAATCCGGGGCCGTTCTGGGCCTATTAGGTGTTGCCCTCGGCGCATTTGGTGCCCACGCATTACGTAACATGCTCGATGCTTCGGGACGAGCCGCTACGTTCGAAACCGCCGTTAAATATCAGTTTTACCATGCTCTGGCCTTAGTGCTGGTGGGCGTTCTCCTGCAATTATTCGGCAGTAATCCGACCATCGTTAAACTGCTTAACTGGTCTGGTTATTCGTTCTTAGGCGGGGTACTTATCTTCTCCGGATCGCTGTACATCTTGTGCTTTACAGGTGTTACGTGGCTCGGCGCCATTACTCCACTCGGTGGCGTCGCCATGATTGCAGGCTGGGCGCTGTTGCTGTGGGCGTTTCTATAAGGGCGTAGGGTTTCAAGCAAGGGGCTAAGGGCGCAGTGTAACAAAAGCTATAAGCAGCTATGCAATAACCCTTTGCCCTTAACCCTACACTTTTTTTCGTATCTTTGTTATCTGATTCTGAGAATAATGCAAACGAATATACAGGCTGAAACCGCCCGTCGGCGGACCTTCGCCATCATAAGTCACCCAGATGCTGGCAAAACCACGCTAACCGAGAAGCTGCTGCTCTTTGGTGGTGCCATTCAAACGGCCGGGGCTGTTAAATCGAACAAGATTAAGAAGTCGGCTACGTCTGACTTCATGGAAATTGAAAAGCAGCGGGGTATCTCTGTTGCTACGTCGGTGATGACGTTCGAGTATGATAATTTGAAAATTAACATTCTCGATACGCCTGGTCACAAGGACTTTGCGGAAGATACCTATCGGACGCTGACGGCTGTTGATAGTGTCATTCTGGTTATCGACTGCGTTAAAGGCGTTGAGGAACAGACCGAGCGACTCATGGAGGTGTGCCGGATGCGTGATACGCCGGTTATTATTTTCATCAATAAGCTAGACCGCGAAGGCCGGAACCCGTTTGACCTGCTCGACGAGCTAGAAGAGAAGCTGAACATTCGGGTTCGGCCAATGACATGGCCCGTTAACATGGGCTCCGAATTTAAAGGGGTCTATAGCCTGATCGAAAAAAAGTTATATTTCTTTAAAGTCAACAAGACAAAGGTTGAAGACGACGTCTTGCCGATTGAACTTGAAGATTCGCTGCTGGACCAGAAAGTGGGCGACCGCGACGCGGCTCAACTCCGCGAAGATGTTGAACTGATTGAGGGCGTTTACGACACATTCGATCGGCAGGCCTATCTGGACGGTAAGCTGGCCCCGGTGTTTTTTGGCTCGGCCGTCAACAACTTCGGCGTCAAAGAACTGCTGGAAGGCTTCTGTGACATTTCGCCGGAACCGATCGCCCGGCCAACCGACAAACGCGAAGTGCTGCCCGAGGAAAAAAACTTCAGTGGGTTTGTGTTTAAGATTCACGCCAACCTCGATCCGCGTCATCGCGACCGGATTGCGTTCCTGCGTATCTGCTCGGGCGTGTTCGAACGGGGTAAGTTTTATCACCACACCCGTCTGGACAAAAACGTGCGTTTTGCGTCGCCATTTAGCTTTATGGCTGATAGTAAGAGCGTGGTTGAAGAAGGGTTTCCTGGCGACGTAGTAGGTCTTTATGACACCGGTACGTTTAAGATTGGTGATACCCTGACAGAAGGTGAGGAGTTGCAGTTTCAAGGCATTCCAAGCTTTTCGCCTGAGATTTTTAAGGAACTCGTGAACCTTGATCCGATGAAGTCCAAGCAATTGGACAAGGGTATTCAACAGCTGACTGATGAGGGGGTAGCGCAGTTGTTTACCCTTGAGCTTGGTAACCGCAAATTCGTTGGTACCGTTGGTGAACTGCAATTTGAAGTTATTCAATACCGCTTGGAAAACGAGTACGGCGCTAAGTGTCGTTGGGTGCCGCTGAACTATACAAAGGCGTGCTGGATCACGGCCGAAAACCCGGTTAAACTGGCTGAA
Source organism: Spirosoma soli (assembly GCF_042684525.1). NCBI lineage: Bacteria > Pseudomonadati > Bacteroidota > Cytophagia > Cytophagales > Cytophagaceae > Spirosoma > Spirosoma soli. The sequence continues at coordinate 779,089 of NZ_JBHULN010000001.1, read as the reverse complement.
TTCATTCGCTTAAAAGGCAACCAGATCGCTTACGATAAAGATCAGAACCCGGTGTTTCTGGCCGAATCAGACTGGATGCTACGCATGAATCAGCAAAATAATCCTGATATTCAATTCCATTTAACGTCGGAATTTAAGGTAACGGCTTAAGTGAAGAGCCTTGTCCCGCTGGCTTAGGTTCTTACTTTTTGAAAACTACTGCTGTTGAGTAGAGTTATGTATTTACTCAGTACATAACCACTCAACGCAGATGAGATTTACAATCATTACACTCGCTATCGTGCTGACCATGGCTGTCTCGGCCGCAGCTCAGCAGCGTACATCTGGCAATTCGACAAGCAACCGCTCGGCAACGAATACAAGCGTAGGTGCATCTACCAACAGTAGCACTACAAACGCAGCCCAGCCGAGCGTTCCTGCGCCAGCCACTCCCCAAAACTATCCTAATAACGGTACCACTCCAGGTGGGGGCACCGGTAACACCGTCGATCAGAACTACGGGTCTGGTAGTGCTGTTGGCCCGGCCGGTAATGGGTCAACAATGACCACGACTACTGATGCGCGCAGTAGTACCACAACAAGCGCCAGCCCCGTGAAGGCCAAAAAGAAAAGACCTGCATCAGATAACCAGAAATAGGCCTACAGGCATTCATTCTAAATTAATTACAAATTATCTAACTCACACGTTATGAAACATGCATTCGTGAAAGCCGCTATCGTTGCCTTACTGGTGGCTCCAGCCGTTGTTTTTGGACAATCGCGGGAAAGTGTAAAAAGCAGTTCTCCGTACAACGGAAGCGCGGGTCGGGTCAGCGACAAAGAGAAAGAAAAAGCGGCCGCCGAGAAGTTTAACGGACAAAAGCCGGATGCCCCCCAAAAAACGAAACCTCAGCCGCACAGTGCCAGCAAAAGCAAACCAGTACAGGGTGCCACTGAGAATGGAGGCCGGGTTAAGAATGCCAAAACGAACAATGGCAACACCAGGTAACGACTGCCTTCGGTGCAATCACTCATAGCATATCATTGTGAGTGATTTAACCAATGTTTAATAACCTTTTGGTCGTAGGCAGGTTCTAAGAGAGTGTTCTATTCTTTCACTTAACTACGTAGTCTCATGAAAAAAGTACTTTGCCTGGTAGCTGCCACGATGTTGATGGCTGGGGCCTCGTTCGCTCAGGACGATATGAAAAAGGAAGCAAAATCTGCTCATAAAGAAATGAAGCAGGAAGCTAAGCAAATGAAGAAAGATGCCAAGAAAGCGGGCGACGATGCGAAAGCTGATGCCGCGAAAGATATGAAGCATGAGCATAAAAGCATGAAGAAGGCCGAGAAAAAGGCCACGAGCCGGTAGAATGGTTTGGTTTCTAATAGAAAAGCTTCTCCCAACAGAGAAGCTTTTTTTATGGTCTGGTATTGACATAACTTTTTGCAGACGGGGCGGTTTATGAATTAAAATAACAACGGCTATGAAAAAACTCATGTGTGCAGTAGCGCTTACTTTATTTGTGGCAAATGGAGTATTTGCGCAGGACGTAACCCGCAAAGAAGCGGTGAAAACGACCAAGATAGCGAAAGAGAAGGCCAAGGAAATGAAGGAGGATGCTAAGGCTACTGGCAGCAAAGCCAAAGAAGAAGGGGCTGATCAGTCATTAAAGGCCTCGAAGGAAGCGAAAAAGCAGGCGAAGAAAAACACTCCATAGGTCAACCGAATCACGGTAAGAGGCTCATCTACGGCTTAGGTCGTAGGTGAGCTTTTTTATTTCACTTCCCCAATAAAAATTGTGTCAAACGCTTGACATTATTAAAAACAACGCTCACTTTTACAGTGTACTATTTATCTAATACAGTATAACTGATATATACATGGTAGAGCTACGTGATGTCTCGTTTGGCTACCGCCGAGGTAAGCCACTTTATGAAACCTTAAATCTGCGGCTACAGGCGGGAGCTATTTATGGGCTCCTGGGGCCAAACGGAGCTGGTAAATCAACGCTTCTCAGGCTGATAGCGGGGTTGCTGTATCCTAGGGCAGGCGAAATCGAAGTAAACCATTATAAGCCGGGTGATCGTAAGCCCGCGTTTCTCGAAGATCTATTTTTAGTGCCCGAAGAGTTTGATCTGCCATCAGTGCGGATTGGGCAGTTCATAGCCAGCAATGTGCCGTTTTATCCACGTTTCGACCAGGCACAAATGGCTGGATATCTGCGTGAGTTTGGGTTAACGGACAACCATAAGTTGCACGAACTTTCACACGGGCAGAAAAAGAAAGTACTCATTGGGTTTGGCTTGGCTACTAATACGGCCATATTACTGATGGACGAACCAACGAATGGTCTGGATATTACGTCGAAGAGCCAGTTTCGGCGGCTGGTGGCCGGGGCCGTGGATGAGCATCGAACGGTAGTCATTTCCACGCACCAGGCGCGTGACCTCGAAGCGCTGATCGACCCTATTATTATTCTGGCCGAGCGGTCGCGTTCTAAAATGACGGTTGCTCTGAACGCTGGCGCGGAAGAAATCACGAATCGACTTTGGTTTGGCATGGTACCGGAGTTGGAGGCCGACCAGCCGATTTTATACTCAGAGCGAGCCGTTGGCGGCTACGCTGTTGTTGCCGAAAACCAGTCTGGCGAAACCAGTCGGTTAGATCTGGAGCGGCTGTACAACGCCGTTCAGGCCGAGCCAGGGCGTATTAAAGAGTTATTCTCATCGAGCTCAACCTTAGCTGCCCTATGAACCAGACTTTTTCACTCACCCGCTTCGGGCGGTTGTCGCGTAAATACTTCATCGACAATAGGGGAGCTCTGCTGGCTAATGTTGGCTTGTTGGTAGGCGTTCTGATCTTAATGACTTTTATGTTCTACCGGGCGTATCCAATGGCTGTAGATCGTAATAGACAAGTACCGTTCTTTATAATTGGCCTGGCCGCCTGGTACGTGTTCACCTGGCAGCAGGCAGACGTGTTAAATGAGCCTAAACGCGCCATTACCTATTTGTTACAGCCCGCTTCGCAGTTAGAAAAGATTGCATTAATGTGGCTAGTATCGGGAGTCGGTTTTCTGCTTACTTATTTGCTTCTCTTCACGTTGATTGATGGACTAGGTGTGTATTACATCAACCAGCGGCAATGGACACCGGAACAGCAAAAAATTGTTGGCTCTTATAAACTTAGGTCCTGGTTCGAATCAGCTGAGTTCTTTAGAGTGTCAGCGACGGTTTGGGGCCTATCAGTTTTGCTTCATCCTTTTGCCTTAGTGTTCTCGTTATGGATTCGGAAATACACATTTCCACTCGTAGCCTTGCTGGCGTTCTTGCTGTTGTTTCTGGGCATATTCCTTAACTCTGCACTGCTAAGAAGCCTGACGGGCGCCAACGATGTTACGTCGATTATTCCCTTCAGCAATTTTATAACATCTTCGCCAACAGACAAGTCTATTTATCGCACTGTTCATTTTCCCCAGCCCATTGCCAATCAAATACGATACTCTGTTGGCGCACTGGCAATTCTGCTATTGTACATCACCGCCTTTTACAGGCTTAAAGAGCGGGAGGTATAAATATGGATTTTCGCGATAAACAAGCCATTTACCTGCAAATTGCTGAGTACGTAAGCGAGCAGGTGCTGCTCAACCGCTGGCCCATTGGCGAGAAGATTCCGTCGGTACGTGAACTGGCAGCCGAACTGGAAGTAAACCCAAACACGGTGATGCGGACGTATGAATTTTTGAACCAGAAGGGGGTGATCGCCAACAAACGAGGCATTGGGTATTTCCCGGCCGATGATGCCAACGACCGTATTCGGGTCTATCGCCGAGAGCAGTTTCTGGAAAACGATTTGCCGGTATTTTTCAAGAACCTTTACCTGCTTGGTATTGACCTACCCGAAATTGAATCACGTTACGAGCAATTTGTGGCTACTCATTTCACCAACCAACCCTGACCTACCAATGAAAACAAGTCATATTCTTCTGGCGATTATTGCCGTTTTGACCCTAACTGGGATGGTTGCAACGGATATTTTGCTTAAAGACCAATACCGTACGATTGACTGGCGTAATCCATACCAGCAGTTTGAACAGAAGGCGCTTCCCGCAGCCCGGCACTGGGTGATTGATGCAGCTCCCATTTATGAAATCAAAGTTGTTCGAAGCACTGGCCAGCCGAAAGCGTTGGTAGCTCCTGACGAGGGTAAGTTTTTTCGCGTTCGGCAAGAGGGCGACACGGCGTTTGTTACGTTAACGCCGGATTACGATGGGTATCTAAATAGACCCCGCGATGATGCGAATCAGGAGCTTGGCACTCACTTGCTATTGCAATTGCCGGATGTCAGAACTATAAGGGTTAACGATGGCCGGTTAACGCTGAGCGATTATACGGCCGATAGCCTGAACGTATGGTTACAGAACAGTCGGCTCCGGACCAACAAACTGACGATTGCTAATTCGCTAAAACTGACCGCCAGCCAGAATAGTTTTGCCGTCCTGGGCCGTGATCACTACAAGCTACTTCAGGTCAATGTGCAGGATTCGAGCGGGTTGCGACTTAATAACACACAGGCTCTGGCATTCCGGCCAGAGGTATCGTCTAAGGCCGAAGTTCAATTGCGGGAGGGCGCACTGCGATGGTTGTCAAAATGAAACGTACGCAGCAGCTACTCGGGGAAGAAGGCGCCAACCATCAGGATTTGATGCTTTCCTCACTCGAGTAGGCTGGTAACGCCGGTGTCGGCGAGCGATAGGGGATGGGTAGGGTAATATAAAATGTGGTGCCTTCGCCAACGGTAGACCCAACTGCGATCTGCCCACGGTGAAGCTCAATGATGCGTTTGGTTAAGGCTAAGCCAATGCCGTGGCCTTTGATGGTCATTGTGGCATCGGAGCGGAAGAACGGCTCAAAAATATGGGGTATATCGTCCTGGGCTATGCCGTACCCGTGGTCACTGATGGTCAGATGCACCTCGCCTGTTTCAAACGAAATACGGACCGATACACGACCATCGGGCGAGTATTTACAACCATTTTCCATCAGGTTCTGGAACGCCGTCTGAAGCAATGACTCCTCAGCATTGATAACCAGTTCTTCTTCCTGCGACGGTAGATTGTCGAAGTCGATGTCAACTACATAGTCAGGTCGCTTCTGAAGAATCTGGCTTTGTGCCTGCCACAACAACTCATCAATCCGCACGGGCTGATAATTGACCGTTACGGCATCGGCATTGGCGCGGGCTAGTTCGAGCAGACCATTAACCAGCCTGATCATACTCTTTACTTCGTCAAGGAGTCCATCGAGCGTGGTTTCGTACTCGTCAATGGAACGGGACTGTAACCGCGTTACTTCAATCTGCCCCATCATGACGGTCAGGGGCGTACGTAATTCATGTGACGCGTGCGAGACAAAGCTTTTTTGGGAGATAAACGCTTCTTCGAGTCGAGTAAGCATATCGTTGAATGTTCGGGCCAGGTCAGCCAATTCATCGCGTTGCCGCCCAACACGTAGTCGTTGATGAATGTTAGTAGCTGAGATAGCGTTTACCTGGGCAATTAATTCGGAAACGGGTCTGAGGGCATCAGTGGCAAACAAATAGCCAGCTATGCCAACAATGACCAGGCTTAGCAGCCAGCAGAAGAATAAAATTTCGCGAAGTCGGTCAAGTTTACTCAACCCATACCGGTCATTAGCCGACGCAACGATGATTAACGATTTACCCTTTGAACTTAAGTAACGAACCCCAACGGCTTCAAGCTCGCCTACCCGTATGTACTGCGATTGACGAAGTGTAATTTTTTTCAGGAAGCTGGCCGGTACGGGAAAGCGCGGTCGTTGCTTTCCCTGATTGTACAAAACGGCTCCCTGATCATTATAAACCGTTACCTGCTCATTGGTCATGACAGGTAGGTCGCCCTGTGGAAACTCACCTACGTCTTCGCGAAGACGTACCGTTGTAAAAGCCTTCTCTTCGAGTCGTTGTTCAAACTCCTGTTGCCTGAACTGATCGTATAAATAATAAACCGAAACCGTAAAGAGCAGCATGATCGAAGCAACCAGCAGCACAAACAGTAATGTCAGGCGAGTACGGATGTTCATAATCAGTCGTGTAATCAACGAGTTGATGAGTCAATCAACAGAAAGAATATCAGCCATGGATCAACTCACTTACTGATTAGCTCGCCTACTGCTCTTCTTTCAACATATACCCCATTCCAATCACTGTATGAATAAGCTTCTGGGGGAAATCTTTATCAATCTTCTTCCGAAGGAAGTTTACGTAGACATCAATCACATTCGTGCCGGTGTCGAAATGAATATCCCACACTTTCTCGGCAATGTCTACCCGCGACACAACCCGCCCCCGGTTCCGCATCAGGTATTCGAGCAGTCCGAATTCCTTGGCCGTTAATTCGATACGTTTGTCACCCCGGCGGGCAATCTTCTCGTTTAAATCTAATTCAAGGTCGGCTACTTTGAGTACGTTGGCCTGCATACCTGCTTCGCTACTTCGCTTGGTGAGTGCACGAAGGCGGGCCATGAGCTCGCGGAATTCAAAGGGCTTTACTAAGTAATCGTCGGCACCCGCTTCAAAACCCGTCAATTTATCGTCAACCGAACCCATCGCCGTTAGCATCAGTACCGGCGTCAGGATTCTCTCATTACGGATGGACTGAACGACGTCGAAACCATTCATCTTGGGTAGGTTTATATCCATGACAATGACGTCATAGAGATTATTGAGGGCCATGGTCCGACCGACTTGCCCATCGAAGGCAACGTCTACTTCGCAGGATTGCTCCTCCAGACCTTTCTTGACAAACGACGCCAGTTTCGGCTCGTCTTCTACTACCAGAATCTTCATGTCGGCAACATACATAGCTCTTTGCTTATTTAAAAACGACGGATTAAATTATTAGTTTACGATAACTCAAAAAAGGCTGATAATCAGCATAGAAAGCGTGTAACTAAACCTTTACAATTACAGATAAACTCACACGCTTTTTGATAATGGTGGAATCGGAATCACAAGTAAAAAGAATCATGACCATACCAGTTCAGAGGTATGTAAGCACCAATTCACCAACCTACGGGCATAGTCATGATTTCTCTATCCATTAGTTCCTGACGGGATAAAGCTCATAGTACCGGATTAAATGAGCCTAAAAAAAAGGTTAAATGAATGTTAAACTTATGTTTTATTGAGATAAGTAGTTGACGTTAAAAGAGTTAACGTATTGCGCTGCCTCGATCCGTAGCCTGGTAGTAAGGCAGCCTGGACATGATTTTTATTGCAAATCATGAGATAGGCTCATTTTAATGAAACTTTCATTCTTAAGAAGCAATCTCTGAGTACTATTACTCTCGTATTCACACCATCTTGTTTTGTGAAATCTATGAGAACCTTACGGTTTATAGGACAGTTTTTGTCGTCGATGTTTAAACCCGTACGAATCACGACAAACACTGAGCTACTGATTCAGATTGCTAACCAGACTGGACATGAGTATAAACAGGCTTATTGGGTCTGGAAGCAATGCCAACATTTGGGGGACTCGTATACCATTACCGGAGAAGTACTGAGTATGGCAAAAGAGCAAAAGCTACCCGTAGGCACAGCATTGAGGCTGTATCAAAGTCAGTTGAGAAGCTAAACATGGAGCCTGTTGTAGAATAATCTTTGGGGATGGTCTGGCGATTACACTAGGGTAGTTAGTCGGTAGAAAAAAGCACGTGACGGCTTTGCTATTGATAAGTAAATGTTACATTGTCTTTGGATGGTACTACGTTGGGAAGCCCTTACCATGATATGAAAAAGCTTTCTGCTATCCTGACCTTTTTTGTCGCGCTTTCGTATTCACTTGTTCTGGCTCAGACGCCAGTTGCCACCCTGACAGGGCGAGTCATTGACGCTAAAACAGGGCAAGCGCTGCCTTTCGCCACGGTCTATATCAACAACAGCTCGCGCGGGACGAATGCTGACGAAAACGGCGTATATCGGCTAACGAACAACTACCCGTCCGGTGAGTAAGCACTGGCCGTGAGAAAATGGGTAAAGGCTAGCTGTACAGCTTCTTGATAACTTCCTGCTGGGTGCGCAGAAAATGAGACCGCTCGGCGGGCTGGCTCAGAAGGGTGCCGGGAGGATAAACGCTATTCTTGGCGTAGCTGTCCGCGTACAGTTCGAAGCGCTGCCGGGCCAGGAGGTTGCCCACAGCCGGACGTTGCCGAAACTCACGTAGCGCTGCCAGATCAATGTCGGCGTTGGCGACCAAGCTTTCGCCATAACCCGCTTCGGCCAGCACCACCCCTTTGGGATCAATAATCTTAGACCCTGCATCGTGGGTGCCAAGCGGAATTGAACTATTTACTACGCCCGCTGAATTGGCTGATACCACATATGCCATACTCTCAATAGCCCGCGCCAGTTTCGCTACGTTTTTTTGCGTTTGAAGAGGGCTACCAATTTCTGACGTGGAGTGCAGCAACACTTCGGCTCCGCGCATGGACAAACAGCGGGCTACTTCCGGATACAAAATCTCCTCCGACGCAATGCAGGCCAGATTGCCAATGTTTGTTTTTATGACCGGAAACAGTGAATCATACCCATAAGCGTCTAAGTACAGCTCCCATACATCATGCGGAGTGGGGGTAAACATCGCGTTTAGTCGGCGGTAGCGTAGAAGTACGTCACCGTTCGGGCCAATGATAAAGCTAGTTTGAAAATATAACTCGGGAAAGAAAGGGTCCTGTTCGAAGGCGTTTCCGGAGAAGTATATCTGTTGACGCTGCACCATGGCTCCTAAGGCTTCGTAAATGCGGCCGTCGATCTCAAGGGCGGCTTTTTCGCGCCATTCATCAACCGTTTCAGTAATCGGAAAACCTGTCAGAAAGTACTCGGGTACAACAACCAGGAGGGTATCTCGGCCAATATAGCCAATGGAGGCAGCAAGTTGCTTTTCGATGCGTTCGATGGTCTCTAGCATCATCGCTTCGGCATCATCGCGGGTTTGGTAAGGGTTTACGGTTTGGCAGCTTAACTGAAGGGCTAGGGCTTTGTAAGACATGGGTTTGGGTGACGTAGTGAATTAAGTGACGATGGGTGTGTGGGAACGGTACTACACAGAAATAAAGCAAAAAAGGCTAACTACTGACTATATGGTGCGCCAAAATAAGGAGTTTCATTGGAAAATAACGTAGACTTTGGAGCGGGGCACTGAACAAAAAGTTCGCGGGTTTGATTGATGTTGTGTGCCATTCGCCTGTAGTGAAACGATAGGAAGTGTTTTTGACAGGATTTACAGGATGAATGGGAGTCTCCTGATAAAGCGGATCTTATCACCCTGTAAATCCTGTTAAAAACAAATCAACTAACCAACGCTTTTAAAATTTATAACCAGTAGTACATGACTGTTGACGTCTTAGCCATTGCGGCTCATCCTGATGATATTGAAATGACCTGCGCCGGAACGGTGCTATCTCTGGTAGCGCAGGGAAAGACCGTTGCGGGTGTCGACCTGACCCGCGGTGAACTAGGCACGCGCGGAACCCCCGAAATACGCTTGCAGGAGTCGGCCGAAGGAGCCCGGCTGCTGAACTTAGTGGCCCGTGAAAACATGGGCTTTCGTGACGGATTTTTCCGAAACGACGAAGAACATCAGATGGCACTGATTCCGGTTATTCGGCAGTTTCGGCCGAAAATAATACTGACCAACGCCCCGGACGATCGCCACCCCGACCACGGACGCGCGGCTCAGCTCATTACCGAAGCCTGTTTCTACTCCGGATTGCGGCAGATTAAGACGGTCGGTAAAGACGGCCAGCCGCAGGAAGCGCATCGCCCCCAGTTTGTTTACTATTTCATTCAGGATCGCTCTCTAAAACCCGATTTTGTGGTGGACGTAACGCCGTACTGGGAGGGCAAAATTGCGGCTATCAAAGCGTACAAAAGCCAATTCTTTAACCCAGACAGCCCTGAGCCACAGAGTTACATCTCGGGGGAGGCATTCATGAAGTTCTTGGAAGCCCGCACCCGCGAACACGGGCATATGATTGGAACCGAGTTTGGCGAAGGATTCATCAGTAAGCGAATGCTGGGCGTAAAAGATCTGTTCGCGCTGGTTTGAGTGGTTTTGGGGCACTTACTGAGAATTGTCAGGGGTGGTCAAGGCTTGTCAAGCTGTTGGCATGTTGTCCATCACCAATTACTTAACTAGCCCTAACCACTCTTGACAATACCTGACTACGCTTGACTACTCACTTTACCGAAAACTTGTAAACCGTTGTACTCTGGTAGGTCTGGCCCGGTCTAAGAACGGTAGTGGGAAAGCTAGGCTGGTTCGGTGAATTAGGAAAGTGCTGCGTTTCCAGGCATAAGCCAAATCGGCGCTCGAAAGCGACACCTTCTTTGCTGCGCAAGTTTCCTTTTAAGTGATTGGCCGTATACACCTGTACGCCCGGCTCAGTCGTATACATTTCCATGAACCGGCCGCTCTCGGGTTCGTAAACCGTAGCGCCCAGCTTTAGCTTGTTGCTTTTATCGGTAAATACCCAGCAATGGTCATAACCCGAACCGTAGCGAATCTGCGTATTAGTCGTATCGTTGATGCGGGTGCCTATGGCTGTTGGTTTTAAGAAGTCGAAAGGGGTGCCTGCAACAGGAAGTACATCACCGGTAGGAATCTGCGTCTGGTCTGTTGGTAAAATTTTGTCGGCCTTAATCATCAGCACATGATTTAGCACATCGTGCTTCATGCCGCTGAGGTTAAAATAAGCGTGATTCGTCAGATTCACGACCGTGGGTTTATCAGTAGCCGCTTTATAGTCGATTCGTAACGCGTTGTCTTTCTGCAGGGTGTACGTTACATCAACGTCCAGCGTACCGGGGTAGCCTTCTTCGCCATCGGGTGAGGTGTAATGGAGTTTGACTGCGGGTTCATTGCCGTCCACGGGCGTAGCCGTCCATAGCTTTTTGTCGAAGCCGACACGACCGCCATGAATGTGATTTTTACCGTTGTTACTGGCCAAAGCGTATTCTTTACCGTCGATCGTAAATTTACTTCCTGCGATCCGGTTGCCGAAGCGCCCAATGACGGGCCCGAAACTGGGTGTGCCTTTTAGGTAATCGGCAAACGTAGGAACGCCCAACGTTATAGCTTCCTGCTTACCTGCTTTGTCGGGAGCCGTCCACGATACAATGTAGGCTCCATAATTTGTGATTTTCACCTCCATGCCAGCCGCGTTTCGTAGCGTAAACAGTTGCGCTTCACGTCCGTCGGGAAGTTTGCCAAACACCTCCTGTTCGATGCCGGGTTTAGGGTCCACTGGTTGATGATGTGCGAAAGCTACGTAGGAGAGTATAAAGCAAAGAAATAGTGGTAAAAAAGCCGCTTTCATAAGGGTCAAGTAAGGTTAGAGGATAAGTACGTAGGAGTGAGCTCCGTTGAGCATAGTCTCCAGACTATGCTCAGGCGTTAACCGGTCTCCGACCGGAGCAGTTAAGTTGATAAATTATTCCGGTTAGAGACCGGATAATACCCGAGCATAGCTTATAGACTATGCTCAACGCAAAACCAACACAACTAACTTCTTAAATCTTCGGCTCCCAACCTTTTTCATAGTCGCGGCCCCATAGTTTCATGGCTTCTTTATCGCGGATATGGCCATTTTTAGGATCAACATCTAACGACTTGTTTGTGCGGTAGGAAATATTGGCCAGGTGACAAAGTAATGTACTCTTAGCGCCTTCATCGATTGGGGAGGCTTGCTTAGCTTTACCGCGAATGGATTCGAAAAAGTTAACCACGTGTCGGGTGGTCATGTCTCCACCACCGCCCAAGGCTGTACCTGCTTCCGAACCGGCCGACTTACTGTCTTTAATCGCCTTGCCTTCGCGGTTGAACAGCGTGTACCCATCCCGGTCTACATACACACTACCGTTGCTGCCGTAGATAATGGTGCCCCGGTCGCTGCCATACGTTTTGTGGCCGTTTCGGCTCTTGCCATCCCACTTGATGATCTTGTTACCCGGAAAACGGAACGTAGCATCCATGGTGTCATAAACCGCCCAGCCATCTTCTGGAAAAGCGCGTTTGGCAGCCTCAACCGTTACGTATTCTGGATATTCAACCTGGAGCGCCCACCGGGCTACATCCAGTTCGTGAGTAGCGTTATTGCCACTCTCGGCAGTGCCATAGTTCCAGCCATACCAGTGCCAGTTGTAGTCCCACGTATCATGCGTGTAGTCCATTCGGGGAGCTGGACCCTGAAACAGCTCCCAATCCAAGCCGTCGGGGACAGGTGCTTTCTTTGGAATAGGAACTTCACCGCGCGAAGCTGCGTAGAAAGCTACCGCTTTGAAAGGTGTTCCGATGGCTCCGTTGTGAATCTGATTGACAATATCAATGGATTCGAGCGCTGAACGTTGCTGGTTACCCATCTGGATTATCTTGCCGTATTTCTTCTGACATTCGGCCAGAATTTCGCCCTCGCGCGGGTTGTGACTGCATGGCTTTTCGACGTACACGTGCTTGCCCCCCTGCACGGCCATCCAGGTGCCCGGTGCATGCCAGTGGTCGGGGGTGGCAATGAATAAAGCATCTACCTGTTTATCGGCAATCACTTTCCGAATATCGTTTTCTTGCTTGGGTGTATACGTTATGTGCTTCGAAAACTTCTGGACGGCCGATTCTCGTTGCTTCTTCATCACGTCGCACAAGTACACCAGCTCAACATTACTGTCTTTGCGAGAGATGGGGTCGTAATAAGCGCCCAGCCGTCGACCCAGCCCGATAATGGCTACGTTGATCCGTTCGTTGGCCCCGATGATTTTAGCATAACTTTTGGCTGACATGCCATTGGCTAAGCCGCCGACTGTGATGCCAGCGGTGCCTAAAGCGGCCTTTTTAATGAATTCTCGTCTTGAGGTATCCACCCGATTTAATGAATAAGAGGTTAATAGTTACTAGTGAAGCGCTAAGGGAGGTTATTACGCCTTCCGCCTGCCTGATTTCGACGTATCACAAACGCCTTTAAAATAACCAACTGATTCCGCGATACCGGCCAGCGGGTCTTTCATGTCTTTCTCGTATTCGAGGCTACAGCAGCCATCATACTTCACTTTGCGCAGCATAGCAACGAAAGCCGGTATGTCAATAACGCCCCGGCCCAGCTCGCAGGTTGAGCCTTCTTTGGTAGCGGCCGTTACGTTCTTGAGGTGAATGTCGAAAATACGTTTGGCGTACTTTTCCAGGTCGGCAATAGCGTTATCGCCGAAGCGGGTATCGTGGCCCATGTCAAAACAAAGGCCCATGCGTGGGTCCAGATTTTTAACGGCATCAATGACGGATGACGCATTGGGCCAAAGTTTAATGTCCGGTCCGTGGATATGAATCGCATACCGCATGTCAAACTCTTTTACCTTTTTATCAACATAAGGCAAAAGCTCAGCGTTGGGGACGCCGACAATCAGTTTGACCCCCACACGTTGGGCATAGTCAAATGCGTTATCAACTTCCTGGGTAGTTTTCATGTAGATTGGACCAACCGCGTATCCGGTTACCCCCGCCTTTTTCAGGGTCTCGTGGAAGGTGCTGATCTGCTCGGCTGTGCTATTGTAGGGCAGATGAAAATCCTTGATGCACAGGTAATGAACATCCACTTTTTTCATCATCTCAAGTGCTTGATCCAGTTTAAAGTGAACGAAGCTATAGCCAGCTATGCCTAACTTAAACAAGTCGTCGCTCGCTTGATGGCCGGTTCGCGAGCTATCAGCCAAAGCAACCGCTGGACCGACAGAGGCCAGGGCTACAGAGCCACCAGCTCTTTTCAGAAAGGATCTTCGGGTAGTCATTTATACAAATCAGTAAAGGTTGGACTGTCTTTACTGAAAACGATTAGCCTCGGTTTTCTACTGACCTGTTTGCAAGTTGCTTTGTCTTTCCACTTCTAACGAGAACATTAAATCAGCCGGATCAGGCCTACATCTAGACCAGCCGCGAGTAGGTCTACCTAAAAGGATGCCAAAAGCGGGTAGGATTGGGTAACGTAAAATTCGCCACCATGAAAAAGAGTATTTGCATAACAGGATGGTCTTTTCAGAATGAATCATACTCCCAGTACTGCTTACTCATGAACGATACGGGGGAGTGAACCTTTTGAACCCTGAACGTCAATGCCTTATTTCACCATCGACCGACGCCAGTTCCTTCAGGGGGCTTCGGCGTCACTTGCTTTAACTGCTCTCGGGGCTAATGGCATGAACCTTAGCAAACCCGACAAGACGTACCGGGTTGCTCTTATTGGCACCGGTTGGTACGGGAAAAGCGATTTGCTTCGATTAATTCAAGTATCGCCCGTTGACGTCGTCGCCTTGTGCGACGTAGACAAGAATATGCTGGACGACGCAGCAAAGCTGGTTAGTCAGCGCCAGAAATCGGGTAAAGTGCCCAAGCTCTACGGCGACTACCGAAAAATGCTGGCCGAGAATAAGTTGGATATTGTCGTCATTGGTACGCCTGACCACTGGCATGCGCTACAAACGATCGATGCTGTTAAAGCCGGGGCGCATGTTTACGTACAAAAGCCCATCAGTGTTGATGTGATGGAAGGCGAAGCCATGGTGGCTGCTGCCCGCAAATACAATAAAGTGGTGCAGGTGGGTACCCAGCGGAAAAGCACTCCCCACCTGATTGATGCAAAGAAGAACATTGTCGAAGCGGGTTTGCTGGGCAAAGTGTCTCACGTCGAGATGTGTTGCTACTTCCCGATGCGGGCCAATGGTAACCCGGCCGTGCAGCCAGTACCGAGCTTTCTGGATTATGAGATGTGGACGGGACCTGCTCCTCTGCGCCCCTACGATGGCATTCCTCACGTTCGGTGGTGGCGAACATTCAAGGAATATGGTAATGGCATTATGGGGGATATGTGCGTACACATGTTTGATACGGTTCGGTGGATGCTGAAACTTGGCTGGCCCAAGCGCATTACGTCGACCGGCGGTATTTACGTACAAAAGGAAGGAAAGTCGAACATCGCTGATACGCAGTCGGCCATTTTCGAATACGATGGACTGAACTGTGTTTGGCAGCACCGGTCCTGGGGTACTCCCAACAATCCCGATTACCCATGGTCGCTGACGCTGTACGGTGATAAGGGTACGTTATGGGCCAGCACCATGCAATATGACTTTGTGCCGCTCGACAAAGAAGCTCAGAAGATTCATAAGGATGTTGTGTATGAGAAAGAGAAGTACCCGGAAGACCTCACCGAGCCAACTAACCCAAAGATTGAGTTGAACGCGGCCCCGGCTACCCGGCTGCACATGATCAATTTTCTGGAGGCTATCGAAAATAACGGTCGTCCCGTAGCCGATATTGAAGAAGGACACATATCAACGGCAAGCTGCATTCTGGCGAACGTATCGATGCAGATTGGCCGACCGGTTGTCTACGATCCGAAAAAGCGGGAAATTATTGGCGATAAAGAAGCTAATAATCTGTTACAACGACCGTACCGCCAGCCCTGGAAACACCCTATGCCAAATCAAGTCTAGATAAATGAGGCTCTTCCTCAAACAAAAAGCCAGATGTGTAGCTGGCTTTTTGTTTGAGGAAGAGCCTTGTCAATATACCGTACAACCAGTAGTTCAGGCGTTGAAGATCCAAACCTTAGTCATCGGTATAGAAAAGAGCGAGCCAGATAGTTTCCTGCTCGGGGTGAGTCCAGGCCACCCGGTGTCGGCAATGAGCAGGCAGCAGCAGATGTCTGCCTGCCGATAGATGGATCGGCTCTTCCTGGTCTTCTAGTTCTAAACGAGCTTCCCCTTGCAGGACCAAAACCCATTCATGTTCGGCCTGATCATACCAGAAGTTTTCGGGGGAAGAGTGCCCCTTGGAAACAATACGTTCCAGGCGAAAATTTGAATGGACTAAGAGGTCTTCAAACAGCTCATCGGGTAGGCTCGCAGGGATTGCCGTAAATAAGTTGCCAACGTTCATGGTTACTATGGTTTAATCAAACACAAATCTTCAGCGGTATAATTGAGCTTACCTTGCCCGGCCTGGTATTGTTTATTCTGTTGCTGAGTAAAGTGCTAATCTTAATCGAACATCTTTTCAACAGGCTCTCAGCCGTTTTGAACAACTATAGCAAACAGAAGCTTGTAGTCAGCTTGGCGAGCTTAGTATCCTCTTTAAATGTGACCGTTTGACCGAGCGGATTTTTAGTTCATGGTTTAAGTCGTGCTGTACCTTCGACGACTCATTTGGAGCGGCCGGAGATACAGCACAACTTAAGCTGTTTAGAACCGCTTTATAAAGCAAGCCGAATCGCTTCTTCTACGGGCGCATAGCCGACATCCCTACCCGTAAGAACCAATGCATCGCGAAGTAGTAAGGGGGGCTGGGCTAAAAATCTTGGTTCGCTACCCCGATGCGCCTGTGCTGAATGCACCAAAAACGGATGACATAAATAGACAGTACCGGCCCTGCCAATTGCTTTAATTTCTTTCCTTTGCGGTAGTTTTGATAGCTTTTCGGCTAGCTCCATGAAGGAGAGCCCCGCATCACCTACCTTTTGTAATAAGCGAGCTACGTCTACATGAGAGCCGATTCGGATGCGGGTGGGTGCATCGTCTTCGCCAATAGCCGAAAAGAGAAATAACATCAATAAGGCCCGTCCTTTCGAGTACCCGTTAATGCGCCACTCCAAATAATTCGCCGGATCAGCTCCCGGAAAACTCGCATCGACATGCCAGCCCGTATCACCCGGATCTTCGTTGGATGGGAAACGGACGGGGAATGTTCCCATACTTCGACAGGGTATCCAGCGGCCTGGACCTACCAGCTGGTCGAACGCCCGGTGAAGAACTGGCGTGTTGGCGGCCCGAACGAACGGTTCCTGTGAATACATCCCAAGCCGAATAACGGGTGCAGACCAGGTGGCGGGGGCATTAGGGTCAAACGGTATGTCCTGCCAAAGAATATCCCTGACCTGCTGGGCAAGTTCGGCGGAAAACGCGTTATCAATGCGCACAAATCCGTCGGAGATAAACTGTTTAATTTGTTCTTTACTTAATGCTCCCTGCATGATTGTATAAGGTTTTGACATGATAAGATTATTGCCTTATGCAGGTCTGTTGCCGGGGCCGATTACAATGAGATACTGGCTGGGGCTGGGGCGCGAAGCTTTAATAGACAAACGAATTGGGTTGATATACCGGCTGGGAATCCAGTTCGGCAAGTACCGTACTATAAGGCAACAGCGAAATAGGCCTTTATAAAAAAGGCGCAATGTCAGAGCGACATCAGTCAGGAAGATTATAACATGGGTGCCATCCTCATAGGACAAAGATAAATTAATGGGGTATACAGTACAAGTTGCTTACGAAAGCATTGTATACCCCTATCTTCGTCTTTAGTCTTTTCCAAAGGCTACCGGCCTGCCGCGAGCGCGAGGCACGTCTGGACTAAGTAACGCGCTTACAAGAGAAACGGCGCTTTACCGGCATTTCTACACTGGGGCGTAACAAACAAAGCTCAACCGAGCCACCCATCTTTTAGCTGATTAGTGACTCGGTTGAGCGTATGCGTGCTTTTCACGTAGCTACTGACTACTAATTGAGGGCTACCAAACGACTTTGCTCACTAGGTTGCTGGGTGGCCAGCGTGAGGGAATGACGAGTGGTGTCTACCCCATTGGTGATAGCCAATTGGTAGGCTCCGTCAGGTAAATTGCTCACGTCCAGCCGAACGCGAGCCGCTGTCTGGTGTTTGTCTACCTGTTGGGTGTACAATACTTTACCAGCTGCGTTGGTCAGCCGAATCTCGACCATACCGCCGGTTTGCTTGTCCAGGGAGATCCTGACTTTTCCTTCAACGGTGGTGTAGATGCTGCTTTGGTAAGCAACTGCTGACTTGGGCTGGTTACCAGGGTTATCAGTTTCAGCTTGAGCAGCATTAAAGTTGATTAATACGAAAGCGAAAGCAACGAGCAGGGGTTTGATGAGGGTTTTCATGATCTATCGTGTTTTGGAAAGTTTGTCCGTTTTGGATAGATCAAAGGTCGGGTGGTTAGCCAGCAAAGGCTGTCTCAAATGAGTCAGATACTAGCACTTTTGAGAACAGATAGGAGCTGATCAGCGGAAGCCTTGTTTAGCAGGCCCGGAAGCTAGCCGTTGGTGAAGCGATATTGTCGAATTGCGGTCGGAAGACAATTATCAGGCTTAGCCGTTGGGCTTTTTACAGAACCCTCTTAATACAGAACGACGCGCACTGAATTTTTGCGGTTCAACCGTTTTTTAGCGCATTTTAACCGTTGGATACGCCGGGTCATTTCTTCTGCCATTGTTCATGTAGCCGAACCTTTGTAACCTTGTAGAGCCAATTTAAAAACCTATTACGACCAGCTGTGGCCGCAAACGGACTCGATACACCAGTACAAACGTTGGCTCACCCCAACGATAAATGGATACGCATTGTCGGCATACCGCTGGCGGTGCTGCCGTTTGTGCTGTTCTATCTGGAAGAGTATGGTTACGATTGGCGGCTTTTTGCCATGACCTTCGGGTGGGGGCTCATTACTACCACGGCGGCCTGGTATCTGCTGTTCTGGTGGGTGATGCACGTGCGAATGCGCTATACTCTGAAATCGCAGACTAAAAATCGCATTCTGATGACATTCGGCGGCTATTCGCTGCTTACTGTAATTACACAGATTGGTGAAACCTGGGGCCTAAGCCAGCTCGACTTCATGGACCTGATGACACCACCCGAATTTCCCAGGGTTTACGTAATTCATGTGTGCATGGCGCTCACGTTTGTTATCATCGTTGGGGGGTATTACGAGATAACGTACTATCTGCAACTGTATCGGGTAGCCGTGGCTGAAGCTGAAGCGGTGCAGAAAGCTAACCTACAAAGCCAGTTCGATAGCCTTAAGAACCAGGTAAACCCTCATTTCCTGTTTAATAGCCTCAATTCATTATCGGCTTTGATTTGGGAGGACAAAGAAAAAGCGGGCGAATTTCTGGATGAGCTCGCTACGGTTTACAGATATCTGCTGCAAACGAACCAAAATCGGCTGGTGCCGCTAAGCACCGAAATAAACTTCATTAAGTCTTTTTTCTTTCTCTTGAAAACGCGGTATGGCGCAGCCCTCAACTGGGAGTTGATAACAGATGAAGAAGGTGCTGAGCGGTGGTTACCACCGCTTACCTTACAAACGCTGGTTGAAAATGCCATTCGTCATAACGTGATCAGCGTAGGGGTGCCGCTCTGCATCACCATCCGGGCCGATAGTAACCATCTAACAGTAACGAATTCAATCCAGCGGAAAACGCGTCATATTCAGAGCTTGTCAGGTGGCCTCAATCACCTGACGGCTTTGTACGATTCTCTAGGGTTATCCTTGCCCCAGATTACCGACGATGGGCACTTGTTCGAAGTGAAGCTTAAGTTGCTACGAAACACCGAAAATTTGGTAGCTTTACCCTAATGGGTTGCGAGTTTAATGGGCTGTTTGTCAAACATATATATATTGAGCGGGACGCAATACACCCGGCGAGACAATGCCATTGCCTTGGGCATTCTGCCGCTTTATTATCTGTTTTTTAACTACATGCTCTTTGGGGCCCAGTATTTCAAGCGGCTCGATACGTTTGTGTTGGCTACCTTGAGCGCCATGGTATTGTGGACTCCCATTTACTTTTTGCACAGTATTCCTGCCCTATACTTTCGTCGTCGTTTTCCGGCTGTTCGGCAAACCTGGATGCGGATGTCGCTCGCTTTGTTAGTGCACATCTGCATGTCGTCTGTAGCCATTATTACGTTTTTTTACGGGTACAAGTGGGTAGGCTTTCCAGGGTACACCTTTAACGCATCACGACTCTACACGGCTCTGTTGATTGGCATAGCAGGTAATGCCATCGTTAACGTAGTGCACGAGAGTGTTTATACATTTGAGCGCTGGTCGCAGACGTTAAGCGAAACAGAACGATTCCGCCGGGCCAACCTGCAAAGCCAGTTAGAAGGCTTAAAGCAGCAGGTAAACCCTCATTTCCTGTTCAATAGCCTAAACTCCCTCTCATCGTTGATCGACGACGACCCGGAGCGGGCGGAGCGGTTTATTGAGGAGCTATCGAGTGTGTATCGGTATCTGTTGCAAACGAACACCCACGAGCTCACATCCATCCAGGCTGAACTACGCTTCATTGAGTCGTATTACCACTTGCAACGCACTCGCTACGGCAGCGCATTGACCCTGAAAATTGACGTAGCCGATAAGCATCTCAATGCGCTGATTCCCCCGCTCACCTTGCAGTTGCTGGTCGAAAACGCTATCAAACACAACATTGTAGCAGCCGATCAGCCCTTGTGTATCATTATCCAGACCGACAGCCAAAACCAGTTGCGGGTGAGCAATAACGTGCAACGTCGACAAACGCGCGTGTTGTCAAATGGGGTAGGGCTGTCCAACATTGCTACCAAATATGAGTTGCTGGGGCAGGGGACAATTGACATTGAAGATGCCGCCGGCCGATTCACCGTTACGTTACCGTTGCTGATGAGCCAACCCACGTTAGGAGCCTGCAGCTGGCCGGTTAACAGCTGAGTAGACGTGTTAAAAATAAGCTTATAAAGACTCGTTGGTATTCGGCTGATACGGGACTATTCGTTGGTTCAGCTCCCACAAATGCCGGTTCGTCACTTTTAACGATAACTGGCCGAGAGCAGGAACAACCGCATCCGTTTCATCCCCGGTTCCAGTCATTTCATAACCTTGTTTGTCGATTCGGTTATTTTACTGGTTGACAGGGGAGCATTGAACAACGTAGCTTAGCGCCATAACTTAACCAAAGAGACCTTAACAAGCTTGTGTCATGAATGTACTGATCATTGAAGATGAGGAGTTGGCTGTCCGTAAACTTACCAAGTTGTTAGGTGAGGTCGATCCCACGCTTCAGGTGGTGGGCACAGCCGCCAGCGTTCGGGCTTCGGTAAGTTACCTTGAAAACAACGGCCCCGGCCACCCAGCTCACCCCGATCTGATTCTGATGGACATTGAGCTGGCCGATGGACAAAGCTTTGAAATCTTTGAGCAAATACCCGTTTCGGTGCCCGTTATTTTTACGACCTCTTACGATGAGTACGCCCTGAAGGCATTCAAGGTGAATAGCATTGACTACCTGCTTAAGCCCATCAAACGCCACGAACTGGAGGCTAGCCTAACCAAATACAAACGGTTACAGAGCCAGCCCAATGCGGGAGCGCCCAGCAACGTAGCCATTGATGCCCTGGTGCAGCAACTTCGTCAGCATATTCAACCCACTGAGTATCGCAAACGGTTTCTGGTCAAGCACCTCTCGCAATGGATGCCTATTGAGGTAAGCGATATTGCTTATTTTTATTCAGAAGACGGGGTGAGTTTGTTTCGTACGAATACGAATCAAAAGTTTTCAATCGATTACACGCTCGATGAGCTTGAAACCATGCTGGCCCCCACGCAATTCTTCCGGGCTAATCGCCAGTTTATCGTGGATATAAACTCAGTACAGCAAATTCATCCGTATTTCAATAACAAGCTCAAATTAACCCTCAAACCCGCTCCCGATGATGACGTATTAGTGAGCCGTGAGCGGGCTACTGAATTCAAAAAGTGGATGGGTAAGTAATGGTTGAGCGGTTAGTTGCTCTGGCCTATATTATTTTCACAAAGTTAATCACCTATTGAGCCCTGTCCTTCGGTTGATTGTTCTGTCGTTTAAACCAAATTAAGCGACTTATTACCCTAAGAATCTACCCCAAATTTCGGCTAAATCACTAATTTGGCAACTTCTTACAGCCGATAGTAGTGTGGCTGTCATTCTGTTTGTGGCTGTACCAAATAGATTAATGATCCATGAACCCCATGACAGGAAAGTCTCGGATGGAGCGTTCACCGGCATCCGGTATGGATGGTTTACCCTTCAGCTCCCTACTCATTAATGCAATCCCCGGCAATCACCTAGTGCTGTTGCTCGATGCTCCAACGTTTACCATTGCGGCCGTCTCAGACGAGTACCTGGCAGCCCTTAACCTGCAACGGGAGGCCTTGGTGGGGTATGGAGTGTTCGAGGTATTTTTTGAGAAAGGCCGCAATCAGGTAATGTCTACCCAGCTTGAGCAATCGCTGAATCAGGTATTACGAACCAAACAAGCCCACTTACTGGGTGACCAGCCCTTCGAGTGGCCCAGCACCCGAAGGGGAGTGATGGAGGGGCGTATTTGCCGACTGGCTAATAAGCCAGTTATAAACCCCAATGGTGAACTCGCTTATATCATTCACACCGTGGAGGACATCACCGCCGAGGTTCAACTGGTAGAGGTTGCCGAAGCTAACCGGTATCTGCAAACCATCATTAACTGGTTTAAGGAACCCATGCAGGTGCTCAAACCGGTTATTATCAACGGTGAGATCATTGATTTTTGCTACAGTCTTACCAACCAAGCGTATGCCGACTACGCCCACGCAACTCCGCAACAATTGCAGGGTAAGCGGGTGAGCAAGGTTTTTCCGGGCTATTTTGAAACGGTAAGCTTTACCAATTCAGTAGAAACTTTCAAAACAGGCCAGCCGCTCACCTTTGACATCCACTACGACAAAGACGGTCTAGATCTGTATAATCGAATGAGCACGTTCAAATTTGATGGTGAGGTGGTGATCCACTTCACTGACTTCACCCAGTTGAGGCAGTTGCAACGCCAGCTCGAAAACAAGATTGATGAGTTGAGCCGCTCCAACGAAAATCTTCAGCAGTTTGCCTACGTAGCTAGCCATGATTTGCAGGAACCCCTGCGCAAGATCCAGCAGTTCGGCGATCTGTTGAAGATCCGCAATGCTGGCGCACCAGGCGAAGAACTGATTTACATTGAACGGATGCAGTCGGCGGCCAAACGAATGTCAACCTTAATTAAAGACCTGTTAGACTTCTCGCGGATTTCTACCCAGCGCGATGCCTGTGGCCCGGTCTCGCTACAAACCGTTGTAGAGAGTGTACTGAGCACCCTGGAGCTACGGGTTGAGGAACTAGGAGCCCAGATCCAGGTCGGCCTGCTACCCACTGTTTCGGGCGATGTGTCGCAACTCAGTCAACTCTTTCAGAACTTACTGAGCAACGCCCTGAAGTTCCACCGTGTTGGCATAGCGCCCGTCATTGTGGTTGAAGCCCGCTTGCTAGCTTCTGACCAGTTGCCCTCTGGGGTCAAGCCCGGCCGAGTGTCTGTTGCTTATCACCAGATTAAGGTAATTGACAATGGCATTGGTTTCGATGACAAGTACGCCGACCGCATCTTCCAGGTGTTTCAGCGCTTGCATGGCAAAAATGAGTATGCCGGCACGGGAATTGGTCTGGCTATCTGTGAGAAGGTGGTGGCCAATCATGGGGGAGCCATTACGGCCACCAGCCAGCCGGGGCACGGGGCTACCTTTACCATCTACCTGCCTGCCTAGTTCAGGTGTAGCCGTTATCATAGACAATTTATCAGACATTTTGCCGATAAAGTCAGTGATGGGAACGTTGGATAATTAGTATATAGATTTTGTGGAGAAATGTACTTCTTCGGCTAACAAACAAAAATTTTGCGGGTTGCTCAGGCAGTTATCACTCATAAACGCTTAGCGATCATGTTTTATCACGACAAAAAACTCCAGTACAAAGTGCGCGTTGAAAAGCCAAATCCGCAATTTGCCCGATTACTTCAGCAGGCCATTGGCGGGATCGAAGGAGAGATTCGTGTTTGTCTACAATACCTCTTCCAGGCCTGGAATTCCCGCGGACCAGTACGCTACCGAGACATGCTGTTAGATACGGGTACCGAAGAGATGGCGCATATTGAAATGCTGGCTACCGCTGTTGCGCTCAATCTGGAAGGAGCGTCGGGAGATTTAGTGGACACGATTGTCGGTAAAGACCCCATCGTAGCGGCTATTATGGGTGGGATGGACCCTCGTCATTATTTGTCAGGTGGTATGGGAGCTTTAGCAGCCGATGCCAATGGTGTGCCTTTCAATGGTTCGTGGGTGGTTAGCACGGGAAATACAGCCGCCGATATGTATTCAAACGTGAATGCAGAATCGTCTGGACGGGTATTGGCTACCCGTTTGTATGAGCTTACCGATGACCCAGGCATGAAAGACATGCTATCGTTCCTGATTGCGCGGGATACCATGCACCAAAATCAGTGGTTAGCCGTGTTAGAAGAACTGGGGCATGGCGACTTGCGCAATGTGCACCCCATCCCGAACAGCTTTCCGCAGGAAAAGGAAAATCAGGATGTTAACTATGTGTTCGTCAACACGAACATTGATCCTAGCTCACCATCAGTAGGGCAAAACCGCCGTTGGACCCATGGTAAGTCAATAGATGGTAAGTCGCAATTCCGGGAGATGAAGGCTCAACCTATGGGTCCCGAGCCACAACTAGGACCGCCAATGCCGTCGGCTTACGCACAAACCGAACAGATTGTCGAAGCCAACTCGAAGGCGTGAGGCAACAAATTGCAGTAACAGGAGGCTCTGCACCATTAAGAAACGGTGCAGAGCTTCTTCGTTTCGTAGCTTGATCTAAACACAGGTCCTGGAATATGCACAAGGCGCTGGTAGGTCGAGAAATGCTTGCCCCTGTACTCTAAAGGATAAGTACTACGCACATTATTTGCTGACTGCTTTCACCATATAAGGGCTGGAAAATTCGTCAACAGGCTGATTGCGAGGGCCAGCAGAAACAGCCCGACCATGAGCAGCAGTAAATAGTCAGCACGTCGAGACGAGTGACGCTGGGAGCCTGGTTCGCGGTGTTTAAGTTTACTAATGAAGTATGGCATGTGTCAAAACTATTGACCAATGCTTAGGCTAACCTGAATATAGCCTTAGAATTTGCTTAGAATGTAGAGTCGTAAAACAAGCGTTGTCAGCGCCTGAAATGTTTCTGGCCTCTACAAAAAAGGTCTGGTAAACTTTGCTGGTTACAAAGAGTTGAGGTATGTACCGACTGCAAAAATCGTTGGTGAATCTGTCAGTTTAGGTCAAATAAACGAACTCAACTTATGCGCCTGTTCTCAATTATCGTATTTGGCTGCTTTTATACATCAATTTGTTTCGGTCAGAGTGATTCAACACTGCGGCAGCAAAAGCCCCCCGTACAGGAGCAGATCCTGATTCCTGGTGTCGATTCGCCCATTTCATCGCCAGGAACACTGATGCAATCGTCAACACGTCCCAATGAGGTAGTAACTCCTGGGTCTAACCAGCGAAAGCGGAAAGGCAGAACCACACCCCCGAGCGATCCCAGGGCGTTTGGCGTAGGCATTCCGGTAGGAGAGGCAAAGAAAGACACAACCCGCAACTAAATACGGGACTAATTTAACTGAAGAACGCTTGAACCGAGTCGTCTCTTATCCGCTAAGAGACGGCTAGGTTTTGTTGTTTAAAAGTTGAAGGATGAGTTTGTGCATCGGTAAACTTAACGCCCGGGCTGAAACGATTCTAATAAAGAATCGTGTTCTGTTTGTACCTTTGATAGAACAAACCGAACCCAAGAAAGCACCCCTGTGGAAAGACGTAGTGCGTTAAAAACGATGGCCGGAGTCGTTGGCGGGCTTATTAGCCTACCCGCCTGGGCCAACGGTTGGACGAGTGAAACTGTCCGTTCAACCCAACAATTTCTGTCGTCGAGCCAGGACGACCTGCTGGCTATCATCGCTGAAACAATCATTCCGGCCACCGATACGCCCGGTGCAAAAGCGTTGAATGTGCATCAGTTTATTCAAAAAATCGTTACGGACTGCCTCGACAAACCTGCTCAGGAAACCTTCCGCAAAGGCCTTGACGCCACCGATGAACTGGCTAAAAAAACGTTCGGTAAACCCTTCGGCGAAGGTGATGTTGCTCAGCGCACAGCTTTACTCACCCAGCTTTCGCAGTCAGCTGATCCAACTCAGAAAGACTTCTACGGACTCGTGAAAGGACTGACCATCCGGGGCTATTTGAACTCGGAGTACGTCATGACTAACCTGACGCATTACCAGATGATTCCTGGCCATTATTATGGCTGCGTTCCTGTTCCAGCAAAAGCCGTTTCCCAAACCAAATAATTGTCATTCAATAGTCATTACGTTGTTTTTTACTATTAACGACAACCAATGACCATCAATGACTCATTAACTCATGGCAAATTTTAATATAGACGCTCAGGCTGCCAATACCTACGACGCCATTGTCATTGGTTCGGGCATTAGTGGAGGCTGGGCCGCCAAAGAACTGACCGGTAAAGGGTTACGGACCCTGGTTCTTGAACGTGGCCGCGATGTTCGGCATGTTACGGATTACCCAACGACCAACATGAATCCCTGGGAGTTCGAACACCGCGGTCAGCTAACCCGCGAGGTTCGTGAAGCTAATCCTATTATCAGTAAATGCTACGCTTTCTACGAAGGGTCGCAGCAGTTTTTTGTGAAGGACGCCGAGCACCCTTACGTGCAGGAAAAGCCGTTCGACTGGATTCGTGGGTATCAGGTGGGCGGGAAATCGCTGATGTGGGCCCGCCAAACCCAGCGGTGGAGCGATTTCGACTTTGAAGGTCCCGCCCGCGACGGTTTCGCCGTTGACTGGCCCATTCGCTACGCCGATCTGGCTCCCTGGTATAGCCACGTAGAGAAGTTTGCCGGGATTACAGGAAACAAAGACGGTTTGGCGACCTTACCCGATGGCGAATTTTTACCTCCGCACGAGTGGAACTGCGTAGAGAAGCATTTCCAGAAAGAAGTAGCGAGCCGTTATAAAGACCGGCACGTGATTATGGGCCGGGCCGCTCATATCACCAAGCCTCAGCCTATTCATACGGCGCAAGGCCGGGCGCAGTGTCAGCACCGTACCATCTGCGAGCGGGGCTGTCCATTCGGTGGCTATTTCAGCAGTAATGCGTCGACACTGCCCTGGGCCGCTAAAACGGGCAAAATGACCCTACGCCCAAACTCGGTCGTACATTCAATCATTTACGACGAAACAAAGGGTCGGGCAACAGGCGTTCGCATTGTCGATACCGAAACCAAGCAGATGAAAGAGTATTACGCGCGCATCATCTTCCTGAATGCAGCCGCGCTGAACTCGAATCTGGTGCTGCTGAACTCAACGTCAAATCGTTTCCCTAACGGATTAGGTAATGACAGTGGCGTGTTGGGAAAGTACGTCGCTTTCCATAACTACCGGGCCGGTATTTCAGCGCAATACGATGGTAATCTGGATTCGACTACGGATGGCCGTCGGCCAAACAGCCCGTACATTCCACGTTTCCGCAACGTCTACAAACAGGAAACCGACTTCCTGCGTGGTTATGCCGCCGGTTTCTCGGCGGGCCGGATCTCGCGTTCGAATCAGGACGCCATTGGCGCTGACCTGAAAAACAACCTATTAAATCCGGAGTTAGGTGGCTGGTACGTTGGTTCGCATATGATGGGCGAAACCATACCAAAAGAAACCAACTACGTAGCGCTGGATAAATCGCAGAAAGATCCGTTCGGTATTCCGCAACTGAAAATCTCGATCGCTTACGACGATAACGACGAGAAGATGATCAAGGACTATCAGGAGCAGATGACGGAAATGTTTACCGCAGCTGGATTTAAGAACATTCGCGTTCGTGATGATAAACGTAATCCCGGTCTGGACATTCACGAAATGGGCGGTGCGCGCATGGGTAAGGATCCTAAGACGTCGATACTTAACAAGTGGAATCAGATGCACGCAGTCAAGAATGTTTTTGTGACCGACGGTGCCTGCATGACATCGACCTCTACGCAGAACCCATCGCTGACGTACATGGCGATGAGCGCCCGCTCGGTTGACTACGCTGTAAAAGCAATGAAGAAAGGACTAGTGTAAACTATAATTTTTGACTAAAAGACAAGGCCATCCACAGAGCGGATGGCCTTATTTTTTGAGAATAGCCTGGACGGCCACATCCGGGTGTTATTGCTGACGCTCGCTACCCGGACGTGGCCGTCCAGGCTACAAGTCGGGCTACTTTTTAAAGAATAGCTTGGTCTCGAAAAGGTTTTTTAATTCCGTTTATCAGTAGGAAAAGCGGGTATAGTTACCTTTATACGTTATAGGCATGGGCAACACCTTATAGGCCCATAAACCCGCTATATACGCTCATGAATCACGCAGAAAAAATGACCCGCCAGCAGTTTCTCAAACTCGGTGCACTCGCTACGTCGGCGGCTTTTTTACCATCGTTTGATACGTTTGCTCAAACGCCCAAAAAAGTAGGCCTGCAATTGTACACCTTACGGGAAGCGATGGCGAAAGATCCGGATGGTACGCTGAAAAAAGTAGCTGACATCGGATACAAAGAAGTTGAATCATTCGGATACTCTGATGGTAAGTTTTTCGGTAAAACACCTAAAGACTACGCTGCACTTCTGAAAAATCTGGGTCTCACAACTCCCAGTGGGCACTATACCACCGGTAACGTAGTGGTCACGGGCAAAGGCACCCTGAAAAACGATTGGAAGCGTGCCGTTGACGATGCCGCATCTATTGGCCAGAAATACATGGTCTGCGCGTACCTGTTCCCGCCCGAGCGGACTAAACTAGACGATTATAAGCAGTTTGCTGACCTCTTCAATAAGTCGGCGGAGGTGTGCAAAGCGGCTGGCATTCAATTCGCTTACCACAACCACGATTTTGAGTTTAAGGAACTGGAAGGGCAGATTCCGTATGACATACTGACCAAGGGCACCGACCCAAAGCTGGTTCAATTAGAACTGGATTTGTATTGGGCAACTATTGCTGGCCAGGACCCGGTAGAGTTATTCAAAAAACACCCAGGTCGATTCCCGCTCTGGCACGTGAAAGACATTGCCAAAACCCCCGAACGCGAGTTTGCCGAGGTCGGTACCGGCTCCATTGACTTCCAGCGGATCTTCGACGCCAAAAAAACGGCCGGCATGACGCATTACTTCGTGGAGCAGGACGTTTGCAAGCGCCCCCCTTTGGAAGCTATCGCCATCAGCTACAAGAACATTGAGAAACTGAAAGTGTAGTATTAACCGTCTTTCCTAATTTTTTAAACAAGGGCTCCACCAGAGCCCTTGTTTGCGTTTGCCATAGTCTGGAGACTATGCTCAACAAAAAGTGGGAAGCAGGTAGGTAAACAAATAGTAAATCAGGCGGTTAGTGTAGTGAACTTTTTGGCTAAAAAGGCGAACTGTGCTTATGGCGAAAACGCTTTGCTCAGCAACACATGATTGTATAACATAGGACTATTCATGGCTATTGCTTTGTTAACTTTTATCCGGGCGTATCGAGGGTGGTTAGTCGCCCTCTTGATGGTAGGTATGATTGCCCTTCCATCTTACTACATGACTCATACGTTCGTGTCCTCTGAGGCTCTAAATGGAGCAGTCAATCGCGATG
The DNA here is from genome assembly GCF_042684525.1 of Spirosoma soli. Taxonomy (NCBI): domain Bacteria; kingdom Pseudomonadati; phylum Bacteroidota; class Cytophagia; order Cytophagales; family Cytophagaceae; genus Spirosoma; species Spirosoma soli. The sequence continues at coordinate 749,650 of NZ_JBHULN010000001.1, read as the reverse complement.
AAGTAGCTAAAATTGTAGTTGTTAGGGACAGGCTGGCTTTATCAGAAGAGTACACGGCTGAGATTACCCTCAACTCAACTGGTCTGAAACGATACAAACGATATAGAGCGGATGTGTTTTCAAACACGGACGGTCCCCACTTAACGGTGGAAGGTTCTTCGCAGAAAGAAGTTAATTGGTGGAGGAATATAATAGCTAAACAGCCTCGTATTCAGCTTTCTTATCAGGAACGGTACAATTGGGTAGAAGCTATTTATAAGCTTGTTGCAGGAGGATTGGTTATTGTAGTCATGCTGTCAATAGTGCAACGTATCGCTCCTGTAAAGTGAAACAGATTGATACAATTTGCTAGAATGACCCCTCGTTTGCCATAGTCTGGAGACTATGCTCTACAGTAGTAATGACCGTGTCAGGGTTAAGGAAAGCTAGATAAGAAGCTCAGCAAACCCATTCAACCAAGCTTGCTGAGCCTTCGTGTATCATCGTGGGGCGTTTTGTGCCGTTGGGACATTCTCGAACAGCGGTGCGTAGTCTTCCGAGAGCGTCACTTTCAGTTTGTGTAATTCGCCTGCCGTAACCATCGGGCCAAACACCTGCATAAACTGGTGCGTATAGCGTTGTCCGGTTTCTTCGTCGACACCCAGCTTGTCGGCCACGCGCTCGTAGAACTCCGTTAGTTTAAAGCGTTCGCCCTGGTCGCGCTCCTCAGGGCTGAGTTCGCGAATGATGTCGAGTAGGGGAGCGGGCAGTTGTGCGCCCAGGTTATCGGCGGCATTTCCGGCTAGGTGCTCCGTAAGGGTATGCAAAAAAGCACGGGTGATGTCGAGGACTTCTTCCTCCGTTTGTACGCCGAGCTTTTCTTTCGCTTCGTGCAAAAATTCTGGATACTGCATAACGTTGATAGTTTTCGGAATACAACTCGCTGAGTAGGCCATTGGTTGTCATTCGTGGTTATTAATGGTCTGTTTTTGTCAGGAGATATCAAGTATTAACAACACCTGACTACTTCCTGACCGCAAACGACGAGTTAATGACGATGGACAGGCTTCTGGCTAGTCAACAGTTGCTGAAACCAACGCCCTGACGCTTTCACAATCCGTTGCTGAGTCCGGAAATCGACGTAAACCAGGCCGAAACGCGGTCGGTAGCCTTCGGCCCACTCGAAATTGTCGAGGAATGTCCAGGCGAAATACCCTTCAACCGGAAGGCCTTCTTGCTTGGCCCGTAATACGTTCTGTAAGTAATTCTGGTGGTATTCGGTTCGGGCAGCGTCGTTCACCGCGCCGTTTTGAACGGTGTCGAAAAAAGCGGCCCCGCTTTCGGTGATGTAGATCTTCTTGACGCCCTTGTATTGGCTAAACTGCCGAATGATGCGGTACATGCTTTCGGGATATACTTCCCAACCCATCTCGGTGATAACCTGAACACCCCGCCGGAGGGGCGATACGTCTTTGGCCCACAGATACGGCATAAAATACGACTGTTCGACCACAGCCCGGAAGTAATGTTGCAGCCCAATGAAATCGAAGTTGAACGCAAGCCGCTCCATATCGCCGGGTTTGGCTACTTTTTTGGCGATACCCTCCAGAAAAGGTAGCTCTTTTGTGGGGTAACCCAGCCCCAGCGCCGGTTCGATGAAAAGCCGGTTCATAAGGGCATCGACGCGAGTGGCTGCGGCCTGGTCGCGGGGGGTAAACGGGTCAATCGGCGAGCACGAAAACGTCGTGCCGACCTGCGCATCAGGGATGTTACGCCGAACAATCCGGCCACCCTCGGCCTGCGCCAGCGCCGTGTTATGAATAACGGGCAACAGGTTTCGGAAACTCCGGCGACCAGGAGCGTGCTGACCCGTAAAATAGCCTAGTACCGAAAAAGCCAGCGGCTCGTTCAATATAATCCAATGCTTGACTTTATGGCCGAATGCCTTGGTGCAAATGTCGGCGAACTCGGCAAACCAGCCGACAACTTTGCGGTTAGGCCAGCCTCCTTTGTTTTCGAGTGCTTGTGGTAAATCCCAGTGGTAGAGCGTAATCCAGGGTGTGATGCCTAACGTTAAGCAACGGTCAATAAGCCGGTCATAATAAACGAGTCCTGCCTCATTGATACGTCCGCCCTGACTAGGGCCAAAGCCATCGGGCAAAATTCGTGACCATGATATGGAGAAGCGAAAGGCGTCGAACCCTAGCTCTTTGTGGATCTGTAGATCGGACGCGTAACGGTCGTAAAATTCGCAGGCTACATCCGCATGTTCGCCCGTTTTAATTTTACCCTTCTGGCGACAGAACGTATCCCAAACCGACGGTCCACGTCCGTCCCGGTCTACGGCTCCTTCAATCTGATAGGCGGCTGTGGCGGTGCCCCAGACAAAATTTGGGCCGAAGTCATGGCGGCTTATGACCGGGCTAATAGGCAGTTGGGTAGCTGGGTTGGCAGACAAGGTTACTGTAGGATGTGGAATCAAAATTAGCCGTTTGGCCTAAAATGATATTCCCTGATCTGGTAAATTAACTGACCAGACCAGGGAATGTTATCAGCTGTTTATAAAGACTACCCGCGACGACCGTAAGGGCCATACTGACCGCGCTGGTTGTATTGTTGCTGAGCAAACAGGCGCTCCCGTTGCTTTCTGGTCAGCACTGACAACATGGCCTGCTGCTTCTGCGCTCTGAGCTGACGGTATCCGGCGGGGGTTGTGCGAACCCTCGCCATCTGCTGGTCATACTGATCTTCAATCTGGTGCAACTGGCGTTCCTGCTTCCGTGACAGGCCGACAATGGCGTCGATACGTTCGATTTTTAGCTCTTCGCGAAACTCATCGTTTGGTGTATTGTATTGCGTAGGACGGTTGTTGTAAGGAGCAGAATAAACCCGTTGAGCCATGGTGCTACCGGCGGTTAAGGTCAACAATGCAAAGGCGGCTATGATTGTCTTTTTCATGATCAGTTACTTGTTTATGTGGTTAACTGATGGTTAGAGGCCCATGAGCCCATTGCGTTTAATCGACCCATACCGCCTTCTGGTCGAATGCCGATTTTCGTGCATTGAACCGGCCGAAATCATTACCGAATGACTTTATTTATTTCGCCTTGCCGATGTGCCATAGCCTGTGCCAGAATACTGGCTACAATCAGCTGAAGGGCATGATACATCATGATTGGCAGCAGTGCGATACCGGCAACACTGCCCGGAAACAACACATTCGCCATAACGCTCCCTTGCACTAATGACTTCTTTGACCCGCAGAACAAAGCTGTAATACGATCTTCCCGGTTAAAATGCATGATGCGGCTGAGGAGCGTAACAAAGCCAAAAATGAGGAAGAACAGGCCCAGCATCATGCCTGCCAGACCTACTAGATCGCCAGCCGAGTAGTCGCGAAACAGGTTGAGCGTAAACGATTCGCAGAAGGCCGTATAAACGATGAGCAGAATAATAAATTGATCAAAGTAGCGTAAGGCTGTTTTGTGTCGTTCGGCAAACCAGCCCAGCCGACGGTTCAGGACAAGGCCGAGTATGACCGGTACAATCACCTGAAGGGTTAACTTCAGAATAACGCCCTTTAAGTCGTACTGCCCATTGCTGCCGGTTAATAGTAAACTCATCCACAAGGGTGTAATGAATACGCCAATCAAGCTCGAAATACTGGCGTTAAAGATGGCGGCCGGGATATTACCACCGGCTATAGACACCATGACCACCGACGACGAAACCGTGGAGGGTAATGCTGCCACGTAAAAAATGCCGAGCCAAAGCAACTCATTTTCGGGTGTTATGAACAGCGAGCGGGCGGTTAGTACTACAGCCGGAAACACAACGAATGTGGTGAGATGAATCACCAGATGCAACCGATAATTGCGCAGGCCAGCCCGGAGCTGATCGAAATTTAGCCGTAAGCCGTAAAAGAAAAAGATAAGCGAAACGCCGTAATTAGCCAGCGCTGATAAAGAAAACGGCCCCTCCTGGACGCCCGGTGCGGGGATAACCTTAGCCAGACCAATCATAGCCAGTAGGGCCAGAATGAACCAGTCGAGCCCAACCCGAGCTAGCAAAGAACGTAACGAAGTAGTTGCCATACGAACGTAACCGGCTTCGGCTACCTTTCGTTTGGAAAGAGAAGTAATGGTCCTCTGGCCACCAAACAACAGCGTTGTTTTCTTGAAGCACAGCCAACAAAAAAGCCGTCCCGAATGTCGGGGCGGCTTTCCGCTTCTATCCACACCATTTCAAGACTGACGACCGGGCGGCCGTCGAATCTTGATGTTCAACCTTCCCTTTGTAAAGGATCTTTATGCGAAACTAAGCAATTTCTCTTTCGGGGTAAAACAGCCGTCAAATGCTGTCTTACGTTATGTCACAAATTTGGCGACATCTTTTTAAATTAACGTTAATGTCGAGTTAAAAATTACTTAACGTAGTAAATTATATCGAATTCCTTATATCTCGCTGAATTTCCGACGATAAAAAGCGTAAAAAATCAGTGGAAAGACGAATAATGTCAGTAATGTAGCCGTAATGAGGCCACCAATGACAACAATAGCCAAGGGTTTGGCGGTCTCTGAACCGATCCCGTGCGAGACGGCCGCCGGAATCAGACCTATACCCGCCATCATGGCAGTCATAATCACTGGCCGGATTCGTGAGACGACGCCCTCCCGGATTGAATCGTTTAGTGATAGACTATTTCGTAAGTTTTTCTTAAAAACCGAAATCAGAATTACACCATTCTGAATGCAGATACCAAACAAGGCGATGAAGCCAATGCCCGCCGAGATGCTAAAGTTAACGTGGGTGATCAGCAAAGCCGCAATGCCTCCGATGATAGCGAACGGAACATTGAACAGCACCAACCCAGCATCTTTTACATTACCGAATAAAACAAATAGGATAAAGAAGATACCTAACAAACTGACCGGAACCACCTGCTCCAGCCGGAGGGTAGCCCGTTGCTGATTCTCGAAGTCACCGGCCCACTTAACCGTATAGCCCGACGGGAGTTTGACATTAGTCTGCACTTTCTGCTGGGCTTCGGCTACGGCGCTACCCATGTCGCGACCGCGTACCGAGAACTTAACAGCTCCGTATCGCTGACCGGCTTCGCGGAAAATCAGTACTGGCCCGGTTTGGGTGTACACCCGGGCAATCTCTTTGATCGGAATCATAGTACCGCTTTCCGTCGGAACCATGAGCTGGCTAATCTGCTGCTCGTTAGAACGGAAAGGCAGGTCGTAGCGAATGCGTAAATCAAATTTACGCTCCCCTTCGTAAATCTGCGTGGCGGCTTTTCCGCCAATGGCCATCTCAATAACGGCCTCCGCGTCGGCCTTATCAACTCCATAGAGTGCCAGTTTACGCTCATCGAGCTCAACCCGCATCTCGGGCTGGCCAGTGGTACGAATAACCCCCAGGTCTTCAATGCCTTTAACGGTAGCCAGTTGCTTGTCAATCTCACCAGCCTTCTCTTCCAGAATGCCCTGGTCTGGCCCGTAAATTTTAACGGCAATGGAGCCTTTTACGCCCGAGACGGCTTCCTCTACGTTGTCCATGATGGGCTGCGAGAACCCAAAGTTTACCCCTGGGAAAACACTGAGCTTATGCTGCATCTCATCGACCAATTGCTCTTTGCTGATGTTCCTTTTCCACTGGTCTTGCGGATAAATGTCGACCAGAAACTCAATGTTATAGAAGCCCGTGGGGTCGGTGCCGTCGTTCGGGCGACCGGTTTGCGAGATAACCCCCTTTACTTCCGGAAACTCCTCGAAAATATGGCGCATCTGCACCGTTTGCTTCACCGATTCGGGCAACGAAATGCTCATGGGCATGGTAGCCCGGACGTAGATTGAGCCTTCATTTAGTTCGGGCAGAAACTCGGTACCCAGCAAACTAAAACCCGATAAACCAATGACGACAAGCACAGCCGTTACGAGCAAACTCAGTTTTTTGTGGGCGAAGGTATACCCGAAGGCTTTGGTCGAGTATTTGGTGACCAGATTAACAAACGGATTGTGCTTTTCGCGGACGTTCTTTTTCAGAAGGATGCTGGCCAGCACAGGCACCAGCGTTAAGGTGAAAATCAGCGCCCCCAATAAGGCGAATCCCAGCGTCCAGGCGAGTGGGCTAAACATTTTGCCTTCTACTTTCTGGAAGGAGAAGATCGGAATCAGACACGTGATGATAATAAGTTTGGAAAAGAAAATGGCCTTTCCCATTTCGGTGCCCGTTTTCCGCAGAATCCCCAGTTTCGCTAATTTATTGAACCTGGCCATGCCCTGCTCATGAGCCATCTCGTCGAGGGTAACAAAAATACCTTCCACCATGACCACAGCGCCGTCTACTATGATACCGAAGTCAATGGCACCCATCGAGAGCAGGTTGGCCGACATGCCTTTTAGACGCAGGCAAATAAAGGCAAACAGTAATGCCAGCGGAATCACAATTGACACGGTGACGGTAGTGCGCCAGTCGGCCATGAACAGAAAGACAATCACCGTAACAAATACGATCCCTTCGATCAGGTTGTGCGTGACTGTATGGGTCGCGAAGTTGATCAGTGTTTCGCGGTTGTAGAACGTATTGATCTGTACGTCGCTTGGCAGAATCCTCGTGTTTAACTCTTCAATCTTGTTTTTTACCCGCTCAATGACTTCGCTGGGGTTTTCGCCTTTGCGCATCACGACAATACATTCCACCACATCGTCTTTCTTGTCGCGGCCGGCCTGACCAAGCCGGGGTAAGGCAGATTCGGATACCTGCGCTACGTTACGCACCATGATAGGCGTTCCGTTGGCGTTTTTGATCACTATATTCTGGATGTCCTGCTGATTGCGGAGCAACCCGATACCCCGCACAACGTATGCTTCGGAGTTTTTCTCGATTACATCCCCACCTACGTTGACATTCGAGCTGGCTACTGCCTGATAGAGTTGAAGGGGCGTAATGTTGTAATCAATCAGCCGACGCGGGTCTACCGAAATCTCGTAGGTTTTTACTTCGCCACCGAAGCTGACAACATCGGCTACGCCCGGCACGCTTTTCAGCTGGCGCTCAATAACCCAGTCCTGCAGGGTTTTCAGTTCACGGGCCGTGCGCGTAGGCGACTGAAGTGTATAGCGGAAAATTTCGCCGGTGGGGCCATACGGGGGCTGAACGTCGGGTTTAATGCCTTCGGGTAGCTCGACACCATTAAGTAGGTTATTGACCTGCTGACGGGCAAACGCATCGTCAACACCGTCTTCGAATAGTACTTTTACTACCGATAAGCCAAACAGAGACGTGGAGCGGATGTCTGTGCGTTTCTGAACGGAATTAAGACCAATCTCGATCGGAATCGTAACGAACTTCTCAACTTCTTCGGCGGAGCGGCCTGGCCACTGAGTGATCAGCGTGATTTGGGTATTTGTTACGTCCGGAAACGCTTCGATAGGCGTATTCTGATAACTGATGATACCCGCAACAATCGCCAGAGCCGTCAGAAAGAAGATAAAAAACTTGTTCTTCAGGGAGAACGACAGGATATTTTTGATGAATTTGTTCATAAGCAAAAGGTGGTGTGCGTAATAATACCTACGCAAAAGTCCCATCCCCGGCTTAAATCGGTCTTAACCTGCGGTTAAAAGACAGTTAAACATTTTTTTGAAAAAGCGGCCAGAAAAATTAACCAAACTGGCTCGAACAAAAAGTAAGTGCATTTATTTATATAGTCTATGAAGCATATCAACGATGTAGTCAGTCACCAGGCTCTAATTACTCATTTGACGGGTGCCAGTAACTATACCTGGCTGCATTTCAGGAATGGGTCGACACTCTTACTGTCTAAGCCTTTATCTTCTTTTGAGGCTTTACTAACCGAGTTTGTCCGGGTTCACAAGACGGCGTTGGTCAACCCAAAATATGTCCATCAGATCAAGAGCCCCCTGCGTACCAAAACGCCGGGCGCTATTATTATGCAGGGGGGAGCGCAATTACCTGTCAGTCGTCGTCGCTGGAATCAGGTAGCCGATACGTTGGCGATGCGCGGATTGGAGAATTCCGAATTTACCCGGCTCAACAGCCCCGGCTTGGTTAATAAGATGCCCATGCGGGGGCAGGCTGAACAGGAAACTAAACAGGCAAAGCATCTAATCAATCCGCCCAGTCGGCAGGTGTGCGCTATTATACGCGACGATGTGAAAAGCCTGTTGTTGCGTCAAATTCTGGAAGAGAAATGGCCAAATTGTAACGTCCGCTTCTTTGCCAGCGGTGCGACCCTCACGGATCATATTGGGCACATGGCTTTTTCGGAACTACCGGCGTTGGTATTACTGGATGTACGGGCCGTTGGCTGGTCGGGGCTTAGCACCCTGGAGTACATCAAGACCGATAAGCAACTGCGGGTGATTCCAACGGTGGTCTTCATCAATGGCCAGTCGGGCAACGACATTGAAATCTGTTACGCAGCGGGTGCCAACTCGGTTATTCCGCAGATTGCCGACAATAACGAGTTTGCGAAGATTGTTGAACGAGTGTGTCAGTACTGGCTCTCGTTCGCCGAGTTGCCCGTTGCTACGGTAAGCTAAGCAAGTTAAACTTGCTTAGCTTAGGTCATATAGCGATCGCTGGGTAGCGTAACCGTTTCCCACCAGTATGTCCGCAGCTTCTGCGTGTATTCCATCCAGGCTTGAGCATCCGCTGGTTTAGTGACATACGATGTACTGCCGTGAAAGTACGACTCCGTAATATCTTCCTGAGCATTTGAATAACTCAACACAACAACGGGTACTTGCTTGAAGGAAGACGATTGATCTTTAATCTCCTGCAACAGCTCCCAACCGTCTTCTCGCTTGGGTAAGTACAGGTCCAGTAAAATTAATTTAGGTAAATCAGTGCCGTTCAGCAGGCAGCTGTTCAGGTACTGTAAGGCCTCCTCTCGGTTAGCCGCCCACATGGGCTCCACTTCGGGTAGCGACTGCTCAAGTGCCATTTTTATCAGGAACCAATGGTCCTTGTTATCCTCTACAACCAGCAAACTGGCATGGCGAAAGTTCCGGAGGCTGGTTGGTTGATTGTGCCGGTTAGTCATGACTTGTTTGTGTGGTTTAACCTATTAAGATACTATACTAACACCAATTTGACACTGAACCCGAAAAAAATGATTGAGTGGACTGCCAAAAAATGGGTAGAGAAATAAGTTAAAACGTGGAGTCCTAATCCGTTTTTTGTTAAGTATTGGTAATCTGTACGTTATGATTAAACCCTCTTATAAAGCTTCTAATTGTCTTTTTTTTGAGTTACGTAACTCTAGTGGCTGCTTCAGGCTTCTCGCTTCTCCCCAATAGCACCGTTCGGCATCTACGCCAAGAAGGCAATGGGCTACTTACTATCGTGCTCAATAGCGGTCAAAAGTAAGACCCACCAAGGGGACGTATAAGCAGGAAAAAGGCTGAGTTGGCGGACCGTTCAAGCAGTAATTCGGGTTCATCTGGTATCCGATTAGTTATGGGTTGTACACGTTAGTAAAACCGTTTGGCGGCAGTACCTACTTGATTTACTATGCTTGATCACCAATCTAATTTCAGCTTCGCACAAAGCAGAGAAGAAACTACTGAACTTGAAGAAGCCATTAATCCGTTACCAAGGGCCGTTCTGCGTCCTAATTCACACGTATTGCTCGATGGTGAGTGGAAAATTGCTTTCGACAACGACGATTGCGGGATTCGCGAACGATGGTATCTGGGACATAACTATCAACAGACGGCTCATTGGCCCGGTTCGGTGGAAGAACATATGGCCCAAGCCAAAGGCTTGCCCCATCCTGCCGTCTGGCAAGATAAAGTCATTGTTTGGTATGAGCGCGAATTCAACTTGCCCGAACGTAGCGGACCAACAGCCCAATCGACTATTCAGCTTACGTTTGGGGCCTGCGGTTACGAAACCCGCGTTTGGCTCAACGGATACCCGCTCCGAACCATCGAAGGCGAGGACATTCATTATGGCGAGTACACATCTTTTTCGTACGAATTGGCCGACCAGCTGCTGCGGCCGGTTAACCGACTGACGGTACGTATTGCTGACACGATGGATGCCGAAACGCCCCGCGGCAAGCAGGAGTCGCACGTGTATAAACGGGGCGGCATCTGGTACCAGACGTACACGGGCGCGGTGCGTAGTGTCTGGCTGGAAACGGTGGAGCGGAATCGGCTGCGTTCCCGCATTGGCGTGGTCAGCATTGTAGAAGACCAGCTGGTTCGGTTCAGCGTAACGACCCGTATTCACGATCCGGGCAATTACGTACTACGGCTGAAGGTGTTTGAACGAAAAGCGCCGATTGATTCAACACCACTGGCTACCTCCGATTTCCCGTTGCTGCTCGAAGCGGGTCAAAAACAACAGCGGGTGGTAATTGAGTTGCCAGGCGCAGAACTGTGGTCGCCGGAGTCGCCCACTTTATACAAGCTGGTCGCTCAGCTGATCGACGCTGACGGCTACATCGCGCAGATTGAAACGCAGTTTGGTTTGCGCAAGATCGAAGCCCGGGGGTGTTGCGTTTACCTCAATAACAAGGCGGTATATCTGGATGGTATTCTCTACCAGCCGGGTACGGCTACCTACGAAGAAATGAAGCGGCACATGCAGGCCATGAAACAACTGGGCTGCAATCTGGTACGTGTTCACATTGCGGGTGTCGATCCGCGAATTTATAACCTGGCCGACAAACTAGGTCTGCTGCTCTGGGTTGAAGTTCCCAGCCCCCACAGCTCAACTCCCCGAAGTCGCGAGAACCACCGGGCCGAGCTGTTACGCATGGTATCGCTGATTGGTACACACCCATCAGTGGTGATCTGGAGCCTGTATAACGAAGATTGGGGCGCTCAGGACATTGCCACCAATGCCGATACGCGTCAGTACATTATTGACATGTATCATTTCATGCAACTTGCCTATCCGCAGTTTCTGGTTGTAGACAACGACGGCTGGCACCATATTTCGCTTGAAGGCCGACTCAAATCGGATTTAATGACGGCTCACCTGTACACGCCCGATCCCGAGCGGTGGCGGGAACTGCTCGATCGGCTCATTGCGGGCGATTTAGCAAACGTAGCAGTAAATCCACTGGTGGTGGGAGATCCGTTCTTCTTCCGACGGCAGGTTCCGCTGATTGTCAGTGAGTGGGGCGGGTTTGGCTTCGCTGATTATGGTGGGCCTAAGGAATCTGAAGAGCGTGAGGAACGGATCCGGCTTTTCAAGCAGGAAATGCGCAAGCGGCCCATTGCCGGCGATGTGTACACACAGGCCACTAACATCGAAGACGAACGGAATGGTCTGATCGATCCGCACACGGGTGAGTTGTCGGTGGCGGCTGGTTTGCTGGCCTCCGGTGATTATAAATAGTGGTTTAGTGAGTAAACCAGTTTCGGCTAGCTAATGAAGCGTGTTTGGAGGGTAATAGGGTGGGGGGCATTGGTTGTGCTTGGGCTGGTGTTGGTCTTTGTAGGGTACATCGCCTGGAACAGCCCGGGCGAAACGTCCCCTATCCTGGGCTCCGACAACAAGCCCCTTCCTAACAGCATTGCCCAGCTCGAAGCGGTGCAGATCAATGGCACGACCCAATGGCTGCTCATCCGGGGGCACGACCGAACGAAGCCTGTTTTGCTGTTTCTCCACGGTGGACCGGGTTTGCCGGAGCTGTCGCTGTTGTCGGGCCATGAGCTGGAAAAGCAGTTTGTGGTCGTGAACTGGGAGCAGCGAGGAGCCGGAAAATCGTACAGTGCTGATGTATTCAATAATGACTTTACCGTAAATACGTTTGTTGACGATGCCGCTGAGGTTAGCCGATTACTGGCGCGACGGTTTCACCAGCCTAAACTCTTCCTGATGGCTCACTCGTGGGGAACGTTTCTGGGTATTTTATTGGTGAAAAAACATCCGGAGCTGTTTCGAGCGTATTTCAGCATCAGTCAGATTGCCAATCAGCTAGAGGCCGAGCAAATCTCGTATGACTGGGTGTTGCAGCAGGCTCAACAACACGAAAAAACGAGTCAGGTTCGGAAGCTTAGGGAGCAGGGGAGGCCCCCTTACCCCGCCAATGCCTGGCTCGACTACCTGAGCTGGCAGCGGGTCCTGGTGGCTGACTACGGCGGAGGGATGTATAGGTCAAATTTTTACCCGTTGTTTATCCGGAGTATTCTGCTTTGCCCGGAGTATACCTTACTAGACAAAATTCATTACGGATTCGGAGCTATGGAAACGGTACGTCGGTTGTGGCCACCCGTTGTCGATACTGATCTATTTAAGGTAGCTCCGACCTTATCGGTTCCCTACTTTCTGTTTCAGGGTATTCACGACTATCAGACGCCCTATCCGGTGGCTAGCCGTTATTTTAACCGAGTGCAGGCCCCGCAAAAACGGCTGTTCACCTTCGTTAACTCGGCGCATAGCCCTATTTTCGAAGAACCTGAAAGATTCATGCAATGCCTCGACAGCGCGCTTCGGCAGGTACCCATCCGGACCGTTTCCTCACTTAAGCAACCCGCAAAGTAGGCAGTCATTTATGGTCAGCTGTTGTCAAGTGTGGTCAGGGGATGTTACTGATTATAAGCTTACGCTTTGTAACAAGTTCTGACAATACCTGACCATACTTACTTGGCTTATGGGACTTATTCGTGAAACCATTCAGTACCCAGTCTTAATTACGTACATGACGGGTGCTAATAACTATACCTGGTTGAATTTTAGGGATGGTCGGCGGCAACTGGTTAGCAAATCGCTTAGTTATTTTGAGCGCCATCTGCCCGGTTTCCTGCGCGTTCATAAAACGGCCCTGGTCAATCCACAATACGTTCGGGATTGGCAGGAACCACCCCGGCGCCGAATGGCCGGAACCATCCGGATGCAGGGTAACATTGAGCTGCCCGTGGGACGACGTCGGTGGGACGACGTTGTGCAACAGCTATTGGCCGCTGAGGAGAACCAACAACCAGTCGCTGTTGCCGAATCGGAGTATCGTTCCATCATATTCCAGACGAACGAGCAGACAAAAGCGCTACTCTTTCAAGAAACGCTGGAAAAACAGTGTCCTGACTGTTTAGTGCATACGGTTAAACCAAAGGTGCCGCTGCCCGAACTGATCCGGATTTTGCCCGACAACGAATTGCCGGTGCTGATTCTGCTCGACGCGAGTACTGACCCTGGCGAACGACTCTCGACGCTGCAACGGCTGAAAGTAGAGCCGCGAACGGCCTTCATTCCAACCCTGCTGCTGGTAACCGAGAACGCTAATGATATCATCGAGAAAGCATATGCCAGAAAAGCAAATTCGGTTGTGCCTATTGCGTACCCAGAAAAAGGAAGCCAGCACGCGGCTGGACAGCACACCCTATTTGTGCAGAAAGTTACTCAGCTAGCCCGCTATTGGCTCTCTGTAACCGCATTACCTCTACCCAGACCTAGTACGTTAGTGAGCGTTTAAATCAGGTGTGACATAGGCGGTGCAGACACCGTGTCCCACCAGTAGGTTTGTAAAGCCTGAAAATAATTCAGCCATTCGAGCTGGGTTGTGGGCTTTATCATGTACGATGAACAGCCATGCTCATAGGCTTCGCGGATGTCGTCTGGTTCATCGGAACTGCTTAGCATCACGACTGGAATGCGATCCAGCGGAACAGGTAAGGTACGAATGGCTTCTAGGGTTTGCCATCCATCCTGCCGCTTGGGCATGTACAGGTCCAGCAGAACCAAGTCAGGAAAATTCCAGCCCTGCGCCAGGCAATCCGTTAAATAGCTAACGGCCTCACTGTGGGTGGTAACCCGGGTGATGTGAGCGGTTGGTAAGCCCTGTCTGAATGCCCATTCTATCAGATGCCATTGGTCATCCTGATCGTCAACGACGAGTAGTCGGATGGGTTGTTTATGCCGGTTCATAGCTATACAAGGCGGTTGATGTGAAAGCGTTATGATGTAGGATAACTCGGTAAATGATCCGTTTTAAAAGAATAGAACTGTTGGGAAGCAGCCCATAGAAGCACGAGAACTGTAATATTAGCCTATGTAATGTCACTTATTGCCAAATGTTGATAAAAGGCTTATGACCACGTAATGACAATCAATGACCACACCTCCTTAACTACGCACCTGCGGAAACCGCCGGGCAACGCGGGCCACTTGGCCGTTGATTTGGGTGGGGCACCAATTGCATTTTGTATAGTACCGCGCCGGGTTAATAGCTTGAGAGTAAAACCAATTACGTGTCTAACACCAAAGGCCTTACGGGTACACTTTCCTTTGGGAAGGAAGTCGCTATGGGTTGTACCTGACGAATGATGAAACGGCTTTTGGGCATAGTCGGCATCCGCGAGAGGCTGTAGTGAAAGTCCTGCTCGGGAACATTGTATTCCATAGCGCCAGTCAGATACCGCAGGGCTACCTTGGTTGCTTCAATCGTGATCCACTCGCCCGCGCACCGGTGTCCGGTGAGGTAATCGCCACCGCCCTGAGGAATTAATCGGAACCGGTTTCCCTGCCAGTTTTGGAACCGTTCGGGCCGGAACTCGTCGGGTTGTTCCCAAAGTCTGGGGTCATGGTTGGTGCCATAAATGTCCAGCAGTACCAGCGTTGCTTTCGGAAATAAATAGCCTTTCCAACTAAACTCCGAACGTACGCGGGCACCCGTAAATGGGGCAAATGGGTAGAACCGGCGGACCTCGTCAACGAACCAGTCCAGTTCTTCTCCGTTGCCCGTCTGAAGTCGTTTTCGCCAGTCGGGGTGTTCGTGCAAGGCCAGGGCAGCAAAGGTGATGTACCAGGAAATAGCCACGGTAGGGCGAATCAGGTTTATTAACTCAATGGCTGCCATTCGGGCGGGGAGCGGCTGACCGTCCGCTTCCTGGTAAACGGCCAGTGTGTCAAGGGGTGTTCCGTCGGGCGCAGTCAGCTGGCCACTACGTACTTGCTCAATAATACCTTGCATCCACGATTCACTTTGTTGCCGTCCCCAACGGCCGCGCAGATGGCGCGGGCCAACGGCACCAAATGCATCAACCATGGCGGCAAAATGCCGGGTTCGCCGGTGAACTTCCGTTGCGTCCAGGGGGACACCCGCCCAGGCACAGACGCCCCTGAACAAGATTTCCTGCACCTCCTCAAAAAAAACCACCTGGTTCCGCTGCTGCCACCGACTGATCGCGGCCTGCCACTCGGTGGCCATGTTATCCATCAGCGTCTGAATGCTGGTAGGTCCCATGAGTGACATGAACATTTCTTTCCGACGACGGTGCTGACCATCGTCGAGCGTCATGATGCTTCGTTGGCCCAGCAGCGTCTTTTGTATCGGTTTCGGAATGGCCCCTTTGCGCACAAATCGCTCGGGGTCGTAGAACAGCCGAACAGCCTCTTCACCACTTATGCAGATTGTGTTCTGAAACATCAACCGGGTTTGGAAGATGTCGGAGCCGTGGCGTTGGCAGCGCTTCTGAATAAAGGTGAAGCCGTCTTTGAGGACGGCCAACGAGCTATCGAACGCATTTTCGCGAGGTATTGATACCATGTCTGTTAAGCTTGAGCGATGTCCTGTCCTGTATGTACGTTAATGCTGAATTACCTACCTTCAACGTAGGTTAAGTATTTTTGTAGGGCTTAGTGAGCAAACGGTCCCGTCAACTTGAGGTCAGCAAGATTCATTTTCCTGGGATGAGACGCAGGAGGCTTCCTTATTTTAAAGACTGTTCGTGCTTTTCGAGTACGTCGAGTACCCGTTCGGGATGCACATCGTTGGCCAGTTCAGAAATCTCCGGGTCATGGGCTTCCTGAACGTCCATTTTCTTGGCCATCTCCGTAACCAGAATCACCAGCCGGGTAATCTCATGCTCGGCCAGTAAACTGACTTGTAAGTCTAAATCGGCGCGCTTGTCGGCCAATACAGCCATGCGGTTCTGGCTGATGAGCACAAACGTCGACAGAAAAATAGCCTCTACCGAAGCCGCCATCGCCAACACCACAAACGAGGGGTCGAAGGGCCTGAGCCCCAGCCAGCCCAGGTTCCAGATAATCCAGGTGCCATACAGAAGCAAGTGAACCAGCACAAAGTTCAGGCTACCGGCAAATCGGGTAATTGAATCGGCCAGCTCATCCTGCCAGCTCTTTCGGGCCTGTTCGGCTAGTCGACGCTCGAGAAGAGCTTTTATATTCCGTTCAACGATCTGAGCCATGTTTGTTGATGACTCTTGATCAGAATGGTCGTTATCCAGTTTCATAGTTCGGTTGTACAGGTACTCCTAGCCAACCTAGTACAAAATAGAGCGGTAACGTAAAGCCGTAAGAAATAAGGCAACGGCCTTGGCTATGAGAGGGACCGAATCCTCATTTATGGGAAGATTTCGTCATACGGTGCTTGGTTTGGGAGTTAGGCTAATGCACGAGCAGTATAGCATAAATACTCCTGTACTGATTAGTAACGTTACGTATATTATAGGCCGTGATTGCTTCCTGAAGATTCAGCCAAAGACTATTCGCATGACCCTGTCACTTTCGGAGTACTGCCAGTTACCAAGAGGTATTCAGAGCGCTCTTTTGCTGAAAGAAGGAGTTCCGCTGATGTGGCGAGTCATGATGGGCAAGCACCACGCGGTATTATACAGTCTGGGGGCGTTTTATGTCGAAGCCAGCTGGGACAAAGAGTGGACATTGAAATACCTGCACCCCTTCAGGAACGTTAACGAGCTGAATCCTTACTTGGCCCTGATTGACTGGGAGGAGTTTGCCTGATGTAATCAGCAAAGGCCTGTTTCATATGGTCACTTAAGCCGTTACCTCAATACTTGATTACCTGGGTCTATAGTAAACGGGTTTTTTCGTTATTGTGTTTTATAAGTAATCGACTCAACAAAACATCACTATAATGAATGAAGCACTAAAACTTGTTCTGGCCTTGGCTGGACTCCTGATTGCCTCTGGGTTGTTAACCTATTTCACGAAACCGGCTGAGTATCTACCGGCAACTACAGCACGTAAGAAAAAGCGACATAAGAAAACCCAGCTACGGGATGCGCAACCTTATCTGACAGACGATGGGTTTGTGGCGCTTGACGTTGAAGGGCAACGTTATAATGCAAAAACTAAACGGAGCGAAAGGGTCACCGATCAGCCCCAGGAAACGTTATCCGCTGATCTTGGTCAGTCATTAACTGACCGGAATGCGGCCTTACACGGAGAGAGCAGCGAAGTTTAATAACCACGTACGATAATGAAAGCCCTTGTTAGGCAGCGACATCATAGGGGTGCCGTTGCCTAACTTCATTTAGGGGTAACCAACTTACAAAAAGGGTCGCGAGTTAGTTATGCTATATAGTCTATATGATCGACTGAAAAATAGGAGTTTGCCAGCGTTAACGGCTCTCTGTATTTCTAACCGACTAATTAAACTCGCATGAATTATTTAGAATCGACTCACAGTACTACTTCAACGCAGCAACCGCTACTTACGTCTAATCGTCTTAGTGATCAGAAAATACAATCAATAGCAACCCGTGCTGCTGCATCCGTAGAGCATTTGGTTTGCTTTTCCCACTTGCGCTGGAAGTTTGTTTACCAGCGTCCTCAACACCTGCTTTCGCGGGCTAGCCGCCAATGGCATATCTGGTTCGTTGAAGAACCCATGTACGGTGATGAGTGCCGCTTAGACGTGTGCCATGTTACCGATACGCTGTCGGTAGTAGTGCCTCACCTGGCGCACGGCACAAACCCCGAGGAGACCATACAATGCCAGCGGGAGTTGGTCGATCAATTACTTAAGCAGCAAAACATTAATGAGTTCATTGCCTGGTATTATACGCCAATGGCCCTGGCCTTCAGCAACCACCTGCGCCCTCGGTTAACCGTGTATGATTGCATGGACGAGCTATCGGCTTTTCACGGCGCTCCGCCAAGCTTAATCGCACAAGAAAAGAGTTTATTGAAACAGGCTGATGTTGTTTTCACGGGTGGAATCAGCTTATACGAAGCCAAGCAGGCTAAGCATCCGAGGGTGTTTGCTTTCCCGAGCAGTATCGACCACGTGCATTTTGCGGAATCACGACAAGCATTGGCCGACCCTGCCGACATGAGTCACATTGAGGGGCCTCGTATTGGCTTTTGTGGGGTTATCGACGAACGGTTGAACCTTGATTTGCTCCGAGGCCTGGCCGAACGTCGGCCCGACTGGCAATTCGTTCTGTTAGGCCCCGTGGTTAAGATTGACCCGGCCACCTTGCCGCAGGGGCCAAACCTGCATTATCTGGGCATGAAATCGTATGAAGAGCTGCCCTCATACTTCGGAAACTGGAATGCCGCCATCATGCCCTTTGCGATCAATGATGCTACGCGTTACATCAGCCCAACCAAAACACCGGAATATTTAGCGGCTGGTTTGCCCGTGGTGTCGACACCAATTCGGGATGTCATCAGAACGTATGGGAGCATGCCTCATGTGCTTATTGCCGATTCTGTGTACCCATTTGAGCAGGCGCTCGATAAACAATTGTCGAATTGCCCTACCGACTGGACTATGGTGGATGCGTACCTGCGAGAAAACACCTGGGACAATACGTGGGTTACTATGCAACGGATCATGCAATCTCAACTGTCCGTTGTTGCTGAACAGTAAATAGGTACGTATGGACATAAGCACTACAACCACACCGATGGCCTTATGGGGTGGAATCGAATGCACCGTTAATCGGGTAGGCGATCGGTACCAGGATCAGTTGCTACGTAATGGGCACCATCACCGTTTCGACGATCTGACCGCGCTGGCTGACCTTGGGTTGCGGACCTTGCGCTACCCCATGATTTGGGAACGTACCAAGCCGAATCAGTCAGGTGAACCCGATTGGCGGTGGGCCGACGAGCGGTTAGCCCGGCTCCGCGAGCTGCAGATCGATCCCATCTTAGGCCTGGTGCATCACGGTTGTGGTCCAGACTATGCTTCTTTCGATACGGCTTCGTTTGAGGAAGAACTACCGAAATATGCCCGCCAGGTAGCTGAGCGGTATCCGTGGGTTATGGCCTATACACCCGTTAATGAACCCTTAACAACCGCCCGGTTTTCAGGCCTGTATGGATTCTGGTATCCGCATACGCAGTCGGATCGGGCCTTTGCCGAGATTTTATTGCGGGAGTGCCGGGCCACAGTTAAAGCTATGCAGCAAATCCGGCTCGTTCAACCCGATGCTCAACTGATACAAACCGACGACTTGGGGCAGACGCATAGCACGCCCTTATTGTCGTATCAGGCCGACTGGGAAAATGGACGTCGGTGGTTAACCTGGGATTTGCTTTGCGGCTGGGTAGGGCCTGAGCACCCCTTCTGGACGTACTTCCGGCGAGTTGGAATTCCCGAAAAAGACCTATGGTTCCTGGTCGAAAACCCGTGTCCGCCGTCTATCATTGGAGTCAATCATTACATCACCAGCGAGCGGTATCTCGATGAGAACCTGGTAGACTATCCACCGCACCTGCACTGTGGCAATACCCGGCACCGTTACGTCGATACAGAGGTAGTACGGGCCGCGCCCGATCAGCGCGTTGGCCTGGCCGGACTCTTACTGCAAACCTGGGAGCGCTACAAGCTGCCCATCGCCGTTACCGAAGCGCACCTTGGTTGTACTGTCGATGAACAAATGCGTTGGCTGTGGGACATGTGGCAAGAAGCTGAACAGGCTAAAGCGGCTGGGGCCGATATACGCGCCGTAACGGCCTGGGCCTTACTGGGCTCTTATGACTGGCATTGCCTGCTAACGCGGCAAGAAGGCGTATATGAACCGGGTGCTTTTGATGTGAGCACGGGCGAGCTACGTCCCACCGAGCTGGCTGAACTGGTTGGACGGTTAGCAACCGGCAATAATCCTCACGAACTGGTACCCGAGGGACCAGGCTGGTGGCAGCTCTCAGAACTGGTTTCGCAGTAGTGCCGTAGAAACGAGACAGTTTAACTCATGACACAAGCTTCGTCGTCGTCAATTCCGTTGGAGCCAGATCTGGCTACCTACTTATTTGCCCGACGAGAGGCTATACTCGATACTTGGCGGGTGGCCTGCGAGCAGGACTCGATGCTCCGCACGTTGCCTATGCTGTCGCGCGAGGAGTTTAACGACATGATACCGACCATTCTTAATGGGCTCACCCAACGGCTGCGTAATGAACCGGAAAAAACCGAGCCGTTGCTGTTGGCCAGTGAACACGGGCTGCATCGCTGGCATAAGGGCTATACACTCCGGCAGCTAATACGAGAAGTTAAACACCTGCGGGGCGTTCTTTCCGGTGAGCTTCAAACGTATGAAGAATTGTATCCGGCTGCTGATCCGAAACTAATATACAAAGCCTATCATGCGTTTGCCGAATTAAACGAAGACATTATTGAAGGCAGCGTTGCCCGATACGACGAGTTAGAGCGGGCGTCGGCAACGGCTCGGGCTAATACGCTTCAGGAAGCGTTGGATAGCGTTAACGAACTGGCACGCCAACGAACCGATATGCTGCGGACATCCAGTCACGATTTGCGGAGTAGTTTGGGCATCATTCAAGGAGCAGCGTTTATGCTCGATCTGGAAAACCAGAAGCCTCAAGAACGTACTCGTCTGATAGACATGCTGAACCGCAACCTGACAAACGTTCAGGTAATGCTACAGAACCTGATGAGCCTCGCCCGGCTCGATGCTGGTCAGGAAAACCCCGACATTAGTCGTTTCAACGTTGCCGAATTACTTCGTGAACTGACCCAAAGCGCCGAACCAATAGCGGCCGACCGGGGGCTAACGCTTATGGGCGATGGGGTTGAGGAGCTTATCGTAGAAAGTGATGGGCTTAAAGTTCGGCGTATTGTTCAGAACCTGTTAATGAACGCTTTATTGTACACTCAATCGGGCGTTGTATCGGTTTCGTGGGGGAAGGAAGACGATTATCGCTGGACGGTCAGCGTGCAGGATTCGGGTCCTGGCTTGCCCGGGGAGGTTGTAGAGGCAATTGCCGGTAAGCTAAGCCCATCTACAGAAGCGTCATCTGTTTATGAAGCCAAGCCGCTGGAAGAGCCTCCGATTGAGGAAGCCCCCGCTCATACCAAAAAATCGAATGAATCGCAGGGGCACGGAGAAGGCATCGGCCTGCATATCGTTAAGCGGCTTTGTGAACTACTCGAAGCTAACCTCGATGTAGAAACATCACCGCAGGGAACCCTCATCCGGGTTCGATTTCCGATTCACTTTAAGTAACCCCGCTTTCCTAACCATTGGCCCGAAAGCTTCGACTTTAGCCGTTTTCGGGGTACCCTTCCAGATAATGTTGTACGTCTCTGCTGCAATTCTGTAACGCAGACCTCAAGCACCATTGCGACCTTTGCTGTGTTATTAGTCCGCAATGTTGGTCGTACCGCTATTGTACATAACCGACGAATAAACCAGTAAACGCCATGGAAACTGTAAAATTCAAAACCAATATTAAGTGTGGTGCCTGCGTCGCTACGGTGACGCCTTTTCTCAACGAAGCCGTTGGCGAAGGCCACTGGCAGGTAGATATTCAGAACCCTGATAAGGTTCTGACCGCCGACGCTGCTGAAGCTACCAAAGTGAAGCAGGCCATTGAAAAAGCCGGTTACAAAGCCGAGCCATTGAGTTAAGTAGCTACCGTGTAATTATGGCTACCAACACAACCATTTCTCCTGAAAGATCAGCTAAAGCCAAGCCCTCGGCCGGTATCCGGCGAACGTATCCAGTGCTGGAGATGTCGTGTGCTGCCTGCGCTGTTAGCGTCGAATCGACCCTAAAAAGCACCCCCGGTGTTATTGATGCGGGGGTTAACTACGCTAATCAATCCGCCTGGGTGCAGTTCGACCCGGCCGCCGTGACGCCTGAAGCGCTGCAAAACGCGATCCGCTCCGTGGGGTACGACATTGTTATCGACGCCGAAGATCCCCGGCAGGTGCAGGAAGAAGCCCAGCAGCGTCACTACAAAACCATCCGCCAGCGCACCATTTGGGCGTTTGCTTTGTCGCTACCCGTTGTGGTGATCGGCATGTTCTTCATGGACTCAAACGGTGGGCCGATCCCCTACGCCAATGAGATCATGATGGCCTTATCAGCGCCTGTTGTGCTTGGTTTGGGGCGGTCGTTCTTCACGAATGCCTGGAAACAGGCCCGCCATGGTAAGGCCAACATGGATACGCTGGTTGCCTTAAGCACAGGTATTGCGTTTCTGTTTAGCGCGTTCAATACGATATACCCGGAATTCTGGCACCAGCGTGGTTTGCACTCAACCGAACGCGGCCCGCACGTTTATTTTGAAGCGGCTTCGGTCGTCATTGCTTTTATTTTGCTTGGTAAGCTGCTCGAAGAGCGGGCAAAGTCGAATACGTCTTCGGCCATTAGAAAACTGATTGGCTTACAACCCAAGACCGTTTGGGTGATCGAAGGGGAATCGGAACGGGAGATCCCCATTACGGCCGTGCAGGTGGGGCAGTTGCTGCTGGTGAGGCCGGGCGAAAAAATACCGGTGGATGGGATGGTTGAAGCCGGAGCGTCATACGTCGATGAAAGTATGATTACCGGAGAGCCGATTCCAGTAGAGAAACAGATAGGTGCTCCGGTGTTTGCCGGGACCATTAACCAACGAGGAAGTTTTCGATTTCGGGCGCAGAGTGTGGGTGGCGACACCATTCTGGCGCAGATTATCCGGATGGTGCAGGACGCCCAGGGTAGTAAAGCCCCCGTGCAGCGCCTGGTCGATAAAATTGCGGGTGTCTTTGTGCCAATTGTTATTGGCATAGCCGTTTTAACATTCATTACCTGGATGACATTTGGGGGCGAAGACGCGCTTACTACGGCGCTATTGACGTCTGTTACGGTATTGGTCATTGCCTGTCCCTGTGCATTGGGGTTGGCCACGCCCACTGCCATTATGGTTGGTGTGGGTAAGGGCGCCGAAAATAATTTGCTCATTAAAGACGCCGAGAGCCTGGAATTAGGCTATAAAGTCAATGCGCTGGTACTCGATAAAACAGGGACTATCACCGAAGGCAAGCCTGTAGTCACTGATTGCTTGTGGACAGTTCCTGCGGATGAGCGTTCCTTACCCGAAGCCGTGCTTTACGCTATGGAGGCCCAATCGGAGCACCCTTTGGCCGAAGCCATAACGCGCTATATAAGCAGTAGTGACAGGATGGCTATTACGCTGGACGGCTTCGAGAGTGTAACGGGTAGGGGGGTGAGCGCGCGTTACCAACGAGAAGAGTATTACGTTGGCAATCAAAAGCTGTTGCAGGATCACTCCGTTCCAGTCGGCGACGAGCTGAGTCGGCAAGCTAATCAGTGGCAGGAAGAGGCTAAAACGGTCATCTTCTTCGCCAAAGATCAGCAAGTGCTCGCTATTGTTGCCATTGCTGACCCTGTTAAAGCCACTGCAAAACAGGCTATTAACACCCTTCAGGGGCGAGGTATTGCCGTATATATGCTCACGGGTGATAATGCGCAAACCGCAGCTGCCGTAGCCGAACAGGTAGGCATCAAACACTACAGGGCCGAAGTTATGCCCGCTACCAAAGCCGACTTTGTCAAAGCATTGCAGACAAAGGGTTATGTAGTGGCTATGGTAGGCGACGGCATCAATGATTCGCAGGCGTTGGCCCAGGCAGATGTCAGTGTTGCTATGGGAAAAGGCTCCGATATTGCCATGGACGTTGCCAAAATGACGCTCATTACGTCAGATCTAAACAGCATACCGAAGGCATTACAGTTGTCCCGGAAAACGGTGCAAACCATCCGGCAAAATCTGTTCTGGGCGTTCATCTACAATATTATTGGTATTCCCATTGCCGCCGGAATTCTTTATCCGTCTTTTGGCTTTTTGCTTAACCCAATGCTGGCCGGAGCCGCTATGGCGCTAAGCTCTGTATCGGTTGTTAGCAATAGTCTGCGGCTGAAAGGAGTAAAACTTTAACAGTTACGTATGTAGTCAAAACAACCGGTCCGCCGGGAGCGGTCAAGCTTTATTCATGCATTAGCAACATGAGTTAGCCGATTTCAATAAGCCTATTCATCCTGAACAGTGAACGAGGTGGCGCATAACGTTTCTCCTGGAACTTAGCTTGCTCAAGTTTATACCCCTTCAACCTGTTTCAGGTTAAATTCTAACCAGTATCGACAAGTAAGGCCGAGCTGCTCTTTCAAAAGAGTAAAATCGGTTGGTTTTCTCAGGAATGAATTGACACCCGTTTCAAAACAATCATTGATTTCCTCAGCCGAAGCGTCAGCACTCATCATCACCACTGGGATTTTCTTGTATCGGGACTGCTCTTTGAGAAAAAGCAAGGTTTCATGACCATCCAGGATCGGCATATGCTGATCCAGTAAAACCAGATTGGGTAACGAACTTAAGAAGGGAAGCTGATTCAAAAAATCTCGCCCATCCGTAAAGAAACGTACCGAGTAGGTGGGCAAGTAGTGGCTAAACAGCTCCTCAAGTAAGAAGCGGTAATCGGCTGTATCATCAACGATACAGACTAAGGGAGCAGCGGTCATATTGAGGCTGGTAAGAGATCAACATCCGGTTGAACGGTCCGCTGTTGGAAGTGGTATATCCCTATTGGGCAGCCAGGGGAAGTAAAGTGCTTACTAATCAGTAATTCATTAAGCCGATTTGTAAGTAAAACACCATTCTTTGCAAATGGTCTGGGTAAAACAAGCTAATGGCCTCCTCCGCGATAACGCATCGGTAGCCAAAGGCCGAACGAAGTGCCTTGGCCTGGAGCAGTTTCCACCTCTAACTTGGCCTGAAGCAGCTGACTGAACTCTTTCACAATCGTTAAACCGATCCCTTCTCCCTTACTTGATCTACTTGCAGATTGATCCAGGGCCGAGACCGCTTTTCGTTCGTTCATAGCCCCAGCGACCACCGAAGACGGTTCGTGCCGTTTAGGCTTTACGGGATCAAGAGCGTTACTGACTGGCTTGAGGTGTTCCGTCAGCACCGTAGCGATATGAACTGGTAGACCGGGGCCCGAATCGTGAATCCGAAACATCCATTGCTGGTCGTCTTGTCTTGCCCAAGAGACTTCAATAAACCCAGCCGAGGTATACGTCAAGGCGTTGAGGAGCAGGTTCTGAATGATTCGCTGGAGTTTGATCGGGTCGGTTTCGACCGGTAAGGAGCTAGGGCCCTCGGCTCGAAGCACCAACCCTCGCTGCTGGGCTATGGGCTGCACACTCATGCTTATGTCTTTCAGCAACTGAGCGGCATTAACGGGTTGAATCCGAAGCGTTTCTTGCCCTGCTTCCAGCCGCGACAAGTCCATTAAATTGGTCAGCATCGCTTGTACGCTGCCTAAGTTACGGCTTAGCATGTCCAGGTAATGTGCCTGATTTTGCGCACTTGCTCCCTCTCGATTCAACAGGTTGGCGGCCCCGCTAATGATCCCAAAACCACTCCCTAAGTCGTGCATGGAGGTTCTAAGCCGATCACTCCGTTCGTTGGACAGAGTCCTCATTTGATCGAGCGCCTTTTGCAGCGCAGCCGCTCGCTCGGCCGCTTCTGAGCGCTGAAGCTCATCATAAATCTGAATGCTCCCATTGATGATTTCGGCCATGATTTGGGTCATGTGCTGCTGCACCTGCCAAAACAGCTTATGATCGGTATCAGGAAATAATTGCTGGAAATGAGTGAGTTCGTTATATAGAGTTTGGGTTAGATGGTTCAACTCCCGCACCGTCTCGATAATAAGGTGCGCTTTATGGCGACGTTGCAACCCATGAGCGATGGCTATCCGGGCTATATCTCCTTCCTCCGATTTTCCGACTAAGCGTTGTTGCAGGATCGTTAAGACCGTGGGCAGGGAATCATTAAAATCAATATGACTTAGAACTTCAGCATTAGTTAACGTTGGGTCCTGAGCGCAGGCCATGCGCCAATTTTTCAAAATGGTTTCTCGTCGGGCATCCAGAAAAGCAACAAGTGCTGTTAAGGACGCAGACGAATCAGAAAACGGAGGACTCATCGAACAAGCTGGTCAAATTTGTTTTGGATAGGTCATACCAGTTCTAATCAAGAAATTAACCAGTTAGCCAGAAAAAAGTTATTATATGTTAAAATAGTGGTCTGATATACTGACGGTTGGTTAAAGGAAGAGTCTTGTGGACGAGTTGTGTCACGAACGAAGATTAGAAAGCCTTAGATTGACCACAGCCACGCAAGGTTGTAACGGCGGATCTAACGTAGCGGATTTCGCGCCGGGCCGCAGGAGTGATACGAAACAGTAAAGCAACCCTTATTTAGGGAGTAAAGTAATTTTGGTAGCCCTACAATAATGAAAGCAACGACCAACTTGTTTGCTGACAGAATAAGAATTATTCTTGCCGCGTACGACGATCTTCTTGCTTGCCTTAGCAGCTAAGTCCGCAGTGTAGACTCCTCGTGACCGCCTTCTTGACATCTCAGCCTGGCTCATTTTATTCCGTAACCAGTCGGTTCTCTGCTTCTCCAAGGGCTGTGTCCCTTGTCTGCCATTAGTAATATTCCTATTGGATGAACAATCAACCTACAGCCGACCCCAGGGTCTGGCTGGTGGATGATGATCAGGACGATCAGCTTCTGATCCAATCTGCCTTTCTAAAACATGCAACCCCTATCAGACTGTTGACTGATGGGCAGGAGCTGGTGCCAGCTCTTGAGCAAGCGTCTACCCTGCCCAGGCTGATTTTGATGGACATTAACATGCCTTATCAGAATGGGTTTGATACCCTTCAGCAGTTACGACAAGTGGAGGGCTGGCGACAGCTTCCCGTCATAGTTTTCTCAACCTCTGCCGAGCCGGCAGATCATATAAGAGCCTTCGAACTAGGCGCTACTGGTTTTCTGACCAAGCCCTCAAATTATGGCCAACTAATGAATTTAGTGGAGCAGCTGGTACTGGATTGGCAGTTAGATTTCGTTGATACTGCTCCAACGGATGGGCCTTATTCCAGGTTGAAAAGACCAATTCCGGAAACCCAGCTGCCCGCACTATCGATCGATCCAATGTACAACCAAGTCCTATTGAATCAATTTAGTATGAAATTATACTTGTTGAAACAACGAGTAACGAACCGCGTAAGCGCCAGTGTTCTGTTGAGCCAGGCAATTCAGGCCCGGATCAACCAAAGCCAGGGATTGGTTAGCCAGTTTAAGCGAAAGTACTTCGATACCCAGTAGTGAGAAGTAACTACTGGCTGACCCGCTGTGCCGAACCATCAACCTGTGTACGGAATGTTTCAGATAAGCTACTCAACTAAGTAAAGAATGAGATAACTCTGGGTCCTATGACGTAATAGAGACCTAATGGATGAGCATCAAAAAGTGGGGGCCATAACACTATGTGGCAATGTAACCTGGCTCTATACCTTGAGGGCAAACGATTGCCCTGCACTTTTTGACGCTTTCCTAAAAGGGCTTTACAAACAAAAAACCTCGCCGAAACATCGGCGAGGTTTTTTGTATCTATTAGTTTGACAAAAATGCGACTTTGCAGCCGCGTTACTTACTTGGCCGAAACCGTACCACGCAGTGCACGTGGGATTTCGATGCTAGCTACTGGGTTTGACGCTTGTTCGAGCATTTCGATACCTTTTACCGGAATCTGGCTAACCCGAACCGACTTACCCAGGTCAAGACCTGATACGTCGACGTCAATAAAATCAGGGATATTTTCAACGGTACCTTTCACGCGCAGTTTCCGAACGCGCGTTACCAGTTTACCGCCCTTTTGTACACCCGGAGCCGTACCCACCAGACGAACTGGAACTGCAATTTTAACGGCCTTACCGTCCGTTACCTGCAGGAAGTCAGCATGGAGAAGGATGTCACTCACTGGGTGAAATTGTGCTTCCTGAAGAATCGCCCGGTATTCGGTGCCCTCAATGTTCAAGGCTACTTCATAAATATTGGGCGAATAAAGCAATTCGCGGAACAGGATAGCGGGTGCATAGAAATGAACCTGCTCCTGACCGCCATACAATACGCACGGAACATTACCCTCGGCCCGAATCGCCTGTGATTCCGCGCGGCCGAGATTCGCTCGTTGATACCCTACAATCTCGATTTTTTTCATGTTTGTAAACTTTAAAGAGTGAAAGGCGAACGAGCGAAAGAGTGTTAAAACGATTTATTCGCTCTCACTCTCTCACTCTTTCGCTCTTTAGTAACGTATAAATAATGAACTAATAGATTCATGGTCACGAATGCGGCCGATGGCTTTGGCAAATAGCTCCGCTACCGACAACACTCTAATTTTTGGATTCGGCTGCTGCATAGGCAACGTATCCGCCACCACTAACTCTTCTAATACCGAGTTAGCAATGTTATCGTGCGCCTTGCCCGACATGACGGGGTGCGTACACACCGCCCGAACCGACAACGCTCCTTTTTCCAGAATGATCTGAGCGGCTTTCGCCATGGTACCACCCGTGTCGATCAAGTCATCAACAAGTACTACGTTAGCGCCTTCCACATCACCAATCACTTGCATCGACGCGATCTCATTGGCCCGTTTGCGGTGTTTGTCGCACAGCACAATGTCGGCGTTGAAATGCTTGGCAAACGTGCGGGCGCGGTTGGCACCACCCACGTCTGGCGAAGCAATCACCAGATTCTCCAGGTTCAGGCTTTTGATGTACGGTACAAAGACCGAAGTGCCTTCCAGATGATCCACCGGGAAGTCGAAAAAGCCCTGAATTTGACCAGCGTGCAAATCAATTGTCATTAACCGATCTGCGCCCGAAGCCGCCAGCATATTGGCTACCAGTTTAGCGGCAATAGCCACCCGAGGTTTATCCTTACGATCCTGCCGGGCGTACCCAAAATACGGAATAACAACCGTAACGTAGTGAGCCGAAGCCCGCCGGGCGGCATCCACCATCAGCAGCAGTTCCATCAGGTTATCACCTGGTGGGGGTGTTGACTGAATCAGAAATACGTCGCAGCCACGAATCGATTCTTCGAAGCTAGGCGACATTTCGCCATCACTGAACCGTCGGCAGGTGTAACCTCCTAAGTCTTTGCCGTAGTAGTGCGCAATTTTTTCAGCTAAATAGGTGGACTGACTACCCGAAAAAATCTTGACTGGATTAAACGAAGCCATCGGTGGCGGATAAATTTCCCGCAAAGGTACGAAAAAAAGGCATTTGGGCTTGAGTTGTTTTCATTTTCTTAGATGATGTAACGGTGGCCAGCGCCTTTTGACTACTGCAATCATCGCGTTCTGCTGGTTTTACGGCGTGCTTGTAGGTAATGAAACCCCGAAACGCATAGCGCAGCCGCCAGTACCCCAATGCCTGCCCCTGCTAAAACATCCAGTGGATAATGAGCCGCCACGTAAATTCGGCTGTACGAGACGACAAACGCCCACAGAAACAGCCACTTCGTCCACGGATACTGCTGACCCGTCAGGAGCCAAACTCCCGTGGCCAGGGCGAACGTATTGGCGGCATGAGAGGAGGCAAAACCGTATTGTCCACCGCATTCGAGTACCGGATGAATGAGTTTTTGCAAGGCCGGAACATGGCAGGGCCGTAAACGTAATGTCAACGGTTTGAGTAGGGCCGAGGCTGTCTGATCACTAATGGCAACGGCAGCAACCAACGTTAGTATAAACCATATTGCCTGTTTATGATAGCGGTAGACCAACCAACCAATGAGCAGGGCATAGAATGGAAACCAGGTATTTCGCTCCGTAGCAAAAACCATGATTGGGTCGAGCCAGGGGGCGTAATGGCTGTTCAGCCACAAAAAAAGGTCGGTATCGAGTTGGTTAAGCGTTTCGCGCACTCGTCAGGGCTACTTTGTGGTAAATATCCTTCATGGGTAACTCGATGCCGTCAAGTTGCACCACCATGTCTAACTGGTCATAGTCTTCGTTAAGCCAGTGGCGACTGTCCTGTTGTTTGGTGTAAATGGAAACAAAAGGAACACCCTGCTCAATGTAAATGATGTACTGTACGGATTCGAGTTGCTTGTAACAGCGGAGCTTGACGTGCATATCTTCGTGATACGTCGAGTCAGAATGAACTTCAACGACCATATACGGATTAATGATACCAGACTCCTGACCTTTACGGGGAAACAACTGGCTGGCTGCGTTCATGACCAGCACATCGGGCTTTACGGCCAATTCACAGACCGGGACATATACCAGTTTGTTGCTGCCCATGACACGGATGTTGGGAGTGTCATAAAAGGCTGTCCGTAGAATTCCTCCGATATTCAGAACTATTGTTTCGTGCCTGTCGCTTGCCATACCAATTTGTGCTCGTATCTGACCGTTTATATACTCAATGTCGTACTCCAGCGGAAACGGTTCTTCTCCCAGTTCATCCAGCACAGACCAGTACTCATCAAGCGATGCGTCAATGAACACAATCGGCTCGTTTTTAAGCCGCTCTTTCAATTGTTCAGCAAGCGATGTCGTGTCAACCATGACCGTATAAATTTTTCTCCAATATACAAAACAAGGGACTGAAAACGCTACAAAACCAGAAACTGGCTTAGGTAGTTTCGGGCGGTCAGAATCGCCGTCTGTACGTCTTCGGGGCTGCCTTCATACGCTTTATCTTCCACCTCAATGCAGATCGGGCCCCGGTAGCGAACATCCGTTAAAGCCGCGAAGAAATCACGCCAGCGAACGTCACCCAAACCAGGGAGCTTAGGGGAGTGGTACTCCAGCGGATTCGCCATAATACCGACCCGGTTCAGCTTGTCGCGGTATAACTTAACGTCTTTCAGATGAATGTGGTGAAGCCGGTCGCGGTAATCATAAATGGGTTTCACTTCGTCCATCATCTGAAAGATCAGGTGGCTCGGGTCGTAGTTTAACCCCAGCGCCCGCGACGGAATAATCTCGAACATACGGTCCCAAATGGCCGGTGTGGTCGCCAGGTTCTTGCCCCCCGGCCACTCGTCGTTGGTAAACCACATCGGGCAGTTTTCGATACCAATCTTAACGTTACACTCTTCCGCCACTTTCACAATGGCGGGCCAATGTTCGGCGTATAGTTTCAGGTTGTCGTCTATGTTCAGCGATGGATGGCGACCAATGAACGTATTAACGACTGGAACACCTAGTGTGGCCGCGGCCCGGATGATCTTTTTGATATGTTCCCGATAGAACTCCGCTTGTTCCGGGTTTGGGTCGAGTGGGTTGGGGTAGTAGCCTAAACCGGAAATTGAAACACCATACTGAGCGGTTAACGACTGAACTTGCTCTACATTCAGGTTATCGACGTCAATGTGAGTCACACCCGCGTAGCGACGGGTGTCGCGGCCCGGCGTTCCGGCATTGCTGGTCGGCCAACACATCAGCTCAACGCATTTGAACTTATGTTCGGATGCGAAGTTAAGAACGCCGTT
Source organism: Spirosoma soli (assembly GCF_042684525.1). Classification (NCBI taxonomy): domain Bacteria; kingdom Pseudomonadati; phylum Bacteroidota; class Cytophagia; order Cytophagales; family Cytophagaceae; genus Spirosoma; species Spirosoma soli. The sequence continues at coordinate 718,288 of NZ_JBHULN010000001.1, read as the reverse complement.
TAAGTCATAATCAGCCAGGATGGCCGATACAAAGCCCAGGTTAAGCATAGGTGAAAAGGTTTTAACAGGATTTACAGGATGGGCCGGTTCTTCGCTCACTAATCTTGTCCATTCTGTAAATCCTGTCGGAAAAAGCTAATTAAATCCCAATTTATCGCGTACCCGCCGAATCGTTGTGCTCGCCACAGCCCGAGCTTTCTCTTCGCCCGCCTGAAGTTCCGCTTCCAGCGCATCCGGATTTTCGATCATGTAATAGTTGAAACGCTCGCGTTCGGTAGCAAATCGGCTGAGAATCAATTCGTACAAGGCTTTCTTCGCTGTTCCGTAACCGTAATTGCCACCCTCGTAAAGCTTACGCATTTCAGCGACCTGCTCGTCGGAGGCCAGCAACGAATACAGTTGGAACGTAATGTCTGTATCGGGATTTTTGGGCTCTTCCAGCGGAGTAGAATCAGACTTAACTTTCTTGATAACTTTCCACAACTCGTTTTCTGGCTGAAAAATGTCGATGTAGTTGTTATACGACTTGCTCATCTTTTGCCCATCAATACCCGGAATGGTCATCAGGCGATCGTCTATCTGCGCTTCAGGCAATACAAAGACTTCCTCGTCATACTGCCGGTTGAACGCGCTGGCAATATCGCGGGTCATCTCGATATGCTGCCGCTGGTCTTTACCAACCGGAATAATTTCGGCGTCGTAAAGCAGAATATCAGCCGCCTGCAAGACCGGATAAACGAACAAGCCCGTGTTGACCGGTCCACTCGAGCGATCCGACTTTTCTTTAAACGAGGTAGCGTTGTTAAGCATGGGCATCGGCGTGAAGCACTCCAAGTGCCAGGCCAACTCCGTATGCTCGGCTACCCGCGATTGTCGCCAGAATGTGTTCTTTTGGGTGTCCAGGCCAAACGCCAGCCACGTAGCGGCCACCGCCCGGGTGAACTCCCGCCGTGTTGGGCCGTCTTTGATCGAGACTAGCGAGTGGAGATCGGCAATGAAAAGGAATGACTCATTATCGGGCTGCTTCGATAAGTCAATGGCGGGCTTAATAGCCCCTAAAATGTTGCCTAAGTGCGGTCGCCCGCTGCTTTGAATTCCGGTTAATATGCGTGACATTTTTATAGTTGTAAAGTTGTCGAGTCATAAAATTGTACAGTTGTTCGACGCGCCACTAACTCTACAACTTTACGACTCTCCAACTGTAAAACTTATTTACCTTGTGCTTCTACGACGGCAATGGCTACCATATTGACAATTTCGCGTTCTGACGAACCTAACTGTAAAACATACACTGGTTTGCGAATGCCGAGCAAAATTGGGCCAATAGCGTCGAAACCAGCGGCTTCGCTCATGAGGTTGTAAGCGATGTTGGCGGCCGATAGGTTTGGGAAGATAAGTGTGTTCGCTCCCTCGCCAACTAGTTTGCTAAACGGATGATTCTGCTCCAGCAACTCCGTGTTAAAGGCTAAGTGAGCCTGAATTTCGCCATCAACGATCAGGTCCGGATTCCTCTTTTGTAGGATCTCGACGGCGCGGTTCATCTTCTCAGCGTCTTCACCTTTGGCACTACCAAAGTTAGAATACGTTACTAACGCAATGCGCGGCTTGACATTGAAACGCTCAACGGTGCGAGCTGTCATTTCGGTGATCTCCACAATTTCATCGGCAGTTGGGTTGAAGTTAACCGTTGTGTCCGAGAAAAAGAGCGGTCCCCGTTTGGTGAGCAAAATGTACATCCCGGCCACTTTCTGAACGCCCGGCTCCTTACCAATTACCTGAAGGGCTGGCCGGATCGTATCGGGATAGCTACGTGTCAGACCTGAAATAAGCGCGTCGGCTTCGCCCGTCTCGACCATCATCGCCCCAAAATAGTTGCGATAATACATCAGTTTCCGGGCTTCGGTGGCATTAACACCCTTGCGTTTTCGCTTGTTGAAGTAAATGTCGGCAAAGCGTTGGATCAATTCACTTTGCTCGGGGGCTCGTGGGTCGATGATTGGAATTTGCCCTAAATCAAGACCGCTTTCCTTAATGATGTGCTGAATTTTTGACGTTTCGCCCAGGAGAATAGGGTAAGCTATGCCATCGTCCCGAACTTGCTGAGCGGCTTTCAGCACCTTCAGATTTTCGGCATCAGCAAAGACTACCCGTTTTGGATTCGTCTTGGCTTTGGTCAGAATTACTCTGGAAATCTGGTTGTCGTGACCTAGTCGCCGGGCCAGTTGCTGCTCGTAGACGTCCCAATCGGCAATCGGTTGCCGGGCCACTCCTGATTCCATAGCAGCTTTGGCTACGGCTGGCGCAACAGTCGCTAGCAAACGCGGGTCGACTGGTTTGGGTAAAATATAAGTTCGGCCGAAGATCATATTATCCTGACCATAAGCCAGATTGACGATATCAGGTACGGATTTTTTCGCTAAATCAGCCAGCGCGTAGGTAGCGGCTAACTTCATCGCTTCGTTGATTTCGGTGGCCCGCACATCGAGTGCTCCCCGGAAAATGTATGGAAACCCCAGTACATTGTTTACCTGATTCGGGTAGTCAGAACGTCCGGTCGCCATAATAATGTCGGGTCGGCAGGCCATCGCATCTTCATAGCTAATTTCAGGGTTGGGGTTGGCCATGGCGAACACGATGGCGTCTTTAGCCATCGAGCGAATGAGTTCCTGATTCACAATGTTGCCCTTCGACAGACCAACAAACACGTCGGCACCGGCAAAGGCATCGGCTAGTGAGTTGATGTCGCGGCTGGTGGCGAAGACACGCATGATTTCGTTAAGATCAGTACGATCGGCGCGGAGCGGTCCATTCACGTCGAACATGACAATATTTTCCGTCTTAGCGCCGAGGGCAACGTACTGACGAGCACACGAGATGGCGGCTGCTCCGGCGCCGAGGAACACAAATTGCGCTGTTTCGATACGTTTGTTAACCAGTTCGAGTGCATTTAGTAGAGCGGCTCCACTAACAATGGCAGTACCGTGCTGGTCGTCATGCATGATCGGAATGTTCAGATCACGCTTGAGCCGTTCTTCAATTTCAAAACACTCAGGTGCTTTTATGTCTTCGAGGTTAACCCCGCCGAACGTTGGCTCCAGAATCTTGACCGTCCGGGCAAATTCGTCGACATCTTTCGTATTCAGCTCAATGTCGAAGACGTCAATATCGGCGTATATTTTAAATAAAAGTCCTTTCCCTTCCATAACGGGCTTACTGGCCGAAGCGCCAATATCACCCAGGCCCAGTACGGCCGTACCGTTGCTGATAACAGCTACTAAATTGCCTTTGGCGGTGTATTTATACGCGTCGTCGGGGTTGGCTTCGATAGCCAGGCAGGGCTCAGCCACACCTGGTGAGTAGGCTAAGGAGAGGTCACGCTGGGTACTGTATTCTTTAGTCGGGATAACTTCAAGCTTACCCGGACGCCCCTTGGCGTGGTAATCAAGGGCATCTTCGCGCCGGATCTTTTGCTGCATAGTGATTGGTTGCTGATGAATCTTGCTATATGCTTTAGGAGGGCGAAGGTAAGAAAAAAAGTTAGCGGGGTAAGGTATCAATCTCCTCTAAGTACCTTATGCTGGTCCGCATAGACCCAACCCGCCCAGCAAATTAAGAGCAGTATGCACGAAAAAAATGTACGCAGAAATGGGCTGGTATGGGTCGGCTCATAAACCGGTTTAGTCGTTTGAAGCCGCACAGAATTGCCCTGTCTAATGCCAAAGACGAAGATTCGTTTGTAGTCGCTGAATTTATCCCCGAACGTAAGCGGCTTCGTTTGGGCAATCTTTCTGCGGTAGTCGCTTTCACGGATTGACAGCGTAATGGACTGCCGGGGCCTGATCGCTGATTGTACATTTTCTAAACTCACATCGTACGATTTGCGACCTACGTAGAATGCGTGACCTGGATAAGTACGTAACCGAATATCAATCCCTTTCAAACGGCCTTTGTAACGATCTTCCGTAACGCGGTCGACTACGTCGGTTACGGCCGCTAATGGCGCGGGCTCTTTATCGGCAGACGTGTGAGCAAGGTACCCAAACGCAATATTTGCGCTGATTAACAGAGCCTGTCCCCCGATGAGCCAACGCAGTCGGTTCCGTTCGCGCAGCGTCATTACCTTCTGATAAAGGACGGGCTCAGCGTATTGACTAAGACGGGCTTTTAGTATTCCATAGTCCGCAAACTCGTTCGATTTGATGACGAAGACGTCATTTTTAAGGTAAAACGTCAAAGCCATAGATGGTTTACCCCGGTCTGGGTTTGGGCGTTCATTCCAACCGGTAATGGTGTCGTAGCCGAACTGTTTGGGCGGTTGCCATAATTTCTTGATCGTGAATGTGTAATCATGCAACCACACTGAAGTTGTTTGCCGTCCCAGGTCTCTGACCATCAGAATCCAGATTAGCCATGTACCTGAATAGAAAATTAGTAATGTATCGAGATCAGGATACGTTTGGCCATTCGTAGCAATCATAAATGGAATGAAGACCAATGCTACGAACAGCAGCAGTGATGTAGCGCCCCAGATAAGCAGAGGGCTGGATCGGACCTTAAATTGCATTTCCTGTTGGCTTACCGGTGTCATTGCCGTGAGCGATTGGACTTGTTTTAAACAAGTTTAGGGGTATTGAGGTGGTTGATGCAAGGAATAATGACGGATGGTCTGGCTTACCCTAGAATGGTGAAATCAGCTGAGAAATCACCAAGAAATCAGGGTAATTGAGGATTTACGTCGGGAAAATGCTGGCACTAACCCGTGTCGAACAACATGCGCAACGATCCTTCAGCATCCAGACATTAAGGTATTAATCTCCTCAACCGCGTACGTAATTCTTTCGTGTTCATAAAACAATTTATAAAAAAGGTAAGTCCATAGGATTAATATGTAGTTAGTTTGAAAACGTTAGTGTATAGAGCTACACTAAGTAATGCTGAGCCAGTGGTCTAAGATGAATGCCATCCTGACGGTAATGGCTTGCAAAAACAACGATGGATAGTAATTGTAGCCAACACCAATCAACCCCCTCGAATTTATCGCAGCCTGGTGCCTGGGAAGCCCATGACCTTTGGACGATGATTAGTGAAAGCATCAAGGACTTTGCGATCTTTACTACGGATCTGGAGCGCCGGGTGACTAGCTGGAACGCCGGGGCGCAGGCCATACTGGGGTATACTGAGGAGCAGATTATTAATCAATTAGCGGATAGCATCTTCACGCCCGAAGACCGGCTTGCCGGAGCTCCGGGGCAGGAACAACAAAAAGCCCTCAACGAAGGTAAGGCGGAAGACGAACGTTGGCACCTACGGCAGGACGGTTCCCGCTTTTGGGCATCGGGCATGGTCCGACCTTTGAAGGATAAGAATGGAACCAACATCGGCCTGGTCAAGGTGATGCGTGACCTAACGACCCAGAAACAGACCGAAGACTCCCTGCTGCAGTCACAGAAGCAGACAGTCGACATCCTGGAAAGCACCACCGATGCCTTTTACGCGCTGGATGAAGATTTCCGTTTCACCTACGTCAACCAACGAGCGGCCCGGCTTTGGGGACGTGACCGCGATTCGCTCATCGGCCGTCACTACTGGACTGAGTTCCCTGATGCGGTCGGCAGCGAATCGTACCATAAGCACTATCAGGCGGTCAAGGAAGGAAAGCCCATTCACTATGAGACAATATCGCTGTTGCTGGAGGCCTGGATTGATGTCCTTATTTATCCGGGCAGTCAGGGTGGGTTGTCGGTTTTTTTTCGGGATGTCACCCAACGTAAACAGGCAGAGGAAGTCTTGCGACTGTCGGAACAACGGTTGCAACAAGTTTTGTCCATCCAAACCGTTGGGGTTATCTACTTTAGCTTAGGCGGTGATATCACCGATGCTAATGAAGCCTTTCAGCGCATGAGTGGCTACGCTAAGGACGATTTTGTGAGGGGACGTGTGCGCTGGGACGAACTGACACCACCGGAGTTTATGCCCGTCACCCAGATTGCTCAGCAGGAGTATCGCACTAGAGGTGAGAACACGCCGTATCAGAAGCAGTACATCCGCCCCGATGGCTCTCGTTGGTGGGGGCTGTTTGCCGGTAAGCGCCTTTATGAAGACGAATACGTCGAGTTTGTGCTGGACATCACGCCCGAAAAGGAGGCTGAGCAGGCGTTATTGCTCAGCCAACAGCGCTTCGATCTGTTGAGTAAAGCTACTCAGGATGCCATCTGGGACTGGAACCTGCTGACCGACGAGATCTGGTGGAATGAAGGCTTTAACGAACTCTTTGGCTACCAGAACCAAGCCATTGAACCGACCAGTATTTCGTGGTCTGGCCGAGTGCATCCCGATGATGTTGAGCGAGTTGTGGGAGGCATTCATCAGGTAATCGACCAGGGCGGCAAGCACTGGTCCGCCGAGTACCGGTTCCGCCGTCAGGATGGCTCCTATGCCATTGTCCATGACCGGAGCTATACCCTTTATGATCAGTCGGGTAAGCCGTACCGCATGCTGGGTTCCATGCAGGACATTACCCGGCGCAAGGAGTCAGAAGTTACACTAATTCAAAGCGAAGAGCGCTTTCGGACGTTGGCCAGTTCAATTGATCAGCTGGCCTGGATTGCAGGGGCTGATGGCTGGATACACTGGTACAATGACCGGTGGTATGCTTACACCGGCACTACTATTGAGCAAATGCAGGGCTGGGGCTGGCAAGCCGTGCATCATCCGGAGCACCTGGATCGGGTGGTGGAGTTTGTACAGGAGGCCTGGCGCGGAAATCAGCCCTGGGAGCTGACGTTTCCCCTGCGAGACCGGCACGGCCAGTACCGCTGGTTTCTGACCAGGGTTTATCCGGTTAAGGACCATGCCGGGCGGGTGCTGCAATGGGTGGGCACCAACACCGACATTGATGCCCACAAACAAGCCGAAGAGTTACTTGAGCAGAAAGTTCGCGAGCGCACCGGGGCTTTGGAAGCTAAAACGCGTGAGCTGGAAGAGTTTACCTATGTGTCTCACCACGATCTCAAGGAGCCCATCCGCAAGATTCAAATCTTTAGCCAGCTCATCAGGTCGGAGAGTGGTGAGCAGCTAAGCGATACTTCCCGCCATCACCTGGAGCGCGTAATTCAGTCGGCTAACCGGATGAATGAGGCCTTGCGGGATGTGCTACGCTATGCCAGCTTGAGCCAGCCCGAGCACTTTGAGGTGGTTGATCTTAATCAGGTGCTGCGGGCAGTACTTGACGATCTGGAATTGGTGATTGGAGAGACCAAGGCCCAGTTGGAGGTTTCGTCGCTGCCAACGCTGGAGGCATCGGCTTACCAGATGCATCAGTTGTTTTATAACCTACTGGCCAATGCGCTGAAATTTACTGCTACGGACCAGCCGCCCCACATTCGTATTACCTGCCAGCAGGTCAGGGGCAATGAAATCCTTTCAGAACCACTCACTAACCGGTTGTTTTACCAGATTGCCGTCAGCGATCAGGGCATCGGTTTTGATCCGCATCAGGCGGATAAGCTATTTGGCATGTTTCAACGATTACATGGTAAAAGCCAGTACGAAGGTACAGGCGTAGGTTTGGCCTTGGTCAGAAAGGTAGTACTCAACCATGGGGGGCGTGTCTGGGCGGAGGGGATGCCGGGTCAGGGAGCTACCTTTTATGTACGAATACCAGCGAGTCAATACCGGTGATCGTAATGTTAGCTTTTCGTCCACGCTCTTTAATCGAGTTGTACTTTTTATCATCACAAACAGTAATTAGTAACGCAATTGAGGCTTAGGAGTACGAATAGTTAGTCGATTAATTTGGTATATTTGCCAGAATAACCGTAACGTTTTTTGTACAACTATGAAGCATATCGTTTACTTAGTCGATGATGATGAGGACGATTGTTACCTGGCTCAAATAGCACTTAACCCCCGAGCGGACTGTGAACTTAAGACCTTCCATGATGGTCAGGAGCTGATTGCCTTTCTACGGATGCATCCTGGCTTGCCGCTACCCACCTTGATTTTGCTAGATCTGAACATGCCTGTACTCAACGGCTTTGACACTTTAGTCGCCCTGAAAAATCATTCCCACTGGGCTAGCATAGATGTGGTGGTGTTAACAACCTCGGATCATCAGGTGGATAAAGACCGGTGCCTGGCTTTAGGCGCAGAGGGATTCTTAACCAAGCCAACTGACTTTTCTTCCTTACAGGAGGTTTTAGCTTCGGTAAGTACGTGTTGGCAGCGTTTATCAGCCATTGAGCATCTACGTTAAATCTCTTAATCTTGATTCTCCAAGCGAATCGGGCAAACAGTAGGCAACAGATAACGCTTTTTGTAAGTCGGTACGGTCGTGCTGGAGTTCGTCCGTAGTTCCCGAGCTCTTTGACCTATAAAAAGCAATGCTAAGCCCAACTCCTCACAAGCGGCTAGTTCAAACATACTTCAACCCAGTTCCACCGCGAATCATGCTCTTTAGGCGCTGGTTATTGATAGTGACCGGGACTACCCCATCTTAACCAACGGCCAGAAGCGCCGGATAGCAGTGCGGGCCTTGGTCTGGCCATATGCGCCAACGTAGTAGCTAAGCACCTAAGCACGGCGGAGCTATTACGGCTCGTAGCCACCTGACCAGGGCACTACCTTCAGTGTTTACTTGCTCGTGGCAGGGCGAGGTTCACTATTCTTTCCTAAGCCAACGTGAATAATGGATAGCGAACGATCTAAAACTTTAGTAGTCAATTTATTGCGAAGATATCTTTTGTCATCCCGACGAAAGGAGGGATCTTCCGGTGAGGCTACCATTCCGTCCGGCGACAGAAGATCCCTCCTTTCGTCGGGATGACAAAGAATGCTTGTTTGAGCTTAGAAAACTACCCCATTGTTCACGTTAAGCTAAGCACATATTTACACGACTAAACATAAAAGAAAACCGTTCAGAAAAGGGCTGGCATCGAAAAAGCCGTGGTATCAGTGCATGATTAACGCTGATACCACGGCTTTGAAAACCTTAACTTGATGCTACTCTACTTTTTGGGTGTTTTCTGCGTTAGCAAACCTGCGCCAAGGGCAAAGGCACCAAAAATTACGTGGGGTAAGTACACTTTCTTCGCAAAGCCAAACAACCAGGGCGAGGCCGCGAGTAGAGCCCCTTCGGCCACGTCTAGGCCGAGGTGAGCGGGCATTGGAATCTTCCGGACAGCGCCTAGCTCATAGTCGGTAAACAACGACGACGAAAGGGCCGCACCACCGGCTGCTAGTGGAACCCATTTGGCTGCGGGTTTATCGGCAAAGCCAAACAACCAGGGCGATGCCAGAAATAAGCCCCCGCTTACATAATCTAGAATGCCATGAACTTTTGTTGGGATGAATCGCATAACGGTTGAGTTAACATGAAAGATTAGTTGAGTATATAATTAAATAGCTGACTCAGAAACCGAGTCAGCTATTTGTCTATTAAAACAGTAGGAAATATATTTTGTTTGCGGTTGTTAGCTGAGGTTTCGTGTTGGTGGCACCCCTAACCTGCGTTGATTATTGCAATAGTAATCCGGCTTACACAGACCAGCTTATCCTGCTCATCGGTAATCCGAATGTCCCAGACGTGCGTTGTGCGGCCCAGGTGAATGGGGGTGCACCGGCCATATACCCAACCGCTACGTACCGAACGGATATGATTGGCGTTGATTTCCAGACCCACAGCCCGCTGCTTCGTTGGGTCGTCGAGCACCATGAACGAAGCAACACTACCTAACGACTCGGCTAAAACGACTGATGCACCACCGTGCAGGATGCCAAACGGCTGGTGCGTACGTTGGTCAACGGGCATGCGGCCCACCAAATAACCTTCTCCCGCTTCGGTGAACTCAATGCCCAAATGGTTGACGATTGAAGCAGAATGAACAAAATCAAGATTGCTAAGGTCGAAGCCAGCTTTCATAATGCGCGCGTTTTTACGTAATTTTGCGCTTCAAATTTGGGGTAAATTTGCCAGAGGGCAAGGCAATACACTTGACACAAAAGACAATCTATTTGATTCGCCACGGCGAAACAGACTACAACCGGCGGGGCGTAGTGCAAGGCAGTGGTGTTGATTCGGACCTCAACGATATGGGCCGGGCGCAGGCGATGGCTTTTTTTCAAGCTTATCAGCACGTGCCGTTCGACAAAATTTATATCTCCGGCCTGAAACGCACGTATCAAACGGCCGAACTATTTATCGAACTTGGTATTCCCTACGAAAAATTAACGGGGCTCAACGAGATTAGTTGGGGCGTTATGGAAGGGAAAGTGCCGGGTAATCTCGACAACGAATATTACCGTACCCTGATCGAGGCCTGGTCTTCGGGTAATACGGCCCTGCCTACCGACGGTGGCGAAAGTCCCGAAGAAGTGGCTACTCGACAGCGGGCCGCCATTGATGTAATTGTCTCGCATCCCGATGAGCAAACGGTGCTCGTGGCCATGCACGGCCGCGCCATGCGAATTTTGCTTTGCTGGCTTACCAACCAGCCGCTGGCTCAGATGGATCAATTCGAGCACAGCAACCTCTGTCTGTACAAACTTCGATACGATTACGACACGGCGGCTTTCACCATAGAAGTAGCCAACGATACCTCCCACCTGCTATCACTGGCCCTGGCCTAACGGCGCATTACCAGTTAGCGGGGTAGACTGACCAATAATCCAGCTAAATGCCCACTGATAACGGATGGATGACAACTCCGATGGGTGTTTTTGTATATTCGCTCATTGTCCGGTAGTGGGTGTGTATAGCAATGGGTATGTCTAAACAAAAAATATATTGGTTTTGTCAGTTATTTGGCTGGACGCTCCTCATCACAGTGGAGTATCTGGCTTATTTGCTGGAACTTGGGTTTGATCCGGATACGCTCTACCTGGCAATTGCCAATATTTTCCTCGGCATTACGCTGACCCACCTTTACCGGCTGATGATTAAGCGGTGGAATTGGGTACGGCTACCGTTCTTCAAATTAGCTCCCCGAGTGTTATTCTCGGTTTTCGTGCTGGCGCTGATCATGACGATGGTCAACCTACCCATCGACCGGCTGATTGTACCGCAGTACCTTGCCAGCGAACCCTGGGTTTTCTTCGGTTATATCATGACCTGGGGTAAAACGATGCTGGCCTGGGTCTTGAGTTATACCGTGTATCATTACGTTGAACAGACCCGTAATGCCGAGATCGAGAAAATTCTCCTTAAGACGAACATTCGCGAGACAGAGGCTAAGGTATTGCGCTCGCAGCTGAATCCGCATTTTGTGTTCAATGCGCTGAATAGCATCCGGGCGCTGGTCTACGAAAACCCCGATAAAGCACAGCAGGGCATTACGCAGCTCTCTAATTTACTCCGCAACTCCTTGTTGGCCGATCGACGTAAAACGGTTGAATTGCGCGAAGAAATAAAGACCGTAGAAGATTATCTGGCCCTTGAAAAGGTGCGGTATGAAGACCGGCTTACGTCACGCATTGAACTCGACGGCCGAACCTTATTCTGGCAGGTGCCACCGATGATGCTCCAAACGCTGGTTGAAAACGCCATTAAGCATGGCGTATCAAAAGCAGTGGGTGGAGGGTTTGTTGAGGTTAAATCAAAGATTGAAGCCGATAAATTGCACATTATGATTCGAAATACCGGCGTTCTGGGCGACAAAGAAGCGTCGGGCGGATTTGGTCTGGCTAACACTGCTCAACGACTCGAGTTGCTGTATGGACCCGATGCCACATTTCAAATTGTGCAGGAAAACGATACGCATAACGGCGAACCAATCGTTTGTGCCTACATTACGATTCCTGCCCAGTCGGAGGGAATATTCCGAAAATCAGTCACTCATTCTGTATTATAGCCAGTGCTGGTGAAACCGTAAACCGATTGGCTATTTCGCTGACTTATTAATTATTACCATGAAAACCCTTATTGTTGACGACGAGCGATTAGCCCGTAATGAACTGCGTCGGTTGCTCGAAAACTTCCCAAAAATTCAGGTAATCGGTGAAGCGGCCAATGCCGATGAAGCCTTACCCATGATTGAAGAACTGGAGCCCGAACTCCTGTTTCTAGACATTCAAATGCCGGGGAAAAATGGCTTTGAGCTGCTGCAATCCATTGAAGGAAAAACGCCCGAGGTAATTTTCACCACGGCTTACGATGAGTATGCCATTAAGGCTTTTGAGTTTAATGCCCTCGATTATTTGCTGAAACCTGTCGAGTTAGCTCGCTTGTCCGAAGCGATCCATCGGGTAGAAGAGGAGCAGCATGTGCATGAACCCTCCGGTAATGCGCCAAATACGTCGGCCAAAATCTTGGGTGAAAATGACCAGGTTTTCGTAAAAGACGGCGAGAAATGCTGGTTTGTGAAGCTGGGTAAAGTACGGCTGTTCGAGTCAATGGGTAACTATGTCCGGTTGTACTTTGATGACCAAAAGCCATTGGTGCTCAAATCGTTGAATGCGCTCGAGGATCGGCTCAATCCGGCGACGTTTTTCCGGGCCAATCGCAAACACATTATCAACTTACAGTGGATCGAAAAAATTGAGCCGTGGTTTAGCGGAGGGTTGCTGGTTACGTTACGCGGGGGCGATAAAATCGAAATAAGCCGTCGGCAAGCTATTCGGTTTAAAGATTTGTTAAGTTTGTGAAAATCAGCGTTACAAAAAGCGGTAAAGCGGTTTCATAAGCTTGACTTATTTTACGACGGCTGACTTGCTATGTCAATCGTGCCTTCTTCATGAAGTTTCTACTCATAACGTTTCTTTTCGCATTCATCGGTTTGTTTTCGGCTTGCCGGCCAACGCACCCGGGGCCTCCCGCGCTGGATTGGCACCATTATAAGTTCGGGGGGACCGTTCGTTGTGACACCACGACAAACAAAGGCGTAGACGTGTTGGTGTCATACCTTCTCCTGAAAGAGAATACAGATGGAGCGAAGCGGATTAATGATACACTACGCCGGGTAGCTGTTGGCAGCATTACGGGTTGGCTTGACAGCACAACTGTGGCCGACAATCCAACGGCTCAAACGGACTTAGCCCAAGCGGCTACATTATTTGCTGCCGACTACGAAACCATGCTCAAGGAAATGGGCGGACTGGGCGGGTGCTGGGAGCTAAAAACGAAAGCCGATACGGTTTATGCTGGTGAAAAAGCGTTGAGCGTTAAGTTTGAAACCTACGCTTATACGGGTGGGGCACATCCTAACTCTAACCTATCGTTCTATACGTTCGATCGAGAAACCGGTCGGTCATTAACTTTGGGCGATATGGTCTCAGACACGACCGCGTTGCTGGGCGTGGTTGAAAAGGCCTTCCGTAAGCAACAGGAACTTTTACCGCAGTATAACCTCGAAGAACGAGGTTATTTTCTGCGGGATGGTCGATTCTTTTTGCCGGCTAATGTCGCCATGGGCCGCGACGGCATGATTTTTTATTACAACCCCTACGAAATTGCTGCCTACGCTGTTGGTCCGATTCAGGTAACCGTGCCCTACGAGCAACTAAATGGTATTCTGCGCGACGATTGGTTGTAAGTGAAATGGGTGCGCTAAACAAATTTGATTTTGTTTAAAGCGAAGAACGTCATCTTCAGCAGCAGCCAACCGTGCTTAAAGCGTGATATGTTAGTTTCTCCATACGTGCGGGCCCGGTAACGAATCGGAATCTCGACAAATTTTAGATTCAGCTTGGCTGCTCCAAAGATCAAGTCGAAATCGCCGAAGGGGTCAAAGTCGCCAAAGTAAGAACGGTTGCGAATGAGCCGTTCGTAGTTTGTTTTCGACAGTACTTTTGTTCCGCAAAGGGTGTCCTTAATCCGTTGGTTGAGCAACCAGGAGAAGGCAATCGAAAAGAATTTGTTGCCGATCAGGTTGAGCGTGCGCATGGCTTCTTTTTCCATTGGATATACCAGGCGGGTGCCGTTGATGTACTCTCCTTTACCCGTTGCGATGGCATCAAAGAACTTCGGTAGATCTTCGGGCGGTACGGTCATATCCGCGTCCAGAATCATCAGAATGTCGCCCGATGCCATGCCAAATCCCTTACGAACGGCGTCGCCTTTCCCTTTCCCATCCTGCTGAACGCATTTAATATCCCGTATGTGCTGGTACTTTCGGCAGATTGACTGTATTTCGGGCCAGGTATCGTCGGTAGAATTGCCCTCCACAAAAATGAGTTCGGTATGCCGTCCCATTTTAGGAGTTCTACGGACGATGGCTTCGATGTTACCTTTCTCATTGCGAGCCGGAACAATTACGCTGACGCTGTGTTCCAAGGCAGGTTTTAGGCCATCCACACTACGCGCTACAATAAACGTGAACAAGCCCAGTCGGTTGAACAACGGAAGGTTAACAATGTATTGATTAAACAGCCAGGACAACAGAGGGATGTAGTAAGGTAGTAGCACTTTGCGGCCCGTGCGAACAACGTCCAGATCGGCAATCTCCAGCAGGTTGACAATATCATCCCGGTCCAACCAGTTCTGACGTTCTTCGGGCATTTTCAGGCCTACTTTCTCAGCAACATTCAGCGCTGGTGTCCACAAAAAGTTTTTATACGTAATAATGATGCGCGTATTGGCATGACATACTTTGCTCAATTGGGAGAACACTTGCTGCACATCGTCGAATGCACCAATGGTATCGCTAAGTACCACATAATCGAACAACTCGTCGTTAACGTCCAGGTTCTTGGCATCGAGCGTGTAGAAGGTGTGCTGCGGGTACTTCTCCTGGGCGTATGTAATAAGGTTTTGATTCACATCAATGCCTACTCCTCGGGAAGGGTCGAGTTGGTCAAGTACATAGCCGGTGCCACAACCAATTTCCAGCACGGAGCTGTTTGCAGGAATGTTGTAGCGGAGAAAGTCAACGAGGCAGCGGTAATAATAGCGGTTACGACGAATCCAGCGATCGCGTTCAGGGCCGTTCATAAGAGTGGAGTAGTAAATTCTTTAGACTATAAGCCTATAGTGGTGAGTACGTTGCAATTTTATAAAAAAGTAGAATCATTTAACAGACCATCGAGAATATATTGCTTAAAAAATAGTAGCAAACATTAAGTTTGCGATTTGCAATGCTCCCGCCATGCATCGTTCAACTTATTGGATTTGCCTCGCCGTACTTGGTTTCTTTGCGTTTAAACTATTACGTTTCGTAACGCTGGCGTATACATTTAACGACATGTATGCGTTTCTGCAGATGTCACGCAGTTGGATGGACGGTCGGCCATTCATGTATGAAAACATTTGGGGATATCACCATCAAATTCATAATTACTATACCGTTTTGCTTTGGGGGCCCTTTTGCCGACTGTTTGGGGCCTATGGCTTATTTGCCGTGCAGTCGGGTTTGTTGCTCATTAGTTATGCCCTGGTTAATGAGCGATTGGTACGATCTAAACTGCCGAACTGGGCACGCTATACGTTGTTAGGGGTAGTGTTGCTTGGTCCCGTAACGTTCTGGCTGAATGATCACCCCAACATCGGGTGGCATACCGAACTGACATACTTGCCATTGGCACTGCTCTTTGCGCTGGCCCTGATGGGCAACAGTCAGATCGGTACTTTTCTGGCGGGCCTGGGTGTTGTGCTGGTCAAAGAAGACGGCGCTGTGCTGGCTGCTCTTATCCACTTATCGTTTGATGGGATACGTTACGTTCGCCAGCATCCCGACAAAGCTATCTGGGGATGGGTAACCCAACGTCGCTTCTGGTTCATTGCGTTGGGCTGGTTCGTTGTCTTTGTGGCTGGAATGATCTGGCTTAGCTACAAGAACAACTTTGCGGAACCCAGACTCCAGATTGCCTTGAAATTAATCGGGGATAACGTAGGCAAAAGTACGTTCTGGCGACAAATAGGCATGATCACCGGGCAATCACTAGTTTTGTTATTGCCAGTTGCCGGGTCATTGTCTTGGGTAGCAGGTAAACTAAAAACGCGTTCTACTCCTCAGCTGCTCCTGTTGTGGTGGGTAGGTGTTGGCCTACTGACCGGGCTTAATTTCGTGCAGAGTTCTCACTACTATGGGCAACCCTTGTTTCACCTGGTATCGCTGACCTGGCCTCCTCGGTTTATACTTTTGTGGGCGTTTTCAGCGGCTTTTTTCACCCTGCTGCTTGGGCAGTTTGCCGATCAACTGCAGAAGAAAACTCGGCCAACGCTAGCCTGGCTATTAATCGCAACACTGGTTACCGTTCAATTGCCGTTGCTTTACCTGGCAAGGCCTGATTTTATATCGTTGAATGAACTGATTTCTACCTTCAGAGGACGATATAGTTCCGAAAAAAATTCGAAGTACCTACAGGCTGCCGACTTGGCCATTGTTCGTTGCCTGGCCGATCGGCTACCCGCTCAATCAAATGTCTTTGCATTTGATTATCTGGTGCCGTTCTTTCACCGGAATTATGAGATCTGGCCGACGGGCAAACAGTACCGTCCGGCCGATATCGCACTCTTACCCATTGATGATCCGCAGAAATTGCGAACAAAAATGCCTTTACGTCACCCTTACCGCATCATTCGATTAAACGCCTACAACTTGTACGTTTCAACTCCGTACGAACACATTGTCGAACAATGTGTGCATTAAAATCAGGTACTCGTTGCAACGGCTATTAGTTTTGCACTACACAGTATCAGCGGGTATCAGCTCGTTTTATGAATTATGCGTAGATGGATGTATGTCGCCATCGTGAGTAGCGTGTTGTTGCTCTTGTTTCTGGGGTTCAAAGTTCTTCGATTTCAAGCGCTGTATTATGTCTTCAACGACATGTACATTTTTCTTCAGGCTTCCTGCAGTTGGATGGACGGTCGACCGCTGCTGTACGAGAACATTTGGGGTTATGACGATCGCATCCATAATAATTACGGATTGATTCTATGGGGACCACTCATCTACGTTTGGGGGGCTTACGGGGCATTCATCGTTCAGACAGCGCTTTATACTGTCAGTTATACGCTGTTGATTCGGCAGCTCTCAAATGGTTTACCCGGTTGGCTTAGCTGGACAATGCTGTTTACGGTATTGCTCGGTCCGGTCTGGTTTTGGTTCAACGAGCATCCAGGTATTGGCTGGCACCCTGAGCTTACTTACCTACCTTTATCGATTCTGTTCATTCTAGCCCTCGATAGCCGACAAAAAGGCTGGGTAGTGCTAACCGGGGCACTTATTGTGTTGGTCAAAGAAGACGGCGCGTTATTGGCGGGAAGCATTCATTTGGCCTACGTCTGTTTACAGTACCTTAAGAACAACCCGCACACGTCTATTTTTAGTGTGTTGACTCACCCTCGTTTCTGGGTCACTCTTGTCAGCTGGGCGGTGTTGTTCGTGGCCGGTATGCTTTTTTTGTCCTACAAAAACCATGCTGTTGAACCCGAGCCTCGTTTGCAGCAAGCCTTAAACGCCATTACTACTGGCCTCCATCAAACCGAGTTCGTGCGTATCCATGCGGCATTGCTGGGGCACGTAGTGTTGCTCATTTTACCCTCGTTCCTGTTGTTATTGTATCTGTTATGGCGGTTTGAGGTTCGCCAAATTGGTAGCATTGTGCTGGTGTATATGGTTGCTCAGATCGGCATTTTAATGTCAAATTGGGTGCAGGGCGCTACGTATTACGGCTCCAACCCTTTCTTTCATTTGGTGTCGCTGACCTGGCCGCCCCGGTTTGTGTTAACCTATGCGTTTAGTGTATGCTACATTTTGGCCGCAGTATTCGTTTTCAAACGAGCTATGCGACCGGTAGCTTCCTGGCAACCTACGGCGCTAGCCAGTGGTTTATTCCTGATTCAATTGTTAATTGTGCCTTATGCCCGGCCTGATTTTACATGGTCAGCTGAGCTTCGTGATACGTTCGCTCATCGGTTCGATCCGCAGAAGCAGCCCATGTTACCAGATAACGATGTGGCCATTATTGAGCAGTTAGCGCAAACAATTCCCGCCCGTTCGAATGTTTTTGTGTTTGACTACCTGATTCCACTTTTTCACAAACATTACAATATCTGGCCAACGGAGAAACAATGGGAAAAAGCCGACCTGGCCATTATTCCGAATAATGATTTTCAAAAGCTAGGCGAGCGAATGCCACGCGTTATGAAGCAACCCCTACGGTCTCGTCGGTTAGAGACGTACACGTTGTTTTTCTCGCCAGCCTACGAACCTTACGTGAACGCTATTCTCAAATGACACGTCAACAATTTACCGCTACGCTCAATCAGACAGAGCCGCCTGCTGATGTTCATCCGATTTTACAAGCACTTTGGTACGACGCCAAAGACGATTGGGAACAGGCCCATAATATTGCCCAAAGTCGGGAAGGCGAACCCCGTTACGATCAACTTCATGCGTATCTGCACCGTAAGGAAGGCGACCGCTTCAACGCTAATTATTGGTACCGACGGGCGGGTGCGTCCTTCTTCAATGGCTCATTGGAAGAAGAATGGGAGAGTTTAGTTAATCAGAATCTTAGGTAAAACTGCTGGGCTATAGTAAACTGCTGCAACTTGCCTGCCATTGATCAACCTTGTATTGGTAGCCGTTTTGTTGTGCACTGCTGTCGGTATATCAAACGCCAGGAAGCTTCTAGTCTGGGCTAAAGATACCGCTGCCGCCATTCGTTAACCGAACCCGGAAGTCGGCCTGCACTTGGTCATCTTCACCGTTGCCAAAGCCATTGCCTGGTGTCGAGTCTATATCGCTCGTAGCACACGTACTGATCTGAGCCTGATTAATCATTTGACCCAGGCCAACTACCCGTGCCTGGAAAGAAACACTTATAGTTTTCCCGGCCGGAATGTCTGTGAGGTTAGTTATGAGCAAATTGCCATTTGCTGTCCAACCTGTTCCGCCTGCAAACCGCAAGCCAGCAGGGAGTAAGTTCTGAATCTGAACGGCTCCCGAAGCGCTTTCACCCGTGTTATTAACCCATATTGTGCAGGTAACGGTCTGGCTGTAGGCGGGTGTACGGCTACTTAGGGCCATGCGAAGGCTTAAGTCAACGGAAGCGGGCGTAGACACGAGCGACGGTAGTATCATCTGGCCAGGGTTAGGGGAGGAAAACACTTTGTCATTGGGTTCTCCGACTCGAAAGGTGGCGGTTGCCGTATCATCTTCACCGTCGCTCGTTCCAGAATCTGGTGTGCTGTCAGGATCGCCATGAGTCGTTGTCGTTACCTGAGCGGCTGTTTTATACGTTCCCGCTACAGTCGATTTAGCCTGAAAAACAAAGGTTGTATCGGTCAGTAGATTCTGAACCGTACCTGTTAGAACACCTTCGCTGTATTGAAGGCCAGCGCCACTAACAACCTCTAGATTAGGAGGCAGGCGACAGGTCCACTGCGCCTGTTCCGTTGTTTTGCTCGGTCGGTCATTACGAACGGTTAACGAAAACGACGTAACCTCACCTACTTGTAAGGCTTGCTTATCAGTTCGTAGCTTTAAGCTAAGGTCAATGGGGGGCAGCGAGTCAGTTAGTAAAATTACTGATCTAAACGGAGGCACCCTAACCTGGCGGTCGTAATAGCGATTTCGTACATCCCGATACCGGCCAGGCAGCGTAACAAGACTGTCTTTTAAGGTGGGGTTGTAGACCAGCCGGATATGGTCGTCCGTATTCGTCGGTGTAATGGTAGCTTCCTGTAACTGGATATTATCGAACCAGACCGACTGTCCGTCTTCGTTAAGCTGATACGTAAGCAGCGCATTTGCTTCATCCGCTGAGGCCGTGAATGCTATTTCGTAGTGTTGGCGCGTCGGCCCAACCAGCAAGTTAAATCGTTTGTCCAGATCTTGATAAGGAGCATCTCGTTGCCGAATGAAGACCTGTATCTTTTTATCGGCCGATGCTATGGCATCGAACCGAAGCAAAAAACTGCGGGATTTAGTTACGGAGCCGATATCCTTAGTAACCAATACGTAGGAGTTAGTGGCCGTGGTAGGCGTTGGAAATGTCACGCATAGGCTTCCGTTGCCGTTTCCTTTTTTAGGGTCCCATATTGCCTGCCCGTTATTATATGGGCTCCATGTAGACCAGCCTTGCCCATCTTTCGCGAAGTCGGTATTGATACGTAGTTTAGGATTTACACTCTTAACCGTATACTCCGGATAAGTTAATGGGCTGTTTTTAGCGTTGGCATCCTGTTTGAAACGATTTCGCCATTGGTCAAGGGTAACCTCGTTGACTTGCCACCAGTTGTACACCGCCCGAATGGTAAACACGTCGGCAAAGGGACGAACATAATAATTATAATCCAGCAGGCCATACTGGTCGAGGTCATCAGTATTTGATTCGTAGCGGGCGACGAGCTGCGACGAAGATTTGCTGAAGAATATATTTTGTTTGACTACATTCTCCCGAAACGGACAGAAACCTCCGTTGTGATACATCACAAACTGTGCATCGGCATTATCAAAAAACGTGTTACCCAGTACGTTAATGTGATGGTCGCCCCGCATGAAAATACCCCAGCCCCGGTTACTAAATACGGTATTATTGATCAAATCGACATTTTCCATGCAGTCGTCGAGGAAAACGCCGTTGGTGCCGTGGTGCCCGTTCTGTAAGGTGCCTTCTGGAGCCCCAATGCCATTATAAATGATGTTGGAGACAATGTGGATGTTCTGCGTAGGTAGCTTATTGGCATTCCACGAATAGATGCCGCCCCCGTCGGTTTTCGTCATGCAGTAGTTAGAGATGACGTTGTGCTGGATCATCACATCACTCATGAAACTAAGTCCATTGAAGCCAACACTATCAATTCGGTTGTTTTCAATCAGCGCATTCAGGGTAGGGCCAAAGCGAACACCATTATACTGGCCATCGCCCGACCGACCCCGACCAGGAATCAGCCCCATCCGGCGAAATTCGTTGCCCCGGACAATGATGTCGTGATAAGAGTCAAGTAGAAAACCATTGTTGTTGGCATCGATAACGCGGTTGTTCTCAATGAGAACGTCTTTGCCACCTGCCACAATGGTCACGCCATCTTCGCCCGAGGACGTAATATCATTGCCGGTTACAGTGAAGCTCGATGCATTGGATATGTACAGCCCCGTACTAAGCGTTTGTGTGATGTGCAAATTGCGGATGACTATGAAGGACGCGTTCGTAAGTTCTATCCCTTTGTCGAGTATTGTTGCCGTGATGACCAGCGCATTGGGGTTACCTTTGTTGGCGTAAAGTTTAATGGTCTGATCGGCTGGATTGTAACACCATTCGCCTGGCTGGTCGAGTGCCGCCGGATGATTCTGGATGAAATAACCAAATCCATCAGTGGGGGCATAGCTCGACTTGTTGTTAAGTAACAGTGTATTACCAGTCTGTTTTGTAATAGTAGTTCGGTCAAGTATCCACTGCGTTGGCCGGATCACGGCTTCCCCACCTGTCCAGTCATTTGTTAAGGGTTGCTGACTCGTAAGTTGGGTGGCGCCACTGTGAGACTGCACAGTTAAGTAGCCTTTGTTCGGATCATTTAGATTGGGATAACGGCCCAGTGGCAAGGCTGAATCCGCTTTAAACAGCCCTGTAACACGGTCTCCACATTCTTTACAAACGGCCTGCCAACGGTTACTGCCCAGGCTCTTCCAGCCGGTAACAGGTACCGAACCCGATAGTATAGGTTTTCTGCCACTTCCGTAAGCGTCTACAACAATAGGTTTGCCTGACGAACCCGATTGCCGGATCTGTAAACTGCCCCGAAACGTATCACCCCGTCTTAGCAAAAGCGTATCGCCGGGCTGTAATAGAAGCTTATTGACGCGGGTGAGCGTTCTGAAAGGTGCGTTGACCGATAAACCATTGTTTGTATCGTTACCGTTGGCCGCCAGGTAGTAGGTCTTCTGAGCTATACCCAGCGTAAACGTGACTAGGATGAGTAACACTGCTAACAAATAGCGAATTGGCGAGACAATGTATACAAGAGATGATTGTACCGATGGGAGAAAATCGATACATGTTAACCGTTGCCATCGATTAACCTTATGGGTAAGCGGATTTAATAAGTACGTCAAGCGAAAATTGTAATTGTTTAATCTATATATGATGTGTAGTTAATAATAACTTAATATTGGCGTGATTGATGCAAAACATTTTGGAAGTCCACCATTTAATATATAAATAGTTCTAATATTTATTATTCGGAGGCTACTTTGGGGCAGGATAAGAGGAGAAATAAGAGCAGGGACCGTTAGCTCATTGTACGCAGATCTCCATGAATGCTTGGAACACACTTTGGAGATATAATCAGCGGCATTGGTAATCAGCATTGAAGGGCTTCCGCTAGTCTGTACATTTCAGATTGCATGCCTATAAATTTTCGCCAGCAAAAAACTGAAAAATTAGTGGCATCCTGTTTCAGCACGCACAATAAACCTGCATATGCAGCGTTTAGTTTTCATACGTCTTGTTTACCTCAGCGTTTTTTCGACTGGGGTTTTTTTAATGCCTTATGAGGCCAGTCTTTGGGCAGACCTATTTAGAGAATAGTATACGTTCAGAGATACAGACAAGACGATTGTTGAGAAACTCTTTCTATCTTTGTCCCTCACTCGTCTTATCTAATCCCTGCTTACCAAGAGATGAGATAGCGGCAATAAGCTGGCCTTATGGTGTAATGGATAGCATCACAGTCTTCGGAACTGTTGGTTGGGGTTCGAGTCCCTATAAGGCCACTTCTAATTCTTCTCCTGCATTCACACGTACATATACTGTACAACTTACGCAGAAGCATTCAGCAAAATATTCTTCTCTACAACGAATTAAGCAAAGAGGATTTGGGCAGTAGTACTATCAACGGCAACGGTTTGTAAACTGTCTTGTGCAGAGGCAGTTTTTGCCCAGAAAGGTTTGTTTTTGGTAAACCTTTCTGTTACTTTGTCAGATAGAAGATAGTCAACCCCTTTGCCCGTTTTGCGATGAATTTTGACGACGAGGACGACGACAACTTTATGGACTGGGACGGTTTCGATGAAGACTACGACCCTGAAGAAGCTCGTGCAGAAATGGAAGCCGAAAACCGGCGGATCAAGAACCTTCCTATTTTGCGCAAGGCCAACGAACTTATGGAGTTGACCCAGGCCATTGTTGAAACGATTAATAAGGAGGATGACGTGCTGATGATGCACGAGCAGATGCTGGCCAATGCCATGATGCTGGCTCCTAAGATTGTTGGCGCCGAAGGCGGAGATCTGTATACGCTCCGGATGGAGAACGCAGTCATCATTAAGATGCATGCCCGCGAGCTATTAGCTCAAACCTCATATTGCAAAGCTGAGAAGCTAGCGACCCCCGCTTATCTCAATGTGCTACGCGATGAGATTGAACAGTTTCGACTACTATTTGTAGAGTGGGTCAACGGATTTGATAAAGACAACGACGCCCCCGACGATTGGGGATTGTTTTATTAAAAAAGCCAGCCTTCGTACGAAGGCTGGCTTTTTTAATGGGTTAGTTGATCTTCAACACGGCCATAAACGCTTCCTGCGGGATTTCGACGTTGCCGACCTGGCGCATCCGCTTTTTACCTTTCTTCTGCTTTTCGAGCAGTTTCCGTTTACGCGAAATGTCACCACCGTAACACTTCGCCAATACGTCTTTGCGAAGGGCTTTTACCGTTTCGCGGGCAATGATCTTCTGACCAATAGCCGCCTGAATGGCAATCTCGAACTGCTGGCGGGGTAACAGCTCACGCAGTTTTTCGCAGAGCTTTTTGCCCCACTCATACGCTTTGTCACGGTGAACAATGGCCGAAAGCGCATCAACACGGTCGCCGTTGAGCATGATGTCTAATTTTACCATCGTCGACTCGCGGTTGCCAATGAACTCATAATCAAGAGAGGCATAACCACGAGAGATCGTCTTAAGCTTGTCGAAAAAGTCGAAAACGACTTCGGCCAGGGGCATCTCGAACTGCAACTCAACCCGGTCTTGAGTCAGATATACCTGATTTTTTAGCAGGCTACGCTTATCCATGCACAGACCAATGATGGCGCCAACGTAATCGGCCTTTGTAATGATTTGTGCTTTAATAAACGGCTCCTCAATCCAACTGATTGTGCTGGGATCAGGCATTTCAGCCGGGGCAGAAACAATGAGCGTTTCGTCTTTGGTCGTGATAACTTCAAAGCGTACGGATGGCACCGTTGTGATGACGGTCATATCAAACTCGCGTTCGAGCCGCTCCTGCACGATCTCCATGTGCAACATGCCCAGGAAGCCGCAACGGAAACCAAAGCCAAGGGCCGCCGACGTTTCAGGTTCCCAAACGAGCGCTGCGTCATTAAGCTGAAGCTTTTCCATCGCTTCGCGGAGATCTTCAAACTCACTGGTTTCTACGGGATAGATACCCGCGAAAACCATAGGCTTAACCTCCGAGAACCCCTGAATGGCCGACTTTGCCGGACGGTCAAGCTCCGTGATCGTATCTCCAACTTTAACTTCTTTGGCAACTTTAATCCCCGAAATGAGGTAACCTACGTCGCCACACTCAATAACGCTCTTCGGTACCTGTTCCAGGCCTAGTGTGCCGACTTCATCAGCAATGTACTCTTTGCCGGTGTTCATGAACTTAACCCGATCTCCTTTACGGATGCGGCCGTTCTTAACCCGGAAAATGACCTCAATGCCTCGGTATGAATTGAAGTGCGAGTCGAAAATAAGCGCTTGCAGTTCACCATTCGGGTCACCCTTCGGTGCGGGAATTCGCTCAACGATAGCTGCCAAAATTTCAGGAACGCCGATGCCCTCTTTCCCGCTGGCCGGAATGATTTCGTCACGTTCGCAGCCGAGCAGGTCCACCATCTCGTCCTTCACCTCCTCCGGCATAGAGCCCGGCAGGTCAATTTTGTTCAGGACAGGAATGATGACCAGATCGTTATTCATGGCCAGGTAGAGGTTCGAGATGGTCTGAGCTTCGATCCCCTGTGAGGCATCAACGAGCAGCAGCGCACCTTCGCAAGCTGCAATCGAGCGTGACACCTCGTACGAAAAGTCGACGTGGCCTGGCGTGTCAATCAGGTTAAGCGTGTAGATTTCGCCCTGGTACGTATAATTCATCTGGATCGCGTGGCTCTTAATGGTGATGCCACGTTCCCGTTCCAGATCCATATCATCCAGCAATTGTGCCTGCATGTCGCGGGCACCAACGGTTTTTGTAAACTCCAGTAGTCGGTCGGCCAGCGTGCTCTTGCCGTGGTCGATGTGGGCGATAATGCAAAAATTACGGATATGTTTCACGTAAGTAATTTACGAAATACGATGGATGGAGTATGAAGCTATGCGCTAAATCATACGACAATATAACCGCAAAAATAGGCAAAAAAGTCCGGTAGCTGCAGGATGATAAGGAATGGAACACGGATTGAGCGGATTCTATGGATTAACCATAAATTATTAGTCATCTAGCCGTAATTAATCCGTGTTCCAAAAAAACAAACGCCGACCTCAACGAGACCGGCGTGTTCAATTACACTTCATCAACAAACTAAAATCAATCCGGCGTTCTAATTAGAACACCAATGCTGTAGGAGGGGGACTCGAACCGCCCACGGTGCAGTTAGCCACAATACAAATCCTGGTGGTCAACCCCAGTCGCCCCGAAAGGCGGCATTATACTGCGTTTATCCCTTATCACCACCCCCGAGACAGGAGGGCACGTCTGCCAATTTCGACATCCTACAGTGTGAGAAAAACATCAAGAAGACCGGCGTGTGACCCCGCTCGATCAACTTGACAATGCAAAGGTAATACAGCTACGCAATTCATTGCAAATTTTGCATATAAATTTCTATAAATTTACAAATCATTCAAAATATAGCTAGATTTGTTAGCACTCATCAAAAAGTCTTTGAAAATGGTCGAGAAAAATTTAGAAATTGATAATACTGATCTGAAAATCCTGAGTTTGTTGATGCAGGACGCCAATATGGCGTATACCGAAATCGGTAAACGTATTTTTGTATCGGGCGGTACCGTTCACGTCCGAATGAACAAACTAAAGCAGATGGGCATCGTTTGCGGCTCACAGTTAGTGATCGATCATACTAAGTTGGGTTGGGACATCAGCGCTTTTCTGGGAATTTACCTGGACAAGAGTTCGCTGTACGCCGAGGTATCTAAACAACTGGAGAAGATTCCGGAAGTCGTCAATATTCACTACACGACGGGCATTTACAGCATCTTCGCCAAGATCGTTTGCCGTGATACGCAACACCTGCGCGAAGTACTGCACGATAAAATTCAGAAGGTAAGCGGTATTCAACGTACCGAAACCTTTATATCGCTCGAAGAGAGTGTGAATCGGCCAATACCGTTTGCTGAATTGAAGGAGTAAAACAAGACGGCTAGTATTCACACCAACTACATTACCGGTGGTAGAAAATACAGTATTCGACCTACCATCCGGCATGAAATGGTCCTTAGATCGAATACCGTAAGCGCTACTGGTTTAATGCGGCTGTTTGAATTGGTCGTTCAGATTTTGAGCATTAATTTGTTTCTCCAGCTCAATGAGCTCGTTTTCGTGAGCCAGATTGGACTCAGGCGTTTGTGAGTAAGGTACGTTCTGCGGAATATAATCTTCTTTAGCGTTTGGCTTACTATAATCGTAAGGCCACCGATATACTGCTGGGATCGGCCCAGGCCAGTTGCCGTGAAGCTCCTCAACAGGGGTTGTCCACTCCAGCGTATTGGCTCGCCAGGGATTTTGGGGCGCTTTTTTACCCCAGAAGATGCTGTGAATAAAATTGAACAGGAACGTGAAATTGGCTGCATGAACCAATAAGGCTGCCAGCGTTATAAACACATTCATGTCGGCATAGGTATTTTTTAGCCAGTCGTAACTCGTGAACGCGTAGTACCGACGCGGAAACCCGGCAATGCCCATGTAGTGCATTGGGAAAAAGAGCAGATAGATGCCAATAAATAGCCCCCAGAAGTGAATATACCCTAGTTTTGGGTTAAGCATCCGGCCAAACATCTTCGGAAACCATTGATAAATACCCGCCAGAAAACCGAATGACGATACGCCCCCCATCACGAAATGGAAGTGGGCTACAACGAAATACGTGTCGTGCAGGTGGATATCGAGCACGCTGTTTCCCAGAATTAGGCCTGTTAGCCCGCCCGTGATAAAGAACGAAACCAGGCCGATGGCGAACAGCATTTGGGGTGTAAAATGGATATTGCCTCGCCATAAGGTCGTCAGGTAATTAAACACTTTTACGGCCGATGGCACAGCAATAATCAGCGTCAGAAACATGAATACGGAGCCTAAAAAGGGGTTCATGCCTGAAACGAACATATGGTGTCCCCAGACAATAAATGCCAGAAAGACAATACCCATCATGGAGGCAACCATAGCCCGGTAGCCGAAAATAGGTTTACGGCAGTGGACGGCAAAAATCTCCGAAGTCATGCCCAGCGCGGGCAGGAGAACAATATACACCTCCGGGTGCCCCAGAAACCAGAATAGATGTTGATATAGAATTGGGCTACCCCCCTGGTTGTTCAGGAGTTCACCACTGACGTATAGCTCCGACAGGTAAAAGCTGGTGCCAAACTCGCGGTCGAACAAGAGCAGCAACACCGCTGATAATAGCACCGGGAACGAAATGAGACCAAGAACGGCCGTCAGAAAGAAGCTCCAGACCGTCAGGGGAAGCTTGCTGAACGACATTCCCCGCGTTCGTAAGTTAATAACCGTAGTAATGTAATTGATACCGCCCAGTAACTGCGATATGATAAACAGCGCCATGCTAAAGATCCAGTACGTCATGCCCATGGCTGAGCCGCTGGCTGCCTGTTTGATGGCGTTCAAGGGTGGGTAAGCCGTCCAGCCGCCGTTTGGCGGACCCGTTTCCAGAAATAGTGATGTAAACATGACAACACTGGCTAAAAAGAAAAACCAGTAGGAAAGCATGTTCAAAAAACCGGAGGCCATATCGCGGGCACCAATCTGAAGCGGAATCAGGAAATTAGAAAACGTACCACTTAGCCCGGCCGTCAGCACGAAAAAGATCATGATCGTACCATGCATGGTGACCAGGGCGAGGTAGAAGTTAGGGTCTAGTTTGCCGGATTCATTGATCCAGGAGCCTAAGATTGGTTTCAGCCAACTCATGTTCATATCTGGAAAACCTAACTGAAGCCTGAACAGCGTAGACAATGTAGTGCCAATGATTGCCCAGAAAATGCCCGTTATCAAATACTGCTTGGCAATCGTTTTGTGATCTTCCGAAAAAATGTATTTGCGCCACCGGGGTAGTGGTTCGTGTTTACCTTCAACGGCCTCGGCGTCGGTCGTACCTGGGTTCGTATCGTCGACCCGGGTGCTGGCATCTCCTGCCCGAAGGCGGACGTAGCCTGTTGTTATCCAGCCAATGAAGATGGCCGAAATGATTAGTACACCAGTAAGAAACATAACGTATTGAGTAGTTTGGCTTGAGGAAATTGAGAAAGTAACAAGATATTATTCCGTAATGGTGGCAACTTGTTCGATACTGCCGTGTAGTTGCGTTCCTGGTTCAAGGGGCTGATTGCCAGGACTCTTGTGCAGAACTTCTTCAACCAAGCTACTATCACGTTCGCCATACCTATTCTCGGGCGAAATCGTTACGCTAAACCGATCGCCTTTTTGCCTGCCTTCCAGCGCGTCTTCAACGCCTTCCAGCAGTAGCCCTTCCCCTTGCAGGTAGTACAACGGCGTCATTGCGTCTCTTGATTCTAGTAACTGACCAGTCTCGTCGTGGAGTCGGTAGCCAATGCCAGCGGCTTTGTGTTTAGAGATTACCATAAGCTGTGCCGTGTTTGTCATGAGTCGGCAAACAAATACCTAATGACGTCCCAGGTATTGTTCGACGTCAATGACAACAAAGCAGACTGAAACGAGTGGCGTTTCTTTTGCCCAAAAGTAAGGTAATGGGCCACCTGGCGTGTTTGTGGCTGAACAGCCTATTGAGGAGTGATTTTTACTTTATACAACCTGAACGGTTCTTTTACCTGACTAACCCCACCATTAAATTTGGGAAGCCGCTCGTATTGAGCGGCTGTTACGTATAGGTAACCGTCTCGATCAATGGCGTAGCTGTCGGGCCAAAGCAGTCGCTCATCGGTGACAACGGTCTGAAGTTGACCTGCCGGCGTCATGCGTCGGATGGTTTTGGTCGGTGAGTCGCCCATATATACGTTGCCTGCCTGGTCGGCGATCATGCCGTGCGAAATGCCCGCTTCGCCCAGATCTTCTACCATTCCTATGAGTTGCTGGTCGGTCAGAGAAATATCGTTAAGGTATTTGGTTTCAATGCGGTATAAGCGCTTTTTAGTGATCGGACGGTAGTATAAATACCGAAAATCAGGCGTGAGCGCAATGCCATTGACATTGCTGGAAAAGGCTTTACCATTGTTGTCTCGAACCTCTTTCCCGTCGATTTTGAGTACCACACCAGGATCGGCAGTGGTAGACGAATGCTTTAGCAGCAGGCTGCGACTTTTTTGGGTTTTAAGATCAAGCACGACCAGGCAGGCCCGACCGGGATCAGAAAGATAGGCCACTTGCCGACGCGGGTCCACCTGTACGTCGTTGAGACTGGTCTGGGCAAGGGGCAGGTCGTCAAATCGATACGTATTCGTAATTCGGTTGGTTGCCAGGTCAATCCGTAACAGCTTTACTCCGGCCGGCATTGATTTCCCAAAGTTCGGATTAGCCGGATCGAGTACCCATAAGGCATCGTCCTGATCAATGAACAGAGCTTGCACACTAACGAAGTGTTGCTGCGGAGCGTTGGTGTCCCAGCGGTTCCAGGCAGCGTCGGGGAAGGGGGTTCGCTGACCGTCTTTGCTAATTTCGGCTAAGCCATATTGATACTTGTCCGACCATCGGGGAAACGAAACAAAGAGCCGGTTTTGTTTAGAAATGGCGACGCCCACGGGTTGGTATGGACCAAACGAAACGGCTTCTTCCAGCTGGGACTTGTTCGATTGACCTAAACTAATTACTGATGACAGCAGAAGAGCAAATAAAGCAGCTTTCATATACGTTTGATGAGATCTCCTTTGCAAAACCCCCCGTTCTTACGTTTGTTTACTAGTCTTTTTTGCTAACCAGCGGACGAAATAGACCCCTGTTTTGTTATAGAATACAACCAAACCACAATTCATGCAACCCGTAATACATGCAACCACTGTCGTTGGCATTCGGCACAATGGCCACGTTTCACTTGGAGCCGACGGACAAGCCACCATGGGTAATACCGTAGCTAAGAGTAATGTTCGAAAAGTCCGGGTTTTAATGGGCGGCAAAATCCTGGCCGGCTTTGCCGGGTCTACGGCGGATGCCTTTACGCTCATCGAACGTTTTGAAGAAAAACTAAATGCCTACGGCGGAAATCTCAAACGGGCCGCCATTGAACTCGCTAAAGACTGGCGTACTGATCGGTATTTGCGCAAGCTGGAAGCGATGATGATCGTAGCCTCGAAAGAAGACTTACTGTTGGTGTCAGGTACTGGCGACGTAATTGAGCCCGATCATGACGTAGCCGCCATTGGCTCGGGTGGGATGTATGCTCAGTCGGCTGCGGTAGCACTCAAGAAGCACGCGTCTAATCTCTCAGCGGAAGAAATGGTTCGTGAAAGCCTACATATTGCTGCCGACGTGTGTATCTACACAAACCACAATTTGATGGTAGAAACGCTGTGAGATCAAACACTAATCATGGTTTCATTCTATAATTAGCCTTACTACCATTCCCCTGTCTTTTTTTATCTTTGCAAATTCACAGGAAACGATTTCATGAGCGCGTTAAACCGATTTGCCCCTAAACTCATGAACCGGCGCATTGCGTTGGGGTTCATAGTGGCGATGGTCTTAATTGCGTCGGGGTTTGCTATATCTTTCTATAGCTATACCCAGAACGGCAAAGATATAAATCGGGTCCGGCATACGTATGAAGTAACCAGCGCATTAGAGAACATTCTTTCGTTGATGAAAGACGTTGAAACCGGCTCGCGAGGTTTTGTTATTGCTGGAGATAGCGCTTTTCTGGAGCCCTACCAAATCGCAATAGCCTTGTTACCAACCCGGATACGGCAGTTAGATTCGCTCATTGGTGATAACAAATTACAGACTGAGCGGTCGGCAAAGCTTAAGCAGCTTATTAAGGAAAAACTAGCTATCACCCAGATTCGAACGGAAATTGAATTTGCCGATCGGGTGAATGGGTTGAAATATAGCTGGGAAGGAAAACGTCGGATGGACGCCCTGCGGCACCATGTCGCTATGATGATCGATACGGAACGTATTCTGATGGACGTTCGCAACCGCCAGGCCGAGCGCTCATTTCGGAATACGCTCATCCTCATTTTTGCGTTATCATTATTAACGTTTCTGGCGCTGGCTGTTTCGTATAAGCTGCTCGAACAGGAACTGGCTCGTCGGCAAAAAACAGAGGACCAATTACGTGCCTACGAATTCAAACTGAAAGAACAGATTCGACAACTCGAAGCCTCAAATGAAGAACTGGAGCGATTTGCCTTTGTGGCCAGTCATGACTTGCAGGAGCCATTGCGGAAAATTCAATCATTCGCCGATTTGATTACCGAACGATACAGTAGCCTGTTCGACGGAGACAGCCGGGTGTTTATGAACAAGATTTCGAATTCGGCCGAGCGAATGTCAAAATTAATTAAAGATTTATTAAACTTTTCGAGGATTTCTAATCATAGAGAAGACTTTAAGCCGGTTCGGTTGAATGACATCGTCCAGCGGATTCTGGACGATCAGGAACTGCGGATTAAGGGTTTAGACGTAAAAGTTGATGTGAGCCGTTTGCCAATGCTGCCAGCCGTGGCCAGCCAGATGGACCATCTGTTTAACAATCTGATCTCTAATGCGCTCAAGTTTTTGAGGCCCGGAGTTCAGCCGATGCTACGTATACAATCTCGCCCGATTGACGGTAGCGAATACCCGGAATTAGTGCGGGGACGGCGCTATTTTGAGATTACGGTAGAGGATAATGGTATCGGTTTTGAAGAAAAGTACTTAGACCATATATTTAAAGTTTTTCAACGGTTACATGGCAAAACGGCTTTTGAAGGTACTGGCATTGGGCTGGCTATCTGCAAGCGGGTTGTTGTGTATCATCAGGGATATATTACTGCCCGAAGCCGACCGGATCAGGGCACCACATTCGTAGTAGTACTTCCCGAAAGCCAATTACTAGACAATTATGACCGAACAACTTCAGCCGAAGCCTATTCATATACTGCTGGTTGACGACGACGAAGACGACCGTTACCTCACTCGGGAGGCTTTTCATCAGCATTATCCATCCAGCCGCATCTCATTCGCGGAAGATGGCGAGGACTTACTGGACTTCTTGAATTATAAAGGACGTTACGTTGGTGCGGCCCATTCGCTGCCCGAACTTATTTTGCTGGACTTGAACATGCCCCGGAAAGATGGGCGCGAGGCTCTGCGCGAGATTAAAGCTAATGACCAGTTTCGCCACATCCCGATAGTGGTCCTGACAACGTCCGACGCTAAAGATGACATTGAAACATCTTATTTCAACGGCGCTAATAGCTTCATCACTAAACCGCCTACCTTTCAACGGCTCAGTGAAGTTACTAAAGCAATCGGGCAATATTGGTTTAGCGTCGTAACCGTATGTGATCACGAAGGCGGGGAGTGAATAAGTGGAGTAAGTTGTGAGATGCTACCTGTTTAGGAAGCAATTTGAGAGACCGACGTTTTAAACGTCGGTCTGATATTATCTGGTCACAGACCATATAATAGCCTGATGTAGTCTAGGGACTATATTTAACCGGACCAAGAAACTACCTCAAACTGTCTTTAAACTACTAGATTTTTTCCACCTATGCCCTCAATCACTTCCCGGTTAGTTTGACTAAGTTTACAAATAGCTTCTCTAACTCACCCGTGACAACCCGATTCTGACCGGGCGTAAACTTGTTTACCAACACACAGAACGTCATGGGTTCGCCGTCGGCCGCTGTGAAAAATCCAGCGTAGGCACGTACTCCTTCAATTGAGCCGCTTTTCGCCCGAATGTTACCTGCTGCCGCTGTTCCTTTGGCCAAACTTCGTACAGTGCCCGTTTGTCCCACTACCGGTATCGACTCATAAAAGACCGGGAATGCCTTCTCACGACCCATTGCGCTCAAAATTCCAGTCATGTTGTCCGCGGTGAGCGCTCCCACGGCCGACAGGCCGCTGCCATCCCGAATGCGGAAACCGTCAAGATTCACTCCTTTATTTTTCCAGAAAGTTATTATGGCATCGAGGCTGGCATCAGTTGAGCGAACTGTTTTGTTTAAAGCTAAAGCGGTGGTGCGTAATAACGCTTCGGCGTAGAGGTTAATACTCTGAAAGTTGGTTTGCTGCACCAATTCAGCCAGGGTGGGTGATTTGTGCTCGTTGAGAGTGATGCGTTTGCCCGACGTAACCAGCGTTGCCGACTGACCACCGCCTACCGAAACGGGAGGAGCGCTAACTGTTACGTTATCCTGCGTTAGCTGTTGCTGAAGCGCATAAGCGGCAAAGTAAGCAGGGTCGGGTAGGGAGCCTTTCACGCTAAACTCATTGGCGGGTTCGCCCATTGGTACCTTGCCCGTAAGCCACTGCTGGTTCATAAAAGGTGTTCCGTAAATGTTTACCTGATCGCCGGTGTTGGCCGCATCGGTCGTAACGGTATTTCGGAAGGTTAAATAGGGCACCAGCGGGTCGGTACGTAAGACACTAGTCGGCGCTCCCACCGATTTGCCAGGTCTGAAAAACACGCGATACAGATTTTCATTTATGTTCAACGCACTCAGGCTAGCACCATAATAATTGCCCAAATCGCCAAAAGGCCAGGTGTCTGGTGTGGTCAGGTCATCATAGAGGCTAGCATCGCCCACGACTGTCCCTTGAATCCGGCGAATACCAGCGGCACGAACGGCCTCCGACCAGCTCTTGAGCTGAGCGGTTAAGTCATAATAGTTCGGAAACCGCCACGTACCGAGTGAGGGATCACCCGTGCCACGAATGTAGATGTTACCTGTCAGCACACTGTCTTTAATGACGCCGTCGTATTCGAGCGTAGTCGAATACGTATAATTACTACCCAGCACAGCCAGTGCCGTTGCCGTTGTAATGAGTTTAAGCGTTGAGGCCGACGGTAAGCTTTGGCGGGCATTGTAGCCGATCAACTCTTCGCCGTCACGCACCCGTCGGACCGATAAAGCAACGGTACCAAATCGAGCGGCCGGTCCCGCCTGAAACGCTTCCACCTGTCTCAGCAGGGTCTGCGTTGCCAGCGAATCAGTAGTAGGTTGGCTTTGAAAGTAGGCAGAAGCTGAAACACAATTACTTAGCAGGAAAATGAATGAAATAATAGGCAAAAAGTGGGCAAAGCGGGGCATAAAGCGCGTTTGGGAACAGTTAGGCGATTCGGGCTGTATTTTGTACTTTTGCAAACTTACGGAATTCATGCCACCCACTTGCGCTAAACCACCCTTAACAAGACATTGATCAAAAGCCACTGGCTACTTAAGCAATACGCATGAAATTATCATTTCTGGGGGCGGCCCGGCAAGTCACAGGTAGTATGTACCTGTTAGAGCTGGAGGATGACTACCGCATCCTGATTGACTGCGGATCGGATTTAGAACGATCCGGGCCAGTACAGGCCGGGCCTGGATTGGCCGGATCAAACGGGCAGGCAATCCCAACTACTCCTCATGCTGGATTTTTTCCGTTTGAGGCTTCAAGCATCAATTTAGTGTTACTGACCCATGCTCACGTGGACCATTCGGGTAACTTACCTAACCTATTTCGGGAAGGTTATGAAGGTCAGATCCTGTGTACGGAGCCGACGTTTGCCCTGACGAATGTACTGCTCAAAGATGCTGCTTCACTAAATCAGAAGCGGATCAATGAACTCAATGCCAGTAAGAAACAACGGGTAAAAGATCGGCAGGCCCAGATGCAGAAAGACCTGTTCCTGGATAAGCAGGTGCGGGAGACCATGGAAAACGTGGTACCCATTGCCTTCAATCGGAAATTCAGAGTAGCCGATGGGGTCGACGTTACCTTCATTCCAGCGGGGCACTTGCTCGGAGCCGCTCACATCGTGATCAACGTAACTGAAAACGGTGAGCGAAAAAGCATCTGTTTTTCGGGGGATATAGGTCGGAAAAACTATCCGCTTCTGGTTGATCCGGGAACGGTGCCGCCGGTCGATTATCTCGTCTGCGAAAGCACATACGGCAACCGGCTCCACGAAAACCGTTTGTCGCCCGAAGAAGCCCTGGCCGATGTTATTCAGCGGACCTGCATCGATATTCCTGGTCGGTTAATTATTCCGTCGTTCAGCGTTGGGCGGACGCAGGCACTGTTGTATACGCTTAACAAATTATACACCGAACGCGATTTTCCACCCATCAAGGTTTTTTCTGATAGCCCAATGGGGTTTGAGAGTACAAAAATTTACCTTCAGCACGTAAAAATGCTGAACGGTGAAGCCCGGGAGTTCTACAAAGAGAATGAAACCTTGTTCGACTTCCAGAACTTCCAGTTTTTGGAGTCATCCAAAGCCAGTAAAGCCGTCTCCAATTACGGTGAGCCATGCATCATCATCTCGTCGTCGGGAATGGTGCAAGGGGGCCGGGTAGAATATCACGTTGCCGAAAATATCAGCAATCCGTATTCAACTATTCTCATAATCGGTTACTGCGCCGAAGGGACCCTCGGTTGGCGTTTACTCAATGGTCAGCAGACGCTGACTATAAAGGGAAAAGAGCACCAGGTTCTGGCCAGTATTGAGAAGATTGACGTGTTCAGCGGCCACGGTGACCGTAACGATCTAATGGAGTTTGTGGGAATGCAGTCGCCTGAAACACTTAGAAATATCTTTCTCGTTCATGGTGAGTACGAAAGCATGGAGTCCTTTAAGGCCACGCTGGCTGAAGCAGGCTACCCACAGGTAATAATTCCCAAAAAAGGCGAAAGCTTCGAATTATAAATGATGAGTGATGAATGATGAATGTGTCAATTATAAAAACATTCATCACGCATCATTCATAATCGCACCGGCGACCCGGTCATCATTGAATGAGAACATATCTTGATTTTGAAAAACCCATTGCCGACCTCGAAGCGCGGTTAGAAGAGACCAAAAAATTGGCTCAGACTAGCAACGTGGACGTCAGCGGAGCGGTTGCTGTTCTGGAGCAGAGTATTGATAAGCTCCGCCAGGAAATATTTCAGAACCTGACTCGGTGGCAGCGCGTTCAGCTGTCGCGTCACCCAGATCGACCTTATACCCTCGACTATATTTCGCTGATGTGCGATCAGTTTATCGAACTGCACGGCGACCGCACCGTTCGCGACGATCCGGCCATGGTTGGTGGTTTCTGCGAACTGGGCGGTCAGACCGTAATGATCATAGGGCAGCAAAAGGGACGTAATACTAAGCAGCGGCAACACCGCAACTTCGGTATGCCTAACCCGGAAGGCTATCGGAAGGCTTTACGATTAATGAAACTGGCTGAGAAGTTTGGTAAACCTATAATTACGTTGATCGACACGCCAGGTGCCTTTCCGGGTCTCGAAGCCGAAGAGCGTGGGCAGGGTGAAGCCATTGCTCGTAACCTGAAGGAAATGTTTATGCTGACGGTGCCCGTTATCTGCATCGTCATTGGTGAGGGAGCATCGGGCGGTGCTTTAGGCATTGCCATCGGCGATCGGGTACTAATGTTGGAAAACACGTGGTATTCGGTGATTTCGCCCGAAAACTGCTCAACCATTCTGTGGCGTAGCTGGAATTACAAAGAGCAGGCTGCCGAAGCGATGAAGTTAACGGCGAAGGACATGACAGCGTTTAAACTCGTGGACGGCATTGTCGACGAGCCGCTTGGTGGAGCGCACAACGATCATAGCGAAATGGCCCATCATCTCAAGAACGTCATTCTGAGTGCCCTTGAGGAGTTGAACGCCCTCGATCCGCAGGAACGCATCAATCAGCGCATTGAGAAATTCTGCTCAATGGGCGTAGTAATGGAGTAAAATTTTTACAGACTCTCGAGCTAAAGAAAGCCGCTGAGATTCTTGGCGGCTTTCTTGTTAAAATTTCTTTCGATTGTCGTGGTATAGGGTTACACCAATCTGATCAAATTCTTCGGTTTCCTCTAAAAGACTCGCTCTGTTTAAAGGTCGTGTTTCCAGCTCTGTTAACAGGCTTACGTAAGCCTCGATTTGTACCGAATTAAATACCACTTTGTCACGGAAATAAGCGATGGCCGCTTTCAACTGATTCTTTGCATCCCGACGTAGCTTTTTCCTTTGTGTCATGGATGACGTTGTTTTGATTTCTACAAAGCAGAACGTTCGATCATCAAACACAGCACAGTCGCAACGCTGAGTTGGAGCGTTATCCATTAACAGGCATTTGTAAATCGCCAGGAAGTGAACACTGCGTTCAGTCGGGTTTTCAATCGTGAAATGTTTTATCCCGTTTAGATTGGACTGTATGTAGCACCGCTTTTCAATTTCATGATCATAAATGTGAAACTCGGCTTCGGTGAGGCTTTGCAGGCAGTTGCTATCTTCTACTTGTGGAAAACCAGCTATAATTTTATCAGGTACGGGGTACGCTACGGCTAAGGGCAAATAATTTATCTTGTTCGTCAGCTAAATCATCCGACACGTCGTCGAGTTCGTTGTCGGCGATCAAGCCGGTTTTTTCACTGATAATGCTACGTACGGTGCCGCCGTCTACGTAATAAGCAGCAAACTCATCAGGGTTTATCCAGCACCGCGATGGAATAATCTTCTCGACCTCTGCCCGCAGTTCGTCGCTGCGTTGGGCTACTTTATAGGCCAGCATCAGTGTGTTGAATGAACTAAGCACATAAGGGCTATGCGTCGTGATGACCCATTCCGCATCCTGATACGTAACGTTCGGGTCTAAGCCGCTTATGAGCGAATAGATAAGGTCTTTTTGTGCGGTAGGATAGAGGTTAAGCTCGGGCTCTTCAATAATGAAGCGATGTTGTGACTGCTGGCGTTGATGTTCAACAACTAATAATAGTGGTATGATAGACTGATAACCACTAGCGCTCTGAGACAGAAGGACAAACTTTGTACCTGTTTGAATTAATCTATCATAACCTTGCATATAGGCATAGTGAATGTCTAAAAATTTAATATTTAACCTATCTATAGCATTTCGTGCCTGCTCAAAATGCTTTGCAAACGATGTAATTGATTTGGGGAAGTCAATGTTTGAGTATATCAAGCTCCAGATTGCTTCATTTAACGTAGCTAATAAGGTTCTCTCAGCGGGTATGTAGCTAGATGTAATAGAGAAAATTTTTTTTTCTATTACAAACTTTGTTAATAGCTCTTCGAAAAGCTTTCTGTCTGCTAAACTCTCTACAAATACTTCTCTAACAGAGGGTTTGCTATTACGTACATCGTTGAGAAAGCTTCTAAAAGTACTTTCACTAAAAACAGGCTGGTCTTGTTGATCTTGATAAGTAAATTCTAATTTGGAGTGATCATATATAATAGCATGAGTGTCTGTAGTAAATGTGAAACTAGAATTATCATTGGTGTATGTATGGATGGTGTACTTCTCAAGAATAGCTTGGTTGATATCAGCTCCTTGTATAATGTCACCATCTAAACCAATCGCAATCAGCTTCGCCAGGGTACTCTTTCCTGTACCCTGCGGTCCGATGAATACAGTGTGCTTTTTTACCTCTAACTCAGCCTCTTGAATCGGGCCGACGTTTTTGACCGTCAACTTTGCCATTGTACTTGTGTGCTTTGTCTGCAAATCTAACGTTATCTTTGGCTCTCGGTTCACAAACGTTTGAACCCTCAGCCGCGAATGAATCCTACGCTCAACACAGCAACCCTCAAAAACCTCATTTTTGATCTTGGTGACGTCATTATTCCCATTGATTTGACCGCACCGATCCGCAATTTCGCTATGCTGGCGAATATGCCTGAAGATGAAGTAACTGCCATCTGGAAAGAGCATCAGTTCATCAATCATTATGAAACCGGCCTGATTGACGATGAAGGGTTCCGCCAGCAGATTCGGCAAGCCTTGAGGAAACGCAACAACGGAGCAGATAATGAAATTAGATCAGCAGACGAAGCCGATAGTTGGGCGGATGAAGTCATTGACACCGCCTGGAACACCATTCTGCTTGATCTGCCCATCGAGCGTATCGAACGTATCAAGGCGTTGAAAGCAAAGTACCGTCTGTTTCTGCTGAGCAATACCAGTCCGATCCACATTCGGCAGGTAAACCGGGTGCTCACGGGAATGGGTGAGCCGACGCTGGAAGAACTTTTCGAGCGGGTATTTTATTCCTATGAAGTGCGGCTCGCCAAACCATCGCCCGAAATTTATCGTCATGTGCTGGCTGAAGCAAACCTGGTGGCTGAAGAAACGGCGTTCTTCGATGATAACCTGACGAACATCCGGGCCGCTGCCGAGTTAGGTATTCGGGTGGTGCACGTTCAGCCTCCCAAAACAATGTTAGACTACGTAATGGATTTATGAGCTATGATTTAGGAGGTGCTGACTGTAGACCTACTTCGTAAATCGTACCTTGTAAATCACAAACTAATACATGAACCAGCGCGTTAAAACGTACCTCCTTCATGGAGGTCTTTTTTTGATTACCTTCATTACCACGACGATGGCCGGCGCCGAGTGGATGTTCGGGCGGCTGTTTATCCCGATTGAGGGTATGAAAACGCTGGGTTGGCCGGAGTTTGTGGCTGGAATGCAATTCTCGGTGCCGTTTTTGGCTATCTTGACCGTTCATGAGTTTGGGCATTACTTCACGGCGAAAGCCAACCGGGTACGCGTGACGTTGCCTTTCTACATTCCTCTTTGGCTAGGCATTGGTCAAAGCATTGGTACGTTAGGAGCGTTTATCCGCATCCAAGATTATATCAACAGCCGCCGAAAGTATTTCGATATCGGCATTGCCGGGCCACTGGCTGGTTTCGTCTTAGCTCTTGTGGTGCTTTGGTACGGATTCACGCACTTGCCCCCTCCGGAGTTTATCTTTACCATCCATCCTGAGTATCAAAAATGGGGGCTTGATTATGCCAAGTATGCCTACCAGAACATGCCGGCGGGTGGAGCCATAGGCTTAGGAGATAACCTGTTGTTTAGCTTTTTTAAAAATTACGTAGCCGATCCGGCCCGGGTGCCCCATCCGTACGCAATGGTTCATTATCCCTACGTAATGGCGGGTTACCTGGCCCTGTTCTTCACATCGTTGAACCTAATTCCAATTGGGCAACTAGACGGTGGTCATATCCTATATGCTCTTATTGGGCGTAAGCAATTCCAATGGGTAGCCCCGGCGCTGTTTATTCTGTTCGCGTTTTATGCCGGCTTAGGCTTCTTTACCACCGCTGATTTCGCCGTCCCCTCCGACGAAGCGTTTTTTACAGAACTCGGTAATTTCGCTTTGTACGTTGGTTTCTTGTACCTGGCTTTTTCGCGCATTAGCGACCAGCGAATGACGGCCCTGCTTATTGCCTTAAGCATAGCGGCAACGCAGCTGCTTGTTTCCTGGTTACGCCCGGATGTGGAAGGGTACCCGAATTTCCTGGTGTTTGTATTTGTAGTCGGCCGGATTTTAGGCATTTACCATCCCGAAACTGAACTCGAGGAGCCTCTCGACGCGAAGCGAAAGGTATTAGGCTGGCTGGCGTTGCTGGTGTTTGTGCTGTGCTTTAGCCCCAAGCCATTTCTGATTTCTTAACGCCACCTGGACACATGTACAGCCAAACCAAATCTACTTTAGGCCCACTATCTAAGCTTATTGCCTAAAAATAGTCTGCGGTACCGAAGCAAAGCCAGATGGAATACGTGTAACAGAAGGGTTTACGCTCTGTAGAAAAGCCCGGAGAAACCCGTAAGTTTGTTGAAAAAACGACTTTCTCGACCCACTTAGTCGCTTAGATGCATGGCTTCCTTTACGGCCTACACTACCCTGCGGTTATTCCTGGATGGCATGCTGACCATGATGGGTTTGTATGCACTCCTTAGCTATTTTCAGCAACGAAAGGCTATTTACTGGCAATATGCGCTTTATATCGCCTGCATGGTGATTGATCTGCGGCTGAGTGATGTTGGCTATGCTAAGCCCGACTATCTGCCAGGGGCGTTTTATCCCGAAACGTTCGTAGAGACTGTGGCCTATATGCTCTACATTCGGTTTACTATCTTGCTTATTAACCCGGCTGAGCAAGATCCCATTGCCTACCGAGTGATGCAGGCCCTGATTATAGCGTTTGCCATAGCCCTTGCGCTCGATACGGTTCTCTATTTGGCAAATGCATCGGCTGCTGTTCGTAGCGGTATCTACATGGGTGAACGGCTACTGATGACGCTGGTTGGATTGTACCTGATTCCGCGCTTTTTCCGGCTCCGGAACAATGTTGTTTCCTATTTCATTGCCGGGTCACTGTTGTTAGTATTGGGGTCGATTGCGGCCTTGCTGACAAACTACCTACCCCCTGAAAACCGATTGCAGCCCGATAATGCGTTTACGTTTCCGGTAACGTTGCTGCAAATTGGCGTTGTAGGTGAGGTATTGTTTTTTACACTTGGGATGTCGCTTCGGAATCGCGAGAATGAACGGGAAAAAATTCAGTATCAGGCTCAGCTCATTGAGCAACTACGCGAGAACGAACGTAAACAAGAACGACTTCAGCGTATTCGCGACGACATTGCCCGCGATCTTCACGATGATGTTGGAGCTGACCTGAGCGGTATCAGCTTACTGAGTCAGGTGGCCGCCCGTCAGGTCGATGAGCAGCCCGACCAGGCGCAGGCAACTTTAAAGGTAATTCGCCAGCGAACCCGGCGGGTTGTGGCAACCATGCGCGAAATTGTATGGAGTCTTAACTCGGCGCAAACCTCGCTGGAAAGCTTCAGCTACCGACTTCAGGAGACGGCTGGACAGCTTTTCGAGCATCAATCTACAGTATTACACCTTCAACTGCCCGTCGACGATGCAGACTGGACATTGCCCGCTGAAGGCCGACGCGACCTATTCCTGATGGTCAAAGAAATGCTGCATAATGTAATTCGTCATGCCGATGCCCAAAATGCTTACCTGACGTTGTGGGTCGAACAGAATATGTTGTGTATAGCCGTCCGTGATGATGGGCAGGGTTTTGTGGTACAACTCAACGGAAACCGGGTAGGCAACGGATTACGAAGTATGCAGCAACGGGCCGCAGCCATTAACGGGCAACTGATGATCGAGTCCATACCAGGTATAGGAACCACCGTTACGTTTCGTTGCCCGCTAACCCTTAATGAGTTGGCTGTTGTGTAGCCTGAGCCTCTTGACCTTACCACTCCCATATGAATCATAGGCTACCTAATTCCTTAATTACCCATTTTTCCCTACCTTACTGGCACATTATCAACTCTTTACTTTATGGGGCTTTTTTCCCGGCAACTCTCCGATGCTGATTTAATGGCAGGTATCAAGGCGGGTGGAACGCAACGTCGGCTTTATGAGAATAAGTTGTACGAAAAATACGAGTACCTCATTGCTGACGGTACTCGCAAGCATCGTCTGAGTGAAGATGAATGTGCCAGTGTTTATTCAGATTCTGTTCTGACAGTGTTTGAACACATCAATAGCGGTCGTTTTGAGGGGCGTTCAGAGTTGAAAACGTACCTATATCAAATATTTATGAACAAATGTGTTGACGCAATTCGAAAAAAGACGACTAATCGAAGTAGCGTACACGATGCGTTTTCGCTTGATGACTCGCTGATGCAATTACCCGATGAAGCTAAGTCGGCTGTGCAGCGTTTGATTGCACAGAGCGACGTTGAAAACTTATATCGGCATTTGCAGGAATTAGGCGAGAAATGTCGCGCCATGATTCTGGCGTGGGGCGAAGGGTACTCGGACGATGAGATTGCAGTAGCAATGGGCTACAATACAGCGGCTGTGGCTAAAACCAGCCGCCTGCGTTGCCTCGATAAACTTCGTGAACGATATCGCGCACCATTATGAATGATCTGGAAACAATTGAAAATTATTTGAGTGGGCAGCTCTCTACCGAGGACCGAACTCGTTTTGAGTCGGCCCTTCGCACCGATCCGGCCGTGGCCGACGCCCTGGCGTTCTACGTACTAGCCAAGCAAGCGGCCAAAAACGAAGCCCGCGCCGAACGTCAGGCCGAACTAAATGCCCTCCGCCGACGCCCTGTACGGCCCTCTGCTGGTGTGCCGATGCGGTGGGCCGCTGCTGCCAGTATTATACTCATACTCGGTTTGGGTTGGTCGGTCTATCGGCTTCGAACAGAACCCGTGGAAGCTGCACAACTGGCCGATACCTACATCAGGACAAACTTTAGTCAGTTAAGTACTACTATGGGTGGTGAGGCCGACAGCCTGAAGACAGGCGTCGGTTTATTTAACGAGAATAAGCTTGCCGAGGCCGAAGCCGTATTTGAAAGCGTACTAACTAGCCAGCCAACCAACGACCGAGCGCTGAAGTATGCTGGCATTGCTGCCCTACGGCAAGGCCAGTACGACCAGGCCATCGACCGGTTTCATAAGCTGAGTCAACGCACCGATCTATTCTCTAACCCAGGTACGTTTTATGAGGCCCTTGCGCTGTTGAAACGTGGGACGCCGACGGATAAAGTACAAGCGAAAAAATTGCTTCAAAAAGTTATTGATCAAAACCTGGAGGGCAAGAGTGAAGCCGAAGCTTTACTCAAGTAGTTGAAACCGCTTATCCTTACTACTCACACGCATGAATACGCAATCCACTCTAGTTACTGTTGAGATTCCTGATTTTGGTAACGTCCCCGTTCAGGTTAATCACGGCCGGGAGCCCGATTCGCCAGTTGATGTTACGCATCGTCCGCCAACGGGTAGCGACGACCCCCGCTTACGGTTCATGAACCCCAGAATTGTTCAGGTTTATGATGTCCCAAGCAGTATACCTCAGTTCGCCGTACAGAAGCAAAAAGTAATTTCGGTGGATCAGTTCCAGCTTAATCGTTTAAGGACTAACGAACTATTGGTGGGAACATCAGACGTTCAGGGTAATTTACGACAAGCTAAAGCTCGTGTGATTGAGGGCGATCGGCAGGACTTGGATGCTAATGATACGGGTCAATATACCGTTCTGATCGATTGGAGTGAGGATGAAACGTTGAGAGATTTTCACAATGTATTACTGATTGATTCTAAAACGAACGCAACCGAATCAGTACTTCAATCAGATAATTTTTTGATTTCAGGCTCGCTGGATGGTCCTAATAATCCTCCCATATACCCTCCTGTTGGGTCCGTAAGTCCGCTAAACACCCAACCAAGCGATTACCGGCCAGCCAGTAAAGAGGATATTCAGTATTATCAACAGCACAGTAAACAAGACAACAGCCCGGCTGTAGCGGTGATGGATACCGGGCTGAAATTCAATTTGCTGAACAAAGGCCTAGAAGACAAATGGCCTGACCCTTACATGTATCAGGATGCCAATGGTCAGGAGCGTCGATTTACGCTGGCGTATCACAAACCAAAGAATGGGGCATCTACTAACCTAGTAGGCGACAGTGTTATTGGGTATTGCGCGCTGCAGTCCTATCGGGAAGAGCCTTTTTTCAAGGCAGTAAAAGAGAGCCTCTTGTCGACTGATAACTCCAAGCAAAATTATACCCTAACTGACGTAGCCAATAGCCCATTTGATGATTACCGACTGTTGGAAAACCCTCCTCATACTACTACTGTTCTGGATGCCCGGCATGGTACCTCCATTACCGCAATTATTCAGCAGACTGGCGACGA
Organism: Spirosoma soli; assembly: GCF_042684525.1. NCBI lineage: Bacteria > Pseudomonadati > Bacteroidota > Cytophagia > Cytophagales > Cytophagaceae > Spirosoma > Spirosoma soli. The sequence continues at coordinate 673,442 of NZ_JBHULN010000001.1, read as the reverse complement.
TGCTCCGGTGTTGCCGGTTAAAGTGTTCGACAACATAGGCTTTTCTACGCTGTTTGATGTGTTGAATGGATTTGACTATATCTTAAAACGGTGTAAAACCACTAACATTCGAGTGGTGAATGCCAGTTGGATTTTTGGGCAGGATAATCCGCTGATACGATCAAAAGTAGAGCAGTTGCTAAAGGCCGGTGTGTTTATTGTAGCTGCTGCGGGTAACGAAGGCCAGACCAGTGATCGGAACTTGGATAATCGACCCGTTTATCCAGCTTGTTACAGTCAGGAGTTTCCCCATGTCATTACGGTAACTTCGGTTCGGAAGACCTATTTTCGCTCAGATCTTCTTTCCCCCAAAGAAGATTCGGTCGTTGGTAAAGCACTGGCGAAAGCAGTGAAGGCCGGGCTATTTAATTTTTTAGAAGGCGCTGACGATGTCGTGGGGGCCATTTTGCCAACGGCTGGGTACGTAGCGGTCGAGAACTATTCCACAAAATTCGTCAATATTGGCGTTGTTAGTACGTTTGGCTATTTCAGAAGCCCTTTCCGGGGGAGTCCCATTATCCGTGGTAGCTCATTTGCCTGCGCATTCGTAACGGGTTCTGTTATTCGGCAACTTCGTAACCGCCCTGAACTAATGTCATTACTCCTGGCGGGATCGATTAGTGAGGTACGTATGGAGTTGCTCAAGGCTATGAATGGCAACGGCCCCGATAAGAACTTAATGAACGAGTATGTAAACGGCGGGTTTTACCTCGACGGATACGGGGTTGACTAAAAATGATTCTATCAACATCGCTTTCCAAGGCGTACCGTTAAACGGGTAAGTGCCAGATCGGTATAGAATTCATTAAGCTTCGTCTCTTGATAGGTATGGCTTACGCTTGGTTTCGTAACTGTCTCATCACCTTGGTTTTATTATCCGGGGTGGGTAGTCATGTCTATGCGCAAAGCCTTACCTATAAACGGTTGCAGCTTACAATGCGACAATTGATTGCTCAGAAAGACCCCAGCGATCAGGTTAATGTATTGGGAAACTGGATGCTGCAATGGCAGCAGGCTAAGCTCCCGCCCGACTCAGTCTACATTAATGGACTGCTGCATCTGGGAGTGGTTTACCTATACCGAAATGAGCTAGCAGCCGCAACGAAAACGGTTAAACAGGCGGTAGGGCTGAGCCAGTCTCGACGCCCGGACGTAGCCGCCGATCAACCCGCCAAAGCCCTCTACCGATTAGGGATGCTGTTAAGCGTACAGAACTTACCTACCATAGATATCCTTAAGCAGGCGGTCAAGAGCGGGCAGGGTATCCGTGCTGCCGATCGGTGGGTAGGTCATGCTTATCTGTATCTAGCGTATGCTTATTATTCGGCCGGCGATTTACAGCAAGGCCTTAATTACGTAGAGCGGGGAGAGCAAATGGCTGAACAGGCCAAGGATAGGTTGCTGTTAATAAAGTTATTGGATGAAAAAGTAAAGGCGCTGAATGATCTGGGGCAGTACGTGATAGCCCGTCGGACGGCCGAACGAGTGGTAACCTTGTCCGTGCAAGATGGTTATCCAACGGCAGTTGCCAGATCGTATCAGTTACTGGCCGCAGTTGCGAAAAATCAGGAACAACTTTCTGAGGCACTGCAATACGCTCAGCGGGCGTTCGATATTGCCCGAGCAAATAATGACCTGTCGGCTCCTAATTATGCGGTAGAAGTAGGAATGCTTTATTTCAAGCAGCAACGGTACGACCAGGCCATTCCCTATTTTCAATTCGGATTAGATAATAACACAAATCGTTACGCCAAGGCTTACGCGCTGATTATGTTAGGGGAAGTCTACCAGCATAAAAAGGCCTACGCCAAGGCGTTGCAGTACTACCAGCATGGATTGACAACCATGCCTATTGGCTTCCTCAATCTGTCTGTTACTAGCTTGCCTGATGCCCAGTCCATCCGGAGAGCCGACCAGAAAGATTACCTCCTCTCGCTTATCCAGGACAAAGCTGACACCTGGCTTAACTACGCTCAGGCAACTGGTAATAACCGCCAACGTCTTCAACACGCTCTGGCTACGTATAAAGTCGCCGATCAGATGATCGACTACATGCGTTGGGATCACACCGCTCAGGAATCAAAACTGTATTGGCGACAAAAAACGCGCGGAATGTACGAGCGGGCAATCGAAACCTGCTATCGGTTGAAAGATGCCGAGCAGGCGTTTCGATTTTTTGAAAAAAGCCGAGCGGTTTTGCTCGCCGATAAACTCAACGAGCTTGGCGCTCAGCAGCAGTTATCAGAAGATCAAATACAACAGGAAAAAAAGCTTCGCGAAGCGGTAAGCTTTCAACGAACCAGATTACTGGAGCTTGCACCGGATAGCGTAGCTTACAAAACGGTTAAAGAAGCACTAACTACCAGCCAGGACGAGCTAGATTCGTTTCTGAAGAGATTAGAGGCCTCTAATCCGTCGTATTACCGGTACAAATATGATACAACGACCACTAAGCTAACCGATCTGCAACGCCATTTAGCCGACCGCAACGCATCCTTTGTAACGTACTTTTTGGGCGATAGTGCGCTCTATTTGCTGGGTGTTACGAATGACAAGGTCACCTTGCACCGACAGCCAGTAGGGGGGCACGCCCGTGATATGCGTTTGTTTATGACGTTGCTATCCGATCCCGACGCCATGAATCGGACGGGAAATCTAGCCCAGTTTTTAGCGTTGGGCAACAGCTTATACCGACAATTGCTGGCTCCACTTCAACCAGGTGAGGGCGCCGTTATTGTGTCGCCCGATGGCTCATTCGTACCTTTCGAAGCGTTAAGTTTCTCGGCGTCCAAGCCAAAGTACTTGGTTGAAACCTATGCGTTCAGCTACGTCTATTCGGCTCGCCTGATGCTAAGAAGTAACGTGCCCCTATCCCATAAAGCTAGCTTTCGCGGAAACGTTTTTTTGGGCGTTGCTCCGGTCACCTTTACCCCATCTCTTAAGCAGGTATCTCTGTACGGTTCCGACGAAGCCCTGAAGCCGATTGCCGACCGGTTTCCGTCAGCCAGGTTACTAACTCACAAAGCGGCCACCCGGCGGTCGTTCCTGGATCAGGCTGCCGATGCTCAGATTATTCACTTGTTTACTCACGCCAGCGCCGATAGCTCTAGTGATGAACCGAAGTTGTATTTCGCTGACTCAACGCTATTGCTCTCTAATCTTAGCGATGGTAGTTTACCGAATGCGCAGCTAGTCGTGTTGGCCGCTTGTAAGACCGGAGTGGGAGCCAACCAGCGGGGCGAAGGTATCTTTAGCCTGGCCAGGGGATTTGCTGCGTTAGGGGCACCGAGTATTCTGACGACGCTCTGGAGTGTTGAAAACGACGCGACCTACAAAATATCTAACTTATTTTACAAGTACCTCAACCAGGGTATGCCTAAAGACATAGCTCTACAACAGGCTAAGCATGAATGGGTAGAGACCGCTAGTGGAACAAATCGCCTGCCTAGTGCCTGGGCCGGGTTAATTATCATTGGTGATACGCAGCCCCTCGACCACCCAAACCATTGGCTTTGGGTGGCGAGTGGTCTGTTACTGGTGGGAGCTGCTGGGGTTGGTTTATGGTGGCGCCAGAAACGCCCGGCCAGGCCAGCGTTCCCATTCACTAGAACTGCCTGAAACTACTCGTCTGCTGTAAGCTCCCTACGCCTTTGACCGGTGAATAAAAGCATGGGAGGAAAGATTGCTTCAACAGACAATAAACAAGAACTTGTAAGGAAAACGGGATATAGCACGGCTGCCTTTTTGCCTTGAACTATGAATAGTCGTCATGAATAAGAAGCCTTTACTAGTTACTACGCCATAATCGCTACGTGACTTTTCGCGTTGACTATCAGTAGGTTTGATTAATGATTTGCACTGAACTAATGATTTCTTCAGATCGGTTCTGTTACAACCTCGACTGCCCATGAGCTTTAAACCAATTAAAAAGATCGGCCAATTAGCTGCCTCGAATAACCGATACGTCAAGGTTATCCGGCCAGATACGGCGTATCAGACCAATCATGTTGTTTTCAAGTTTAAACCGGGAGTTGGTGAGCTTGATGTAAAGCGCGGAGTCGACTATTATGTATCTCAGACAAATGAGTGGCTTGCGGAAATGGGTAGGCCAAAAATTGCAAAAGTAGAATCATTAGCTAACTACGCAGACGGGCAGATTTTGGTTAAAGGCGCGGGTGTAGGTTCCATCGCCGAGTGGGTAATGTTACCAACTACCCCCAAGCCACCACCACCTCCTCCCCCCTGGATTCCCGATGATATATTTGTTGATATAAGGCTTCCAGCTACGAAAGTTCTGCAGCCCATCAATCGTAAACTACGGTGACCAGGCATCACTAATAATGCCTGGAAGCATCCTGCTGGCCTATGAGGGGAAAACTGCAGATCTATGGCTCATTAAGCATAGGCATTGTTTGTTGGCTAATTATCGTGCAGGCCAGCGGACAATGCCTTTCTTCATTAGCGTTAAAAGAAAGGGTAGAAAAGGCTAAGCGCCAGCCATCTGGTATAACGCCGGCTTTCTTTAAACAGATTAAACAGGAGTTACTACGTAACCACTGTCCGCAGGATACACTTTTTGCTAAGGTTCTTCTCCAGTTAGGCTATGCCGAATACCTGAGTGGTCAGAGTGATTCGGCTATCGTGTCACTTAAGCATAGCATAGACGTTTATTCGAAACAGCGCTCCTCAACAGGCATAAGTAATTTGCCACTTGCTTACATGTATTTAGGTACAATTCAGCAGGAGCAAAATAGGCAGTCCGAAGCCATCAGTTCTTACACAAACTGTCTTCGTCTTGGCAAACAGCACTCTATTCATTTTCGGGCTGTTGGGTACGCATTGGGCAATCTTTCTTTACTCTATCATGAAAAGGCCGATTACCAGGCTGCAATCATGGCCGCAGACCAGGGAATACGATATGCTCAACTGTGTCACGATAGGCTACTTGAAGCCAAATGTCTTAGTGAAGCCGCCCGTAGCTTGCTTTATGCCAAGCGACCTGTTGAAGGATTAACTAAGATTGAACAGGCTATCCGACTTACCCAGGAAGACATTGCACAGATTGACAGCAAGACGTTTTTTCTCTTCATAAAAGCTCAGATTCTTTACCGACTGGGGCAAACGCAGGAATCACTGGGTATGTTTAATCAGGTTCTGCAGTACTATAAGCAAAACGGTCAGCCTGATAAAATAGCTGATGTGTACAGCAATCTAGGGTCAGTTTATGAAGAAAGGGTAGGCGATTATGAAAAGGCTATTGACTACTATCGTTCAGCCTACACTACCCATACAAATCCTTACGAGAAAGCTCGCATGTTAAATAGCATAGGAGAAGTGTATCAAAAATTAGGACGGAGAACCGATGCATTAGCTACGTACCAGAAAGCTCTTCAGACACTACCCATCAACTTTCAGCAGGGCGATGTTCGCCGGAATCCAGCGGGCGACGCCATGCGGTTATCGGCTTATAAAGAATACTTGCTGACGCTTATTCAAGACAAAGCCGATACCTGGCTCGATTTAGCAAAAGCGACGAACAGCCGTCAAGGCTTAGGACACGCCTTAGATACCTACCAGGTGGCCGACCAGATGGTTGACATCATGAGGTGGGAACATACTGGTCAGCAATCCAAACTTTTCTGGCGACAAAAAACGCGGGGAATGTACGAGCGGGCGATCGAAACCTGCTATCAGTTGCAAGATGCCGAGCAGGCGTTTCGGTTTCTGGAGAAGAGTCGGGCCGTTATGCTCGCCGATAAGCTGAATGAGCTCGGCGCCCGGCTCAAACTATCACCCCGGCAGGTTGCCGAAGAGCAGCGATTGCTAAAAGCCGTCAGTGTTCAGCAGGATAATTTGGTACTGTCTTCGTCTGACAAGGCAGCTTATGATAAAGCTCGTACCTTGCTAATAGCCGGGCAGGATAAACTAGACGCGTTCCACAAGCAGCTCGAAGCTTCTAACCCTGCTTACTATCGCTATAAATATGACAACACTACGCCTTCGTTAGCGGAGCTTCAAGAGTACTTAAAGGCTCAGGAGGCTTCCTTTGTCACGTACTTCATTGGCGATAGCACACTTTATGTACTCGGTGTAACGGGTAGCAACGCTACGTTACTTAGTCAACCAAGACATACGTACAATCAGAACGTAAAAGCGTTTATGGCCTTACTGAACAATCCGGATGCCATGAACCGAAAGGCAAACATGGCTCAGTTCCTCACGCTGGGTAACGGATTATACCAGCGGCTGATAGCGTCGCTACACTTGCCGGCCGGTCGGGTTATTATATCCCCAGACGGTGTGTTTGTCCCTTTCGAAGCGTTGAGTCGTTCGGCGCGTCAGGCTGATTATCTGGTGAGCGACTACGCCTTCAGTTATGCCTATTCGGCCCGTCTGCTGCTGAAGAATAACGACAAACCCCTTTCGGCCGGTTTTAAGGGAAACGAGTTTCTGGGTCTAGCACCGGTAAAATTTACCGCGTCGTTGGGACAGGTTTCGCTACCGGGTTCAGACGTAGCGCTGCAATCCATAGCCGGTCGGTTCAGTTCGCCAACCTTGCTGACGTACCAGACTGCCACACGACAGGCGTTTTTACAACAAGCCGCCAATGCTCGTGTGATTCACTTGTTTACGCATGCCGTGGCCGACAGTACCGAACGTGAGCCACTTCTTTATTTTGCTGACTCAACGTTACGGTTGTCTGATTTGGGCGACGGTGGTTTACCGAATGCCCAACTGATTGTGTTAGCCGCCTGTAAAACTGGAGTGGGAGCGAATCAACAAGGGGAAGGCATATTTAGTCTGGCGCGTGGTTTTGCTGCACTAGGTGCCCCGAGTATCTTAACTACCTTATGGAGCGTCGAGAACGATGCTACCTACACGTTAACAGGCTTGTTCTACCAATATTTAGACCAGGGATTGCCCAAGGATATTGCCCTCCAGCGGGCTAAGCAGGACTGGCTCAGGACGGCTGAAGGGGCCGGACAGTTACCAAATTACTGGGCTGGACTAATCGTTCTCGGTAATGCCGAACCGCTGGCTAAAATCAACCGCTGGCCGTGGATCGTCAGCGGAATAGCATTGCTGAGCGTCGGTAGCTTACTCGTTTGGCAACGGCGTCGAAAACGTCGCTCTGCCTTTACGTCCACCTACCACTCATCCTAATTAAGTCTAAGTTGAGGATGGTTTGAGTAGCTTGCTTTAAACCGTCAACGTATGTTTCGTATCATTGACCTGCTGCGCACCAAGACCTGGGCTTGTCTTTTTGTCATCTACCTGCGCTATCTCATCGGAGGTGCTTTCGTCTACGCGGGTTGGGGCAAAGCGCTTGGTGGCAGATTTATGCCCGCCGGTACGCTCCAGTTGCCACCCGAGCAGGGTATATCCATCGACTTGTTTTTCGAAGCGCTTTACCGCACGGGTCTTTGGTGGAGCTTTCTGGGATTAGGACAAGTCGTTTCGGGTGCTTTATTGATGACACAGCGATTTGCTACGCTCGGCGCGGTTGCTTTTTTGCCCGTTAGCCTGAACATTTTTTTGATAACAATCTCGATGGATTTTCACGGAACCCCAATCATCACTGGCCTCATCCTGGCTGGAAATCTAGGATTGTTGGTGTGGGATTACAGAAAGCTCAGTCCGTTGTTATACCCTAATCGCGATGGTAAGTTACTAATCCGGGCGCAGTCTGACCAACTGGATCGGCCAACGTACTGGCAATTTCTGGGTGTTGTTTTGTTAATTACCTCGCTGTCATTTGGTAACCGTTCGCACATTGGTGTATGGGCATTATTGTGCCTGCTCGAAGGCCTTATCGGATGGGCTATGTATCTGATCTTGAATCGGCGTCAGAAACTGAGTACCTAATCAGCTACTAAGTTTCATTCCTTCGCTTAGTTTAAAGACTTCTTTTAGGCATTGAGCGGTGAGCACGGCATCTTCCAGCGCATTGTGAAAGCCGTCTTCGCGAGCCAGGCCAAAGTAGTTGGCGATGGCCGTCAAACTCAACCGGTCGGGCACTTTGCGGCCGTTGGCTTTCAGAATCCGAAAGGTAAAATAACCCAACGTGTGCAGATCGAGCAGCACGCGCGAATAGGGCCATTTCAACTTCTCATAGCGGTAGGCCTCTTTCAAAAAATTGATGTCATTGATTACGCTTTGCCCGCAAATGATGACGTCGCGTAAGTAGGGCGTACGATCCAGCTGACCTTTCGGTACGCGCAGGCCTAGCTTTTCACATATCCATTCTTCCATTTCCGGCAACACGTCGTAGATCATCGGAGCATCTTGGAGGTCGGCCAGGGATAAATTGTGAATCTTCTCGGAGGAAGCTGAAAAGGCATCTTCGTTCTCTGGATAAACGTTTGTCAGATATTGCCCCTTTTCAGCCCAGTTGTCGTCAAAGAGAACAGCGCCAATTTGAATGATTTCGTTGTAGTCCGGTTCAGGACCGGTCATTTCGAGGTCGAGGACTAGAAACGGCATGTTGAAGAAAAGTTAACCAAAATCAGTAATGGTTAACGGATTTATTTTTGAAAAATATACTGCAAAATTATATGGCAATTTTGCATTCGAGCAACAAAACGGGACCAAAGCCTGTTTTACTTATAACTGCTTCAGAAACCCTGGTGACAAAATTCGCTGGGGTTTTTCTTATTTATCAAAGAAGGTCAGCTCGTTAGCTGACCTTCTTTGATAATGCGCATCGAAAGGACTAGTTCACATTCTTACCTTCCTGCAGCATCTTTATCATATTCTCAATATTGGTTTTGTTCTGACTGTTAGGCGACTGAGCCAGAGCAGCTTTCATGTAAGGTAACGCTTCTTTATGCTTTCCAATACCCGACAAGCCACGGCCTAAACCCACGTTGGTCGTAAACTGATTAGGATTTTTGTCGTAGTTAATCTTAAATACGTCGTAGGCTTCCTGAAAACGTTTCTGAGCGAGCAAAGTACGCGCGTATTGATGTAGCTCATTCAAACTACCCATCGGCAAGGCTTCTTTCATGAGAGTAGTGGCCTCAGCTTGTTTATTCATAGCCGCCAGTACAGATGCTTTCGTACTTAACGTTTGAAAGTTTTTCTGGCCAATAAACGGCGCACTAACGGCCTGATCAGCCCAGATGAGCGCTTGTTCCATGTCACGCTTACGCTCTACACAAAAGTTAGCCGCCTGCACAAACGACTGCCAGGTGAAACCCGGTGTAGTGCGCAGCTCATTACGAAACGACGCCATTTGATGGCTGTACACATCCGCCGAAACTGTGAAGGGAATCATGCGTTTCTCCCACTTCAGCGCTATCGTGGCCGAGGTGTCGGTCTGATTAATAAATTCGTAGGCCAGCCACTCTGCCGATTTGTCCAGCGACTGATTTTTAACCGTCACGCGTAAGGCGTCTTCTTTAGGATCGTAGTAATAGCTACCCCAAGAGGTAAAGTTTTTAGAGAAAATTACGGTTGTTTCCTGATCACCTAAGGCCATGAACAGGCCATACGTGCCAGCTGGCAATGGATTTCCCTCAACGGTAACGTCGTGAGAAAACTGAATGGTGGTGTTTTCGTTGGCGCCGGCTCGCCAGGGAGCTGATTTGCTGGTGCCAAAGCCCAGGTCCTGAAAGCCATTGTGGGCAACAGATGTCCCCCATAGTTTACCTTCGCGGCCTTTCACACCCGGACGGTCATAGTGAATGGTGATAGTGGCTAGGCCAATCTGTTCGGAGACCGACGCTTTTTTGTTGCCACCACTCGGAACGGTCGTCAACTGCTGGGCGAAGCTGGCGGTAAAGGCAGAGAGTAAAAGAGCTAAAAAGAGGAAAGATTTTGTTTTCATGGAGCGATTGGTTTAGCTGTGAATGAATTGCAAAGAAACACAATCGGCTCCGTTGTCTGCTAACCGCTCATCTTGGCATTTTAGCCGCTGCTCAAAACACCTGGCTATGTTATTTTTGGTTTCACTTTCTCTACCAACTTACTAATGTCGCTGCTCACTTGCTGAATGAAGTTTAACTGTTCAGCCAGCAGCGGGTCATCGGGTGTGTTGCCTGAAACGGCTTCTATGGCTGGTGCTTCGGCGGATGATTTCGCCGTATCCATACCCAGTCGTCGGAGGCTTTCGGTCAGCACAAACAGGGCGCGTTTAGCCGGACGAAGTAGCTGAGCCGGATGAATTTTAGGTTCACTGGCTACCAGCGCCGACGTGAGGGTAGCAATGTTAGCCGACAGAATGTGATTGAGCACAACAAATTCGTAAATGATCCGCTCGTGTCGTTGCTTATGCTTCGGCTCCGATACCATCCGATCGAAGGCAGCCGACAGGTTCGCCGATGTTACGTAGACATCTTTACGGGCCAACTTATAATCAACTACGTTGATTGGTTTTCCGAGCAGACTATCGTACAGCAGTTGAAGGTACCGGACATTGGCCTGCAACAACGCACGCATGGGGGTAGCCAATTGGTCGGATTCCCAGTTTGGAAAAAGCAGGTAGCTCGTGGCCAAGGCAATGACGCCACCCAGCAAGGTATCCAGGAAACGCTCCTCAGCCACGCCTAGATAACTTACTCCCAAAAAGGTAAACAGAATCAGTACAAAGGGCGTCACGCAGACAACCATGATAATATAGTTGACCCGTAGGGCTGTGTACGTACCCAACATAAAGAAGACCATGAACACAAAGTGGATTGTCTTGCTGGGAATAAGCGTCAAGACAAGCACCCCCATGAGCCCACCCACCAACGTCCCGATAATTCGTTCGGTATTACGTTGTTTGGTAAGACTAAACGCGGGTTTCAGAATGACCGAGATGGTTAGGATAACCCAGTAACTGTGATGCCCATACTCCAGTAGCTTTGTCAGGACGAAACCCAGCAGCATAGCAACGGCGACCCGGATCGAATGACGATAAACGGATGAACTGAGAGTTAAGTTGTCGAGAATGGATTTGCCATCGATCTCCTGGTGAGAGACAAACCGGCCGTATTCAAGGTCATCACGTATCGGCCCAACCGTAGGCGATGTTATGTTCTGCTGAATGCCAGCCAGCCGTTGGGTTAGGTTGCGCAGACTGACCAGCACTTTTTTCAGAACCAGTGTATTTCCTTCTTGGTCCCCAAGTTCATCAATAGTACGTTTTAAGTCTTCGAGTGATTGGCTGTAATCAATTGTTCTTCGAATAGGTACAGGCGATTGAATGGCCAGGCCAATATGATCAAGCTCGACCGACAATTGGCGAATGAGGCTGGCGATGGTGTCGAGTACACCCGTTTGCCCGAACTGTTCGCGAATTGCCGAATAGTCGTAATACATGGCTACGATCTGTTCATAAAGATCAACTACGTCCACAAAGGTCAGCACGAGTAACCGCCCCGTTCGGGTAGATTCGGTCACAAATCGACGACTCTTAAACAGAATCTCCCGCACGGCATCCTGCTTTTCGCTGACGGTTACCTGCTGAGTCAGTAAGCGTCGATAATCATCATCTAACCGTGTCGAGATAGTATAAAAATCGGCTTTGATAGCCATAAATTTGGCGATCTCGTGGATGCATTGCCCCAACGCCTGCTGGGCAGGACGATAAGGTTGCAGCCGGGAGGAGAGCATACTGATGGCCGTATACCAAACGCCCCCCGCCAAAATGAGGGCACTTTCGCGTAAAATACCGGCAGCATCGAGCGGACGATCAATCATAAGAATCATCACCAGCAAGGCTGCCGTTCCGACTGAAGTCGCCCGATTGCCATAAACCCCGAGCATGGAAAAGAAAAAACCAAACAAGAGAATTTCCAGTCCAAGGGTGTAGATATTCATGCGGGCAAACCCTGTTACCAGCGTTACTAAAAATCCTGCCAACACCGTGGCGGCCATGCCATTACGGCGGTGCGCAGTTGGGCCGGGTGCGTCGCTGAGACTAACACTCAACGCACCCAGCGACATGGCCATACCCGTAGCAAGTTGATCGGCCTGGGCTAGTAGCAAAGAGGGGAGAAGAATGGATAGCGTGATCCGCAGGCCGTCGGAAAAATACTGACTGGACAGAAAGTAACTGACTTGCCGGGTACGCTTGTTCATAATGGAACTCTACTATGTTGATTTACAGGAACTACTACGCTTCCCGGTCGGCAATCTCAGTCTTCCGCTCGCCGATTTGCTGCCGCCACATGGCGTAATATAGTCCCTTCTTAGCAACTAACGTAGCGTGATCGCCCGTTTCAACGAGTTTGCCTTTCTCCAGCACAAAAATGGTAGTAGCGTGCAAAATCGTCGACAGTCGGTGGGCAATCAAAATAGTGATCTGCTCATTGAGCGCCGACACGCTGCGAACCGTATCCGTGATTTCTTCTTCGGTGATTGAATCGAGCGCTGAGGTCGCTTCGTCAAAGATCAGCAGGCGGGGTTGCCGGACCAGGGCCCGCGCAATGGATAAGCGTTGTTTCTCGCCCCCGGACATTTTGAGGCCACCTTCGCCAATCTGGGTATCCAGTCCGTGCTCGGAACGAGTTAATAGGTTATTGCAGGCTGCTTTATCGAGGGCATCGAGCAGTTCAGCTTCGGTGGCATCGGGTTTCACGAAAAGCAGATTTTCGCGGATCGTTCCGGCAAATAAGTGCGTGTCCTGCGTAACAAACCCAATCTGCCGACGCATCGGATTGAAGCGCAAATCTTTTGTAGAGATGTCGTTGTAAAAGATTTCTCCGTCGACGGGGCGATATAAACCGACTAATAGTTTCACCATAGTCGACTTTCCCGAGCCGGAAGGCCCCACAAAGGCAATGGTGTCGCCAAGTTTTGCCTCAAACGATACACCATCAATAGCATTCTGACCAGCGCCTTTGTGCCGGAATACCACATTCCTGAACCGAAGTCGCTCAATGGGCCCTACTTCCACGGCTGACTCCGGATTTCGCTCGATGGGCCGTTTCATGAGCTGATCGAAGCTGTTGAGCCCCGCTTCGGCCTCCCGATAGGCTAGAATGATGTTGCCTAACTCCTGTAACGGATTGAAAATGGCAACCGAAATGAACTGCATTGAGATGAGTTCGCCGGTTGTCAGTACGTTGCGAAAGATTAGCCAGAGCAACGTAAACAGAACGGACTGCTTCAGAATGTTTAGGGTAGTACTTTGCCAGAACGACAACAACCGAACCCGACGCACTTTAAACATCTCCAGCTCGAAGATACGGGCGGTCTGCGCTTTCAACCGCCGAATCTCAGGAAAGGTTAAGCCTAAGCTTTTTACCAGCTCAATGTTACGTAACGACTCGGTAATGACGCCGGACAGGAGAGCGGTTTCGCGGTTAATCGACCGTTGGGTGGTCTTGATCTGTTTACTCAACAGGCCAGTTAGTCCACCGAGTAGTAGCACGCCAATCAGGAACACCGGAATCAGCGCCCAATGCTTGGTAATAGCATACCAGATCAGAAAGCTCATCCCGACAACGGACGAAAACAAGACGTTGACAAACGAATTGATAAACTTCTCGGTATCGGTACGGACCTTTTGCAGAATAGATAACGTGGCCCCGCTGCTCTGATCGCCAAACTCCTGGTACGATAAACGGAGCGTCTGGGCCAGTCCATCGTTGAATATATCTGTACCAAACCGCTGGACAATCAGCCGCGTCAGGTATTCCTGAACGGCTTTGGTTATATTCGACAGGATGGCCACGCCAATGGCTAGGCCCAGTAACTGTAATATGCCCGAAACCTTCTCCGATTCCGTTTTTTGACCGGGATTCGTGGCGTATTCGTCAATGAGCTTACCAAAAATAATGGGGTCTACTAATGCCAGTACCTGAGCAACGCCCGCCAGGGCTAAAGCTAAGATTGCCAACCATCGGTAGGGCTTCAGGTACTTCCACAGAATAGGCACAGGCGCAAACGTTAACTACTCATCCAACTGCCGAATTCGGGTCAGGTGTCGTCCGCCCTCGAATGGGGTGTCGAGCCAGATTTTGACGAGCTTCAACGCCGTTTCCTCCGACATCATCCGCTCACCAATCGATATGACGTTGGCGTCGTTATGCTGCCGCCCCAACCGGGCCGATTCCTCATTCCAGCACAACGCGCATCGAACGCCCTTAATCCGGTTCGACATGATGGCCTCTCCATTCCCCGATCCGCCCAGCACAACACCCCGTTCCACTTCGCCAGCGGCCACAGCTTCGGCAACGGGCCGGATAAAGCGCGGATAATCGACCGATGCTTCGGAGTCGGTGCCTTTGTCAATAACCTCATGGCCGAGGTCAATCAAGTACTGCTTAATGGCTTCTTTGTAACGGAAACCGGCGTGGTCGGAGCCGATGGCAATTTTCATAAAGAGATAGAATGATTGTAAGCGGGGGGCAAAGTACCATATTCTTCACCTACGATGCAATGCTGAGTGCAAAACTGACGGAAGCGCCTAAAAGTTACGAAATGCAATTGCCCATTCTTATAAAACACATTCCCTTCGCCCGCACGTAGGCCGGTATGGGCAACTAGACTTTATCATAGACTTTAGCTATTTTTTATTTAAAGCGTTGATTATCAATTTGGTTGATCGTTACCCTTGTCGAAGGGTTTTAGTTGGTTTGATTAGAATACGACGATCTGAACAAGCAGATTATGGACCATTATGGAACCTTAACCTTATAAACTTGTTCGGAACGTGGACCGTCGGTAATTTGCGGCCCGTCAATACAACCGGACTATGATCCCAGCTACGAACCAGCGGCCATCGGCAACGGTGCTGTTTATCTTCGGCGGCAGCGGAGACCTCAACCTTCGCAAGCTTACGCCCGCTCTTTACAACCTATTTATTGACAGTTACTTGCCTGAGCGATTCGCTGTGATCGGTCTGGGGCGGAGTCAATATACCGACGACTCATTTCGCGAGCGGCTACTAGAGGGCGTTAAGTCGTTTTCTCGACGCAAAACGGACCTCGATGATACATGGGAGTCGTTTGCACCGTCCATCTCGTACATGCAGTTCGATGCGGGCGACGCAGGAGCGTATCACCAAATGGCCGATCTGGTCCAGCAAAAGCAGAATGAGTGGGGCGATTGCCCCAATGTAATTTTCTACCTGGCTGTTGCTCCTCAACTCGTACCTGGCATTGCCACAAACCTTGGTAAACTGCCCTTGTGTTCTGACAAAACACGGGTACGCATTGTGGTTGAGAAACCTTTCGGCCACGACCTCAAAACCGCTCAGGAACTGAACGCTTTACTTGGCGGGCTGTTTGCCGAAGAGCAGATTTATCGCATTGACCACTACTTAGGTAAAGAAACGGTGCAAAATATTTTGGCACTGCGGTTTGCGAACTCGCTGTTTGAGCCTATCTGGAACCGGCGTTACGTTGAATACGTGCAGATTACCGCTGCCGAAACCGTAGGCCTGGAAGGGCGCGGTGGGTATTATGAGGGGTCGGGGGCGTTGCGTGACATGATTCAGAACCACCTGCTTCAGGTGCTGTGCATGGTGGCGACCGAGGCCCCTATTTCTTTCGATGCCAACGAGGTACGTAATAAAAAGGTAGACGTATTGAATGCGATTCGCCGGATCAAGCCCGAACAGGTGAAAGATGTAGCCGTGCGGGGTCAGTACGGCCCCGGTAAAGACAAAGATGGCAAAGAAATGCCCGGCTACCGACAGGAAGAAGGCGTAAAGCCGGACTCGGCAACCGAAACGTTTGCTGCCGTAAAACTTTACGTAGATAACTGGCGGTGGGAAAACGTACCTTTTTACCTGCGCACCGGTAAATCGTTGCCCGAAAAAACGACCATTATCAAGATTCAATTCAAACCGGCCCCTGATTACGCTTTCCCCGACGAAGCTACTCAAACCTGGCAGTCGAATCGGCTGATAATTGGCATTCAGCCAGCTATGGACATTCGGTTGCGGTTTCAGGTGAAACGCCCTGGCCAAACGCTGGCCATTGACCCCGTTGAAATGGTGTTCAGCTACAAAACAGCGTACGAAGGGCAGGACCCGGAAGCGTACGAAACGTTGTTGCTGGACGTGATGACGGGCGATGCAACCCTGTTCATGCGGGCCGATCAGGTTGAAGCGGCCTGGAAGGTTGTTACGCCTATTCTGGATGCCTGGGAAAGCGAAGCCCCAACGGATTTTCCGAATTATGAACCAGGCTCCTGGGGCCCCAAAGCCGCCGATGAACTCGTTGAAAAAGACGGATTTCAGTGGATGATTAATTAGGTTTCCGGCATACAGTTTACGGTGGCTGGCGCCAGAGGATTGCTGACGCGTCAGCCAACCGTACCCCAATACCATAAACTAAACTATGGCCTCGACCCAGTTAGCCAGCCTTTTTGTCGATGATCAGAGCCTTCCGTGGGAAACGGTGGCGGAGGGCGTCAAACGCAAGATCATGACATACGACGCTAACCTGATGATGGTGAAAGTCGCTTTTGAGTCTGGAGGTATCGGCGCGGCCCACAGTCATTACCACACCCAGATGAGCTACGTCGAAAGTGGGGTATTCGCGATCACGATTGGCGAGCAAACACAGACTCTACAGACCGGCGATGCGTACTACATTCCGCCCAATGTTTGGCACGGAGCCGTTTGCGTTGAAGCGGGCGTGTTGGTTGATGTGTTTACGCCCATGCGTGACGATTTTGTATAATACGTCGAAGCGCCTGTCTGCGCCTGACAAATTTGAGTAAGACCATGCAAGTCATCGTTAAGAAAAACCCCGCTGATCTGGCAAAAGCCGCGGCTGACTTTATTGCCAAGCGGATTAAAGATGTTCTAAAAAAACAGGATCGGTTCACTATTGCCTTATCCGGTGGGAGTACCCCCAAAGCGCTGCACGAGTTACTGGCCAAGTCGCCCTACGTCGATCAGATTCCGTGGCTACAACTGCATATCTTCTGGGGCGATGAGCGCTACGTTCCTATTGATGACGAGCAAAGTAATGCCGGTATGGCCTATGATACGCTGTTAGGGCATGTGTACACGCCGGAGTCCCAAATTCACGTTTGGCGCACTGAACTGGAGCCCGATGCTGCGGCCGCCGACTACGATCGGATTCTGCACGAATACTTTGGCGAAACCGGACCGACATTCGATCTGGTACTGCTGGGCATGGGCGACGACGGGCATACCTTATCACTTTTTCCCGGTACCGAAGTTGTGCATGAACAAACGGCCTGGACGAAAGCCTACTTCCTGACCCAGCAGGACATGTACCGCCTGACGCTAACGGCACCTATTGTGAATCGAGCGGCTTGCGTAGCGTTTTTGGTTGCCGGTCCCAAAAAAGCCGAGCCGCTGAAAGAAGTGCTGGAAGGCACGTACCAACCCGATAAATATCCTTCGCAGGTGATTAAACCGCAGGATGGTGAGCTGGTTTGGTTAGTTGATCAGCAGGCGGCCCGGTTGCTGAGCCAATAGGAACGTTATACGAGTTCTTCTGTGGAAGGAATGAGCGGGACAATAACGTCGAAAGCTTCGTCGGTCTCGCAGATGTCAATGGGCGGCTGGTTGAGCAGCTTATACTTCAGGTTAATATTCTGCAAGCCTTTCTTAGTGGAGGCCAGCCGGTTGAGTCGCTTGCGTTGCAGGTTGTTTCGTACGATCAGGCTGCCATTACTATCCGTAAAAATGTGAATAGTCAATGGGTTACTCGCCGAGACAACATTGTGCTTAACGGCGTTTTCGACCAGCAATTGCAGCGTCAATGGGGGTAACAAACACTCCTGATGCGCGTCGCTGATAGCAATTTGAAGGCAAATGCCCTTGCCATAGCGCGTTTTCAGCAGGTGGTAATAAGAGTTGATAAATTTCATCTCCGTTGCCAGGGGTGTCAGTTCGCGGTCGTTTGCCTGGAGTAAGTACCGGTACACGCTGGACAATTCATCGACAAACCGCTCCGCTTTAGCCGGATCATCCGCAATTAAGGAGGAGAGCGAGTTAAGACTATTAAACAGAAAATGAGGGCTCAGTTGTGCCTGCAACGCCCGCATGTGCATTTCGGTTACTTCCTGTTTCAGGCGCTGCACGGCTAATTCGGCTTCCAGTTGCGCTCGCCAGCGCTGTTCGCGTTCGCGGGTGAGTGCCTGCTCGAACATCGCTTTCTTAACGGCATCCTGCCGATGGCTGTACGCTAAACCCAGTGAGAAAAACATGAGCTCCAGCACAATGCCAATCTGCATATAAGTTAGGGGCGCATGCCAGAAAGCGTCGGTGTCGTAATCGGGTAGGGTCAGTGTCAAAATCATGGCCACCAGGCCACCTAGTATCAGCAGGGCCGAGCCCGTGATAAAAAAACGGGTAATCAGGTCTTTACGTTGATACAGGCTAAGAATGATGTAGCCCGATAGAACCGCCAGCACGATCCGAACCAGCGAATGGATCAACTCGTGCATAGGCTGCTGCCAATAATCGGAGAGCAAACAGAATCCGATTTCTATCACCGCATAGGTTACCAAGCCAATCTGCGTAGCCCTGAACAGCCGAAGCAGTCGGGGCTGGTTCTCGCGAACATTAAGAAAAGCAATGGTGAAGTCGTAGTAGACGAAGTAAGCGGCCATGGGACCTATAATCCGGACAAACGTTGCCAGACCATTCGGGAGGGGAGTAACGCGCAGGGCAAAGTAACTTAGCCAGACGAGCATATACACTGTGTAAAGGCCATAAACGCGTTCGCGGTATAGGCCCCACTGTACGACGTTATACAGTAGCATTGCTGTTACAATACCCAAAAAGAAAAGCAGCCACGCTTCGTACGTCATAATTAAACTAACTGTCGGGTAAGTCGAGTAAAAGATAAAGCGAAATTAAAAAAGCTGCATCAACAACCCACGAAATGTTTAACCAACGGTAATTATCCGGTCTTACTGGCTAAAAACGGTAGGTGGCTTTTCACGCTGCTCATTAGGTTCGGGGTTTTGGTGTCTTTAGGTTATAGTCATTAGCTGTCATTGGTTGTATGTTCATAACTAATAACAACCTACATTCACCCCTAATTTTTATATGAAAAACAGCCTGATTCTTTTTGTTTTTTTACTGATTCATTCCCTCAGCTGGGGGCAAACTCAGTCAAACGAAGACGTTTACCTATTCTCATCCTTTCGTGATAATGGACAGGATGGCCTTCATCTGGCCTATAGTCTGGATGGCTATTCCTGGAAAGCCCTCAATGATGATAAGTCATACGTAACCCCTGTAATTGGCAACACCAAGCTCATGCGTGACCCTTGCATCATTCAGGGGCCCGACAAAACATTCCATATGGTCTGGACGGTGAGTTGGAACGATAAAGGCATCGGCTACGCGAATTCAAAAGACTTAGCGAATTGGTCAGAGCAACAGTTTATCCCCGTGATGGCGCATGAACCAACGGCCTTGAACTGCTGGGCGCCTGAAATCTTTTACGACGAAGCCAAGAAAACATACATGATTTACTGGGCTACCACGATACCCGGCCGATTTCCGAAGTCGGAAGGAGCGGGCGACGAAAAGTACAATCACCGAATGTACTACGTGACGACTAAAGACTTCAAGACGTTCAGTGATACCCAGTTGCTTTATGACCAGGGCTTCAACGTCATCGACGCAACGATTGTAAAAAACCAGGACGAGTACGTAATGTTCTTGAAAGACGAAACCCGCACACCACCCCAGAAAAACATTCGTATTGCCCGGAGTAACACGCTTACAGGGGGCTATTCGAAGCCGACTCCACCAATTACCGGAGCGTACTGGGCCGAAGGGCCGACCGTCGCCAAAATTGGCCAGAACTGGGTAGTTTATTTCGATAAGTATACCAACAAAAAAATGGGAGCGGTTCAATCTGCCGATCTCACAAATTGGACCGACATCTCAGACAAAATCGACTTCCCCACCGGTACCCGCCACGGCACAATAATCAAGGTGTCAAAGTCTGTATTGAATAATCTGATGAAGGGAAAATAAGGACAGACATGGTTAAGGCAGTGGACCTCCACTAATGCTTAGTTAGGTTAGGCATACGTTTGTTTTACTGATTGCTACGTCATACAATCCCTAAAGTAGATGTTCGTAGCTCCGTTTCTTTGTAATGGGGCTATAGACATCTACTTTCGTTTGCCCACAGGTGTCACAACAAAGCTAGTAGAGTTTCTTGCCAACACCCCTCGAATATCAATAACTATTGACAAGCGATTACTCCTGATTTATGAAAACAAGACGTGAATTCTTAAAAGTATCGGGCTGTTTGGCAGCCAGTACCATTCTGGCACCTAACCCGGCAAAGGCAGCCAAAGTGAAGAACGTTGGCATTCAGCTCTATACAGTTCGCAAAGAGATGCTGGAAGATGCTACGGGAACGCTGAAACAACTGGCTAAAATCGGCTACAAGGAACTGGAGTCGGCCCGTAGCGCGAAAGGCCATTTCTATGGATTGCAGCCGAAAGAAATTAAGCAGATTGCGGGTGACCTGGGCATGACTGTCCGCAGTGGTCATGTACACGTCGACGACGATTGGCAGCGATCAATTGACATGGCGGCCGAAGCCGGTCAAACCTATCTGGTGTGCTCATCGCTACCGTCGGAGGGGCAAACTGTTGCCAATTATCAGCGTTGCGCCGATACGTTTTCAAAGGCTGCGGAAGCCTGTAAAAAATCGAATCTCGTGTTCGGCTACCATAATCACGAGTACGAATTTGACAAAGTGGATGGCAAGGTGCTGTACGACATTCTGCTGGAGCGAACCGACCCTGACCTGGTGAAAATGGAAATGGATTTAGGGTGGGTCATCGTAACCGGCAACGACCCGCTTGCTTATTTCAAGAAGTTTCCCGGTCGTTTCCCGCTATGGCATCTGAAAGATATGGACAAGGCCAAAAAAGAAAGTACGGAGTTTGGTAAGGGCCAGATCAACGTCAGGCAAATGCTACAAAATATGGACAAATCGGGCGTTAAGTACTTCTTTGTCGAACAGGAAGAATACCCGAAGACCGCTATGGAAAGCGCTAAATATGATTTTGATTATCTGGCAAAGCTAGACTACTAAATACTTGTGACCAGCCGAGTGTATGAATTTTCATACTTGATTAGTACTAATTTAGCCATCTATAATACTAAGTTGAATAGCTGGGTGAGGAAGCTTCTTTACGATGGCCTAAGTAGTTAACTTACGATATTATAGCTGTTTCCCGACTACGACTAGTTGTAGTCAGGAAACAGCTTCTACTCAACAATTATATACAGATGCGAACTCGGTCGTTTCTAAGCACCGCTTGTACCGCCTTGCTTTTGCTGGCACTAATGGGCTGGCATACCCGCAAAGAAGATAAACTACTCATCTTCCTGAAGAATAGCACCAATCAGCAGGCGGCTTCCGTAGCAGCCGGAACGCTAATGACGTTGGTTACCCAAAATGGAATTAACGTCGACACGACCTCTAATGCCGCTTACATCGCCGAAGATTCGCTGAAAAATTACCGGGCCGTTATTTTCCTCCAAACGTCTCCGGATGTGCTGGATACCTGGCAGCAAAACGATTTTGAGCGGTTTGTGCAGGCAGGAGGGGGGATGGGCCTCGTTAACGCCGGGGGCTTCACGACCTACCAATGGCCCTGGTATAACGACATGCTGTCCGGAGGAAATAGCCCCGCTGATGCCAACAAGCCCATTTTCTGGACTAAGACTTATGATGGCGGCAAGGTATTTTACGCAGCCGCTGGGAATCTTGCCGATCAGACGCTGGCCAGACAGATTACTGATGGTATCAAGCAGTCGATGGAAGGTGCTGCCCTGAACTACCAGAACGCGCATACGGCTCGTACGCCTGAAGAAAATCGCTTTACCTCGACCATACTCGATTCATACATGGAAGAGCCGATCGAGATGGAAGTCATGGACGACGGCCGGGTGCTATTCATTGAACGTAAGGGCAATATCAAGCTTTATGACCCTACAGCCAAAGCCACCAAAATTATTAATAAGCTGCCCGTTCATTTGACCGGCAACTACGAAGACGGCCTGTTAGGTCTTGAACTCGACCCTAAGTTTGAGAAGAACCACTTCGTTTACCTGTATTACTCGCCCGTGGGCAGTAAGCCCGTGCAGAACTTATCGCGCTTTGAGTTTACGGGCGACAGCCTACGCATGGCATCGGAAAAAATCGTAATGCAGGTGCCGGTGCAGCGTGAAACCTGCTGTCATTCGGCCGGTAATGTGTACTTCGGACCGGATGGACTCTTGTACTTATCAACGGGCGACAACACCAGCTCGAAAGAATCCGATGGGTTTTCACCCTTAGATGAGCGCCCCGGTCGGGCACCATTCGATTCACAAAAATCCTCGGGTAATACGAACGATTTGCGGGGGAAAATTCTCCGGATTAAAGTGGCTGAGGACGGTACGTATTCGATTCCAGATGGTAACCTATTCCCAAAAGATGGCTCGCAGGGTCGCCCTGAGATCTATGTCATGGGTGCCCGAAACCCTTACCGCGTCTGGGTCGACAAGCGCGGCTTTCTGTATTGGGGCGATGTAGGCCCCGATGGCGGAACAGCCAGCGAACGGGGACCAAAAAGTCAGGACGAATGGAATCAGGCCCGTAAGCCTGGCAATTATGGCTGGCCTTATTTTGTGGGCGACAACAAAGCGTACGCCGACTTTGACTTTGCCAGCAACAAAGTGGGCGCCATCTTTAATCCTGAACAGCCCGTGAACGAATCGCCTAATAACACGGGAGCTAAAGTGTTGCCACCGGCGCAGAAAGCCATGATCTGGTATCCGTACGATAAATCAGCCGAGTTTCCGATGCTCGGTACCGGCTCCCGGAGTGCCATGGCCGGTCCCTTTTATTACATGAATGACTACAAAAAATCGGATGTCCGGTTTCCGAAGTATTACGACAATAAAATGTTTATCTACGAATGGGCACGTAACTGGATCAAGGTTCTAACCTTCAGCGAGGCTGGCGACCTCAAACAGATCGAATCGTTCTTGCCCACTACGTTCATCTCGAAACCGATCGACATGAAGTTCGGACGCGATGGGGCTATGTACGTGCTGGCATATGGGGCGAACTACTTCGCGCGTAACCCGGATTCGCAGTTGCTGCGTATTGAATACTCGGAAGGAAACCGTCGTCCCGTGGCCAAAATCAGCGCGCCAAAGACTGTAGGAGCCGCCCCGCTAACGGCTAAACTTTCGGCGAAAGAATCGTTCGACTACGACCGGGGCGATAAGATTACCTATCAATGGGAGTCTGGAAACGGGCAGAAGTCGAATGCCGTAGCGCCAACCTTCATTTACGCTAAGCCTGGTGTGTACCGGCCTAAGCTGACCGTCATTGACGCCGAAGGCCAGCGATCCACCACCGAACTCGAAATCAAAGTAGGTAATGAAACTCCACAGGTGGACATTGCCCTAAAAGGAAATCGGTCGTTTTACTTCGACAAAACACCGTTAGTCTACACGGTTAGTGTTCGTGATAAAGAAGACGGTAGCCTCAATAAAGGCATACAGCCTAAGCAGGTAAAGTTCGCCGTTGACTATCTCGCCGAAGGTAAAGATCTCGCGCTGCTGACTTCGAACAGCCAGAACCTGGGCGATGTGGGCGCGAAATACATTCAGGGACAAACGCTCGTATCGAACAGCGACTGTAAAGCCTGTCATGCCATGAACGCCAAATCGATCGGGCCCACCTGGGTCGACGTATCGAAGCGGTATAGCCCAGCCGGGGAAAGTGCCGTGCCGATGCTGGCTAAAAAAGTAATTACGGGTGGCAATGGGAACTGGGGCAAAAACGTCATGTCGGCACACCCACAGCATACCGAAGCCGAAACTAGTGAGATGGTACGGTACATTCTGTCGCTGGCGGCCGAAGCAGGTCAGCGGTTACCGTTAGTTGGCTCTTACACGCCAACTTCAGCGACCGGCGGCAACGAGGAAGGTAGTTACGTAATCTCAGCCAGCTATACCGACAAAGGCAATCCTGTTACAGGGCCACTAACGGGACGGAAACTAATTATTCTTCGTAATCCCAAGGTGCAGGCCGAGACGTATACGAAATCGGCCAATGCTGACCGCAAGCACCAGGATGGTAGCAACCAATCGTGGGTAGGCGACATTAAAGACGGGTCTTATATCGCTTTTAACGAGGTCGACCTCACCGGGATTGCCAAACTAGAGCTGAACGTAGCGGCCATGCCATCGCGGGGCGGCCGCATCGAAATTCGTACGGGCTCGCCGACGGGCAAACTGATCGGCACAGTAAACGTAGGACCGCTTACGGAAGCTAACGCCGGTGCAGGTGCTGGTGGTCGGCGAGGGCCGCAGTGGCAAACTGTTGCGGCTCCAATCACGTCAACTGTCGGCTTAAACGACCTGTTTTTCGTCTTTCGAAATGATGACGTAAAAGATAAAAATCTAATGGTTGTGGACTGGATCTTGTTCGCCAAGAGATAAGCTCGACGGTATGGATAACCTAGCCAGGAAACTGATACTTATTATTCGTTCTGTATAATTATTTTAACAAAAGCTAGTAGCCTTATTCGAGTAACTTCCTTTTATGGTAGTTACCGCAACGGCAGGCTAACGGATCAACCAGTATGGAAAGACGAATCGCAATCAAACAAATGGCTCTGGCAGCTGGGGGACTGCTGGCTATACCTGGCTGGGCTAATGCCTGGACCAAAACTTCGGTGCAGATCAGTTACGGTATTCTAAAACAGAGCCAGGCTGAGACATTGGCAGAGGTTGTTGATACGTTGATTCCAGCTTCGGATAGTTTAGGAGCTAAAGGCTTAGGTGTACCTGACTTTGTGCAGAAAATGATCGCCGACTGCTACGAGCCCGCTGCACAGGAGAGTTTTAAAAAAGGGCTGGATACAGTCGACGTGGTTGCTAAAGAAAGCTTTAATCAACCTTTTTTAACGTGCGATGCTACCCAGCGGGCAGCGGTCTTGCAAAAGCTAGCCACCGCCCCGGAAGCCGACCGAAAAGATTTCTATTCGTTGGTCAAAAACCTGACTATTCAGGGATTCACTACGTCGGAGTACGTAATGACCAAGTTTCTTAATTACCAGATGATACCCGGTCATTATTACGGCTGCGTGCCCGTTCCAACGAAAGCCGTTTCCCAAACCAAATAACGGTTTACGGTGGCTGACGCGTCAGCCACCGTAAACCGTATACCGAATACTTTAAAAACTATGGCATACTTAACTATTGACGCTAAAGCCGCAAATACCTACGATGCCATCGTGATCGGATCGGGTATTAGTGGAGGGTGGGCAGCCAAGGAGTTGACCGGAAAAGGGCTGAAAACGTTGGTGCTCGAACGGGGACGTGACGTCAAGCACGTTACCGATTACCCCACCGCGAACATGAACCCCTGGGAGTTTGAACACCGGGGGCAGGTTCCGTTGGCGGTGCGTGCTCAGTACGGAAAAACTCGGTCGTTCCTGCGGGAAGAGACTCTGCACTGGGCGATTAAACCAGACGAACAACCGTTCGTAGAAGAACAGCCTTTCACCTGGACTCGTGGTTACCATGTTGGTGGTAAGTCACTACTCTGGGCCCGGCAGACGCAACGCTGGAGCGAATTCGATTTTGAAGGCCCAGCCCGCGACGGGTTTGCCGTTGACTGGCCCATTCGCTACGCCGATCTGGCTCCCTGGTATAGCCACGTCGAGAAGTTCGCGGGTATATCGGGCAACAAAGACGGTTTGCCAACCCTACCCGATGGCGAATTTCTGCCACCTATTGAATTAAACTGCGTAGAGACGCATTTGCAGGGCGTTATTGCGCAAAAATACAAAGACCGTCAACTGATTCAGGGGCGGTGTGCCCACGTTACCAAGCCGCAGCCCATTCACACGGCCCAAGGGCGGGCGCAGTGCCAGCACCGTACGTTGTGCAATCGGGGTTGCCCATTCGGTGGGTATTTCAGTAGCAACGCATCGACCCTGCCCTGGGCCGAGAAAACCGGTAACATGACGCTACGTCCTCATTCCGTCGTGCACTCGATCATCTATGATGAGAAGAAAGGGAAAGCATCGGGCGTTCGGGTAGTTGATGCGAATACAATGCAGATGATGGAGTTCTACGCCAACATCATCTTCGTTAACGGATCGGCCCTGAATAGCAATCTCATTCTGTTGAACTCTACCTCCAGTCGATTTCCCAACGGTTTAGGCAACGATAGCGGTTTGCTGGGTAAATATATTGCCTGGCATAATTACCGGGGAAAGATTTCGGCGGAGTACGATGGCTTCCAAGATAAGACCACCGACGGCAGAAACCCTAGCAATGGGTACGTTCCCCGATTCCGGAATGTATACAAACAGGAAACCGATTTCTTACGGGGATACGCCACGGGTGTGGGAGGAGGCCGGGGAATGGTTCAAAACCGGGAGGGAATGGGCCTTGAACTCAAAGAGCATCTGTTGAATCCGCAACTTGGCCCCTGGCATATTAGCGGCTGGATGCAGGGCGAGACGGTTCCATTAGAGAAAAATCATGTGCGTCTGGACCCCAATCTGAAAGACAAATACGGGATTCCGCAGCTCATCACTTCCGCAGGTTGGGCCGAGAATGATGATAAAATGGTCAAGGATTGGATGGAGCAGTTCACCGAAATGTTTACCCTGGCCGGTTTCAAAAATGTGAAGGCTGTGGATACGCATTCTAACCCCGGCTCGGATATTCACGAAATGGGCGGTGTACGCATGGGCAAAGACCCCAAAACGTCGTTGCTCAACAAATGGAACCAGTTGCACCACTGCAAGAACGTATTCGTGACGGATGGAGCCTGCATGACCTCAACGTCAACGCAAAATCCATCCTTGACGTACATGGCCTTTACGGCCCGGGCCGCTGATTATGCGGTGAAAGAAATGAAACGAAAAAATCTATAAGCGTCTCCATGATACACAAAACCACCTATAACTTCTTGGCCTCTGCTGTGCTCGCGATTGGTTTAAGCTGCCTCAGCCTGAGCAGCGTTTCTGCCCAGTCGGGTAAGCCAGTCTATACCTTTCCACTTGGCGTTCAGTCTTACACATACCGAAACCATTTCCCTAAAGATGTTGTCGCGACCTTAGACTTAATCAAATCGTTAGGCTTCACCGAGATGGAAGGGGGCGTTCCGAGAGGCATGTCGGTTGAAGAATTCAAGAAACTACTCGATGAGCGGGGAATCAAGTTAACCTCAACGGGAGGAGGATACGAACAGGTCGTAAAAGATCCCGAAGAAGTAGCGAAACGGGCCAAAGCCCTGGGTGCTTCCTACGTTATGGTCGCCTGGATTCCTCATGAGAAGAGCAACTTCAGCTTGGAGAACGCTAAGAAGGCCGTTGAGGATTTTAACCGTGTTGGCAAAGTGATGAAAGAGAATGGCTTAACCTTTTGCTATCATAACCACGGTTACGAGTTTCAACCCTATCAGGACGGTACGCTTTTCGATTATATCGTTAAGAACACCAATCCAGAGTACGTTTCTTTCGAGATGGATATTTTGTGGGCTACCCACGGTGGCGCCGACCCGGTTAAGCTGTTAAACAAGTACGGCAGCCGCTGGAAGCTAATGCACTTGAAAGACCTCAAAAAAGGCATTAAGGGCGATCTTAGCGGTGGTACACCTCCCGAGAATGACGTTGTGTTGGGAGAAGGCCAGATTGATATGCCTGCTGTGCTGAAAACCGCCAAGAAGGTTGGCATTCAGCACTACTACATTGAAGACGAAAGCAACAAAGAAGATACGCAGGTGCCCCAAAGTATTGCCTATCTTAAGAATCTGAAAGAGTAGAAAGTATCCTTTAACTAGTAACGCAAAAAGGGCCTTGTTGGCCCTTTTTGCGTTAATGAAGCATTGTCTTTAAACTAGGTGATAGCTAGGAATAAGCTAAAATTAGCCCATACATAAGCAAGTTGGTATTACTGATAACCATAGGTCAAGGCTGACTAGTCTAGTGAGCGCGCTACGTCTTAAAAATCCGCTTTAATCAACCTGTAAACTATATTTATGAGTAATAATGCCATGCAATTAAATACGTAAAAAAGTAAATACAGCTCAATGCCGTGGTATTTTAAATTGCCAATATTATATGATTTCAATATACATATCATTATTTGATAAAAAAGTATTATATACTTTAGTGGGGCATATTCTAATTTTGGGTAGTAGTACTTACTCCTAGTTGTAAGGCTTATTTGTGGAGGCTGACGAATGGCAACGTGCCGCTAAAGTCGTCTCAACGATGCCAATCATTCCTGAATTCTAACACCCTAAACCCTTAGCTTTATGAACCGAATAAATCTACTTTATGCATCCCGTCTCGTGAGGCTTACTCCAGGCACTCTATGGTTTAGCGCTTTTTGTGACTAATCGCAACGTAGCCAAGTAGATGGCGATCGGTAAGTGTAACCGCTTTGCGCGACAGAAGCTGTCTGACTCACCTTACCCTGCATAAAAAATCCCCGATTTCAATTCGTCATGTTGAGAAGCTAATTGGCACAACCAGAAACTGTAGTGTTCTCATCGCTTCCTTCTTTCATGCAAAGACGTCATGCGTCTTTTCCAGCTCCTTGCGTACTATTTAAACCAACTTTTATTAAATACACAATGACAGAATTTTTATCATTTTCTAGAATCAGCATGCGTAAAAAGCTGACGGCTGTTACGCTACTGATGATTCTAAGCATCTATAACGTCTTTGCCCAAAGTCGGCAGATCACCGGAAAAATAACGGATGCCCAGGGTAATAGCGGTGTGCCGGGGGTAAACATCACCCTGAAAGGAACAACTAGCGGAACGGTGTCGAACGCAGATGGGGCATACAGCATACCCGTTCCGAATAATGCGGCCACGTTGGTCTTCAGTAGCGTAGGGTATACTGCGCAGGAGGTAGTTGTGGGAACGCAATCGTCGATCAACATTAGCCTTGTTCCGGATTCCCGGTCGCTGAGCGAAGTGGTGGTCGTCGGTTATGGTACGCAGCAACGGAAAGACGTCACGGGGGCCATCAGTTCGGTCAGTGCGGCCCAGATTGAAAAGGTGCCGGTGACCACGCTGGATCAGGCGCTGCAGGGCCGGTCGCCGGGGGTGCAGGTGACCAACAACGATGGCTCGCCGGGCGGTGGTGTTTCGGTACAAATTCGCGGAACGGGTACGTTTGGGGATAACTCTCCGCTGTACGTAGTGGATGGCTACCCTATTTCGGGCGGCATCAATGCGCTAAACCCCAACGATATTGCTTCCATGGAAATCCTGAAAGATGCGTCGGCAACGGCTATCTACGGCAACCGGGCATCTAACGGGGTCGTAATCATCACCACCAAGCGAGGTAAGCAGGGCGGTTTACAAGTTGCTTTTGATGCCTACGGATCAGCTCAGGCAATCCCTAAACTATATAACGTGCTGGACGCGCAGCAGTTTGCTCAGTTTGCTACTGAGATCGCTGACAAAGAAGCCTACCCAGTTTTACCTGAATGGCGTAACCCATCGAGCCTGCGAAATATCGACTGGCAGAAGGAAGTCTACCAAACAGGGTATCGCCAGAACTACAACCTGGCCTTACGCGGAGGTAACGATAAAGTACAGACGTCGTTCTCACTGGGCTACTTCGACCAGAAAGGCGTGGTTAAATTTTCGTATTTTAAGCGCTATAACGGTAGCCTGAACCTGGACTACACACCTAACAAATGGCTGAAGGCGTCGACCAGTGTTAAGTACACCCGCACTGACGGAAACGTGTTTTTCGGAAGCGGTATCAACGGCATTGGTAACCTGACCAAGTTGATTCCAACCATGACGGGCAACCCGCTCACCGATCAGGTGAAGGATGCGAATGGCAATTACGGCTATTACACTAAAGGGGTGTCGGCCGTTGCCGGGAATACGAACGTCATTGCTGATCTGGAAACCCAGGATCGCCAGCAGGTCGGAAATAACCTGCTCACCACCACCTCGCTGGAACTGGCGCTTATGCCGGGGCTGCGCGTGAAAACTAACCTTGGCGTAAATAGCAGCGATAACTCAGGGTATTACTTTACACCGACCAACAACCGGGTATCGCCCGCGACCTTACCGTTTTACTCGCAGAACGCCAATAATACCTTCGAATGGTTGTGGGAGAACACGTTAGCTTTCAACCGGACGTTCGGTAATCATTCCGTTGATTTCGTAGGTGGGGTGTCGGCCCAGAAAAATACCTTTCGCCAGATTGGGGCCAGCGGCAGCGGGTTGATCAGCGATGAACTGCGCAATGTCGGTTCTATCCAGACCGTAACGCCTTATGGTAACCAGCAGACCTGGTCGTTGGCGTCTCAATTTGGTCGATTGACCTACAAGTTGCTTGACCGGTACGTGTTAACCGGTACCGTACGGCGCGATGGGTCATCGCGGTTTGGACCAGGCAACAAATACGGTGTTTTCCCCTCGGTGTCAGCCGCCTGGCGCCTGAAAGACGAGCCGTTTATGGCGTCTGTCAATGCCATTAGCGACCTGAAATTGAGAGGGAGCTGGGGTAAAGCCGGTAACCAGAACATTGGCCTTTTCCAATACCAGGGCACATATGGTTCCGGACCAAGCCGGATCGATAACCGGGGCTATGTATTTGGGCAAACCAAAACGTACTACGATGGACTGGTACTGAACGGCTTACCAAACCCAAACCTGACCTGGGAAAATCAAACCCAAACGGACATTGGCCTGGACGCTGGCTTCCTGAATGGTCGGTTGACCTTTACGGCCGATTATTACGTCCGGACATCGAGTGGCTTCTTGCTAAATGTTAACGTACCTAGCCAGACAGGCTTTAGTACCGCCACTCGCAACGTCGGTAGCATTCAGAACAGCGGTCTGGAGTTAGGATTAGAATACCGGGAATCGAGCCGTGACTTCAAATATGGAATCAGCGCGAACCTAACGACGGTGAAGAACAAGATTCTGAGCTTTGCTGATGGACTCACATCCGTTGGTAACTTCTCTGACCTGGGCTTCCCTAACTTTGGCACTAACCTCTGGACAACCTTCACCCAATCGCAGGTAGGTGGCGAAGTTGGCGCTTTCTACGGATTCCGATCGGCAGGTATTTTCCAGACGCAGGAAGAGATTAACGCCCTGAATGCCGTCGCTGTGACCAACTTCGGAGTAGGCTCTTTCTATCAGGCATCATCGACCTCGCCGGGCGACCGCAAATTTGTCGATACTAACGGCGATGGTAGAGTTGGTGAAGACGACCGCGTGATCATTGGTAGCCCAATCCCGAAATTCTTCGGTGGTGTTAACTTCGATGGCTCTTATAAGCAGTTTGATTTCTCCATGTTCTGGTATGCTTCGGTCGGCAATGATATTCTGAACTACGCCAAGCGGAACCTGGAAAGCCTGGCGACCAACGGTGGTGTTGGGGTTGAAAACGTAAGCGAAGACTTTTATTTGAACCGCTGGACAGAAACTAACCGGTCGACGACCTACGCCAGAGCCGTTCGGGAAGATAAGAGCGGCAACACTCGTGTGTCGGATGTGTATATTGAAGACGGCTCGTTCCTGCGATTACGTAACCTGCAAATTGGCTACACGCTGCCCGCTGCGTTACTGCGCAAGCTGACGTTAAGCCGGGTTCGGGTATACGTGAGCGGCCAGAACCTGTTGACGTTTACGAAATACTCAGGTTTAGATCCGGAAATTGGACAAGTATCTGACCCAAACAATGGTAGTACGAGCGCTACCGTGAAAGGAGTCGACGTTGGTAACTATCCAACATCCCGCTTCTATACCCTAGGCCTGAACGTACAGTTTTAACCCTCTTCAAAAATTGTCTGACATGAAATTTAATAAATATGTATGCCTGCTCGGTTTGCTAGCCGTTTTGTTGCTGCCGACGAGCTGTAAGGAGAGCTTCCTGGAGCAGAAAAACACCCAGGGAATCACCGAAGATGCCCTATTCAAGAAAGAATCCGATGGCGTAGCACTCGTAACGGGCATTTACGATACGTTCCACGATGTTGATTTTACACTGAAAGCGCTGTGGTATCAGGCGAATTTCCTGTCGCAGGATTTTAAGAACTACGGTGCCGACACCTTCTTCGAGACGTATGAAGTAAAAAGCGATTTCGCGGCTTTGGATCTGTTCTGGACGCGGGCCTACCAGGGTATTGCCCGGGCGAACTCGGCCATTCCGATCATTGCCAACATGAAAACTAATAAGATCATGTCGGATACGCTGGCGAACCGGCTCACGGGCGAAACGCTATTTTTGCGCGGGCTTTTTTACTATTACCTGGCATCCAACTTTGGCGGTGTACCGCTGGAGCTGAAAACGGTAACCGACGATGGTCGTCACCCCCGTAACACGCAGGATGAAGTGTTCACCGCCGTTGCGGCCGACATGAAAGCTGCGGCTGAGCTGTTGCCCTGGCCGCAGGATTTAACCGCCGTGAATGTGGGTCGTGCTACAAAAGGGGCTGCGTTAGCTTACCTGGGTGATGCGCAGATGTGGTTGAAACAATATGCAGCCGCAGCCGCTACGTATGAGCAATTGACCAATCGCTACCAACTGGAGAAAGATTTTATTAACATCCATGAATTCAATAATCAGAACGGTAAAGAGTCTGTTTTTGAGATTCAGTACATCGCTGGTCAGGATATGTCGTGGGGGCATACGAATGACTCTCATTGGCTGACGACCTTCGGCATACCGGAAGAGATTTCTCAGTTTGGGTATTGCTACGCTGATAAGAAGCTGTATGATTCGTTCGAGCCGGGCGATACGCGCAAGCTTGCCACCGTGATCGGCCCCGGCGATACGCATCCCAGTCCGGCTATTCAGATTAAAAACTATCCGCTGGTTAAAGAAAAGTGGGGCGGCATCAACACCCTGGGTACCAAAGAAAAGCCCTGGAAAGGTTCTGATAACCTGCGCTCGGGCTACTACGGTGTCAAAACCTGGCGCGATCCGAATGCAACGGGCAATTCGGGGAATCCGGCTTATATCTTCAGTGGGCAGAACTTAATTCTGATGCGCTATGGCCAGGTGCTGTTGAGCAAAGCCGAAGCCCTGGCGAAGAGCGGCAATACGGCTGGTGCGCTGGATGTCATCAATAGCCAGATTCGGAAGCGGGCCGGTTTAGGCGCAGCCAGCGGTACAAACGTTACGTCCATTCTCCTCAATGAGTATCGGCATGAGCTGGCGGGTGAGTTTTCGCTTTGGTTTATTCTGAGACGGTCGGGCGAACATCTGAACTACGTTAAAGAAAAATACGGCATCACCGTGCCTCCTGGAAAAGACCTGATGCCAATTCCGGAAAAGCAGATAGCGACGAACCAGAAACTCGAACAAAACCCGGGGTATAAATAGCTGTCAGGCGTTTGGCTTAGTCTCCAGACTACGTTCAACATCGTGTATTCACCAATAACGCTGAAGGCTTGTAAATTTTACAACGCCTTCAGCGTTAGCTATTCAGGGCGTTTCTAACCGCCCAATCCTTTTTTATTACGTTGCCATGAAATGCCTTTTTTGCGTTTGCCTGTGCTTGCTAATCTTCACTTCCTGTAAAAAAAATACGCTGTTTGAGGCTGTGCCGTCTTCGCAGTCACGCATCAACTTTACGAACCAGATCACCGAAGACGATTCAATTAACCCGCTGGATATGGTCAATATCTATAACGGGGGTGGCGTAGGCATTGGCGACTTCAATAACGACGGCTGGCCGGATATTTATTTCGTAGGCAATCGGGTTTCGAACCGGCTCTATCTCAATAAAGGCAAAGAAGCAGCCGGATTTGCATTCAACGACGTCACACAAACCGCCGGGGTTGACGGTAAGGGGCGTTGGGGGCGAGGGGTCGCTATCGTTGACATCAACAGCGACGGCTGGTCGGATATTTATGTGTGCAACACACTCGCTAAAGACTCGCTGCAACGACGTAATCTGTTGTACGTCAATCAGAAATTGAACAAAGAAGGCGTGCCAATATTTAAAGAAATGGCTGCCGAATACGGTCTCGACATTCATGTTCAGTCAACGATGGCCAACTTCTTTGATTACGATAACGACGGTGACCTGGACATGTACCTTGTGGTAAATGAAGCGCTGGCCGAAGTGAATCCGGGTAAGTTTGGAGTCATCAAAGGCGGAATCAGCCAGAGCCGGGGTCGGTTGTACCGCAACAATTGGTCCGCTGGCATGAAGCACCCCGTCTATGAGGACGTATCCGTAGAGGCTGGCATTACTCTGGATGGTTACGGGCATACCGCCACCGTTGTTGACATTAACCTCGATGGCTGGAAAGATATTTCGGTGGCGAATGACTTCCTGTCGAACAATATCCTGTACATCAACAATCATAACAGCCGTGGCGACCGGTCGGATGGCCGCACCCCCGCCGGAGCGGGACCGACATTCACCGACCGAACGCGTGAGTACTTCAAGCATACCTCCTTCAATGCGATGGGACAGGACATTGCCGATATTAACAACGATGGCCTGGCCGACCTGGTCGAGCTGGATATGAATCCGGAGGACAACTACCGCAAGAAGATGATGATGGGGGCCAACAACTACGCCAGCTATCTCAATTTTGACCTGCATGGCTACCAGCATCAATACGTTCGCAATACAGTTCAGTTAAATCAGGGACCCCGGATCGGTCCACGAGACTCGGTAGGGAGCCCTGCGTTTAGCGAAATTGGCTTCATGAGCGGGGTGGCTCAAACTGACTGGAGCTGGACCCCTTTGCTGAGCGACTTCAACAACGACGGCTACCGCGACCTGATCATAACCAATGGGTATCCCAAAGACGTAACCGACCATGACTTCATCGCGTACCGGGCTGAGCAACCCTACGAGATGGTCGACAAACAGAAACTGCTGGATAAAATACCGGTTGTTAAACTACATAACTACGCGTTTGCCAACGACGGTAACCTTCACTTCAACGATGTAACAACAAGCTGGGGGCTCACGCAACCTACGTTTTCAAATGGGGCCGCCTACGCCGACTTTGATAATGACGGGGCGCTGGATATGGTGGTTAACAACATCAACGACGAAGCCATCCTGTACCGAAACACTGCCCGCGACCAGACTAAAGAGACGGCTCATTACTTGCAGATAAAATTTAGCGGTGCCGGAAAGAATTGTAATGGCTTTGGAACTTTTGCTACCATCTACTACGATCACGGAAAGCAACAGGTTTACGAGCACACGCCGTACCGCGGGTATCTGTCAACGCACCAAAGTATTGCTCATTTTGGGTTAGGCAGCACCACTTTGCTTGACTCGGTCGTGATTAAATGGCCTACGGGCAAAAAGCAGGTGTTACGTAACGTTAAAGCGGATCAGGTGCTCAAGGTATCCAACACCGAGGCCAATACGCCCTTCTCGTGGGAGCAGCCTGCACTGGCGGGAACGTCGCTGTTTAAAGACGTCACTGAATCGTCGGGCATCCGCTACAAACATAGTGAGTTCGATTTCATTGACTTTAACATTCAAAAGTTACTGCCCCACAAGCTGTCGGAGTACAGCCCCGGATTAGCCGTTGGTGATGTTGACGGCAACGGTCTCGACGACCTTGTCATTGGGGGTAATGCTCACGATCCGGCGCAGACTTTTTTGCAACAGGCCAATGGTAAGTTTGTGCAACGAAACCTATCCCCAGTACTTGCTAGCGGAATTGATTATAAAGACGAAGGGATACTGCTGTTCGACGCCAATGGTGATAAGGCCGTTGATGTGTACATCGCCCGCGGTGGGTATAAGAGTGCGCCAAACAGCCCCGCTTATCAAGACCAACTGTACATAAATGACGGGAAAGGCAATTTCAATGTGGCGACCAACGCTTTACCCCAAAACCTGACCAGCAAACTCTGCGTACGGGCCGCCGACTACAACAAAGACGGTAAGCTCGATTTGTTTGTATCAGGACGAGTAGAACCCTGGGCTTATCCTAAGCCGGTATCCAGCTTTATTTTCAGAAACGACAGCGACAAAGGACACGTCAAATTCACCGATGTGACCGCTGACGTAGCCCCTGCTCTGAAACAGATTGGATTGGTATGCGACGCCCTGTTTACCGACTTTGATAACGATACCTGGCCCGATCTGTTGCTGGCGGGCGAATGGATGCCCATCACCGTGCTTAAGAATAATAAAGGAACCTATACCTCAATCACCGACAAAACGGGCCTCGGCAATAAGCCCGGATTATGGAATTCCATTGTAGCCGGCGATTTCCGGCACACCGGACGAATGGATTACATTGTTGGCAACACTGGACTAAATACGTTATATCAGGCCAGCGATCAGTATCCGATTTACATCACGGCTGGCGACTTTGACCAGAATGGTAACTATGCTGCCATTCCTTCGCTGTTTTTACCCGATCAGGAGGGCCGCAAGAGGGAGTTTCCGGCACATGGCCGCGAAGATCTGATTAAGCAGATGAATAGCTTAAAGAAGAAGTACATTGACTTTAAGTCGTTTGCAACGGCTACACTGGATGATATTCTGACCCCCGAGCAACAAGAAAGAGCAATTCGGCTGAAGGCCACTACGACGCAATCCTGCTACCTCCGCAATGATGGCAATGGCAAATTTGCACTGATTCCGTTACTCGTCCAAGCACAGATTTCTACCCTGAACGGCATGGTTGTCGACGACTATGACGGTGATGGAAATCTGGATGTCGTCATAACTGGTAATGATTATGGTACCGACGTGTCAATTGGTCGCTATGATGCCCTGAATGGTTTACTGCTCAGAGGAAACGGAAAGGGGAATTTCCAACCGCAATCTATGTTGCAGAGTGGGCTTTACATTCCGGGTAACGGCAAAGCTTTAGTTAAAATAGCTACTGAAAAAGGCTGCTACTGGCTAGCGGCCAGTCAGAACAACAATGCCCTAAAACTGTTTAAACTGCGAAGAAGGATAAGGCCGGTTAAGCTAGAGCCTGATGATGTGAGTGCAATGATCTATTACAAAAACGGCAAGCTGCAAAAGCAGGAGTTTTACTACGGTTCGTCGTTCTTATCGCAATCGGGTCGGTTTCTCAGCCTTGACTCTACCACGACACGAATCACAATCACCAACGCCATCGGACAACGCCGGAGTTTAACTGTAAACTAGTGCCCGGTCCATTTTAGGCTTATGTAACTCCTCCGCAGAACCCATTTCCAACAATCAATAGTTAAGGAAGTTTCTCCCGTAAAAGCTGTAAAATCAGTTCCTGGCCCGCCTTCAGATCAGCTACGTCCTGCTGAACAGTATCGAACTTCTGATTAACACTGGCAAATTCTTGTTGAACAATATCAAACTTCTGATTGACACTGGCAAATCCTTGCTGGACGTATGTAGTCAGATTAGCTAAGCCATTGGCGGTGATTTCTCCTGTCGCCTTGACCTGTTCAAGTTTCGTTGAGGTTGCTTCTCCTGTAGTCTTGACTTGTTCGAGTTGCGCAGCGGTGGCTTCTCCTGTAGTCTTAACTTGTTCGAGTTCGGTCTTTGTACTGGTGACAATCTCGACAAGTTGACCTTGTCCCTCAATAAGTCGGTCAACTTTCTGAAGTACGTCAGCCATCAATGGTTCTAACTGGTCAAGTCTACGGTCGGGGCTCATATGAGATTAAGGGAAGTATAGTGTCTGTTGAAGCAAATCTAGTTATTCCTGACCGATTTTACGTATTGAGCATGAACTCCAGATCCTCAACGCTTCACCTCATCAAGGGTCACGGTCTGTGGACGGTCGTATACGTCCCGCACCCGTTGCTTTGTGTTATCCGTCCAGAGCCAGCTCGACCAGACTAAAAACCAGGCCCATTTCGGTTGGGCCGCCAAAATCTCAGGCTTCGGAAGTTCACCTACTTCGGTTAATGCAATGGGTTTGCCATTGGCCAATCGAAGTAGCTCGTCATAATCTTTTTGCTCGTAATCGAAGTGATAGATGTCCGTCCCCAAAATATCAACGTAGTTAGCGCCAGGATAAAAATCAGCATAAGCATAGGCTTCATCCTGTGGAATATCGCGTGGGCCATTGGCACCCCACACCCAAATCAAGTTGTTGAGCTTGTGATAGTTCGTGTAGCGGTCATACATCATCGTCCATAGCTTGGCGACGCCATCTTTTCCTTTCTTGTTGCCCCACCAGAACCAGACGCCGTTCATTTCGTGGTAAGGTCGCCATAAAACCGGGACGTTGGCCGCCTGTAGCTCTTTGAGGTACTCCGCGATCTTATCAATCTGAGCCAGCCAGCGTTTATTCAAATCTGTGCCCGACGTAATCAAATCGCGCCACTGCGCATCGGTGAGTTTCCCTTGAACACTCTCTCGCCAGCCATAGGGTGGATTGTCGGTAGGCCGTCCCTGATGCCACATGAGCGTAACGAGGTAACCTTCTTTATGCTTTCTGATGGATTCCTGGACAATAGCGGGACCGTTGTCTTTTGTGCCGTTCCAGATGAAATCCGTCCCCCAAAGCGCAGGGTGTTTGCCCGTAAAGGCTTTTACGCTGTCGGAATATCGATTGGGCTCCTGGTTGTAATTGTGCTGCCCGGAAAGCAATTGGTTGCCGCTGATGTCATAGATGTACTGCAACAACTTCCGGGCTTCGGGCGAGGCATTCCTGTTGACGGGCTGGGCTGACTGAGCAATGAGTTGAGAGCCTACCAGAAAGAGCAGGGCAGTTAATACCGTTTTCATACGCTGATGGGTAAGGAGTGTTCGTTTTACCCATCAAAATACAACGAAGTGCTACCCAGGCGACAGACCGGCAAAGAAAGTGTTAAAGGTAGACGAATGTGTACTAGAGATGCATCGCTTTCATCTGCCTGACTGCGTAATTGACCGCCCGCGCCGTCAGGGCCATGTAGGTCAGCGACGGATTCTGCGTGGAGGTTGACGTCATGCAGGCGCCATCCGTTACGAATACGTTCTTGCAGTGGTGCAGCTGATTCCATTTGTTCAGCAATGATGTTTTCGGGTCTTTACCCATCCGGACCCCGCCCATCTCGTGGTTTTCACTACCGGGTAAGCGCTTCGTATCCATCGTCCGAATGTTTTTAAAGCCAGCTTCGGTGTACATTTCAGTGAATTGCTCGAAGAAATCGTTGAGAACCTTCTCGTCGTTATCATCGAACGTCACCGACACGCGCAACTGAGGAATGCCGTACTGATCGGTCAGCACCGGATCAAGCCGAACGGTACTGCTCTCTTTAGGTAGCGTTTCAGCCATCATCGCCGAACCTACCTGCCAGTTGCCTAACTCAGGATTTAACAGATTTTCTTTGAGCGATGCACCAATGGGCTGCTGATTCTGGATAGAACCTCTGGACGAATAAAATGTAGCTGCGTAGCCGCGCAAAAAGTCGGTTTCCTGTTTATAAACGTTGCGAAACCGGGGGATATAGCTGCTATTGGGCCGACGCCCGTCGGTTGTTTTGTCCAATAAGCCTCCATACTCAGCCGTAATACGTCCCCGGTAACTATGAAACGCCATGTATTTGCCCATCAAGCCGTTGTCGTTGCCTAAGCCCTGCGGAAAACGGGTAGACATTGAGTTGAGCAAAATCAGGTTCGTGTGCAGGGCTGATGCGTTCACAAAGATGATGCGGGCGTAATACTCGGTCATCTGCTTGGTGTAGGTATCAATGACGCGCACGCCTGTTGCTTTATTATGTTGCTCGTCGTAGATAATCGAGTGAACAATGGAACCGGGTTTGAGGGTGAGTTTACCCGTTCGCATCGCCCACGGAATTGTTGAGGCATTGCTGCTGAAGTAGCCGCCATAGGGGCAGCCGCGTTCGCAGAGCGTCCGGTGCTGGCACTGCGCCCGGCCTTGCTGGTAGTGAATCGGCTGAGACTGGGTCAAATGAGCCGCTCGCCCGATAATGACGTGCCGATCTTTATAGCGGGAACTGACTTTCGCTTTAAAATACGACTCTACACAACTCATTTCGTGCGGAGGTAAAAACTCACCATCGGGCAGCGTAGCCAGCCCATCTTTATTGCCCGTAATCCCGGCAAATTTCTCGACGCGGCTGTACCAGGGTGCTATATCGGCGTACCGGATGGGCCAGTCAACGGCAAACCCATCGCGGGCGGGACCCGTAAAATCAAAATCACTCCAGCGTTGCGTTTGCCGACCCCACAGCAGCGAACGTCCGCCTACCTGATAGCCATGTACCCAGTCGAAGGGCTTTTCCTGCACATACGGCTGGTCGCTGTCTTTAGCGAAAAAATGGACGGTGTCTTCTTTGAACGCGTAGTTCTTGCTGGCAATCGAGTAGTCTTTGCGGATATGAAGCGGTACCTCGTTCCTATGTTCTAACTCCCAAGGGTTCAGGGTAGCGGTAGGGTAATCGGTAACGTGCTTGACGTCACGTCCCCGTTCGAGCAGTAAGGTTTTAAGGCCGTTTTGAGTAAGCTCTTTAACGGCCCAGCCACCGCTGATGCCGGAGCCAATTACAATGGCGTCGTACGTACGATCTTTTTGGCTGTCGATAATCAAATTGGCCATTATGGAGATACTATCGATGAATAGGGCACAATCAATTCAAATACGCTGATCAGCCGATTAGCAGCGTCATATTTTTCGGAAAGAATTAACCCTGTAACATTACTCAGACCCGAATCGTGCTGCTCTTCATCAAACCTGTATGCCTGCCTTTTATACTCTTAAAAATTGAATTTGATGTCAATAAATATATAGCTAGCCCTAAAACACCAAAGACCCCCACGAATGAAGGTCTTTGGTATTATTCTACGTAAATAAATTACTTAATCGAATCTCTCTTGGTCGTATCGCTCGTTGCTGAATCGCCAGCCATTTGGGTAGACGATGAGTCAGACGACATGCTAGCGGTGCTGTCTGTTACAGTTGTAGACGTTTCTTTCGTCTCGGTCTTGGTGCTAGAGCAGGCTGTAGCCAGGGCCATCATTGCTAACAGAAAAAAGGCAGATTTTGCCATGGGGGTAAGAAGTTTTAGTGGTCAGAAAGTTTTCATCTATTAATTCTCCAGAGTAAAAAAAGTAACCCAGTGTGTTACAAAACTTTCTGAGACCAGACGATCTTTAATCTACACCAACAGATACTCAACGGCTAATTGGCACTTTCTTACCGAACCATGACTGTAAATCCAGCGGCCTTCAACACTTGAACTAACGGCAGTGGGGCTACACCAAAGAGCGACTTGGCCAACCGAATGATGCTGTGATGCTGGCCAATTTGCTCTACTATTGACTCACGATAATCGAGTGCCTGGGATAAGCAATCGAAACAAATTAACTCCTGACGCTGCGGTGCCGACCAGCTTTTGGTAGCTACGGAAGGCAAACCAGTTGAGTGAGTAGATAACATAGTCGAAGAGAGGATTATGAGAATAATCCACTAATTTATAAAGCAATATTCGACCTGCCAAGATTTTTATTGAGATAATTAATTGATGGACAGTTATTAATATAAAATTAATAGATTTTATGGTTTTTGTATTATTCTGTCGTTTGTGCAAAAAAACTATACGCTTAAAATAAAATATACCTTAACAGGATAATCCTATTTTAACGTTTACGCCTAAGTAGAGCTAAAATAAGATTATCTTGTTCTTTCCGATTCTTAAGCAAATACCTGTGTTTAATAACCCGCGTACCCTGGGCTACATTACAATAACATACCTCCCGAAACCTCAATGCGTTGAGCGTTGATCCACCGCGCTTCCTCAGTGCAGAGGAATGCCACCACGCCACCAATGTCATCGGGCAAGCCGACACGTCCCAGCGCCGTTGCCGAGGCTATCTGACGATTATACTGCTCGTTGTCCCGGACACGCCCCCCGCCAAAATCGGTTTCGATGGCGCCGGGAGCCACTACGTTAGCTGCAATACCCCGGCTTCCCAGCTCCTTGGACAGGTACCGAGTAAAGACTTCTATAGCACCTTTCATGCTGCCATATGCAGACGAACCCGGATAGGAGAAGCGGGCTAGCCCCGAAGAGATATTGATGATTCGGCCGCCGTCGTTGAGCAGGGGAAGGGCCTTTTGTGTCAGAAAAAAGACGCCCTTCAGGTGAATATTAACCATTTCGTCAAACTGCGCTTCGGTTGTTTCTGCAATGGGAGCATAGAGGGCCGTTCCTGCGTTATTGATCAAAAAGTCAAAGTGATCTGTACCGAAGTTGTCGTGCAGCGTGGTTTTCACCTGTTCGTAGAAAGGGTCGAAGCCTCTGACGTCAGCCGTGTTGAGTTGTAAAGCTGCTGCCCTTTGTCCAAGAGATTTAATCTCGTCTACCACCGCTTGGGCTTCATCCTGTTTGCTGTGGTAGGTGAGCAGTACATTGATGCCTTTATGGGCCAGGCTCAGGGCCATATTTTTACCTAATCCCCGGCTACCGCCAGTTACTAACGCAATTTTGTTTTCAGTTGCCATCGTTTGTTGTATTTTATTGATGGCACAAAATTGGGCGGTGCAGCCCGCTTAATTATGGTGACAGTTTCAGATTAAATGGTGAGTAGTTCAGATTTTTCCCGGGCTTTCTGCCAAACTTCTTCCCGAAACTGCTTGGGAGTTACGCCCTGAAATCGTTTAAAAAATTTTGTGAAATTCGACGGATCGTAAGTGAGGGTAGCGGCAATTTCGGCAATGGGCTGCTGGGTATCCCGCAGCAAAGTCCGGGCGATACCTAAAATTTTCTCCTCGAAAAAGAAACAGGGCGCTTTGCCGGTAGTGAGCTTAATGGTATTGCTCAGGTGGGTTGGGTGGATATTCATCTCTCCGGCAATGTCCCGAATCTCATACATGTCCGTTACGCGTCCGGCCAGTAGGTCGTCCAGATGGCGGTCGATTATGGCCAGGAACTCGGCCGTGATTTCGTGCTGCCGGGCGGCTATTTTCTGGGGTAATTTGTAAGTTGCCATGGTGATTGCAAATAGAGCCTTATTCGTAATAACAACCAATAACGGCTAAGCCTCTTTTAATTATTTCAACCTTGTATCAAAGGTATGAGGCTCAAGGCTGATGATCTGTGCTGTCTGATGCTCAGGATGAAGCGGGTTGAGCAGATAATTGTGTTCGGAAGGAGATTGAGCCGATGGAATGCGCATAATCCAGAACACTCCCTCTGCTATCCATTGTTCAGTTATATCCGCCAGCTCATCCAGGTAAGGCCAGTCTTGCCAGCCGTGAGGTAGATCTTTTGACTCGACAACAAGCATAGATGGATCATCTGGCAGGCTTACCGTGACCAACGCTCGGCCTTCTGGTAAACTGGGCGAGTGAGCCAATACTTCTAATTTAGCCAGTGATACGTGTTCAGCTAAATAAACAACGGGCATTCCACGTCGATGCCAGCGTCCTGGAGCGAACAAACCGCCAGTGCCCTTCAAGTCATTCGCGTAGCGGTCGTCAGCAATTCGATAAAGCGTCATAAGGC
Source organism: Spirosoma soli (assembly GCF_042684525.1). Lineage (NCBI taxonomy): Bacteria > Pseudomonadati > Bacteroidota > Cytophagia > Cytophagales > Cytophagaceae > Spirosoma > Spirosoma soli. Next base: position 630,044 of record NZ_JBHULN010000001.1, on the reverse strand, counting down.
AAAGGTAAACTGCATCCAACGAGCAATGAAACCTGTCCCAGGCATTGGGTATACCCCATAATTAATTTACGAAAATATGCCGTGGAGAATTCGGTTTAGCTCATCCATAACGTGCTGACGACCAATCATCGAATCGAGCATGTCTGTTGGACGCTGGTTGCCCATAGCCGGTATTTTTGTTTGAAGCCAGTTTTCAAAATCGGCCTGGTTCCTGAATACGTCAATTCCCTTTGCGTATAACTCTGAAAGTGAAATAGCTTTTTCGGTTTCGTCTTGTGTCAGCCTTGATTTAGCCTTAACCCGCCGTTGATAGGTGCTTTCAGAGATCGCCAGAATACGACTCATCTCCTTATTGGTGAAACCGAAGTTGTTTTGAAGAAACGCGACCGACTCCATCGGTAGGCCTTCTTTAACAATTTCGATAAGATCAAACTCGTGCCGGATTGGTCGTTTGATGAAGCGATCTCCGCCTAATCCTTCCATGATTTGTCGAATAGGTACTTGCATGGTCATTTGATTGTTTACGCGCTGTCAAAAGATAACAGCCGGACAAAGATAATAATTCCTTGCAACCCTGTTCTGTTGCGTCCTACCTTTGCGCCGAAATCTAAAGAGTGAAAGAGTGATAGGATGAAAGAGCGAAAAGCAGCCTCATTTATACGCTCTTTCACTCATTCACTAATTCGCTCATTAAACATGGAATACCGCATCGAGAAAGACACAATGGGCCAGGTTCAAGTGCCGGCTAATGTGTATTGGGGCGCACAAACCCAGCGCTCTATTGAGAACTTCAAAATTGCTCAGGACATTAATAAGATGCCCCGCGAGATCATCCGGGCGTTTGCGTACCTCAAAAAAGCCGCTGCGCTGACCAATCTCGACGCGGGCGTACTACCCCAGGAGAAAAGCGACCTGATCGGCCGGGTTTGCGACGAAATCCTGGAGGGTAAATTGGACGATCAGTTCCCGTTGGTGGTCTGGCAAACGGGCTCGGGTACGCAGTCGAATATGAACGTCAATGAAGTGGTGGCTTACCGGGGACACGTGCTCCAGGGCGGTCAACTGTCTGACGAGAAGAAGTTTCTGCACCCGAACGACGACGTTAACAAGTCGCAGTCGAGCAACGATACGTTTCCGACGGCCATGCACATTGCGGCCTACAAAATTCTGATTGATGTAACCATCCCTGGTATCACCAAACTGCGCGACACCTTGGCGGCTAAATCGAAGCAGTTCATGCATGTCGTGAAGATCGGCCGGACGCACTTCATGGATGCCACGCCATTGACGGTCGGGCAGGAGTTGTCGGGTTACGTTTCGCAATTAGACCACGGTCTGCGGGCGATCAATAACTCGCTGGCTCACCTGAGCGAGCTGGCGTTGGGTGGAACGGCCGTCGGTACTGGCATTAACACCCCCCCCAACTACTCAGAAAACGTTGCCAGGCACATTGCGAACCTGACGGGCTTACCATTCGTAACGGCCGAGAATAAGTTTGAAGCGCTAGCCGCCCACGACGCTATTGTGGAAGCACACGGTGCCTTGAAAACCGTTGCTGCCAGCCTGATGAAGATTGGTAACGATATCCGGATGCTGTCGAGTGGTCCTCGCGCGGGCATCGGCGAGTTGTTCATTCCCGACAACGAACCTGGATCGAGCATCATGCCGGGTAAGGTGAACCCGACCCAATCCGAAGCCATGACAATGGTAGCCGCACAGGTTATGGGCAACGACGTAGCCATCAACTTTGGCGGGGCAATGGGCCACTTTGAGCTGAACGTGTTCAAGCCGGTAATGATCTATAACTTCCTGCATTCGGCCCGCTTGATTGGTGACGTTTGTGTATCGTTCAACGATAAATGCGCCGAAGGTATCGAACCAATCGAAGCGAACATCAAAAAGCACGTCGATTCTTCATTGATGCTCGTAACGGCATTGAACACTAAGATCGGCTATTACAAAGCCGCCGAGATTGCCCAAACCGCCCATAAAAATGGCTCAACGCTTAAAGAAACAGCTTTGAAGTTGGGTTATCTAACCGAAGAAGAGTTTAACGAGTGGGTCAAGCCGGAGGATATGGTAGGGGAGATTGACGATTCTGCAGGAAAATAACGAGGTAATTTTTATGATTTTTGATGGGAGAGGGCTATTAGCTCCGGCAAAGGTGGTTTCGTTATCGATTGCTGAGTTTGAGGAACATTTCGTACAAGTATTTCCTGACTCAGGAACCCGCCAAACCATTTTTGCCTCCTATCGTCGATTTATAGAGGAATTTACCAAACAAGTCTGTGCTGAATGCACGCATTGGATTGACGGCAGTTTTGTTACAGACAAGCTGAATCCAAATGATCTGGATGTTGTCGTTTTGATTCCAGATGCGTGTTATGATGTACATCAGTCATTGATTGAAAGTAACTTTAGGTTAGGTGGGGCCAAACAGTTGTTCCCTGGTTTAGATGTATACACAGTTCGCTGCTACGAAGCGGAAAGTTCGAAGCACTACATTACCGAATATGACTTAGCATATTGGTATGATTGGTTCACGCAAACCAGACCAAATCGTTTTGGGAAACGTTATAAGAAAGGATTCGTTGAAGTTGTTTACAAACCGGAGTAGATATGGAAGCTGAAGAACTACCATTGGATGTTCATTTGAATGATTTACTTCGGCAGATCAGGCAATTGGACGAGATGATTGAGTTTCATCGGAATCACTCCAGCGATTCATCAATGATTAGTCAGTACGAGTATATGAAAGCTGATTACATTGATAAAGCCAATCAGACATTGAAGGCGTATCGGGTGAAACTCATCGCTACACCCGTTTGATAAACAAAACCTGTAAGAATAGTTCGACGTTTAAGGAAACCGTCGTCAAGCTGGATTACGTAATGCCCGAGCTGTTTAACGAGTGGCCCAAGCCGGAAGAAATGGTAGGGGAGATTAAGTGAATTAATTATATCTGCTGATACAAAAGCCGGAAGCGTAAGCTCCCGGTTTTTTGTTTTAGAACAGTTTTATTACCGATCTTGGTAGTAGTCAATACGCACTCTTTGGCAAGCTCCATTTTATATGAAGATGTTCATTGTAATTGCTCTGCTTTTGCTGACACAACCGTCGTTAGCCTGTATATGCAATGATTATACGCCTTTTGATAATGTACTTTTCAAGAAGTACAAATATATAGCCTATGTCAGAATCAAGTCGTTTGAGCCATTTTCTATAGCTGGACTCACCAGAGAGGAGCAGCAAAGTGTCAGCACGGCTAAGTTCACTGTAGATGTATTGGAAAATTACAAAGCGCCTGTTCCCGATACTTTGCTTCTAGAAGGTTATCGTACTTCCTGTGATATGGGCTTACGGCCAGGAGAAGAGTGGCTAGTACTAGCCAATGATTTTCATAATTATGCTACGGTGTTTCCTTGTAGTCGCTCGTTTCAATATCGAGACAAAAATGGCAAACGTGATTTAGCTTATCAGGGAACAGAAAAGGCCCTCAATATACTTCGTCAAGCGTTCGGGATAAAACAGAGTGTCCCTAAAGATGGGTTGAAACAATCGTTTTATCCAACTGGACAAATTGAATATAAAGAATTTTATAAGAACGGTAGGCTTGAGGGCGAACGATTATATTGGTATCCGAACGGCCAGTTATGGGGCCACGAAACGTATGTAGATGGTCTAAAAGACGGAATTGCCGAGGTTAGGTTTGATGATGGGCATTTGGCACGTAAAGAAAAATACAAAGCCGGAAGTTTAGTAGACACTAGCCAAAGTTGGTATGAAAAAGAGACTTATTTGCCATCACTAAAATTTATAAGCGGTGCACAACATATTACGCTAGATTCTGCCCAACGATTATATGGTGGCCACCAACTACTCAATGTGAGCTTATACAATCAGCAAGGGCATGAGACATATAGTAAAAGCTATTACCGAACTGGACGGTTATTATTTGAATCCATCAGTTTTCCTGACAAAGCTATTAATTACACTACCCACTACCAGGAAAATGGTAATATTCAGTATACCAGTGTCTCAGAACAGGTTCAATCTCAGCGATACGGTAGCATCAGGCAAACAATCATCGAAATTGATTATAATGAGGATGGTACTCGGAAAGGGTTTTACTATGACCGTAAAGGAAGATTAATCCGGCGGACGTTAGTTAGAGACGGAGTAGAAACAATTGCTGAAGAAAAGCATTATAATGATTCGAAAGATTAATAGTTAATGATTGATTACAACATAGGCGTTAACCTTCAAGAGATAACGCCTATTGTAAAGTACTAAACGCAAAAGCCGGAAGCTTCAACTTCCGGCTTTTGCGTTTTAAACGGCTGATAAGACTGTTTACTCCTTCCCCGTCAGCACCTTTCGGCCTTCGTCCAACTGTTTGAGCAGTTCTTTGACCGCTACGTCTAGCTGAACATTCTGATTCGTATAGCTCTCGCCGATGGGCCGCGACACCGGAATGTCGACCGGGCGCGGTGCTAATTCCATATTCTTGCCTGCGTTGTCCGTGATTTTGATGAACGGTAACCGAATCGTAGAGCCGTCGATGAGTTGCGCGGCTGATGTATAGATAATCCAGCCCGCCGTCGGTTCACCAACGACTTTACCTAGCTTGAGCGTCCGATAACCTTCCGTGAAATCTTCGGCATCAGATAACGAATGCTGATTGGTGATCAGAATCGTTGGCGTTTCGAGGGCGCGCTGACCTAGCTGCGTGCGGGCGGGGGCCGAAGGCAAGCCACGCGGGGTCATGGTCATGTAACCTTTGCGGGCAAACACATCAAGAGCATAGGCATTCACGAACCCGCCGTTGTTGTTTCGCACATCTACTACGACCCCTTCTCGGGTGTGGTTTTCGGCGTCCAAATCAACATAAAGCTGCGACAATGATTCGGCGGACATATCGAACATGTGCACGTAGCCGAGCCGACCATTGCTGACTTTGGCTACGTAATCGCGCTGTTCCTGCACCCATTGCTTGTAGAGTAGTCCTTTTTCGGTTGCCAGACTCACCGGCCGAACTGTCACTTCGCGCGGAGAGGCATTAGCTGATGCACCAACCGAAAGCGTAACGCGCCGATTGATCTTATTGTCCAGCAACTGGTCGAGGTTTGTTCTGGCGTCAATGGTCGTGCCATCCACTTCTAGCAAATAATCGCCGGGTTTAATCGTACCCGTCAGAGCCGCCGGGCTTAGGGCAATCACTTCGGTAATGCGCAGCTTTCCTGAGCGTTCATACTCTTCTCGATCGAAACGTAAACCGATACGTCCTGTCGAGGTCTGAACGGAACCAGCAGGACCCGATACGCCCGAGTGCGAGGCATTTAGTTCGCCCACCATCAGGCTGAGCAACCGGCGTAGTTCGTCGGGCGTGCGGGCTGCCGATGTGAAGGGTTCGTATTCGGCTTTTACGGCTTTCCAGTCAACGCCGTGAAACGCTGGGTCGTAAAATCCTTTGTTCTGTACGTCCCAGGCCTGGCGGAACACCTGCACTTTCTCAGCCGAGAAATCAACATCCATTTCGGCCGTTATAGCTAAGGGCTTTGGCTCGCGCTTGTCGAGCGATACGGTTTGAATCTTGCCTTGTTCCAGATAAAACACCTCTTTACCATCGGGCGAAAACTGGGCGTCACTCTTTGAGCCAGATGTTGACGTGAGTTGCCGGGCAACCGACTGTTCGCGGGCTAACTCGTCGAGGGAGTACGTGTACAAATTTTGCTGACCGGCTACGGTAGCAATCAGCAATAACGTCTTACCATCTTTGCTAATGGTATGCGCATCCACGTCGACGCCAACCGGCAATACGCTTAACCGCTGCCGAATACCTTCAAACACAATCCGTACGGGCTGTTTCCCCGCCGATTTCTGGGCCGTATCGACGGGAGCTGAAAGAGCCGTCGTATCGCGGGTAGCTGGCTTTTTGGTGGTTGGAGTTGTAGACGTTAGCGTTTTGGGAACTTCTTCGTTGAACAAGTCCCGGAATTGATCCTCCCGAAACTTGGGTGTTCTGGGCATCAGGTCAATGCGGGCGATCTGAGCAAGTTCGGTACGCTGGGCTGTTTCGAACAGAATATATTTTCCGTCGGGACTCCAGTTTACGTCGCCCCCGAACGTATTGGCGACGAAACTAATGGGTTTGCTGTCACCGCCTGCCGTGGATACCACTGAAATGTTGCGGAAGGTTTTAGCGCCGTAGCTGGCAAACGCAATCCACTTGCTATCGGGTGACCAGGTAACCGAACTCCCACTCGCAAACGGCGGACGGCCCAGGTAACCTTTAAACAGCAAACGCTCCTTCTTGGTGACCATGTCGAGCACGCGTAGCTCCTGACTGTTGCGAATAAAAGCCAACTGCTTGCCATCCGGCGACGCAATGGGCGAACTGTCGTCGGTATCTTCGTTGGTCAGGCGGGTTTCGGTGCGCGTTGAAAATACGTATTGATATAAGTGCGCAACGCCATCGCGGTCAGAACTATAAACCAAGCTGCGGCTATTGGGAAGCCAGACTGGCTGCGATTCGGCAGCCGCAGTGGTGCTGATCCGAACAGCATCGCCCCCGTCTTTAGAGGAGGCCGCGAACACTTCGCCATGCGCCACGAACGCGACTTTCTTGCCGTCGGGCGAGAGAGCTAATTCCCGAAATTGCGATGTTAGCTTCATCCGTTCTACGGCTGGCCCAGCCGCAGCACCCCGTAGCCGAATGGGCAAAGCAGTTGCTTGGCTGGTGGTTACGTCGAACTTGTAGATCTGAAAATCTCGCTCGAATACAATCGCCCGGCCGTCGTAGCTGATGGATGGCCAGAGTACCCGCCCGCCCTTGAACGAAGTCAGGACCGTTGGTTTGCCGTTGAGCGGATGAGCGTACAGGTTTTGAGTGCCGTTACGGTCGGATACGTAATACAGCGTTTTCCCGTCGGCACTCCACATCGGCCATAGTTCTTTGGCTCCGCCTTCCGTAACACGCTCGTAGTTTGGCGTGTCGGCTTTTTTGCCACTCGGGCGGAGTAGCCAGATTTCACTTTCGTCGAGGTGACTACGGCCTTTGCGCCACCACTGGTTGGATGAAATGCCCCGGGCTGCGAACGCCAGGGTCGCGCCATCAGGCGAAGGCATACTGAAAAACTCGTTGGCGTATCGGTCAGCGGTTACGGGCATGGGCGTACCCCCGCCGACGCTTACCCGGAAGACATCGTTCATGCCGGAGATGTCGCGGCTGGTGGCCTGGAAATACAAATACTTCCCATCGCGTGACCAGGCGTTGAGTACTTCGCTGCCGTCGTCGTAGGTCAGGCGTTTCAAATCGCCGGTTTCCAGCGTGAGCAGATAAACATCGCCATTCCCCGTGCGGGTCGACGTGAAGGCCAGATGTTTCCCGTCTGGGGAATACAACGGGCGAGATTCGTTGTCAGCGTGTGATACTAGTAACCGAGCTTCGCCACCGTTCGCTGACACAGTCCAGATGTCGCCACCTGATATAAAGGCAATCTCGGTTCCGTCGGGGGAGAGGCTGGGTTCAGCGAAGGCGAAACGGACGGTGGATTGCGCTAAACTAGTTAAGGAAACTAACGTGCAAACAAAGAAGGTAAACCAGCAAGATTTTGTATAATTCTGCATAGTTGATGATTTAGACGAATAATTGACTTCGAATTTACCAGAAATGGCCTAAAATCTGTAGTGATTTGTCAAAAAAGAAAACCCCGTTAATATGAGCCAAACTCATATTAACGGGGTAAATAAGTAATCTATAATAAGCAATCAGCGTGTCACTTCCGTTATTTGTTCGCCAACGGTCAGACCGAGGATCTCGCTGGTGTGGGTCCGGATTTCCTGCAACAATTGAGGGTCTTTCGCCAATGAACGGCCGTAGGAAGGAATCATCTGACCCAATTTCTGCTGCCAGGCGTCGGAGGCCATTTCGTCTTTGAAACACTTGTTGAGCAGGTCAATCATAATCGATACGGCCGTGGAAGCCCCCGGCGAAGCGCCCAGTAAGGCGGCAATACTACCGTCAGCCGAGCTAACGACCTCCGTACCGAACTCCAGAACGCCCCCTTCTTCTTCATCTTTCTTGATAACCTGCACGCGCTGACCGGCTATTTCTAAGTCCCAGTCTTCCATTTTGGCATCGGGGTAATATTCCCGCAGGGCCGCCAGCCGATCTTCCGGCGACTGCATCACCTGCTGAATGAGATAGCGGGTCAGCGGAATGTTGTGTAAGCCAGCCATCATCATCGGGGCCAGGTTGCTCATCTGAATTGATTTCGGCAGATCCATGTAGGAGCCATGTTTCAAAAACTTGGTCGAGAAACCAGCGTAGGGGCCGAACAGCAATTCCTGCCGACCTTCGATCATGCGGGTGTCGAGGTGGGGAACCGACATGGGCGGAGCGCCTACCGACGCTTTGCCATACACCTTAGCCTGGTGCTTCGCAATAATGTCGGGGTTTACACACTTCAGCCACTGACCGCTCACCGGGAAACCGCCATAACCGCGGGCTTCGGGGACATCTGATTTTTCCAGCAAACGTAGCGAACCACCACCTGCGCCGATAAAGACAAACCGGGCTCGAACGTCGCGCACATGATTCGTCGTTACGTTCTCGACCCGAATTTTCCAGCCGCCCATTGACTTCGACCGCCAGATGTCGCGAACCTCGTGGGCAAAGTGCATCCGGACGCCCGGCATGGCCTGAAGGCGGTAGAACATACTGCGGGTAAGGGCACCAAAATTAACGTCGGTACCAATATCCATGCGGGTAGCCGCTACTTTTTGGGCCGGATCGCGGTTTTCCATGACCAGGGGCATCCACTGCGCCAGTTGCCCCGGATCTTCCGAGTACTGCATGCCATGAAACAAATGGCTCTGCTGAAGAGCCTCGAAACGCTTATGCAGATAATTTACGTTGTCTTCGCCCCAAACGAAGCTCATGTGCGGAATCGAGCGGATAAATCCGGGGGCGTCGGACAAAAAGCCCTGTTGAACCAGGAACGACCAGAACTGCTTCGACTGCTCGAACGATTCGGCAATTTTCACCGCTTTTGACGCGTCGATACTGCCGTCGGGACGTTCGGGGGTATAGTTTAATTCGCAGAACGCTGAGTGGCCGGTACCTGCGTTGTTCCAGGCATCCGAGCTTTCAGCAGCTGCGCCATCCAATCGTTCGTAAATGTCAATAGTAATGTCCGGCTGAAGTTCTTTCAACATCACGCCTAAAGTAGCGCTCATGATGCCGGCCCCAATTAAAATAATATCGGGATTTGAAGTAGACTGTGCTTTGGTAGCCATAAATGTAGCTGGGTATATCGCCCATCTTATTTTACAAAATTGGGGAGCGGGTTGTTCCAAAAACTGTGATTGTGGCCAATAAAGTAACTAAAGTGTAGTCGCATATTGGATAGATACCATTACATACTTAACCGCTCCCGAACTTCCTCAACGAAGGTCTGCATACGTTGGTAGTGCGTGCCTTCCCAGTATACCCTTTTGCACTGCTGACAGCGCCAGAACTGCTCGTGCCGTTCACGTACGTTAGGCGGTAGCTGATCAATGACGGCATCCTTCGCAACCGGGGCCAGCAGACCATTACAGGCCAGGCAACGTTGAAACGGCTGGATTTGTGCGTCTAACGAAAACCGCTGTATCGTTTCAATAAGCTGTTTCTGCGGGTCGGTGTTGCGTAGGAAATAGCCGTACACAACCAGATTGCGCATCAGCAGGCCCCGGTCACGCGTGAGCAATACGCGGGTATCCGTATGAGAAATCCGGGCCAGCTCTTCATCGCCATAATCGTTTCGATAAAGTGTATCGAAGCCCAACATGCGCAAATACGTTGCCAGCGTGCCCAGATGAACATCGAGCACAAACCGCACAGTAACCAACGACGGCGGCTGAACCCGCGAGACGGTCGAAGCGTCCAGTTCGGTGAACGTGGGATAAACGCTTACAACGTCTGCGTCTCGAAGGATGTACGAGAAATCAGCCGATTCGCTATTAACAAGCAACAACCCAACTTCCGGATGCGGCACGCCCAACGACTCAATCACATCTTTCACTGATACACGAGCGCCGAACGTGTGGGTAAATGATACGTTTTGTCGATGAGCAGGCAGAAGGTCATTAAGCGTGCTGTAAAACCGGAAGTTTGCGGTGATCATAAAGGCATAACCGTAAAATTGACGCTACGTTTGCATATCGCTAAGTACCGACGAACAGGCCTTAGTACCTACATCTATGAGTGTGCTAAATAGAGTTGAACTATGTCTGTTGGTAAAGTATAGAATGATAATATTCTGGTAATATGTACCTGATTGTTTTTATCGTTTCGGCTTATTTTTTTTATCGCTTAAACATCTCAACCTACTATGAAGCAACTATTTATTATTGGTTTTGTAGGGCTGGCTGGTATAGTGAGCTGCTCGCCGGACAGCACCGTCGCCGTCGTTAACCCCGTAGTAACAGTAAAGCCCGCGCCTGATGAAAGCGTGAATCGGCTGCACGAGCAATTTCATGGCAAATACAGAGTAATTAGTTCGGTAAGCATTGAACCCTTGGATATTAATTTCGATGGAGTTGCTTCTTTAGACATGGTTCAGGAACTGGCTGAACTACAAACGAATGACAGAACGAAATACTGTGTCGAGCTTAGAATTTACGGACCTACGCAGAAAGACCCCAAGACGTATTTCTCATTTATGCAATGGTGGCCTGAGCAGTCTATACGACTCGGCAATAAATACTGGGATAATAACGAACTGATTGCGTACGATCCGAAATACGTGGTCAATTATGATTTTCAGGGTGCCAGCCGCAGTTTCTCCTTTTCGACGGACCTAAAACAGATTACTGTTAACCCCAACGATAATGAAAAATCATTTCGCTGGGGGCGGCCCGAATCCGTTACCATAGACGATAACGGTCGCCTTCGGGTCGTTAATAAACGGCGACTCTACAGCAAGGCGGGTGTTAAGGATGTAGTCATCACGACTGTGTACGAGCGCTTCACCATGACGACTTAAACCCCGGATCTAGTGGGTGAGCCTTCTCACCCACTAGATCCGTTTATTTCAGCACCTTCTCCAGGCACTTCACCGTAATCAAATACGTCGGTTTCACGCCCAGTGAGCCCAGACTACCAGAAGCTAACGTAGCGCCGGTAATCAGCGGGTTATCGGAAGCGTAATAGGCATAGCGCACTTTGACGTGATCGGGGATGCTGCTGCGAATTTCCAGATGCGCCTGAATAGCCTTCTGATAATGCGCCCCTTCCATTTCCAGGCCGATCGCTTTCCACGACGAGTGGCAGAAATAACTCAGCACATCTTTATTCTGGAGGGAAGTGCCCAGTACGGTAATCATGGCTCCCTCGTACACCTCAAGGCCATGCCCTTCAAAATCAGCTTTGCAGAAGTCGTTGCTGAGCGGGTAGTTGTCGGCTGTGCCTTCAAAAATGTGGGCTGTTGGCAGCATCAGATCGCCTTTGTCGCCGGTGAGAATGCCCGCTTTGCCGATAATAGAGATGGACGCTACGTTGAGCGGGTAACAGCTGTCATCAGGTTCGTAGGGCTTCAACAACTCGTCCATCGTCTCGAAAGCTTGTTCACCAAAAGCGTAGTCCATTACCAACAAGAGTGGTTGCGTCACCCGAATGTGCTCCGGATCATGGGTTATTTCGGGAGACAACTGTGTAGTGTCCAGCCGGGACGTATCGATCAGTTGAACTAACAAATTCGTGCCACCGGCGTCGGCTAGTTCGTGCAGGCCATGAGTTAGGGCATAATCGGTTACTTTCTGCCGAAGCGTCTGTTGAGCAGGCTGGCTGAGTTTCAGTGCCAGATCGTACAGGTTGTCCCAGGTGGTGGCGCCAGCTAAAGCGGCCGGACCATACAGGCAATTCATAACACTATGCGGATTGGCGCTGATGATGTGCAGCGGCCGCTCCTGTAGCCCATTTTCCCAGATGTACTGCTTGATCCGGGTAGCCCAGCGTTCGCCGTAAAGGTGTTGCCCAATACGTTCACGGAGCATAGGTGTAAAGTTAACTTCGCGGTCGGTGTGGGACCGCGTCGGCGGCCCGGTCCCGATTTCGCTGATTGACACGCTGCCAAGGTTATACACAATCTGGAATAAGCCATTGTTGGTACCGGCCGTTTCTTCGAATCGGTAATACGCCCGCTGGGTCTCTTCAAACGTACGGCCTAGAATCGAACTGAGGTAGGTCAGGGCTAATTCGCGCTCGTCGTCGGTGACGGTGCCACCCGACTGGATAATCATTTCCAGCTTTTCCCACTCGCGGGTTTTGCTGCCTCGTTCCTGGAAGGCATTCCGCCGAATTTTGTCGGCCTCCATGAACATAAACGTCAGGTGCGTCAGGATGTCGTAAATCTCGCTGCGGCCGTTCGTAATCTCGATCACCATTTGCTCCTGGTCGATACGGTAGCAATTCCGGCGACGTTTGGCGGGAACCAGCACTGGAAAGTGCGAATGCTCAAAACCTTCCCGCGATGCTAAGGTGATAATCCGGCAGGCTTCAATGCCCTTAGGGAGTCGGTCCATTACGTATACCAGCCCGTCCAGCTCGACCCGTTGCGGATCGCCCACGAGTCCGTAGATTTCGGGTTGGAGTGTCAGGAGCGCCCGACGGATCTCCTCGCCCGACACACCGGATGGCTTGTAAAAACCACGGTTGAAGAGGTGACGCATGGTGATATAGAGCCGTTCGATGGCAACGCGGGATTCCTGAGCGCGATTGAGTGGAGGAGCCTGTTCGAGATTCATGAATAAAAATGAACAATATATGACTGCAAATTACGGTGATAGGCGATTGTAAGCGGTGGTGCTCTCTATAAATTGATTGTTACCGTTAAATTTGACCACTATAACATTCATTCATCATGCGTCAACTTATTCTTCTGTCATTCTTCATCCCTGTATCCCTTTTTGCCCAACCTGCCCACCAGCATGAACCCTTTGCGCACACATTCTCCATAGTTGCCCGCGATGAAAAAACGGGGGATCTCGCTGTGGGTGTGCAAAGCCACTGGTTTTCAGTTGGCACAACCGTGTCGTGGGGCGAAGCGGGCGTAGGGGTTGTCGCTACGCAGTCGTTTGTGAATAAGTCGTTTGGGATTCGTGGGTTGCAACTTCTGAAAGACGGCAAAACGGCTCAGGAAGCACTAAACATACTATTGTCAGACGACGAAGGTCGCGAGGTACGGCAAGTGGCCATTGCCGATGCCAAAGGAAATGTAGCCGTGCATACCGGCAAGAAATGCGTTGACTTTGCGGGCCACAGAAAGGGTTCAACCTATTCGGTGCAGTCGAACATGATGCTCACCAACAAGGTACCCGACGCCATGGCGACGGCGTTTGAAAAAAATGCCAGCTTGCCTATAGCCGAGCGCGTGCTTAAGTCGCTGGAGGCTGCCCAGCAGGTGGGTGGCGACATTCGCGGGCGTCAATCCGCCGTTATTCTGGTCGTGAAAGGAACGTCGACCGGAGCGCCCTGGGACGATAACCACCTGGTGGATCTGCGGGTAGACGACAACGACCAGCCGCTCCGCGAGCTGGACCGGTTGCTACGTACACACCGTGCTTACGAGCATATGAACAATGGCGATCTGGCCGTCGAGAAAAACAACATGAAGCTGGCCATGCAGGAGTACGGTGCCGCGATGAAGATGTTTCCTCAAAACCTGGAAATGCAGTATTGGACGGCCATCGCGCTGGCTAATACCAAGGAGGTACCAAAGGCCGCTGCGATGCTGCGCGGTATTTATGCTAAAGATGCGAACTGGCGCGAAATGACCCGGCGACTGCCTAAAGTTGGGTTGCTGACGGTGTCAGATACCGAGTTCGCACAGTTGGTCAACTGATTTCTGGGTACTTTTAGCGCATGAAAAATAAAATCCGGGCTGCTGCCTTGATGGGGTTGTGCTGGTGTCTGCTTCACCAAACCCTTCAGGCACAACCTATACCGCTAACGAGTGCTGCGACTTCTACGCCTGAACAAACCGGTATTCGGCAGGGGCGGTTCATTGGGGTTGTTATTGGTACGGCCGCTTTTTACACCATTACGCTGCTGATGCTGCGCAAGCAGTGGTACAAGAAGAAGGTGCCATTTCACAGCTTCAACGACAACCGCGAATGGCTGCAAATGGATAAAGTGGGCCATGGGGCAACGGCGTACTGCATGAGTCGCGGTGGATATGAACTCATGCGCTGGAGTGGTGTCAATGAGCAAGCCAGCATTCTGACCGGTGGATTGCTGGCCTTATTATTCCAAACTACGCTTGAAGTCTACGATGGCCACGCCGAAGGATGGGGATTCTCGAAAGGCGATATGGTTGCCAACGTTGCCGGAACGGCTCTTTTCATGGGGCAGCAGTACGGCGCGGGGCAACAGGTTGTCAGCCTGAAATACGGATTTCGTAAAACAATTTTTCCACCGTACCGCCCGAATCTACTAGGGAAAACAACGGGGCAGCAAATGCTCAAAGATTATAACGGTCAGCAATATTGGCTTTCGGTCAATTTGGCGTCGGTACTGCCGGTTGGCCCCTCGTTTCCGCGCTGGCTGAATCTGGATGTTGGCTACAGCGGCAGCGGTATGATTGGCGGTCACGAAAACCCGCGGGCGTTCGACAGAGACGGCAACGAAGTGAAGTTTGAGCGGTATCGGCAGTTTTTTATCTCTCCCGACGCCGATTTGTCACGTATCAGTACGTTCAGTCCGTCATTGCAGCGATTTATCGGTACAGCGCAATTCTTCAAGATTCCAGCGCCGTCACTGGAGTTCAACCGACTAAGAGGGCTTCGATTCCACCCGCTGATACTACCGAAAGAGTGAAAGAGATAAAGAGCAAAAGAGCGGCCAAACAAAAGTGGTCCGGCACTCTTTCGCTCTTTATCTCTTTCACTCTTTATTTCCGTCCTCCACCAATATCAAAGCCTACTTTAACCCCCAGGTAAGCATTTTCGCTGTTGATGGTTGTGTTGGCCAGCCGGTTCGATGTTGTTGGGGCTGCGTTGTATTCAACAGCTGCTACAAAGTGACCCGCTTTGATACCAGCCCGAACCAAGCCACCGAATTTGGTGTCGCTCACAAATGTTATGTCCTGATTAGGTTGCCCGTTCTGCGAAATCACTACCGTACCAGCGCCACCGATGCTGTAAGCCCCGGCTCCAATGCCCAAAAAAGGACGAATACCTCCGGTGCCAAACAAATACGTTCCTGTGAGCATGTACGAACCAAAAGCGCCCACGTCGCCGGTTACTGTCTGCCCGTTAGTCACAACGCCCCGAGCGACAAACGCCGATTCTAAGCGTAGACCCAGGTCGAAATGGTCACTAAGGCCATATTTGGGTTCAATGGCAATCAAAACCCCGCCCGACGCAGCCGAAGTGAACGGTTTAGCGTAACCTACAGAAACATTTACCTTAAATGGCTTAAACTCCTGGGCTGATGCTGACAAACCCGCCAACATGAACATTGAGAAAAGGAACTTTTTCATACGTGTAGTAAATAATGAAAAATTAATAAAACTGATAACGACATATAGTAATAGATAATGGTAGCAAGTTGTTTTAGGGAGGTGTAAATTCTACAGGGATAAAATCTAAATGCAGAAACAAAAAATTGAGTGAACCCATTGATTATAAGCAGAAAAAGCATCCCGTATTCAGAGATGCTTTTTCTGCTTATAAGTAGTAGATTTACTAGCTGGCTTGGTAAGTACTCGTAGTACAAATTGACTATAGACGACCGCCACCGATGTCGATACCCAGCTTAACGCTGAAATAGGAATTCGGACTTTGATAAGTCTGAACTACTCCTTGTGAACTAAAAGCAACACCCGTTGTGCTTGGCACAAGGTTGTACTCTAGTCCCAAATTGAAGTGCCCTGCTTTGAAGCCCGTTCGAATCATGCCGCCAAATTTTGAGCCACCTGCAATGCTGGTGCCATTCGTAGACGTCTCGTCTTCAATAACTACTTCGGTGCTGGCTAATGTAAACAAACCCGCGCCGAGGCCAACGTAAGGGCGGAAGTTTGTTTGGGTTAACAGATAAGTGCCTGTCAGTAAGTACGAGCCAGCCGCCTTTACTTCTCCGTTTATGAGTTCGCCATCAATTGTGTAAGCTCGAGCCATGATCGCTGTTTCCAGGCGAAGTCCTAAATCGAGCTGGTCGTTGAGGCCGTATTTGGGCTCCAGCGAAAACAAAACCCCTCCTGACGCAGCAGAGCCCGTTGGTTTTGCGTACCCTAATGAACTATTGAATTTGAACGGTTTATACTCCTGTGCCGCAGCCGAAAGCGCTACCAGCACGAAAACAAATGATAAAATACGCTTCATGAATGGTTGTTAAAACAAGTTGCATTAATGGAAAAACAAATTACACTGCGAACATACGTTGTTGACGTCTCTAGGGCAAAATGGACGTATATCAATAGAATTTTAACATATTGAAAAACAGGTAATTACGTAACGTTAAATGGCAGCGAAATTAACTAAGCGGTAAGCGCCAACACCTGCTGCAAAAAATAAAACCCGCGGAAGAAGTCTTCTCTCGCGGGTTTTTGCTGATTAAACGTGGTTTACTGCATCTCGCCTGGTGTTACCATGATACCCTGTTGACGATTCTCGCGTAGCACCGTTAGCTGAATTCGGCGGCCAATGGTATCCTCGGTGAGTAAGCGATGCAGATCATCGACCGTGGCAACGGGCTGACCGTTGAAGCCAACAATGATGTCGCCTTGCAGAAGTTCGCTGTTACCGGCAACGCCATCGGCTTCCACGCTGGCAACCATCACGCCGGTTTTAGCCGTGAGCTGATTATATTGCTTAATGCGTTCGGTTAGATTGATAAGCTGCCCGGCAATACCCAGGTATCCTCGTCGCACTCGTCCGTGCATGATCAGTTTGCCCGCGACCAGCGCAGCCAGATTAGACGAAACCGCAAAACAAATACCCTGCGCCGGTAAAATGACGGCCGTATTGACGCCAATAACATCACCATTCGAGTTAACCAACGGACCACCTGAGTTGCCAGGGTTCAGAGCCGCGTCGGTTTGGATGACATCGTCAATCAACCGACCCGACTCTGAACGTAATGTCCGGCCCAAAGCGCTAACGACACCGGCCGTCAACGAGTACTGAAAGCCATAGGGGTTACCGATGGCAATAGCAATTTGGCCAACCTGCACCTGCTTGGAGTCGGCAAAGCGAATCGCTTTTAAACCGTCAGCGTAGATCTTGATTACCGCAATATCGGTAGCCGGATCACGACCGATCAGAGTAGCCTCAAAGTCGCGTCCGGGGCCGTCGCTCCGGTCTGGTAAGGCAACATCGATTTTGGTGGCTCCAGCCACTACGTGATTGTTGGTAATGATGTAGCCGTCCGTTGAAATGATAAAGCCTGATCCGGTACCGCCATCATTATTACCCCGATCGGGTCTTGCTGGTCCGGGCCTGCCGCCAGGGGTTGATGGGTTAGCCCGGCCACTAACCTTGATCTGGACCACCGACGGGCTAACTTTCCTGGCTACGTTCACAACCGTGTTCGAGTACGCATCCAGTAAGATAGGGTCCTGGTCGGGGGCTCCACCGGTTTGCGGAGCTGCATCCGCAGAAGAAACAAAGAGTGTGTCCATGAGTAAAGTGTTTACGTGGATTGATGACGCGCTTCATTATTTATTCCAACAGGGTTTTATCATGGATGGCGGGAGCTTTACCCGCCATTTTGGCATCTTTGCTGTGATCATTACTCAATGAGCGTACAGAAAAAAGAGTTTTCGGTTAAAACGGCAGGGAAAGCAATGACATTTGATGAATATTTAGGCCAAAAGAAGATTGACGCAAACCGATTCAGGGAAGCTGAACCTACTGTGTATGCTGAATGGCAAAAAGAGTTTGGGCAGATGCACCCCGAAAGTTTTACCGCTCAGAAGAAATTTCTTTTAAACGATACGCGCAGAAAGTATATTATGCGGTAGAATTGCCTAACAATCAGGGCGGTTTGTACCTACACTCTTGTCTGATATGAGCAGCACACTAGGAGAATTGAGAGGGATGACGGATGCCACTCTAAACGCTCTGCGAGGGCAGGGACTGAATAATAGTGATGATTTGCTCGAAGCGGCCACCACATCACAAGGCCGGCAAGCACTGGCAGCCGTGTCAGGGGTTGACGCTACGTTTATCTTGAAATTGGCTAATCGTGCTGATCTGACTCGTATAAAAGGCATTGGCCGCGTCTACAGCGACCTTCTGGAAGAAGTTGGTGTTGACACCGTAAAAGAATTAGCCCAGCGTTCGCCTGAAAGCTTACATGCGAAACTGATTAGTATTAATCGCATCCGACAGTTCACCCAGCGGCCCCCTTCAATTGAGCAGGTGAGTAATTTTATTGAACAGGCCCAGCGCCTACCGCCTTTGTTAGAACTTTAAAATAGTGTTACTTGCTGTGTAGCAAACCAAACCTACAAAACATAACGAATGCGTGTACCTTTCAAGATTCCCCTTGTTCTGATAGTACTAATTTCCTTCGTAAGCGGATGCAATAAACAACAAGCCGCCACTCCACTAGTTGGCACCTGGGAGTTAATTTCGGCAACGGCGACAGAGAAAGACTCAACCTACTCGACGTTTAATCCGAAACAGAAGATGATCAAAATAATTAACTCGACGCACTTTGCTTTCCTGAATCACGATCTCAATAGAGACCGCCAGGATACGTCTAAAGCTGGTTTCACGGCTGGCGGAGGTAAGTATACGTTGGTCGATAGTGTTTACACCGAGTACCTGGAATATTTCATTGACAAGGCCTGGGAGAATAACAAATTTGAATTCGTTGTTAAAACCGAAGGTGATACGCTGGTTCAAAAAGGTGTCGAAAAACTTGAAAAGCTTGGTATTGACCGGGTGATCGTTGAAAAGTATAAGCGAGTAAACGAGTAGCGGGTACCGTTTAGAGAAAAAGCCATCTTATTCCGATGGCCGCTACTCTAAACGGATTTATTCGCGAATAACTAAGTCATACTTGGTTAATAAACCGGGTAAGTTGTGTACCGAAAAGCGGGCTTTTTTTACTTTGTTTTCAGCTGGATCAAGGCTGACGTGGTAGGAGGTGCTGAAATCGACCTGGCTTAGATTGTTATTATCAAACTTAGCTAATTCCAGGTTGCAGTTTTTAAACCCGCTGCCCGTCAAATCGCAAGCAACGAAGTGAACCTCTTTCATTGAGCAATCGATAAAGGAAGTCTTCTTAAGTTTTAGATTCAGAAAAACCGCGTAATCGAGTTGACAGCCGTCAAAAGCAACCCCAAACCCAAAGCTGTTGCAAACGCTGAAATCTACCTGGGGAAGTTGGCAATTAATGAATTTTACATCATTCAACTTGGCCTGAGTTAAGTCGACTTGGGTTAATTTGCTGTCTTCGAAACGGCAGTTAATCAGATTAGCCTTAGCCAGGACAGCTCGGGACAGGTCCAGTTTCTTAAATGTACACTGTTCAAACTCATGGTCAGCCCAAACCAGGGGAAGTTGCTCAATGTCGGTGAAGACTTCGTTATAGTAGTCCATAAAAATAAGGTGGTTCTGGTAGCGACGCTACTTGTGCTACCAGAACCACCTAGTTGATCTTGATCAGGTCAATTTTGAAGATGAGAATGGAGTTCGCCGGAATGCCAGGCTGTTCCTGAGCGCCATAGGCAAGCGTGGGCGGTAAATAAAGTGTAATGCTTCCGCCAGGGGCAATTAACGGAATGCCTTCCTGCCAGCCTACAATGAGCTGATTTAAACCGAAGCTGACCCCGCTGCCACTGTCAAACGTGCTACCCGTTGTCAGTTGGCCACTGTAGTTGACCGTAACGTTAGAGCATACCGTTGGCTTGGGGCCCGTCCCCGGCGTTTGAATCGTGTAATAGAAGCCTCGGGCGTCGGCCGTAGCGTTAATTCGGTTTGCTTCTATGTACTGTTTGAGCGTAGTAGTTTCGGCCTCGGGAGCCTTAACAGTAACGGGAGTTGCATCACAGGGCGCTTGATCGGCCGACTGACAGCCACTCAGCAGCGAGGTGATGATTAGCCCGCTCAGGCTAAACTTTTTTATGGTCTGTAACATGGAGGCAAGTTAACTTTTTTCGTAACGTGCACCTTTGAGCTAAGGCTTACTTTTGGGGTTTATTCAGTTGATCTTTGAAATGACGCAGGGAATTATGTTGCCCGCTAATCTAAGTATACAAGTGAAACGCGAAGCTGATCCGGCGGCTGTTGCACTTTTGCAGCGAACCGTTTATGGTACCCGTGGTATTCGCTATCAGCATACGGGACAGGAGCTGAAAGTTACTCAGCTGAATGACCCGCATTTTTTTCACTTGTATGAAAGAGAAACCTTAGTTGGGCTGTACTGCCTCGATCAACGACCGCTCACAATGTCGGACGTCGCCGTACGTGGGTTCTATGGTCGTTACTTAACTGTCGATAACGCCCATGCCGGTAAGGGGTATGGGCGGTTGCTTAAACAATACGCCGTTACGTACGTAGAAACGCATTATCCACCGCCGTTGCTGTTCTACTCCTACATTGAGGAAAAGAACACGCGTTCCCTGCGGATATCTGAGAAAGAAGGGTTTCAATCAAGTCGTGTATTGAAAACGTTTGTCTTCCGACGATATGCTCCCCAGGCGGACCCGCGCTTTAGTCAGTTGAATCCGTCGGAAAAAGAAAACCTGTTAACCCGGCTAACCTCGTTTTACCAAAACTTTCACCTGACCACGTTCGCCCGCATCGGTTTTCAGAATAACTATTTCGTTCTCAAAGAAGGGGATGAAATCATTGCCGGAGTTCAGGCCAATGTGGTTCGCTGGAAATTCATGAATATGCCCGGCGCTGGTGGCTGGGTAATGATGAATCTGCTTCCATTGGTTTCGGCCACCCGACGCTTTTTTGACCCGTCGAACTATACATTCGCCGTGCTGGAAGGATTGTATTACAAAGGAGAACGGGAAGAGTCAGTTTACGTACTGTTAGAAAGTGTACTTGCTCATTTTGGTCTGTATACCGCCTTACTGCAGATCGATCCGCAGGCGCCTTATGCCGCGCTGTTCTCCAGGCCAGGAATGGGCCGGTTAAGCGGTTATCAGAAAGGTGTTTCCACTCACGTAATGATAAAGCCAGTCGGGTTAACCGATGCCCAGATACAATCGAATTTACCCGTCTACGTATCTGCCTTTGATTTTTCTTAAGATAGGAGCCGAGTGGTTCGCAGGCAGAAGACAACGTTCCACTCTATCGTTTAGGCTCACGCAGGTATCGTTCGAGCCGACTCTCCAGCTCGGGTTGGTTAAGGTTGGTAAAAAGTTCTCCGTTGAGCGCTAGCGACAATCGACCACTTTCTTCCGATACGGCGATGATGGCGGCATCCGTAGCTTCGCTCATGCCCAGGGCGGCCCGGTGGCGGAACCCCAGCGCCGGCGGAAGCTCATCATCGTCGGACACAGGCAGTATGCAGCGAGCCGCCCGAATGCGCCCGTCGCTAATAATGACGGCTCCGTCGTGCAGTGGGCTATATTGGCTGAAAATAGCCAGCAGTAAGGGTTTCGAAACATCGGCGTCAATGATCTCGCCCGACTGCGCGAACTTTTCCAGATCATCATTTTTCTGAAGTACCATCAAGCCTCCAGAAAACTCCGTACTTAAGGCGCGACAGGTATCCAGAATGGGCTTCAATGGCGTCCGGGCATCTGTTGCGTCCGATTGCCGTAACAACCACCGCCGAAGTAAGCGATTGTTCGTCAAATTGGTAGATTTGCCAATAAGCAGTAAAAACCGGCGAATCTCCTGCTGAAATATGATAATCAGGGCTAATGCGCCCACGCTGATGAAGTACTCCAGAATGGTAGTCATCAGATTAAGACCCAGCGCCTTTACCAGCAGATAAGCCAGATAAACCAGCAGGTAACCAATAAACACCCGGCTGGCTACGCTGCCTCGCACAAGGTTGTAAATCTGATAAATTAACAGGGCTACTAGCCCAATGTCGAGCAGGTCGAGCCAGCCAACATCTAAAAATCCCAGGCGAAATGCCAGCATGAATGAACGTATAAAGTTTTGGGGCTAAAGATAATCAGAATCCAATCTGTACATCAGTGATTAGTTACAAAAGCGGCTGGAAAGAGTTAGTGTAACGATCAATGATTGCATTTGGGAGCTTATGATTCCTGATTCGGTAAGATAGTCGGGACGGTGAGTTACTTTATGAGTTAACCTTATACATTAAGCGCGCTCAACGAACGGATGAATCGTTTACTACGTATTGGCCAGGCCGTTCTAGACTATATAATCTTTAGTAACAGTCTTATTGCGTGCTGTGCACTAGCGATGGGTGCCGCGACGGCTCACGTATTCGGCTTGCAACTGCCGTCGTCATTTTGGGGTTTGTTGTTCTTTGGCGCCTTGTGTAGCTATTCGTTGCACAGTTATTTAACGGTGTCGACGGATACCACCCGCCGACGCATTGGCTGGATTAACGAGCATAAAAAGGTTTTACTCGGTTTGTTCGCCGGAGCGGCAGTTGTTACACTAGTTATGCTTGTGGCCCTGTCGCGGTATTGGTTGCTCTGGTTGCCAGCTGCCATTGTTACGTTCCTGTATACGGCCCCGAAAATTAACCGCTATCCGTTCATTTACCTGCGACGCATTGCCGTGCTGAAAACAGCGTATCTGGCTTCGGCCTGGACGTATGTAACAGTCTTGCTGCCCTTGCTGATGGCCGCGTCTGCCTGGCCCGAACGCATGAGCTGGTGGGTGTTGAACCGCTTCTTCTGGATATACTGCGTTTGTTTCTGGTTCGATTATCGCGACCGGGACGAAGATCGTTTGTCGCCCCACCTGACACTGGTAGCCGACATGAGTGAGCAGCAGGCCATGTTATTTTTCGGTGGACTGGTTGGTGGTTTTATTCTAACTCTTTTCCGACTGCACCACCACGGCATGACCAATGCTCAAGTAAGCCTGGCTACGTTGCCATTGATTTTGCTGGTAGTCGTTACGGGACGATTGCGCACCACTACATCTGACTACTGGTACTACGGCTACGTTGACAGTCTGTTGTTGCTATCTGGCGGGATATGGTTGGTTTAGGGTAGTTAGACGGTTTTTCCATAAGCTCTTTAATGCCAAACTTTCCCTATCTGTCGCGGTTTCAGCAGCAGATAGCTCGATATGAAAGTAGGTAGAAGGGTAGACAGATGAGCCAACTCACAAAACAACAATACGACCTGAAAGCTGGCTGGCCGGAGTCGGCATCCAACCAGGCTAGTGCAAAAGACCTGCAAAACAGCATTCATCCGTTGGTGAATGAGCAGGATCTGGATGTGCTGCTCGATCAGATTGGGACGTCTCGGTACGTCTTGCTTGGCGAAGCTTCACACGGCACGGCGGAGTTCTATACCTGGCGGGCTGCCATATCCCGCCGACTCATTCAGGAAAAAGGCTTTACGCTGATTGCCGTTGAGGGCGACTGGCCCGACGCGTATGCCCTGAACCAGTATATACGAGGTGATGATAAACCCGGCCGCGTCCGGCAAGTGCTCCGGCGATTTAACCGCTGGCCAACCTGGATGTGGGCTAATGAAGAAATTGCTCAATTAGCTGAGTGGCTCCGTGAGTACAACGACCGCACTGGCCTAAATACCTCCCAGGTCGGTTTTTATGGTCTGGATGTGTACAGTCTGTGGGAGTCATTAGACGAAATTCAGCAAACGCTTACACGGATTGACTCACCCTTGCTTGCCTTGGCTCAGGAAGTGCACAACTGCTTTGCCCCTTACCGGCGCGATGAACAGACGTATGCATTAGGAACGTTACATGGTCGTCAGTGCGATCGGCCGGTAGCGGATTTACTTCATGCGCTGCAAACGGCTCCTATGCCTGAGCTAAACCCCGACGAGCGGTTTGCTCTCATCCAAAATGGGTATGTAGTGGCGGAAGCCGAACGCTATTACTATACCATGGTCCGCGATGGGAACGAATCCTGGAACGTTCGGGATCGGCACATGGCGCAGACGCTCGATCGACTTATGGACTTTCATGGCTCTAACGCTAAAGTCATTATCTGGGCGCACAACACCCACGTGGGTGATGCTCGCTATACCGACATGACCGACGAGAACATGATTAACCTGGGCCAGCTGGTCCGCGAGAGGCATGGCGACGAAGGAGTGTACATCGTTGGTTTTGGGACTTACGAAGGAGAGGTAATTGCTTCCCATCGGTGGGGAGCGCCGTATCAGCGACTACCGGTTCCCAAGGCGCAGTCGGGCAGTTGGGGCGACATCCTGCATTCCATCAGCTCGCAAGATAAGCTGCTACTGCTCGATCAGCTACGTAACACCCCCGATTTAACGAGCCGTAGAGGGCAGCGGGCCATTGGGGTGGTGTATCGGCCCGAACGTGAGTGGGGTAACTACGTCCCTACCAATTTGCCCCAGCGGTACGATTGCTTTATTTACCTGGATTGGACAACAGCTTTGCACCCACTTGGTGTTGCCGAAACGCAACAGGGAAAAAGTGAGGATGCTCCTCGGAATGAGTATTCTGTGATTAATGACGCCTAATCATGACGGAATCAATGGACTTATGAGAGCCTTTTTCTATTGCCTCATTTTACTTAATACGTGAATCAGGTATGCAGAAATGATAATAGTACCACCTAGGCGAGTGATGCGCTGTTATTGTTAAAGAATGTCTTAGCGTGAGTAGTAATCTCATGAATTGACTCTTGTTCTGACGAAGTCATTTCCCATTACATTTCTATGAAGACGTTAATCCTCATTACCGCCTGCTTAGCCGGATTACTTTCGTTGCATAAGACAGACGTAGACGTGAGTCTAACGCTTACTCAGTCAACCACTATCGACTCGCTCGGTGCGTGCCAGGGTGTGAGTTACCAGCAGGGCAAGGCCTATCTGTACGGAGACCGTGAGGTAGGAATGATTCGCACTTACAATGTGGGACAAACCGGACTAACCTACACGGGGCAGGAGGTTAAACTGACCGAAGGTGGGAAAGATGTTATCAACCATCCAACTGGCATAGCCTATAATGGAAAAGGGCCTACCTTCATTGGCAACAGCATTCGCTTGAATCCCGAAGGTACCAAATGGCGGGCCGTCATCTATTGCGTCAATTGGGAGGGACTGCTGCGCACCCAAACGCTGGACGGTAATCTGCTGAACACCATTGAAGACGATGCCTGTATTCAGGGGACTCGGCCCGAATACGTCCAGTATAACAACAAGTGGTACGTAGCCACGGCTGACTATGGTGATAAGGGCAATGAGGTACGGTTCTACGATCCTGAGAAACTGGCCAAAGCAAAGAAAACTAGTGAACCAGGTGTTGTTGTCAGGAAGTTCACCTGCACGCCCTGGGTACAAAATCTGCATTGGATTCCTTCGAAAGGCCTGCTGGTGCTCATTCAGAACCAGATTCAGGGCCGGAAATGGCGCTTTACGTTTATAGATTTAAAAAAATCAGTCGAGTCGGGCCAGCAGCAGGTTATCAAGGTAATTGATACCGACAAAGCTGATGAATTAGAAGGCTTTGCGCTTCTAAATAGCCAAACAGCGGGCCTGGCGGTTACGTCGTCAACGACTGACAACGTGCACTTTGTGAATGTAAGTTGGTGAGGTTACAGCCGCTGTAGTAACCATGCGGTGGGGAGTCGCCCAGAGACGATTAGCTGCTACTTCCAAAAGGTTTTCAGGTATAGCTCTTCGACTTTTTGCCGGGCCCAGGGCGTTTTCCGCAGGAACGTAAGACTCGACCTGATGCTCGGATTGCTTACGAAACAATTAATTCGGATGCGGTCACCAAGTTCGTCCCAACCGTAATGCGTAACGAGTTCCGTTAAAATGGCTTCCAGCGTCTTGCCGTGCAATGGGTTATTGGGTTGTGATGGCGTCATATCAACGGACTAGCTATTCAAATAATTTAGTTTCTGATTCCAGACTATGGCGATCTGGGTAGCGCGCTGCCGCACCTGGTCGGCGGTTTCGCCGGTAAAGTTTTCCGCGAGGGTCGCGTAGAACAACTGCAACCAGCGTTCAAAGTGTTCGGTACGTAATGTATGCTTCTGATTAACCAGCAGATGAGGCCGAAACGGGTGTCCGTTGTAGGTGTTGTTGCCGAGAATGATGGTTTCCCAGAAGGCGTACATTTTGGGCAAATGACTCGACCAGTCAACCTGCGCTACATCCGTAAAAACCGGACCAATTAGTGGATCGACCCGCACTTTATCGTAAAACGAATTGACCAGAAACCGTATGGCTTCGGGCGAATCGAGGGTTTGCTTGTGCATGACTATGCGTTTGTAAACAGGGAGCGCTAGGTGGCAAACACGGTTGGTTATGTAGTACTATCTCACAACCGTTTAACGCAGTTGACTACCTATTTAATTCAATCACGATCACTCGTAGGAGAACGGGTTGCCCGATGGAATATACGTGACGTTAATGCCGGGTACCTGGGGTTTGAGCCAGCTGACAAGCCATTCCATGCCCGCGGCTTCACTCATGATGTGACCCAACACCACCAACGATAACTTCTGTCCCGAACGGCGTGCGTCCCGTACGTATTCGGGCGTTTCCCACTCGCTGGATTCTCCGCAGATGACAACCTCAGGCCTGGCTTTCTCAATGGCGGCAATCTGGTTGCGTCCACCCGATGCACCGGGCAACAGTAATACTCGCTGGCAAACCTGATTTCGATCGCCAACGACACGTACCGTCTTAATATCAAGTTTCTGCTTGGCGTGAGCAATCAGCTGGTGCAGAGGTGTTGCAGGCATGGTCAGCACGTGCGAGTTATCGTCCTTGGCATATTTAGCCCAGTCCAGCTTCGACAACATGCCCGTCCAGATGCCATCGGGGCGGTGCGAATGCCAGTAGTCGTGAAACCGCCAGACAGCAATGCCATGTTTGGTCAGTAGATTCTGTTTGTAACGTAAGACATCACTATCTTTCAGCCAATCTGTTTCGTCGGCGTGGTTATAGAACGTGGGTTCGTGGGCAATGATGAAGTTGGCCCCGGCCTTAGCGGCTTTTTCAATGACCTCCGTTGTTGCAAACATGGTGGACACAATGCCCGTTACGGGCTGAGACGCACTTCCGGATTTTAACGTATCAACCGTTTTAGGAAATGGCGCATCAGGAATCGTTTTCAGAATCATCTCCATTATCTGCCCAACTGTAAGTGGAGCTTTACCATCGCTCAACGGGTAGGCTTGGCTCAGCAGTGGCGTATTGATCAGCATTGACGTACCCAAAGCTTGGGTTATACTGACTAGAAACTGGCGTCTTTTTAAGGAACTGCGCATAAAAACTGGTATAAGAGCTATGACAGTAGAAAGCTTATGCAGGGCTTTCTTTACCGCCTTACACGCCAAACGTTTTGTCGTAGTCGTCGGCTTTGAAGCCTAAAGCAACGATCTGACCATCTGATTCAATCAATGGTCGGCGGACTACGGACGGCTTGTCGAGCATGAGCGTAATAGCGCCCTCAGCATCCGTTGGTTTTTCAGCGTCGGGCAGTTTTTTCCAGGTTGTTCCGGCTCGATTAACCAACTCTTCCCAGGGCTTCTGAGTGAGCCAGCGTTCAATCGTCTGCCGATTGATACCTTGTTTTTTGTAATCGTGAAATTGGTAGTCAACACCGCGTTCGGCCAGCCAGGTACGGGCTTTCTTCACGGTATCGCAATTCGGAATGGCGTATAAGGTATACATAAGATGAGATTGCGTCCCGTAAAAATAAGCGTAATCAAGAGAACGCCGATTGTTATGATACGTATGATTTTCATGATCATAGTCTATCATAAACATCATAACAATCGGCGTTCCATAAAGTCAATTCATTCGTCGCTGCTCGTCTTCCGTAACAGTTCGTCAATTGCCGGCTGCTCTTAGCTTACGATTTCTAAAATTGTACCTAAAGGTCAGGCTAGCGACGCGGGTTGCGCTATAGGTGGCAAAGTGAAAATCTATGTTCTAAAACAGGACTTTGCCGTAGAAGCGCTGACGGTAGTCTGGAGATCACGCTCAACAAAAGGCTGATTGATCAATGCAAATAGTTTATCAGGAGATAGCCGCAAATTCAAACTATGTGACTTCGTGCGCGGTTAGGCAGAAAGCATGGTACCCAAATAACTTGTGAAAAAAGTTGCGCCCATATTTCAATTAGCCGTTAAAGCCTTTGATAACTTAAAGGCCAACGACCCGATTCGAATGGCGGCTGCCACCGCTTTTTTCACCTTCTTCGCCCTGCCAGCCATTGTCATTATTCTGAGTCAGTTATATGGCGGGTTGTTTAACGAACGGGAGCAACGATTTAGCGGCCAGCTTTTCCGAAAGCTGGCCGATTTGTTTGGCTATCAGAGTGCCCGGCAGATTCAGGATATTTCGCAACACCTGCAACAACGCCGGTCCAGCGAGGTGCTGACCATTCTGAGTGGGTTTATTTTACTGCTGGCTTCCACTACGTTGTTTGCCATTATCAAAAATTCGCTCAATCAGCTCTGGAATGTAAAGCCTACCACCGGAAAGCGTGTTTTGTATACGCTAGTGAGCAAACTAGTGGCGTTGGGCATCATTCTTTTCTCAGGAATACTGTTTGTGATCTCGCTAAAGTTGCACCGGCTATTGTCGTCCTTACAAAATCGGGCCCTTCCTGAGGGGGTTAACTACGAGTGGTTAGGAAATGGAGGGCATCATCTGCTATCGGCTGTTGTATTGACGATTTGGTTTGCGTTTGTATTTAAGTTTTTGCCCGACATTCGCATTCGTTGGCGGGCCGTTTGGGTAGGAGGGCTGGTAACGGGTGTGCTGGTTGAAATTGGCGAGCAGGTATTAGACCGGTTGTTAATCAATAGCCAGGTTAGCTCGCTGTACGGGACATCCGGGGCGCTGATTCTGGTGCTGCTTTTCGTGTTTTACTCTGCCTTGATTTTTTACTACGGCGCGAGTTTTACCCGTCAGTATGCCCAGTGGATTCACCTGGCAGCCGAACCGGCGGCTCACGCCGTATCGTATCAGATCAAGGAAGTGGATAGCGATGGGAACGTTTCCCTTAACTAATTAGCCTAGGGTGTTAATGTGCTTCTGGATGATAGCTTCGTACTTGCTGGCCGCAGCCGTTTGCTTAGCCTCTTTACAGGCTTCGACAATGGTTTGCAGGCTGTACAAATCCGAGTTTGGATCGCCAAACCGCTTGCCACGTTTGGCATACGTCAGGTTTTGATCAACGCGGGTAGCCATAATATCCGCAATTTCCAGCGCTTTCTTTGTGTCGCCCACGGCTAATAGCAACCGTACGTAGTTCGACGAAAAGTAGTCGTACGGAATGCTTTTATCGGGTATTATCTGCAACGAATACGTGAGCACCTGTCGGGCTCTATCGGGCTTATTTTCCCGAATCAGCTGATCGGCCAGTCGGAGGAAAGCCAGCCGGGCGGTAATTGTTGGGGAGCGTTTGTAGGTCTCGTCGTAGTACACGTCGGGGTTGTCAAATTCCCGCCAGGCCGTCTTTTTCATCAGGTTCGTATACATAATGTCGGAGTTAACGTAGCCATCCTGCGCTCCTGGTATGGCTACCGGCATCAATCGATACGCGTAGCCTTCCAACTGCATATAGGGTTTCAGGTTGAGGTAGTGCTCCGTGGCCAGCGTACTCGAAAAGTAAATGGGCCGCTGCCAGTTGTTGGTGGCAATCATATCGAGCATAATCAGGTCAGGTTTATAGAGGTCCTTTTTGCCGATCGTCCATTGCAGGGTATCTTTTAGTAAAGGCTTGAGATCAGCCGGGACAAAGTTGGCTTTCTCGACGGCCGCCTTATCGATGGGCAGAAATAGCACCGACGACGGCAAAATGTTGGTCATGTCGCCACTCGTGAGCGGCACCTGAATGGCCTGACTATTGGTCTTAACGAGGTTAAGGTATTGCTTGAGGTCAATCCCGCTTTTCACCCCCGACACTTCGTAAAACGGTATAATCTCGTTCTTCCCCTTGTTGAACTGGTCGAACTCCAGCGACATAGGTACGGCTTCTGACTCGTAGGTTTTGCGCTTCATTTGCTGGATGTACCATTCGGTGCCTAACAAGCTTAGGTTACAAACCCGCACGTCGCGTCGGAAACCTTCTACCTCCTGCACATACCAGAGTGGGAACGTATCATTATCGCCTTCGGTAAATAAGATGCTGTCGGAAGCGCAGGAACTAAGCAGGTTCTTGGCAAAGTCAACAGACTGATAGCGATTGTCGCGGTTGTGGTTATCCCAGCTTTTGACTCCCATCATCAGCGGCACCAGCGAGCATAGCCCAACCACCAGCTTACTGCGAACGGAATCATCCTTAAGGACGTAGCGCACTCCCTCGGCAATGGCCATCACGCCCAGCCCCAACCAGATGGCAAAGAAATAAAACGAACCCACGTAAATGTAGTCCCGCTCGCGGGGTTCGGAGGGGGGCGAGTTCAGAAAGACTTGCAGGGCAATGCCGGTAAACAGGAATAGTAACCCAATAATTAACGCATCGTGCCGACGCCGGAAGTACTGAAAAACAATGCCGAGCAGGCCCAGCACAAAGGGAAGCATGTAGAAGTTGTCGCGGGCTTTGTTAGCCTTGAGTAAGTCGGGAGCCTGCTGATCGTCAGACCAGGGTAGGAGGTAGCCAGCACCTTCTTCGTCGCTTTCCCGGCCGGCAAAGTTCCACATCAGGTAGCGCCACCACATGTGGCCCAACTGGTGACTGAAGAGGTACTTAAGGTTATCAGCCATGGTCGGCTTCTGCCCCTCAGCCAAACCCAGTATCTGGCGGTAAAGTTGTGGGTGGTCCCGTTGGCTGCTGTAAATACGAGGAAAGAGCATCTGGTCGCCTGGCGCGTAAACGTACTCGGGTAGGTAGTCGAAGATAACGTACTTGTTGCCTTCCTTTTTCCACATGGGCGCCCCCCGCTTTTGATCGATGGGGTGGGCCGTAAAGACGGGGCCATACAAAAGAGAACGGCTTTCGTACTGCTCACGAGCCTGATACGCCTTAAAATTCAAGACATTACTCGGGTCGTTTTCGTTAAGTGGTGGGTTAAACCCGGCCCTGACGAGTACCTGCATGTAGGAGGCATAACCAATCAGCACAAAGGCCAGCGCGAGGAGGGCCGTATTAAGCACGACCCGCTGCTGCCGAACCGACCAGATAATGCCATAGGCAACAAGACCAACCAAGGCTAATATAAAGAAAATCGCTCCGCTGTTGAACGGCAGCCCCAGCGTGTTGACGAACAATCGCTCGACGGCAAACGCCATACCTGGTAGGCCCGGAATGGCTGCATTGATGATGCCAAGCACAACTAAGCCAATCCCGAACGCCATAGTTCCTCCCCAAAAAGTGGGTTTGGAAGCCTTCCTGAAGTAATAAATCAGGGCCAGTGCTGGTAATATGACAAGGTTAAGTAAGTGCACCCCGATCGATAAACCCGTTAGATAAGCAATGAAGATGAGCCAGCGGTTGGCCGCGGCTTCATCCTCGATGCGCTCCCAACGGAAAGCAGCCCAAACGACAATGGCCGTGAAGAACGACGACATGCCGTACACCTCGGCTTCGACGGCCGAAAACCAAAACGTATCGGAGAAGGTGTAAGCCAACGCGCCGACTGCTCCTGTGCCCAACAGCAACAACTTGTCATTTATAGGGTAATCGTCGGTTGAGCGGTTGGTAGTGGTACTAAGCAGTTTTTCGCCCAGCATCGTGATGGTCCAGAACAGGAACAGAATGGTAAAGGCGCTGGCCAGCACAGACGCCATGTTAATCCAATACGCAACACGGGTCGGATCGCCGAACGATAGCATGGAAAAGATCCGGCCTATTAAGAGAAAGAAAGGGGCTCCGGGCGGGTGGGGTACCTGAAGTTTAAACGAGCTAGCAATGAATTCACCGCAGTCCCAGAAACTGGCGGTACGTTCAACGGTACGTGCGTAGGTAACAAGCGCGATGGCGAAGATACCCCATCCGGCAAAGGTGTTTAGGCGTTTAAAGGTTTGCATAGTGTTGAGAGCCAACTGATTATTTTCTGTGTAAGTAGCGCTCAAAACTAGATAGCAAATCGCCCGGCCTATGGCTGAGGAGCGTTAAAGTATGTTAAGGCATTGTGTTAAAGTTTGTTAAGCCTATAAGGATGAAGCCAGCTGTTATTAATTAACTCTTGATCATAAGTTACGGCACCTTTTATTAAATAGAAGGTGTTGCTTGTATTTCCAATTCGATAACCGAACAACTTTTGTTCTATTCCTGTGCTGGATCGGCTCCGTTGGCTCACTTCAAACTCGACTGCCCAGCTAAAGCCCACTGCTATCTGTTATAACTTAATCAGTGGGGTGACAGAGCTGTGTCAGTTCTGAAATACATCCCACTCAGATTTGGTAGTGTAGTGAATGGTGGTTACAAACAGACCGGCTTGTTTCAGGGCGGTCTGTTTCGTACGCGGGTAAAGCCAACCGGGGTTCACCCGTTGGCGAGCCTTCTACTGGGCGGCAGGGTGTCAATTCATACTCGTAGCGTGTCGTTGCTACTAATTCACGCAATCTAGTGCCCAGCTTTTGTTACTACGTCCTTGTCAAAATCAAGCCCTTGTTTTCGCAACACCTGCTCAACCCGGATCGCAAAAAAGAACAGATAGCCAAAGCAGAGCAACGCTACCACATACGAGGGCTGAATGCCAATCAGATCGGCCAGTTTACCCTGTGCAACGGGAATGATGGCTCCGCCCAGAATCATCATAATTAGGTAGGCTGACCCCTGGTTAGTGTATTTGCCCAAACCCGCCGTACCTAATGAGAAGATGCTGGGCCACAAAACCGAACAGAATAGCCCCCCGCTGATAAAGGCGTACAGCGCTACGTCGCCCGTTGTCAGCAGACCGATGAGCATGGCCGTTCCCCCCAGTCCTGTGAAGATGAGCAGCGTCCGAACGGGTTTTCCACCACTGGCGAAAAAGGCGCCAATCACGACCAGGATGCAGATTACATACGGATACATTACGCTCACATCGGAGCCGCCCAGGGCCGCAATGCCCAACACAATGCCGAACGCTACGAAGGGGACAATCACCATCAGTATCCGGCGGGTGTTCGGCTTCAGGTCGAAGTTAGGAATAGACCCCGTCCAGCGGCCAATCATCATACTGCCCCAGAACAACGAGATAAACGGCGAAATCTGAGATGAGGTGAGCTGGCGGGTTTGAGCGAGGTATTCGCCCAGGTTGCTACCGATGGTCACTTCCACGCCAACGTAGACAAAAATAGCGATCATGCCCAGCACCAACTGCGGGTAGCGTAGAACGCCTGTACCCACCTCCACCTCTTCGTCATTGGTAATGCGTGGTAGTTTAGATGCTCGAAAAAACAAGGCTAGTGCCAGAAACAACGCCCCCACAATTAGATAGGGGACTTTAACCGATTCGACGGTGGCATTGGCGGCTGCATCAGCGGCAATGCTGCCAAAAATAGCCAGCGAGACAATGGTCGGCCCAATGGTGCCGCCGAGGTTGTTAACGGCCCCCCCGAGATTGATACGTTGGGCGCCCGTCGCCGGATCGCCCAGCGCAATCATAAACGGTTGGGTGGCGGTTTGCTGTAACGAAAACCCCAACCCGACAATAAACAGGCCCGACAGCAGCAGCGGGTATGATTTGAACTCGGCCGCGGGGTAAAACATGAGCGTTCCAACGGCCGAGATCAGCAATCCGTAGATGATCCCATTTTTGTAGCCAATCCGGTTTAAGATGTCTGTCTTGAGCGAAGCTGACACCAGCAGATACAGCACCGAGCCAACGAAGTAGGCTGCATAAAAAGCGAAGTCGATAAACTGAGCCTGGGTTTGGGAGAGGCCAAATTTTGCTTTAAAAAGGGGAATCAGAATGCCATTGGAAGCAGCCACAAAGCTCCAGAAAAACCAGACGGTCATCAGCGTGTATAGAGCCGAGCGGTTGTCGGCGGTGGCAGGCTTTTGGGTTAGGGTATTCATATCAGCGATTTTAGTCCGCAAATTAGGTCATTAGAACGCTTAACGGAGTACTGAATAGTATAAAATAAATTATTCAATCGCCATTTATCAGCTAGCCAGAGAACCACCGCAGCCATAAGGCGCTTTGTAGCACTACACTTTCTGTTTTAGCAAACAATGCACATCGTATGTACAGATGGGAGTTGACACTCCTTTGTTCAGAAGAATACTTACCTATTTACCGATTACCACCGGTTATGATTGATGAACCCTTACAAATTTGGTTGAAGCTGAGTTACAGCTATTAAACGTAGAGCGGGAAAAAGAAGGACTTTATCAGTCAAGGCGCAGTCAATTTGCAATAACTACTCCAACCTGTTCATTACCCAAATGCCTTGATAGCTCCTTAATAAAAGCAGCCGCATCAATTGACGGTGATGCGGCTGCTTGGTACACTCCTCAGGAATAGCTATTCTTTCTGAGAAACTGATTCAGGCCGGGCTTTGCCGTGCAGAGCTGGACGTTGATCTTTGGTTCCGTTCAGTTTGGACAGACTATTCTGGAAACTCACGTCAACGCTTTCCTTGTCGCCATAGTGGCAGGTGATGGTATCGTAATGGGCCGTTTCAATGAATCGCCAGGTCATAACAAACGTGTTTGGATCACTCCAGGTACCGCTAGCTGCAACTCGGGTTTTGGTCTCGCCGGGAACAGGCGTCGCTACTAATTTGAGGGGAATGGTCGAAAATGTAGTATCCCCTTCTACCCATCGGTTAATGCCGCAAGTTACCTGATGATCACCCGTGTCGTCCTGCACTTTGAAAATGCAACCGTCTTTACCAAACGAAAGCGATACCAACTTTACTTTCAATGAATTGTCCTCTATCGCATACGTTTTGCCACTCACCTGCACCGCCATCGGCGAGATTGACTGCATCACAGGCGGAGCCAGGGCCAGGGTGGTTAGCTTACGCTTTAAGGCATCCTGGGCGATTTTGTCGGATGACGGCGTGGTTGATTGGGTAGTTGGTAAAATATGGTTCCAGACTTCGTCGAGGATGGCCTGCATATCGCCAGTTTCGGACGTTATGGCGACGACCATGTCTTCTTTAGGAATCACGATGCAATACTGACCAAAGGCCCCGTCGCCCCGATAAGCGTCGTGGCGGCACCGCCAGAACTGATAACCGTACCCTTGTAGCCAGTCGTTTTCTTCGGCCTTACGTTTGCCACCTGCCGACTGCACTTGCTTCTTGGTAGCGTCGGCAACCCAAGACTCGGGTAGTAGCCGTTTACCGTTCCACATTCCTTTTTGCAAGTATAACTGGCCAAATTTAGCAATATCTTCGGTACGTAGTCGCAGTCCCCAGCCGCCCGTGTTAATGCCTTTAGGATCTACCTCCCAATCTGCCCCTTCAATCCCCAGCGGATCGAATAGCCGAGGTTTTAGATACGCCAGCACCGTCTGGCCTGTCAATTTCTGAACAATGGCCGAGAGCATGTATGTAGCTCCGCTGTTGTAGACAAAGTGCGTGCCGGGTTGGTGTTCGACCGGTTGCGCCAGAAACGCCTTGATCCAATTTTTATCGTCGGCTGCCAGCATTGGTCCGGTAGTGTCCTTATCATGACCCGTCGACATGGTCAGCAAGTCTTTCACCCGCATAGCCGCCAGGTTTTCACTAACCGTGGCTGGTAGTTCGGAGGGAAAGAACTTAACCACCTTGTCGTCCACCGTCAGCTTGCCTTCGGCTACGGTCATCCCTACGGCTGTTGATGTAAAGCTTTTACTGAGCGAATAGAGTGTGTGCTTAAGTTGGGGAGCATACGGAGCCCACCACCCTTCGGCAACGACCTGACCGTGGCGAACCACCATCATGCTGTGCAGATTTAGTTTATTACTCTCGACGGCCTGTACAAAATTGAGCAGCCTACTCGCCGAAAGTCCCTGTACTTCAGGCAAGCTACGCGGTAGTTTCAACGACCGGGTAGGAGCGGCCCACCCTAATGACGTAACGTTGGTGGCGATGGTAAGGCCGGCGGCACCGAAGCCAAGTTGCCGGAGAAACGCCCGACGATTAAGGTTTAGAGACATATAAAAAAAGCGATTAAGCTAGGTAGACTTTGCGAATTACACTGCCTTGCAAAGCGGAGCTGCTATCGTTTATACTTATAGATTTTCTTCCCATAGCGGGCGGTTCAAACCGCCCGCTATGGGAAGAAAATCGCTAGTTGGTGGGCGGTTGTTCTACCTTTTCAATATCCGAAGGACTGTCCACGCTCTGGGCGATGTACTTGGTTGAGGTAACGTTGATGCGGAAGCCAGCTTCGAGCCAGCGTAACTGCTCCAGCGATTCGGCCTTTTCGAGCGGAGAGGGCGGCAGATGGCTAATTTGTTCGAGGATGTCGGCGCGGTACGCATACAAACCCACGTGCCGGAAATACGGGTAGTGCGTATGCCAATCCGCCGGGTCGACACCCCGGAGAAACGGAATTGGCTGTCGGCTAAAATATAGCGCTTCGCCTTGTGTGGTGAGCGCAATCTTTACTTCGTCAGGATTATGAAGCACTTCCGCCGAATCAACATCCGTACACTGCGTGGCTATTTCGACCACACCGTCAAGAATGGTGGTTAATTCATCAATTTGATTCGGGTCAATGAATGGCTCATCCCCCTGAATATTGACCACGTAAGCCGGCGTAGTCAATGATAATTCTGCCTGGAGTTGCTGGTAAGCCTCCCAGCATCGGTCGGTACCCGTGGCATGGTCGGTCCGGGTTAGTAAAGCTTTGCCACCAAATGCCTGCACGGCGTCGACAATGCGCTGGTCGTCAGTCGCTACGGCAACGTGCGTCAATGATTTTGCCTGGGTCGACTGCTCCCAAACGTGCTGAATCATGGGTTTGCCGTTAATGAGTGCGAGGGGTTTTCCGGGGAAGCGCGTTGAGCCATAACGCGCCGGTATAATGCCAATAAACAAGGTGTCTGCCAAAATAAGGTGATGTTTAAGGTTGGTGTCCGGCTAGTCAAAACGCTGCCTTGAATAACACGTCTACGTCTGTTATGATCGACAAAATTGAGGCAAAGTTACGGTTAGTTTTCGTGAGCTGGGGGCGTATCGGCCAACAAGTCTGCAATCGGTAGCCCGACTATGGACGCACTTCCGTAAATTTGGGACAAAATTAATAAGCAAAGGCGCTGGCGCTGTTTCATGACGTTTTTTGCGTTCGTCGGAACGGTTTCTCAGGCTCAGTGTCTGCCACGTAACCTTTATTTTCTATGCCGGGCATGGAATTCTTTGGCGCCCAGGAGCGCGCTGAAATCAATGATGTTCTCGAAACAGGAATTCTGTTTCGCTATAATCACGAAGCACAACGTAATAACGTGTATAAAGCCCGCGAGTTTGAAGCTGAAGTAGCCAAACTGGTCGGGGCCAACTACGCTCATGCCGTAGCCAACGGTTCAGCGGCAGCGTTGTGTGCTATGGTAGCCGCGGGTATCGGGGCTGGCGATGAAGTGATCGTGCCACCCTTTACGTACGTCGCCACCATCGAAGCGGTATTACTGGCCGGTGCTTTGCCGGTTTTCGCCGACATCGACGAAACGCTCTGCCTGAGCGCCGAAGGGATTCGTCGCGCCATTACGCCCCGCACCAAAGGAATCTGCCTGGTGCACATGTGCGGTCAGATGGCCGACATGGACGCCATCATGGATGTCGTAAACGAGCATAATCTCGTGCTGGTCGAAGACGCCGGGCAGGCTATGGGTGCCAGCTACAAAGGTATCTCGACAGGGCTTTGGGGACGAGCGGGCGCTTACTCATTTGACTTCTTCAAAATTGCGACCGCTGGCGAAGGGGGCATTATGGTGACCAACGATGAGCAGGTTTACCGTTTCGCCGATAACTATTCGGATCACGGTCACGACCATATCGGTAGCAACCGGGGCATGGAACAACATCCAGTGCTGGGCTTTAACTACCGCATCAGCGAACTACACGCTGCCGTTGGATTGGCCCAAACGCGCCGGGTGCCAACTATCGTTCAGCAGAATAATACCCACAAAAAGCGGCTCATGGACCGGCTATCGAACGTAGCTGGTGTATCGTTTGCCCGCATCCCTGACCCATCGGGCGATTCGGCGACTTTCCTGAACCTGCTGTTGCCGAACGAAGCGGCTGCCCGCCAGACTGTAGCCGAACTTCAGGCTGCTGGAGTTGGTGGCTTCAATTACTGGTTCACGAACATGTACCACTTCATCAACCAGTGGGATCACCTGAAAGAAATGCGGACGGCTTCGGCCTTGCCCATTGAAAAGTTTGGCGCTCCGCAGGATTACAACAACCTGGACATTCCTAAGGCTCAGGAGGTAATTGGCCGGTTAATCTCGTTCGGTATCCGGGCTACGTGGACGCCTGAAGAAGTTGATGCTCTGGCCGATCAGATAGGGGTCGCTGTTAATCGAGCTATGCCAGTCGCGGCCTAAGACTAATTTATCATTTACTATCATAGTACTGACTTAATGCATAAGAATTTCAAAGGCGTTGATAAGACCGTTTTCGGACGGGGAAGTTTCGACCAGCTGGGCGATATTCTGGCCCCGCGCCGAACCGGCGACGATCCGTACATGGTCTTTGTGGTTGATGCTTACTTCAAAGGCAAACCGCTGGCGGGGCGGCTACCCGCCGAAGCCAACGACCGCGTTTATTTTATCAGTGTTGAAGAACACGAACCCACCACCGATCAGATTGATACGTTGCGCGACGAAATTTTGGCGCAGCAGGGCTTACCAGCGGGCGTAATTGGCATTGGCGGGGGCAGCATTATGGACATTGCAAAAGCCTTGTCGCTGATGCTCACCAACGAGGGCTCGTCTACGCAGTATCAGGGCTTGAACCTGATTAAGAAACCGGGCGTTTACCACGTGGGGGTACCAACCATATCTGGCACTGGGGCCGAAGTGTCGATGACAGCCGTATTGACCGGACCCGTGAAAAAATTAGGACTCAAGTGCGAATGGACGGTGTTTGATCAGCTCGTGCTCGATCCGGATCTGATTGCTTCTGTGCCACGGGACTGGTGGTTCTATACAGGCATGGATACGTTTATTCATTGCATCGAGTCGGAGAATGGGCATTTCAATAATGCGTATTCCCACGCTTATGCCGAGCAGTCGCTGGCGTTGTGTCGTCAGGTGTTCACCGTCGGCCAGAATCCGGAAACCGATGAGAAGCTGATGGTAGCCTCGCTTATGGGCGGTCTAAGCCTGACGTATTCCGAAGTGGGCGTATGCCATGCGTTGTCGTATGGCTTGTCGAAGATCCTGGGTACGCGGCATTGCTATGCCAACTGCCTGATCATGAATCATCTTGAAGACTATTATCCGGAAGGCGTAGCGGAGTTTAAGCAACTGGCGGCCCTTCATCAGATTAATCTGCCGCAGGGGCTATCGGCCGAGTGGGACGACGATACGATTACCAAAATGGCCCACGTATCGTATAATTTGCCGCATATGTGGCACCACGCCATTGGCGAAGACTGGGAACAGCACATCACGATTGATGGCCTGAAAGATCTGTTCCGACGGCTGTAAATGTGTATGTGGTCTTTACGTCATTTTAACTAAAACCAGCAGTACGATGGAAAAAAAAATTGTTCGCGTAGGCGATATTGACTGTGGCTCAGACGAGCTTTTCCTGATTTCGGGTCCTTGCGTGATTGAGGATGAGCGGACGATGATGACCGTAGCCGAACAGCTTAAAGAAATCTCGGAACGACTGAAAATCAAGGTTATCTATAAATCGTCGTTTCAGAAAGATAACCGTTCAGATCTTACATACTATACAGGCCCCGGTCTGGAAAAAGGCATTGCGATACTCGCCAAAGTGAAAGAGCAGTTTGGTTTTCCACTACTGACCGACATTCACTATCCTGACCAGGCGGCTCCAGTGGCCGAGGTGGTCGACGTGCTGCAAATTCCGGCTTACCTCTGTATGCAGACGACCCTGATGGTGGCAGCGGCTAAAACAGGGCGAATCATCAACGTAAAGCACGGGCAGTTTCTGGCACCGGAGAACATGAAGCATCCGGTCAAGAAAATTGAAGATTCGGGTAACAACCAGATCATCCTGACCGAGCGTGGCTATACATTTGGCTATAACGACCTGGTGGTTGACCCCCGTAGTTTTTATCACATGAACAGCACGGGCTATCCCGTTGTTTTCGACGTAACGCACGCCATCCGGAAATACGGTATTCCGTCGGCTAGCGCAAGTGGTGGGGCTCGGCAGTACTTGCCGGTGCTCGCTCGTGCGGGTGTGGCTGCTGGCATTGATGGACTGTTCATTGAGACGCATCCTTGCCCATCAGAGGCACTCTGTGATGCCGCCAGCCAGTTGAATATTGAACAGCTGGAAGAGTTCATGAAACCGCTGCTGGAGCTACATGCCGTAACGGTAAAATACGCCAATAAGCCAGTTCCGGCTTAAGGGTTTGAAGATGCACCAGGACATTGAAAAGGCGGTTTACTTTCGAGTAAGCCGCCTTTTTGTGTTACAAAGTAAAATGTTGCTTACTCTTGCGACAGCAGACGCAGTCGGCACCTATTTACTTCTTAATGTAATCAAGCTGCACCATCCCTTTGTCGAGTGCTTTAACGTCGAACAACGTCCAGCTTGATAGGTGGTCAGACGGTGGAAACAGCGGTATGCCTCGGCCGATAGTGACTGGGATGATGAACAGGGTAATCTTGTCAATAAGCTCCGCCTGCAACAATGTCGTAATTAATCGGCCACCACCGACAAGCCAGATAGCCAAACCGTTTTGTTGTTTTAGGGCCTTGATAAACTCGGTCGCGTTTCCTGTAATGAACTGAACGTAAGGCGCATCCTGCGGTTCTGCATTACGGGTGAAGACATAGTTGATCTTGCTTTTATACGGAAATTCGCCGAAGGACAACACCTCTTTGTAGGTGTTGTTACCCATCAGGATTGTATCGATAGTGTCAATAAAAGCATTATAGCCATAATCAACGCTTTCAAAAGGGGTTAACCAGTCGACTTCGCCATTAGACCCCGCAATATAGCCGTCGAGGCTACTGGCAATCAGAAGGTGTATAGTTTTCATACGGCAATATTCCGCATGAATGGCGCTCTAAAATTGTACAGGTGTTACGCAGCTTCCCAAATAAAAGAGGGTGAAAACGTGTCAGCAGTCGCGGCAAACGGATTTACACTACCCATTCGGACGAATTTCTGATAATCGCCCGGAGTCATGTTGGCAAACTCCCGGAACAGACGAATAAAGTGTGCCTGATCGAAGAAGTGATGCTGGTGAGCAATATCGGTTAGTTTACGGCCAGGCTCAGTAGTTATGGCTTCTGCGGCTGTTCGAAACCGATTCAAGCGAAGGTAGTGGCTGGGAGAAAGACCAATGTACTTCTGAAATGACTCATTCAACGACTTACGACTGATTCGTAGCGTAGCGCATAGGTCAGAAATGATACCGTCCTGAAATGGTTGCTCTTGCAGGTAATGGCTCGCGTAAAAAAGATACGCCGGAATGTCTTTGTCAACGTAGCGGCTAACCAGAAACCGTTCGAGAATTTTTAGTTTGACCGTTGCTTCATTCGTTTGCTGAAGCCTGTCGAGTACGCTATACAGAGCCGGACCAACGAGATCTTGGCTAGCTATCGTCTGATTAACTAGATCAAAGCCGCCTATGCCAGTCAGTGCATAAAGTCCCCATGGCTTCAGCAAAGCCCCCATGGTTTCATGTTGCCCAGCGGTTATGGTACGAAGAGGTGTTGTCTGTAATCCACTCAGCCAACTGCTTTCATCCGTAATAATTGATGATCCGCTGGATTGCTGAACGGCAAAATGATCCGAAAAATTAATTACCCACTCCGTATGCAACGTCGGTAGGTTGAGGCCACGTAGCATCAAGTCGTTAGCCTCAATATGCCAAAGTTTATCAACAAAAAGGGCCAGCAGCCCATGAGGAACATACACCGTAGCCTTCATGGTTCAGAATCGGTGTATGACCTATGGTTTGCCTATGTCGATGGTCTCTCCTTCAATCGCCAGGTACGTTTCTGGAAAAACGGTACGGGCTTCTTCCAGAAAGGGCTCGAACTGTTTGTAGCGCGATGAAAAATGACCGATCAGCAGCCGTCCGACTTTAGCCTTAGCGGCAATCGTAGCTGCCTGTTTAGCTGTGGAGTGATAGACTTCGGCCGCTCGTTGGGCATTATCTTCCAAAAACGTTGCTTCGTGATAGAGCAAGTCTACGCCCTGAAGCTGAGGGATTAGCGCTTCAACGTAACGGGTGTCGGAGCAGAACGCAAATGAACGGGCAGGAGGGCCGGGCTCGGTATAATCGGCAACGGCATACATGATTTTGCCGTCCGCGTCAACAATGTCCTGACCGTCTTTCAACTGCTTTAAGTACTCCACTGGTACATCAGCTGGTAACTTTTCACGTAGTAGATGTGGCTTGTGCGGCTTTTCCCGGAAAAGGTAACCCGTGCAGTCAATGCGGTGTTGTAGGGGAACCGACTCGACCGTTACCTGCGGATGATCGAGCAGGAGCGCCGACTGGTCAGGATTTATGGCTTGAAAGTGAAGCTTATAGCCTAATCTGGAATCCGAAACGCGAAAGATAGTCGTCAGCACCTCATCCAAGCCGCGCGGCCCGAAGAGATACAGATCTTCAGTACGTCCGCCCAGATTCAAGGTTGATAGGAGAGGGGCTAGCCCAAAATAATGATCGCCGTGCAGGTGGCTGATAAAAATATAGCGTAAGCGTCCCGGCCGGATCTTTTGCTCTATCAGTCGGAGCTGCGTGCCTTCTCCACAGTCAACGAGCATATAGTCGCTGCCGACGGTGAGCAACTGAGCCGTTGGCGAGAGACGTAACGTGGGCGTGGCTGACCCGGCACCCAGTATAGTGAGTGTAAATGGTAAATGAGCCGAACGGTGGCGTTCCGTTGCTGGCTGGCCCATTATGTCCGGTGTAGCCGCGGCCGATGCATCATCCGGCGTCGTACTCATCGTCGTTTTCGCTCCTAAAATCGTTTTCCAGCTCATTCATGAAAACAGCATCGATTGCTTCTTCCACCGTTGGCAAGATAGTTAGATCGCTGATACTGGCTTTATCTAAAAATTCAATCAGGGTATCGTTCTTCGTAACCAACACCAACAACCCAACTTCATTTGTGCATTGCCGGTTTATTTTTCGGATTGTATTGACACCGGCCATGTCGACCGATTGCAGGGGCGTCATATCCACAATGATATTGCTGTATCCTTCTCGAAACAGCACTCGGCTTAAGGTCTCAAATTCGGCGGGAACGTCCCCTTCGAATGCACTTTCGGCCAGGCGAATCAGCGCGTATTGTTCGTTTTTTTCAATGGTGTAATTCATAGTAGAAGGAATACTTCAGAATAGAAAGGATGTTTAGGAATACCTACTGATGGTTAGTAACGAAGCCCATTACTTAGTAAGTGTCCTCAAAATGGCGGATTCAATACGCGAAAGTGAGTCAGAGCCTTCGGCGGGCTGAAACGATTGACCCGTAACGGTCTCAAACAGTTCAATGTAGCGCTGAGAGATTTGGTTTACCCATTCATCGGACATAGTCGGAACTGTCTGACCAGTCTTTCCCTGAAAGCCGTTTGCAATCAACCACTCTCTCACAAACTCCTTCGACAGTTGCTTCTGGGGCTGGTTGGCCTGAAGGTTAGCCTGGTACGTATCGGCGTAAAAATACCTTGACGAATCGGGCG
The DNA here is from genome assembly GCF_042684525.1 of Spirosoma soli. Lineage (NCBI taxonomy): Bacteria > Pseudomonadati > Bacteroidota > Cytophagia > Cytophagales > Cytophagaceae > Spirosoma > Spirosoma soli. Next base: position 586,203 of record NZ_JBHULN010000001.1, on the reverse strand, counting down.
TGTGTACTTCATCAATCAAGTACACGTTGCCGTCCAGATTGCCAAATTCGTATTTGGTGTCGACCAGGATCAGGCCCCGTTCGGCGGCCATCGCCGTTCCCCGCTCAAACAAAGCCAGGGCGTAGCGCTCTAATTGAATGTACTCATTTTCGCTCACAATGCCCCGGCTCAGGATTTCTTCGCGGCTAATGTCTTCATCGTGGCCTTCGTGCGCTTTGGTTGAAGGGGTAATAATTGGCGTAGGGAAGCGGTCATTTTCCCGCAATCCGTCGGGTAATGCTACCCCGCAAAGCATTCGGCGTCCATCGCGGTACTCACGCCAGGCATGACCCGCCAGATAGCCCCGTACCACCATCTCAACGGCATAAGGGGCACAGTTGAGACCAATACTTGCGTTCGGGTCAGGCACTTCCAATAGCCAGTTCGGTACAATATCAGCCGTGGCTTTCAGAAAATAGGCTGCCGTTTGGTTCAGCACCTGCCCCTTGAACGGAATAGGCCGGGGCAGCACTACGTCAAAAGCCGAAATGCGGTCCGACGCAATCATAATTAGTTTGTCAGGGAAGGAATATACATCCCGAACCTTACCGCGGTAGAAGCCTGTCTGGCCAGGAAACTGGAAGTTGGTTTCCTGAATAGCGTTTAGAGTCTTGGTCATTATCTATCAATAAAAAGTGACCTCGTACCGGCTAGCACGAGGTCACCCGTAAAATTACAGTTTTTCGATGACAATGGCCGATGCGCCACCGCCCCCATTGCAGATGCCGACTGCACCATAACGGCCTTCATGCTGTTGCAGCACGTTAGTCAGTGTCGTTACAATTCTGGCCCCTGATGCTCCTAACGGATGGCCTATGGACACAGCGCCACCGAATACATTTAATTTTTCCTGCGGTACACCCAGCACTTTGCTAAACGTTAAAGGAACGACAGCGAAGGCTTCGTTAACCTCGAAGAAGTCGATGTCATCAGCCTTTAGTCCAGCGCGTTCCAGTGCAAGAGGTACAGCTTTGGTAGGGGCGGTCGTAAACCACTGTGGCTCTTGCTCAGCATCGGCATACGCTAGTATCCGCGCCAGAGGTGTAAGCCCCAGTTCGTCGGCTTTGCGACGGCTCATAATCACCAGTGCCGACGCTCCATCACTAATGGGCGACGAACTGGCGGGCGTAACGGTACCGTCGGGCGTAAAAGCCGCTTTCAGGGTCGGAATTTTGTCGTAGATCACGTTCTTATATTCTTCGTCTTCACTGACCGTAACGGTGCCTTTCCGACTGGCCACCTCGACCGGCACAATTTCGGCGCTGAACCGACCGCTTTGCGTGCTGGCTTCGGCCCGCTTGTACGATTGAACCGTGTACGCGTCCTGAGCGTCGCGACTAATTCCGTATTTAGTGGCCGTTTGGTCCGCAAATACGCCCATCGCACATTGATCATAGACGTCCACCAGACCGTCGCGAGCCAGGCCGTCTACCAATTCTGCATTCCCGTATTTATAACCAAACCGCGCTTTGGGAACATAGTAAGGCGTGTTGGACATGCTTTCCATACCACCCGCCACAATAATGTCGGCCTGCCCTAACTGAATCGTTTGGGCGGCCAGCATAATAGCTTTAGTTCCCGAAGCACACACCTTATTAATCGTTGTACAGGGAATATTAGCCGGTAATCCTGCTTTGAGAGCCGCTTGCTTGGCCGGCGCCTGCCCGACGTTGGCTGAAACGACATTACCCATATACACTTCCTGGACCTGGTCGGGCTGAACACCCGCCCGAGTGAGCGCCCCCTGAATGGCAGCTGCGCCCAAGTCAGTGGCCGATAGTGTTGACAAAACACCGCCGAAACCGCCAATCGGCGTTCGGACAGCGGAAATAATTACGACTTCGTTCATGAGTGGTTTTGATGTACGTCTTGTTGTTTACCAGCGGTTGCCACTTGGTGCTGGTTTTGTTGACTGCCGCGCCGAACGAGTCAGCGCATAGGGCAGGTCATCGTTTTGCATCGCATCGAGCAGTTGCAACGCTTGCTCTTCGTTTAGGTCCATGCGTTGAAACCGGCGCAGCAGTTCATCCTGTCGAGCCGACCGTTCTACCTGTTGCCCACCCGAAGGCTGAGGCTTATTAACCATCTGAGGCTTTCGTTTCGATGGCTTCTGATGCGGGTTTGTTGACGGCATTTTGCCCGAGTAGTACTTCTTTACTAACTCAAAATTGTATCGTGCGGGTTCATTGTCGGCGTTTTCCAGGAGGGCTTGTTCAAATAAGCTAAGAGCCGTAGCACTGTCGCCTTCCAGGCAAGCCATAACGCCCAGTTGGGTAGCCGCTACGGTCCGCAGATCCGGTCGATCTGACCGAAGCAGCGTCTCATATTGAGGTCTTGCTTTGGCATAGCGCTTTAATTGAAAATAGGTGTGTCCCAAATTTAAGCGAACAGCCGGATCAATGGTTGTTGTTACACGGCTTAGATAAGTGTATAGCGTAAGGGCCTGCACATAGTAACCCGCCCGGTAAGCCGCTTCCGCTTGCCGACGAGCTTCGTTATTCTGAGAAATCTGGTTCATAGGTAGCGGTTCGTTCCACCAGAGCCAGGCAACGATGAACAAATAGATCATGCTATGCTAACGTACGACCGGCCAAAAATAAGACGAAACCCCGAGATCAACTCACAAACGAAACGTACGGATCGTTACAATCAGATCGAGGGCGACCAATATTAACGCAATGAGGACAAAATAATAGTACTTATTAGTAGACACGGCTACTCGCTGCTGATCGACCACCCGCCCGCGTAATGAGCGTATTATACCTGATAGCTCATTCACGTAACGCCCGTCAGGGTCAGCTTCTACATACTGTCCTCGGCCGTCGCGGGCTAGTTCCTGCAAAAACGTACGGTTTAGGCGACTTCGCACAATCTGTCGATCATTATCACGAATAAAATCCTTACCCCTACGAATCGACGCGCCTGCTTCAGTGCCAACACCCACCGTAATGAGTGGCAAGCCAAACATGCGTAGTCGGGCCAGACTAGCTCGGTCACAAGGGGCAAAGTTCTCGCCATCGCTGAATAGGATAATCGCTTTCGTGCTTTGGCGGGTCGACGGATCAGTTAACAGTTTCTGACGGGCGAGCTCGATCGCACTGCACAGGTCTGTGCCACCCGTTGGCGAAACACTCGTATGAACATCACGCATGAACTGTTTAAGCGCATCATGGTCCGCCGTCAGCGGAGACAGCACAAACGATTCCGACGAAGTCAGTATAAGGCCGAATCGGTCAGCGGGTAACGTGTCGCACAGTTGTTGCACATCATATTTTATCCGCTCCAATCGCGTCGGCACAATATCGCCAGCATCCATCGAGCGTGATACGTCGACAATAAAAAAAGCATCCCGGCCAGCCGTAGCGACATCTCCATCGACTTCGCCGAAAGAGGGGCCTAGTAATGCGATAATTAATAACGTTAGATAACTACTGCGGAGAAAGAATTTAGGGATAACACCCCAGGCTGACGTATTGAGTTGGTTGGCCAGTCGAAACGTACGCCAAACGTAGAAGCCGTAGAGGATGATAAACATCCCAATAAAAAAAAGTTCGGTTCTCGAAAATGGATATAACCAACTCATTCAGCGTAATAATCAAGCTAATGCAAGCCTAGAACGTTATCGTCTATTGCATCAGAAAGGCCGAAATTAGCGATTTTGAAAAGATTTTGTGCCGAGACTATTGTTGAAAAGATTCAATCCCTCTATCTTTGTGTCCCAATCGTTCAGCTACTGAATGGTTGATCCGGAGAGATGCCTGAGAGGCCGAAAGGAACAGTTTGCTAAACTGTCGTACTGGTAACGGTACCGAGGGTTCGAATCCCTCTCTCTCCGCAAACCAATTAAAAAAGGTTTATAGGTTGCAGAGATAATAAAGTTTCTCTATCTTTGCAGCTCAGATTTTCGGGGTGTAGCGTAGCCCGGTATCGCGCCTGCTTTGGGAGCAGGAGGTCGTAGGTTCGAATCCTGCCACCCCGACACTAAAAGTTTACAGTTTTAAAGTTTATAGTTTTCAGTTTTTGCTGTAAACTGCGAACTCAAAGCTGTAAACTTTTTTTATTTGGTCCTGTAGCTCAGCTGGATAGAGCATCTGCCTTCTAAGCAGACGGTCAAGCGTTCGAATCGCTTCGGGATCACACTGATATTGAGCCGGTTAGCTTTAGGGCTAGTTGGCTTTTTTTGTTTGGTTTATTCCTTTAACTTGTAAAGTTTCGCTTTGTAAGTTTTAGAGAAAATATTCATCCGGACGAATATCGGTTATTCGCCACAGTGCCACTTACTCACTCATGCTATGGTCTGATTGAAAGAAGCTTAAAGTAACTAGCTTGCCTTTGTTGCAGCATTTAAAGCGGACACCCTCTAATTAAATATCGGTTTAGATAATCTACGAAGAGCCCGGTTTTGATGACTTGTTCAGTGGGCTCCTAGTTCAATCTGCTTTAGATAAATGTTCAGATACTTTGTGTTGGCTGGCGTATCCGGAAAGTGATTAGCTGAATATAACTCCCAGCTGGGGCTATCAGCCTGCTTTTTTGCACAATAGCCAATTTCAACAAAGTGTCCCTCCAAGTGATAAAGGGCGAGCTTAAATGTTGGCCGCTCGACGTTAGCAAGCAAAGTGGCGTGGGAAGAAGCAAACCGGGCTAATTGTGGGGTCGTAAGCCGGTTCAGCGCGTACTCCGTAATGTTCATCTAAAGAAGTGGTTTTCAAGACACTTTACGGCTAAAAAGTAAATTTAGATTTCAGAATGCTCATAATTATTTACGTTGTTTGCATTTCCCATACGCTATTGTGAAAAAAGGAAAAGATTCTTCTGAATAATAACTTCAGATCTATTTGCTGCTTTCTTTTGCGGAAAGAAGGCTTCTCACATTGTGCAACATTCACCTGGCTTATGTGTCTTTATGGTGAACTTTTAGCTGGTTTACCAGAGGGAGTGTTTAAGTTAAGATGAATTGTTGGGGAAACGCCGGATCGCTACGAGTTCGGCGTTTTTAGTACTAGTCCATAAGACGAGCTTTTACTTATCAGTAACATCTTGGGGCTGGCAACTCACACTGGCAGTAGCATAAGCTCCCGAAGCCGATTCGACCTCGATTGGCTTGTCGTTTACGAAAATTACAGCTAGCACCTTAGAGGTGCTGTCCTTGCTTCGAGCGCTTAGATGAATGAAAACATCCCCCTTCATCTGCATTTTCTTGATCCAGATACCTGATTCGTTCATCTCCTGAATTGTACCACCGGTTGCATCGGTGTATTCAATAAGGCAGTTTTTACCGTTGACTTCGTACTTTACCTCGTACATACTAACGCCTTTGTCTTTTTCTTGAATGGCCAGGTACAACAAACCCAACGCCAGAGACGTAGCCATGAAGCTAAGTAGCTTAGTGCGGTCCCGTAGGAAGCTAAGAGCAATCAGTGGGGTTAGGGTCACTAAACAAGCCAGTAACAGGGGGCGAGGAACCATAAACGCCGTTAGGCCCAGGATAGTAGCGATAATACCAAACGTATTTGAACGCTTCGGTAATTTCTGCTTCATTAATAGTCTGGTCTAGATAAAGCGTTTCAGCTTTGGCGTCAGCCGACAATGGAATGACGGTCTCGATGGCCTTAACTCATTCAAGTCGATATTTACTACTGAATTCGTCAGAATCCAACTGATGGCCGAATTAACGACAATTTATAATCAGGTTACATCAGCAGAAATTATGAACTTTTGGCGGGTTTAGAGCAGATAGCTTAAAAACATAGTTTTCCTGCAAACGTTGTGGTTTTATAGTGATGAAGTTACTCACCGGCTTGGAAAGGCCAGCCCGATTGCTTTGGTAGTCGGGCTTTTTAGGGCCGAATCCTCATCCTTGAGCGTTGTTAACGTACCTTTTTGGTGCTACTGATGTTACATGCTGGTCAGAATCTCTCATCACTTGGTTAGAAGCACCAGTCCGATTGACACAGTGTCAGTCGGGCTTTTTTGTTGCAGTAGTGCAGTACGTTATGGCTTTTAGGAGGAAAGAGCTCTAAGTAGCTACTGATTAATTGGTCGCTTCTCAACGACTGAATATAGTTTCACAATGATAGATGAGTAGGCTGTTCTGACAATTACTTCAACTCGTAATTGTATCATGGACAACCCAGGAATATATGTAACAGGGGCAATGACTGTAAGCGTAGTCAGTTTGAGCATCTTCGTTCTCTGGTGGGAAAACAGACGCCGGAGCCGGAAAAAACGAAGAAAAAAACAGAAGAACCGTAAAGCACTAGTCACAACAAAAGCGACCTTAAGTTGACCGGTTCGCCCCGTCATTAAATAAAGCTGAAGTAAAATGAGCGTTTTTGGAGAGGCTAACTACTTCGTCCATTCAAAAAAGAACGTACTACCTTTCCCTAATATAGACTCCACACGAATTTTACCATTCTGTTCTTCAACCAGCATTTTCAAGATATTCAGGCCGACACCGGTGCTGCTTTCCGTAGCTGATTCATTGTCGCCCCGTCGAAAGAGATTAAAGATACTGGCCTGATCGGCGTCGGCAATGCCAGGTCCATTGTCTCTCACAAAAAATTCGACCAGATCGCCCTTGTCTCGGCAGCCGACTTCGATGAGCCCGGCCGGTTTGTCGTTGTATTTGACGGCATTACTGATCAGGTTTTGCAACACCTGCTGTAGTTTCATGCGTCGGGTTTTGAGAACCGGCATTGGCTCGATGATGTGAATGCGAACGTGCTGCGGAGGAAACAGTAAACGAGCAATTTGGGTCACCAACTCCTGAACGTTGACTTCTTCCAGCGCCTGCTGATCAATGCTTTGGCGTGAGTACTCCAGCAATTCGCTGATCATGGTTGACATGTGATAAGCGGCTGATTTTGCCAGATTAGTGTACTCTAGGGCCTCCTCTTTCACGAAGTGACCGTCTTCATTGCGCATCTCTAGGAGCGATAAAGCGGCAATCAAGCCAGTTAAGGGCGATTTGAGATCATGAGCAACGACATAGACAAAGCGTTCTAACTGCTTGTTGATCTTGTCTAATTCGCTAACCGTATTTTTTAAGTTCTGCTGATAGAAGTAAAGTTTTTCAAAAACGTTGACTTTAGCTTTCGTTACGTTGATATCTAATGGCTTTTGTAAGTAATCGACAGCGCCTTCTTCGAATCCTTTCAAGACGTACTGATCTTCTGTGCTAAGGGCAGTAACGAAGATAATGGAGATGTCGCGCGTTTTAGGGTTAGACTTCAACAACTTGGCAACTTCAAACCCATCCATATCAGGCATTTGAACATCGAGCATGATTAAGCCGATTTGCTGATTTTTTAGCACCTGTCGGAGGGCTTCGTTGCCCGAATCGGCTTTTAAGAAGGCCCGACCGGGCCGAGCCAGCATATCTTCAAGTGAGATCAGATTCTCGGGTCGATCATCGACCAGCAGGATAGTAAACTCGTTCGGTTGTTCTGTTGTATTCATAAAATGGGGGTGACCAATCAAAAAGGTTCACCACGTCGTATGGAGTATGAGTGTGTCAAGCTTTGCGCCGAAAAATCTTGGATGGCTGACTAATCGTATCAAATTCTGTGTTGATACTAGTAAACATCAGGGATTCTTTTAGACCGGTAGCCAGATACCCTAAGGGAACGAGACTGTCGAAAAACAAGCGAAAGACTCGGTCCTGTAGCTCTTTGTTAAAGTAAATCAATACATTTCGGCAGCATATTAAGTTAAACTCGTTAAAAACCTGGTCTGTCACCAGATTATGTTGATGAAAAACTATGTTTTTTCGCAACTCTTTGTGAATAATGGCCTGGTCGTACCGACCCGTGTAATAGGTCGAAAAGTCGTTGGTACCTCCCGACTGACGGTAATTGGTAGTGTACTCTTTCAGGCTGGCTAATGGAATGATACCCTGATGGGCTTTCTCAATATTTGCGGGATTGATATCGGTGGCGTATATACGTGTGCGATTCAGCAGACCTGCTTCCCAAAGCAGAATGGCCATGGAGTAGACTTCTTCGCCCGTTGAACATCCCGCATGCCAGACCTTAATGGTCGGGTAGGAGGCTAAAGTTGGAATAACGTTTGTCCGCAACTCTTTGTAAAAGTCGGGGTCGCGAAACATTTCGGTGACGTTAACGGTAACCGACTCCAGAAACCAGTCGAAAAATGGCTTATCTACTAACAATTGCTGTACCATCTCGTGCACAGAGCCAACGCGGGCTTTTGCCATCAGGCGCTGCACACGGCGCCAAAATGACGATTTAGCGTAATTACTGAAGTCATAACCATACACTTCCTTAATTACGTTAATTAGGTCATCCAGTTCACCCTCACCCCTGTCGTTTAGGCTATTCATGGGCTGAATTTAGGAGAGCCAAACCCGCATCAGGGAGAACAATTGTGTACTGTCAACCGGCTTGGTGATGTAATCGGAGGCTCCCGCTTCGATACATTTTTCCCGGTCGCCCGTCATGGCTTTGGCGGTAAGGGCAATAACGGGCAGGTTCATGAATCGCCGATCGGCACGAATACGTCGAGTCGCTTCGTAGCCGTCCATTTCCGGCATCATAATGTCCATTAGCACCAGTGCAGTGTCGGTATGCTTGTTGAGCAGGTTGAGGGCTTCCTGGCCATCGCCAGCCGTTACAACCGTCATTTGATTAGCCTCTAATAGCGTACTCAACGCAAACACATTACGCATGTCATCGTCCACGAGTAAGACCTTTCGGCCTTGCATGCCTTCATCAAACGAGTCATTCTGCGGACGTTCAGGCGTAGGGGCCGTTTCAAGCTGGTGAATCTTATGAAAGAACAGTTCGAGCTCGTCCATGAGCCGGTCTTTGGATAGCGAAGAATCACGGATGATTACGCTGGAAATTTTGTTGAGTTCGCGTTCGGCACTGCGAGATAAGTCTTTATCGAGGTAGATAATGAACGGAACCTCACGGGGAGCGACTGCCTGCTGCAAGGCATTGAGGTCGGCGATGCCCTGCTCGACGTCTTGTCCAATATCGGCAATGATGCAGTCGTACGCTTGCTGGCTAACCTTTTGCTGGGCCTCCTGCAACGTATTGACGTAGTCACATTCGAGGTTAATATGCCGTTTGTCAATCAACGGCATCAGCGACGTTTTGGTTAAATAAGTACCGGCCAGTACTAACCCTTTCTTTCCTTCGCCATCCAGGTGGCTGCTGATAACAGCCAATACGTTTTCCAGATCTTTCTTGTCAACTGGTTTTGTGGTATACGCCAGAATATCGTCGTTGACGGTTGCGGGACTATCAATTGCGGAGATAACATGAACAGGAATATGCTTTAAGGCATCTTCGTTTTTCATGATTTTAAGCAAATCCCAACCGTTGACCACGGGAAGGCCCATGTCGAGAATAATGGCGGAGGGAGTGTACTGACGTGCATATTGTAAGCCTTCGTCACCTCGCAGGGCAATGATTGTTTTAAAGTTTTTTTCCCGGGCAAAATCCCGAATGATGCTGGCAAAGGCGGGGTCATCTTCAATGATCAAAATCACCTTTTGGCCCGGAGTGAGGCTGTGCCGATCGTCAGACGGGCGAGCTGGCGCGACCGATTCCGGTATAGCGGCCAGGGTAATTTGTGGAGCATCGGTAGGCGCTGGTTGATCGACTTCTGCTGTGAGGGTTATGGGTAAGTAGATTGTGAACGTACTGCCCTTGCCAATTTCACTTTGCAGGCCGAGTTCGCCACCCAGTTTCCGAATGAGCTCTTTACTGATGGAGAGGCCAAGGCCCGTGCCACCAAACTTGCGGCTGATTGAGCCATCGACCTGTTGAAAAGCTTCAAAAATTATTTGCTGTTTTTCGGGCGGGATACCAATTCCTGTATCCGTTACCGAAATGGCTATTACCTGCTGCGCCATAGTCAGATTCCCTTTGAAAGAAGCCGGGCGTTGGTCGATAAGTTGCAAGGATAGCGTAACGGAACCTCCTTTTGAGGTAAACTTGAAGGCATTCGATAGCAAGTTTTTAATTACTTGCTCAAGGCGCTGTTTGTCCGTCCGAATGGCTTTGGGCACCAACGGATCAACACGGGTTGACAACTGGATGCCTTTTTCGTCGGCAAGAACGCCGAATAACTGAGTAATGTCGTCGACGATACCTTTTACGGGGGCCTCTTCAAACACGAGCTCGATTTTGCCAGCTTCAATCTTTGATAGATCGAGAATGTCGTTGATAAGTTCGAGTAAATCAGCGCCCGACTTGTGAATGATCTTGGCGTATTCAATCTGCTTATCGGTCAGGTTGAACTGTTTGTTCTCCGACAGCAACCGAGCCAAAATCAATACGCTGTTGAGAGGAGTGCGTAGTTCGTGCGACATGTTAGCCAAGAACTCCGACTTAAATCGGCTGTTAATTTCCAGTTCTTTCGCCTTTTCGGTTAGCTCCTTACGGGCTATTTCTATTGTTTTGTTCCGTTCCAGTAGCTCGTCATTGATCTGGCGAAGTTCTTCCTCCTGAACTTTTAACTCCTGCTCTGAAATGTGAAGAATCTCGGCCTGCCGAGTAAGCTCATCGTTCGACTGCTGAAGCTCTTCCTGTTGGTTTTCCAGCTCTTCTTTTTGTTCCTGAACCTGTTGCAACAGGTTCATTACTTTCTCGTGATCTTCGGCTGCGTTGATGGCTACCGCAACATTGTTGGCAACCGATTTGAGCAGCAGTAGCGCCTGCTCGTTCAATGGACGAAAGGCGGCAAGTTCGATAACCCCTTTTAGCTCTTTGTTATACCACAGGGGTAAACAAACGACCTGCCCCGGTAATGCCTGCCCACTACCGGCTTCGACCACCCAGAAGTCAGGTGGTACGTCGTTTACTACCGTTAGCGAGCGTTCTGTAGCAGCCTGCCCCACCACCCCTATTCCTAGTTGATACGTATGCTTGGCATGATCGGGCAGGGCAACAGAAGCGTTGATTTGTAGCTGAGAGTGTTTAGGGCTGTAGCAATAAAACGCACTCGCTGGCACATCCAGATACTTGGTGACGGTTTTCAGAATGGATTGCGTTAGCGACCTGACGTTGCTCGTATCCTGCAGACTGTCGTTAATAACTGACATGCCCGTCAGCAGCCAGTTTTTCTCTGTGCTAATCTGGTTCAGGTGTTCAAGCTCCTCATAATTTTCCTGAAGGATAGCTTCTGCCTTACGGTGGTTATTGAACTCCCGAATGGTAAAATAGATAAGGGTCAGCACAATCAATAACGTCAGAAACGTGCCCAGGACGACTCCGTATGTCGCTTGTTCAATAGATCTTTTATTTTGTTCCTCGCGCTGGTTCAGGAGTATGCGTTCGGTATTGACAACCTGGTCTAATTCGTCTCGGATAAGTTTAATAAACTCTTTTTGGCGAGTGATGAGATCAACAAAGGCTTTCTGGTCATATTGACTGAGCTTGCCATCTGCCTGCCGGTTCCAAAATTCCAGCAATGTCTCTACGTTAGACGCGATCCGGCTGATTCGTTCGGTCTGAACAACGTTATCGGCTGTTAATGATTTAAGGTCGTTAAGAACCGGTTTGATATTTAGTAATGCGTCGTCATACGGTTTCAGAAACTGCCTTACGCCCGTGCTGCGGTAACCGATACGGCCGGTTTCCATATCAACCACCAGCTTTTCGATCATGCCCGCCTTATTCAGAACTTGATACGTATGCTTGACCCAATTACCGGCCTCCGATTGTCGCTGGAAGGTCTTATAAGAAAGTATGCCAATCAGCAAAACCAGCAAAATGGCAACCGAAAAACCAATGTATAAGCGTTTCGTTAATGAAAATTTCATTAAGGTATAAGGCAGTGATAGGAGAGTGAATAGCTACTGGGATAAATGCTTAAAGATACGCCCTGATCACTAATTAGGTGGTCAGGCAATGCCTAAATGCTTACGGACGCGATGAACTAATTCATTCGGGCTGAAAGGCTTTAAGGCGAAATCGTCCGCACCGAGACTAAACGCTTTCAGTACGGTTGGTTCCTGCCCGGAAGCCGAAAGCACAATGACTGGTATGCAATTACCGAGCGATTTCTTCACGTACTCCAGAACCTCTAACCCATTATGATAAGGCATCATCAAGTCTGTAATGACCAAATCGGGTGTGCTTGTCCGGAGACATTCCATGGCCTGCTTACCATCACTAGCGGTGAGCACATTGTATCCTTCCTTTTGCAGCCGATACGACAACATCTTCAATACCAATGTTTCGTCTTCCGCAATTAAGATGGTATATGACCTGCTTTTCGATTCGCTTTCCATTTAGTAAAGTTAATTATCATACAAAGAAGTAAGTAGTGATTACTGCAAAATATCCTTAGCGGTCATTATATTAATTAAGAGTAACTTTTTTGGTTACTTTGTGAGCCTATTTTCTAACTGATGTTCAAGTGAAGTGACCCCCCGGTTAATATCCTGAAATAAGCTCGCTAATCGAATACCCAGTTCAAAATCAAACACTGCATCTTCATTTTCTAGAGCTTTCAATTGTTCGGCTATACCCAGCATGGCCAATGAGTTGAGCGACGACCTGAATTTATGTGCAATCTGATTAAACGTAGGACGGTCTTTTGCTTCAATGGCCTGGAACAGAGTCAGGCGATAGCGAGGTAAGTCTCTAGTAAATAACGACACTAACTCAGCCAGTAATTCATTATCTCCAGCCGTAACTTCTTCCAGATAGGCTAGGTCAATTAAGGCTGGCTCTCCGACCGTATCATGCGTCGTTGCTGATGAAGTAGCGTTCAGCGCAACGCTTGGCACAAACCGACTTAGCACCCCATCGATTTGCTCGATGCGAATTGGTTTAGACAGATACTCATTCATACCAACTGCCAGACACCACTCACGCTCACCCACCATAGTATAGGCCGTCATGGCAATAATTGGTGTAGTCAACGCCAGGCGTTGCCGAATCACCTGGGTTGCGGTGTATCCATCCATTTCCGGCATTCGAATATCCATTAAAATCAGGTCAAATGCCATTGTCTCGACTAATCTGATGGCTTCAATGCCACTGTACGCAATCGTCGCTTTTAATCGTTTCTCACTCAATAATTCTGTGAAGCCTAAAATAGCATTTAGAGGGGTGCGAATATCATGGCTGATGTTAGCCAAGAAGATTTCCCGTTCCTGAAGCGATTGTTCGGCAACGGTGCTGGCTCGCTGTAATTCCTGCTCTTTGCGGTTGGCTTCAGTAATGTCGCGGAAGGTGGATATGGCCCTAACAATGTCGCCTTCAGATTTTGGAGTAGACTTGCAGGGGTGGCTAACAAGCGAAAGCCGGTTTCGGTCTTCGAACGAAGATTATGGGATGAAACCGCCCTGCCTTGTAGAGCTCGGTTTAAGGGTAAGTCGGTAGGAGGAAGGCTTACATTTGTGTTCGCATACGACAGCCGAAAGCGGGCAGCCCATTCGGAGAAGGAAAAGAGGATGCTGCTGATGAGGTGCTCAGTAGCCGCTGGTTCGCTTTGTAGCAAGGCTTGGGCTTCAGTTTGTAACCGACGAGCCAGTGGATTCAGCTCGGATGTTTGGCTTGTTAATGAAACCAGCGAGTCGAGTAGTGGTCGGATAGCAGCCATGTTACGCGCCGAACGATTACTTTTGTAGATGGCCTGAGCCGTGGTATTTGACAATGGCTCATGGGGCGAATAACTAAGTTCGAGCGTTAACTCAATGGCATTGTTTAATACTCCAATCGACTGAATCACCGATTCGTTACTAGTACGTACTGTGTTAGATGTGGTTGCTTCGTAATAGTGCCGGATCGTTATGAGCAGAATAGTTAAGCCAAAGCCTGTTAACAGTAATATGCGGACGGTTCGGTTCCGAATAGTTCTTTTCATTGGCTTATACGATGCGGATAGAACGTATTGTTACGGAAGTGACTAAGGTAAAAGAAGCCAGTTTATATGTGAAGCAGTCGCTAAACAAACATATCGTAAATAAGCGTTTTTCGGTGCAAAGGGTATGCCAAGCAGCTTTTAATGAGTACTTATTGTGTTACCGGATTTAGTAACGTAGTAAGTCGGATCAATACTGAACAGATCTATGAAGCAAGGCTTAATAGACGTTCGGCAATGCATATTAATAAATCTTGTTTTCCACTCGAAAACTTTACGTTGAAAGTAATTAATGACTTCCGCTCCATTACCCCCCAACGAATCTGATCGGCTCAAGGCCCTCAAAGATTACCATCTACTGGATACACTACCGGAAGATGTGTATAACGACATAACTCGACTGGCTTCGGAAATTTGCCGAACCCCGATTTCGGTAATCAGCTTAATTGACAAGGATCGGCAATGGTTCAAGTCAAAACAGCGTCTTAAGTCGGACGAAACACCGCGAGAATACTCGTTCTGCGCGCACGCCATCTTAAATCCTGATGAGATTTTTGTTGTTCCCGATGCCCGGCTTGATGACCGCTTCTCGGATAATCCAATGACAACTGGCTATCCAAACATTGTCTTCTACGCAGGAGTACCCTTAGTTAATCCTGATGGGTATCCGCTGGGCACATTGTGCATTATTGACAACCGGCCTCGTACCTTAACCGACAATCAATTGCTGTCGTTGCAAGCGTTGGCTAAGTTAGTTAATACCCACTTCGAACTGAGGAAGGCAAAAATGGAACTGGAAAATACAAAAAATCAACTCAATGTAGTTGAGCGAACCATAGGAACATCAAAGGATATTGTAGCAGCCGATGTACAGCCACTAATACCATTGATGCTCAATCGCATCGAGGCACTAATCAACACTAACCCCCGTCCGGATCAGGTTCCTCATCTAACGTCGCTTCGAGAAGTCGGCTATTCGTTAGAAAAAGCATTACAAGATCTCAAGACCACAAGCGCCTAGTAACGAGTTCGCTCAAAAAAAGCGATGGCGAAGCTGATTGAGCTTCGCCATCGCTTTTTTATGATTTTGCAAAAGTTTGATAAATGGGTTGACTTGAACAGGCTGGTAAGAATTAAGCTGTTTCTTGTAATTCTTCGGCAAGCTTGAGGGTACTAGTCAAATAATCAACCACATTACGCTGATAACTCGCTTTTACTGCTTCAAGAGAGAAGTCAGTAGCGCTTATACTCAATACAGCACGAGAGACTGGTAGATAACGGGCTAATTTGTTAACTAACGTTATAACAATTAATCGTTCGTCGTCCAGCGTTCCAACTTCCGCAACAAATGGCAGTTGTTTAACTATTCTCATTTGGTGGGTTAAATCTAAACTTATCATGGTGATGGAGAAAGTCTTTGCGAAAGTATAGTATATTTTAATAAGAAGGTATTTCTCTATTGTATATTGTATAAACGGCTATTTACCAATATGAGATAACATTTAACATACTAACATAAACATAGCCCAAAAAACGTACTTCTTATAACCTTGTTACACTTATACAACGAAAATGTAATGGTCGTTGGTAAGTACTAATGTCCTCCTAGATAAGAAACGTTTTTTCTAAGCCACGCCTTCAAGTTCGTAGCGTAGCCTACAAGCTACAGACGCGCAAGCCCCGATTTGGGCCGGGGCTCTTGTATCGATTATATTGTTACTACAGAATGTGCAATGTTTGTATAGTCGTTAATTATTATCTCTTATTAGCAGCTCGGCCAGAACGAATAAGCTTATTAAAACCGTCTGCTCACTTGTAACCGGTCTGAGAGGTTAAGTTTAAGATAAACAGGCTGAATGTACTCGTAAGTGCCGAGATAATCTGAATGAGGATGAAACTCGTACAATGTGAGTTCAATGTCCTCGATGTCATTAAGGCTAAATAGCTGCCATCGATTATTGGCTTCAGACTGTTCAGTAGGAACTACATCTCTACAAAAACCATAAAGACTTGTGGTTTGAGTGCCTTTATACAAACCTGCTATATAAGGTTCAATTGTACGCCAGGTGTTTTTGTGCCTAATCTGAACAACCCGATGGTTAGTGATTGCGGAATCAATAATTGTCAAAAAATCATTCTGTAGTGCTGCGTCCATAGCCTAATTATTTTAAGCGAATGCCATTCAATGGTATGGTAAAATGATCTAATGGCTTGACTAAGCTGCTACATTTACTATGCCAAACGCGTTGTGAGCGTAGATTTTTCTTTTTTACGTAGGAACGGCTTGGTAGATAGTCTCTCTAGTGCTGTATTAGTTGAGAACAGTATAAACAAAGAAAGCCGCCTGGTCGATGAACCAGGCGGCTTTCTTTGTTTATACTGTTTCGTTTATAAGTAATCGACCAAACGCCGACTCACTATGCCGTTCTGTAACTCTCGGCGTAACACTGCCTTGCGACGACGTGGGTGGGTTGAAACGTACATGACTCGCATCTTAAGCACAAAGCTCACCATCATATAGATACCAAATAAGCAGCCTAAAATAATCAGTGATTGAGTGTTAGAGATGTTTCTGTGCAGTAAGAAAAAGAGAATTGTGTTCAACAACGACATGCCACACAACACAGCCGTTGCCTTAGCATGCGATAAACCGTTGTCCAGCAAAATATGGTGCATGTGATTACGGTCAGCGGAGAACGGTGAACGGCCGGCTAAAATTCTTACCAGGAAAACACGCAGCGTATCAAAGATTGGTATAATCAAAATTACGATCGCAATAATTGGTGCGTTGAAAAAGGCGGTTGGTTCGTAGCGGTAAGATGCGTTTAAATTGACAAAACGTACGGCGAAGAAAGCCAGCATAAAACCAATAATCAATGAGCCGGTATTGCCCATGAATATCTTACTGGTCTTTGAAAAGTTAAAACGCAGGAAGCCAATCAAAGCGCCCGACAGGGTAAAGGCTAAACACGCCATCGTAAAATGATTGGTCAGCAGAAACCAAGCACCAAACGTGCCGCTGGCAATGGTGGCAATGCCTCCGGCGAGTCCGTCAATGCCGTCGATCAGGTTGATAGCATTCGTTAATGCGATAAAAATGAAGCACGTTAGCAGGATGCCGATGATCTCCTGAATATGATGGAAGCCCATGATACCATATAGATAATCAACACGTAGATCGCCGAAGAAAATCAGAATCATAGCTGCCAGCACCTGAAAAAGAATCTTTTTGTTAGGATCGATGCCAACTAAATCATCTTTAATACCAATAAAAAATAAGATCGTCATGCCTGCAACTGACAGGTTTGTACGGTAAATATCGGTTTGGTCAATGCTAGGCCATAGGAAATAAGCAATCAGAATGGCTGCATAAATGGCAATTCCTCCAAAAGTAGGCGTTGGTGTGGAGTGAGACCGGCGTTCGCCAGGTTTCTCCATGAGCGATTTTAATTCGGATATTTTTATGACAACAGGGATGGCTACAACCGAAATGAAACAGGCTACCAAAAAGGAGAGGGTGCACTGATACAAACCGAGTGTAAACAAGTCATCGTTTAATTTATGTTGCAGAAATGCAATCAATAAATCAATATTCATAAGGCAGGATTATTTAATACTGTAGCGCCCAATAAAACCTGGCGTGGAAAATCTATATCAGTTAGGCTACGTAACCTTACCATGAAACAAAGAATTTTATAGACGGTGGCTGCGTAAAATTCACTGATTTATCCAATTTTTCAATTTTTATTTGATTTAACGGTTCGACACTTCGGGGGCCTTATACGTTGGATCTCCCGGTGGCTTAGTTATGTATTGTGTTATCTTCCGTAACGGCTTGAGCCATAGTGTGAAAAAGTATGGTTTAAGTCCATTGAGCTTCCAGGCTAGTTTATCTTCCCGGTTGCCCCTCAGTCGGTTCCGAAGGCTGCTGTTACTCTGTCCTCCCGCTCGCATCACAATTGTTACCTCGTCCATGTAGGCAAGCTTGATTTTATTCTTGTGGATAAAGCGCAGGAGAAGTTCGTAGTCTGCTGCAGTTTTCAAATCAAGCCTGAACACGCCATACTGTTCATAAACCCATCGTTTGGCGAAGAACGACAGGTGCCCTGGCATCCATCCCCACAAAAACGCATTTTCGCTGTACCATCCTGACCGCCAGTAACGTTTCAATTTTCCCGTGTCATTGCGATCAACATATAACATATCACCGTAAACCGCATCGCTTTGGGCGCGTTCGAACGTAGCGACCATATTTTCAATCACCCGTTTATGCCGATAATAGTCATCGGCATTGAGCAAGCCTATTATGTCGCCGGTAGCCATCCCGATGCCTTTGTTCATGGCATCAAACAACCCTTTGTCGGATTCTGAGATGAATCGGTCAACTTTCGTGCCGTATGATTTTACAATGTCTACGGTGCCATCGGTAGACTTACCATCTACGATGATGTATTCAATGTCTGGATACGTCTGACTGACAACTGATTCAATACAGTCCCGAACGTGTTCGGCTCCGTTATAGACAACTGTTATGATAGATACTTTCACGGGTTTATGGTTCGTTGGCGAACAAAAATGGCTGGATTGCCCTGGTAAACACCATAGGCGTCTAACGACCGGGTGGCTACTGAATTGACCGATAATACCGCATGCGACCCGCATTGAACACCGGCACAAACGACGGCCTTAGCGCCGATCCATACACCATCTTCAATGGTGATGGGCTGCGTAGTGAGGTCGAACGTAGATCGCCGATAATCGTGATTACCCGTCAGAATCATACACCCCTGCGATAAACAGGCATTGTCGCCAATGACTACTTTGCTCAGGTTATCAATCCATACATGTTCACCTATCCAGACGTAATTTCCGACCTGAAGTAACCAAGGATACTTAATATTTAAGGCTGGTTTAACCATAACGCCCGTTCCTAGCTTAGCCCCGAAAAGCCGTAAAATCGCTAATTTGATAGAGACAGGAATGGGAAGGTAGGAGTTTATAAAGACTGGATTCGCTAAAAACCACAGCAATACTTTCCAGCGTGGCCCTGGATTATACCAACTGTTATTGAATCGTGACAGATCGGTTTTGACTGGCTGAACCGACTCAGGGCTGCCCGACTTTTGGGGATCGAGTTGGTCTAAGGTCTTTCCCATATTCGGTTTTGAAATAATTTATAATGGCTTCTTTCTCGCGACCAGCGTGAAAATATACCTCGAACAGTTTAGCATCTACCAAGAATCGATACCAGAGACCTTGTAAAAAATGCCACATAAGCCCCACTCGGCCTTCTAAAAAACCCAAGCGAACTATGTATCGGTATAAAAAGTACAAAAATGGACGGGTAAACAAAGGCAGAGATGCATATTGAATTTTCAGATAGCGAGTACGTTGCTCCTGCGATCCAAATAACTTCGGTTCTACGCGTTGCGTTTCGTCAAAATTGTATTTGATATTTAATAAGTCAATGACCTCGCGGATGGCGTAGTTATTATGCTTCTGAGTCCACCACGTTAGATTGTTGAGGTTGTGGTCTACTAAATCGTGCTGGAACTGAATGGTTTGAGCTGGTTTACCTGCAACGTCTGAGAGCTTAATATGCTCGTCCATCCAGATTTCTTCGCAAACTCCCTGACCTCGGCGCCATAGTCTGAGCAGCCAAATCGGGTAATAACCTCCCCGGCGCATCCAGCGGTTGAAAAACAAGACTCTGCGCTTCACATAAATACCCGAAACATCGGTTGGCAGAGAAGACAAGCGTTGCGAGATCTCTTCGGCTAATTCCGGCAACACGTATTCATCGGCATCCATCCGCATGAGCCAGGTCGTCTGGAAAGGCGTATTGGCTATACCGAAGTTGAACTGTTTTGCATAATTAATCCAGGGGTTTTGTACAACCACCGCGCCCATCGAACGTGCAATCTCAACGGTTTTATCAGTCGAGAAGGAGTCAACAATGAAGATTTTATCAGTAAATAAGTGCAAGCTCTGCAAACACCGGGCAATGTGTTTTTCTTCGTTGTGTGTCAGTAAGATGACAGATACGTCAGTCATGCTTAAATGATAAGACTATAAAAGCGTTCTGGTGGCAAACAGACACTCCTTATATGGTACTTTGTTATCCTAGTACTACTAATCTGATAAGTTACGCAATACTATAACTTTTTTTAGACGTGAAAAAGTCGTTAAAAAGACTTTACGTAAGCATTATATTGTTTTTATGCTATTTACTAGTATTAAGATATTACATATATGCTTGATTATCAGTTGTGGTAGAGCATCAAATAGTACCTATGATTAGCTGAGTACAAGTTTTATGAAAAATGCATTAACGTATCATTTAAATCTGATTTATAAATGATGGGCTAGTAAACTCATTTACTATTTAAATGTCAGTCGATAAAATGAACATGAGCCTTCAATTAGAATCAGTAGTTTTGTGTCTTCAACCATCGCTATATGACCGTTTATGCGCCTAGTGATTCTTACGCAGGATGACCCGTTTTATTTAGCCCGTAACATCGACTACTTACTGAAAAAGTTACCGTCTTATGCCGAAGTGGTAGCAACCGTGGTATTTGAGGTGTCGCCATTTGGCAAACGGGAAAGTTTTACGGAGAAGATAAAAAAGACCTACGATATTTTCGGGCTGCCCTTTTTTGTGCGTTACGGAGTCAAATTTGTCGCTTCAAAATTAGATAGCCGTAACAATGTCCGTAAGACGCTGGCGGATCGGGGCATTCCATTGATTCATATAGAAGGGAGCATCAATAAAGATGAGAACCTGGAAAAGTTACGTTCCTATAAGCCTGATTTATTGGTATCCATTGCGGGTAACCAGATTTTCAAGCAGAAGCTTCTGGACGTCGCTACCCACGGTTGTATCAATTTGCACACAGCGCTCTTACCCAAATATCGCGGCCTAATGCCGTCGTTCTGGGTGCTTAAAAACGGTGAGACACATACCGGCGTCTCGGTGTTTTTTGTCGACGAAGGCATTGACAGCGGACCTATTCTGGTACAAAATAAGCTCGCTATCGGCAACATGAGCCAGGCCGAACTGATCGATGTGACGAAGAAAATGGGTATGGACGCTATCTTGGAATCCATCGACAAAATTCATTCGGGTAACTACGAGCTGATTGAGAACGATGCGTCTCAAATGACCTATTTTTCGTTTCCAACCCGCGACGATGTACAAGCATTTTTGGCGGCTGGCAAGCGTTTCTATTAATCAGTCTGAAATTGCTACTGACTGCCCCATCTTATCATGAACATCCTGACCTTCGATATTGAAGAGTGGTTTCATATTTTGGATAACGCGTCTACTCGTACGGAGGCTGAGTGGAGCCGTTACGATACACGCATCCATACAAACATGGACCGCATTTTTCAGCTGTTAGCCGATACCAACAGCCGGGCAACATTTTTCTGCCTGGGTTGGGTAGCCGATAAGCATCCCGATGTGATCCGGCGGATCGATGCGGCCGGATATGAAATTGCAACCCACTCATACGCACATCAGCTGGCTTACGAACAAACTCCCGCCGAGTTTCAGGCTGATTTAGAGCGGTCTATCAAGCATTTGCAGGACATAACCGGTAAAAAAGTACGATCATACCGAGCGCCTGGTTTTTCTATCAAAGAGTTTAACCGCTGGGTGTTTCCAATTTTAGTGGAGCAAGGTATTGAAATAGACTGCTCGGTATTTTCGGCAAGACGTGCACACGGTGGCGATGCGTCGTTAGGTATGTTTGCACCGGGCTACCTCAATGTTGGTGGTACTCTGTTGAAGGAGTTTCCGATTAACACGGCTGCCGTGATGGGCCAAGACTTAATTTTTTCGGGAGGGGGCTACTTTCGCTTATTACCTTATCGGGCCATTCGGGGGCTTATGCACCGGTCCGATTACGTAATGACCTACTTTCACCCGAGAGATTTTGATGCAGAGCAACCCATGATCCCTGGTTTAAGCCGGGCGCGTCGGTTTAAATCGTATTATGGTCTTAAGAATTGCCTGCCTAAGTTAAAACAGTTGCTGACGGAGTTTCCTTTTATTGACTTAGCCGAAGCGGAGCGCCAGGTAGACTGGACGAACGTACCTACGCGGGTAATTAGCCAGATAGATAAAGTGTAGTTTGATCAGTTACTGGTCAGTTTAACGTATTCCTTAAGGAGCCGCTTGGCCAGTACATCAATGTCGCACTCCTGAGCGATCATCCGTTGCGCATTTTTCGCTAAATCTTTCGAGTAGTCCGGATGGTCGAGCAGATACGTTAAGCCGTCGTATACAGACTGTTCAGTCGGTTCACAAAGGTGGGCCGACTGGTAGGACCGAATGTAATTGCCAAAGCCAACGTGCTCGGTCAGCAATGAAGGAGTGCCAGTGGCTAAGGCTTCCAGAGCTGCAATGGCAAAGCTTTCAGAGTAAGTTGGTAGTGTAAACACATCCGCATCGGCAAACGCGGCCAGCTTCTGTTCTTTTATTAACATTCCTGGTAACAGAACCCGGCCTTCCAGCTTGTGTTGACGAATGAACTGTTCTATTTCCTGCAGATAACCGTCGTCGGGACCCGCTAAAACCAGATGTAGGTCAGCCCTTTCCTGGCTCAGGCGCTTAAACGCAGGTAGTAAAATATCTAACCCTTTTTTGACATTGAGCCGACTCAGGAACAATATGATCCGCTGCTCTGGCTTTATACCATACTCTTGCTTGAACTGACCACGAGTCGGAATCTGAGCAAACTCCGACGGGCGCAGGCCATTCGGGATAATGGTGACCTGAGGATGAGGATGACCTAAGTATCGGCGGACATCTTCACGTTCCTGCTCGTTGTTTACATGAATGATTGGCGTTTGGCGCACCCACTGCCGTTGCCCGATTGTCGACATGAGTTGCTTTTTCCAGTAGCTGTGCCTGATTGTCCAGCGATCCAGCAAACCATGAATTGTCATCAGCTTTGGGGGGCGCAGCTTCAACAAGTAAGGTGCTACGCTACCAAAGTGCCAAAGGCCATGGACGTGAATGAGATCAAAGTCGTTACCGTGCTGTTTTAAGTAGTGCCAAAGTTCAATAGAAAACTCTGGAAAGAAACGACTGAACCAATGGCGAGGCACTGGAACGACCTGAACACCGGGGGCTGCGTCGTAGATCACATCATCGGCCGACACGGGGGTTAAAATAGTAATCTGGTGACCTTCTGCGGCATGAACTCGGGTGTGATCAAAGATCATTTTAGCAGGACCACCAATTGCCCATGTATAGGCACAGATATGTAAAATTTTCATGTTATACGATTTTCTTAAAGCCATCCAGCATTTCTTGGGCTACCATTTCTGGGGCATAGGGAGCAATGATACGCTGGGACAACTGGCCCATTTGTGCTGCGTTGACTTCATTTTGCATAAAGCGTAGTAAACTGCGCGTTAACTGGGCGGGCTGATCGGGATCAAAGACTAAACCATTCTGACCGTCATGCACCAGATCCTGCACACAGCCACAGCGGTTTGAAACCAACACCGGCATGCCGCAAGCCATAGCTTCATTGACAACTAATCCCCAAGGCTCTGAGCGGCTGGGTAATACTAAAACGTTGGCCAAGGCTAGTACATCAGGCACCTTAAACCAAGGTCGCCCTGGTAATATTTTTACCCAATCAGATAGATTTAAATTTGCAACTTGGCGGATTAAAGCATCATACTGCGGACCATCGCCTAGCATAATTAAGCCCCATCCGGCCGATTCTATCGACTGCCGCCGGGCTTCTGCAAAGGCATTGATCAGACTTGGCAGGTTTTTAAAGTCAATGAGCCGCCCGACAAAAACAAAGTTGTTAGCACAAAGTCCCAAAGCTTTTTGCTGAGCCAAACGGGTAGGAAGGGCGCGTTGATAAGCCGACAGCAAGGCATTATTGTCGACGGCACTTTTACGAAGCAGAATTTGCTCAGGCCGAACCCCTAATTGAATAAGGTAGTCGGCCGAGCTACTCCCAAAGCAGAAAAAACCATCGCACTGGCTGAAAATCCAGCGTTTCAAACGTTCTTTCCAGCCTCCGCGCTCGTGGTCGGCTACTGTACTCTCGTTTTGAATAATAACCCGGATGCCGCGTCTCTTCGCCCATACGAGCAACATGAGTTGCGCAGGATCGTAATAGCCAGTAAGATTGATTACATCAGGTTTATAAGCCTTTGCCCGCTGGAGTAACGCTCGCGTGCGTTCTACAACCCCTATGTCTTCGGCAAAGCGGTCGAAAAGGAGTTCATAATTGTATTGGTAAGCAGGGGCCGCCGTAGTTTCACCATCCGTGTTAGCAGTCGTTTCTATGCCGGCACGCGACCGCTCATTACGCGCGATCTGCAATACCTTCATGTCGACATTAATCTGTTTATCGACAAGCTGCTGCAAGGCCTGAAACACACTGGATTTGTAGTGAGCCCACAGAATGTTATGTACGATTAGAACGCGCATCAGACCGACTGGGCATTTGGGACCACCGCGTAGGTTTCTTCGACAGGAGGAGTTTTGGGATCAGACAAATAAGCAGGGAATAAATGCTCTACGCCAATAAACCGCATCATTAGCCCCAACGGAAACCAGAACCAGATTTCATTGGGTCGACCGTTCACAAATAATTGAACTAGTAATAACAAATAGAAATAAGCGAGAAAAACACTTAAAGGATTTGGGTTAGCTCTCATAATGCCGAAGACATGATATACGATCAAGCCATTAAGCCCTCCAAACAGGGCGAAACCCACAATCCCAAAATTGGTTAAGGATTCTAACAGCGGTATGTCGAGATACAGATACTTATAGCCAAAGCCAAAGACAAGCCTGTGTAAGTGGCCAACAAGCACGTTTGAGAAAAATGTAGTACTGAACGTACGTCCCGCAGCCGAATCGTCCAATACTGCTTTATAATTAGTTCCCTTCGCTTTCAGGCCCAGGATCGCATAGACGTTCTCCATGTTGCGTTCTATGAAATTTGATAAGTAGCCCTCCACAATGGAGTAAACGCCGTAATACTTTTTTAAAAGGAAGACGATCGCAAGCACCCCGATAAGCATTATCAAAATTGGACCGGGCCGGAACAGACTACGAACGGTTGACCGAATTTGGGCGGGCCGAACATTGAAGTAAAAAAAGATAATGACGGCGAAAATAAAAGCTAAGGTGGCCGACCGGGTTTGGGTCAGGATCAGAATGGCTACACTAAATACCCCGGAGAATAAGGCAATTAGCTTGAAAAAGAAATTGGTGTTTGGCCGGAATAACCATATCGCACAGGCAATGATACTCATGTAGGCATTTCGCGAAAACACGTGCGGGTTGCCCGACCCTTCATCATTGTTGTTAAGCGTGATGGTGGCCCGTTGCCCTAGGGTCCAGCTTGGGTCGGTTATTAGCGAATAAACAAGCCCCATATTAGACACCAGGGTGAAGAGGACGACTACCGGAATGAATACTTGCGCAATATCATTAGGAACATTGATCAGGATGAACAGGAAAATAAGGATATATGTGTAATAGATTAGGTCTTTTTGGTAGTCTTTAGGCTGAAAGGACAAATCACCCATGTACACATACATGTAAAAGATACAAACTACGATGAACCCAAGGCCTAGCCAGAATAACGTGAAGTTGGGCCGATAAAGCCGACGTAGTACCGTAAAGGGAACGCACAAGATCAAACCGCCCGCCAAGGCCAAAGCCGTAAAGGTTGTATTTCCAGGAGCAAGCCGCATGGCGTCCCGAAAGAAAAATATCAACGGATAGCCATCGATCATAATGCAAATGCCCAGAACCATTCGCATGTAATCAAGCATCTTCAACGTGCGAAAAATGCTATTCATAGACTAGTGAATTTTTGAGGTAAGCTCAGATTAGGTAATTGTTAACTTTAGCTAAGACTTGAAAAACCTTAATGCGAGCTTGTTTTTAACTAAAGATTCAATGCGCTGTACGGATAAAGATACTAGGCTTTACCGCTTTTTTTCAAATGGCCGCTACCTACTACTTGGACAAATTGTAGTACCAATTCGCTGGTACGCGTTGACAAGTTGTGTCACAATAGGTAACGACTAAGATCTGGAAAAAAGGTAAACTTTTGTATTTTTTTAAGAAAATCAGCTCCAAAAGTACGCATTTTTGTCGATACAATTTTAAGGCTCTGCCTGTCATTTACCGAATAACAGGGAGTGGCACCTTATCTATAAATCGATTCATTCGTTTCAATGCCTGGACCGTCGTTTGGCGCCATCCTCGCAAAACTACTGGCTCGATTTGTAAGCCGTAGGCAGGATTTATAGTTAGGTAAGCAGTTGGATTATGGACATTAACTAACTCCTGGTAGGTTGAGGTAAGCCTTGCTATGTCGGGTCGCGTTGTTAATTGTAAGCGGTTCTGATGCGGAAAAAAGCCTTCTTTCCAGTGAAACAGGCCCTTAAAGTTGGCAAACTGCAACGACTGAGATTGCCCGGTAGCATCTGTCACGAACCAGGTAGTGCCTTCCTGTTGTAAATGGCGCTCATGTAAATTCCAAAGGCCTACATGCCAATTCTGGTTTCTGACGACGGTTATCTTTTTGAATAATACAGGCACGTGCATCAGCCAGATCTGATCCAGACACAAACCAGCGCAAAAATCAATACGAGCACGGATACGTACTCGGTCATCCCACCAAGCTAACAGCCGATCCGTTTCCGACGAACGCCGAAAGGCCAAAAAATCGGAACTATATAAGCCGATGTTCTGAAAAAACTTTTCATCAGGCCAGCAAGCATCGGCCGGACTACGCGTAATAAATGGAGTTAGCAAGGCATTGGCCTCGGACAAGCCTTCGTTAATAGGCGTTAACGAGTTAAAAAAAAGCAGATTAGGATCAGCGTAAATGACTTCATTGGCCTGCGGATATCGCCGAAACACTTCAGTAATGAAGCCGGGTTTGCAAGCGGCTGCAAATTCCGTTGGCGTATACATTGACGATAGCTCTGTTACAGGCTGAAGAACCTCATCGAGCGGCAACAGCGGAAACGGCGGAACGAAGCTAGCTGGTAAATTCGCCGGGTTGTCGGCTAAACCGATTACCACCTGAGGGTGCCCGTTTGGACTAGCAGCGTATTTAATGAAACTATCTCCAAGCGCAAAAGCCTGAGGTAGTTGGCGGATTGTACAGATTGTTACTAACACAGTGATTGCAAAACTAACTCATTCGAACATATTGCCCAAACTCGATAGATAAGTCACAAACAGCGTGACCTTAAATTATATAGGATACGTTACTGGCTGCCACTCTTAGTAGAGAAGTATACTCGCTTAATTCTCGTCGTAAAGCCTGAGATTGTCTTGTCATGGCAGAATCTGCCGGGAAGGTAGTTTAATAGGATTCCAGTAACGCAATTATTTGATTAAAAGGCGCTTTAAGCGCTTTTCGCACTCGCTTGTAACGTAATACTACAGGAGGTTTTATATATACACACGGATAGTGGCGATAGCGGTCGTTGTGGTTAGTTAATAATCGTTCGCGGTATAAGTCGAAGAGCGGCCAGGCATCGGGGCGCATCGTAAAATCGTATCGAGTTTGGTATTTAGATACCTCTTTTGGTCGATACGGATTGTAACCGCTATAGTGAAAAAATTGTAACTCATCGGCTGTTTCTGCCTCCGGGTTGCTCACCTGCCATTGATCGGCCTCGTTCCTGGACAAGTATCGTTCATGCAGATTCCAATAAGCAACGTTGTACCCTAAACGACAATCTATTAATACGTTTTCGTAGTAGATCGGTGCAAAGTTTACCCATAGCTGATCGACAAAAAGTCCTGCGCACAAATCGTTACGGCACTCGTAAACAAGCCGATCTTTCCACCAATTCACAAACTGGCGGGCCGTGGCATCATTACGTAGGCCAATAAAGCCAAGGTTATAAATACCCGTGTTTAGGTGGTGAAGCTCGTTGGGGCGCTCCCAGTCGGGTGTCGGGAAGCACATGTGCGGGGTTAGTACCAAACTGTACTGCGTCAGGTCCTGATTCAGCTTCACCAACGGCTGAAACACAATAATGTCAGGATCGAAATAGATAACCTGTTTAACATCCGCTTGAGTGCTAAAGAAGTAATCAATGAAAAACGGTTTAACGGCCGTGTTCAACTCGGTAATGTCGTAACGTTCGCACATCCCTGCAAAGTCGGGAATGCCGATTTTATCTACTTCCACCATCGGATAGTCTGGCATCAGATCGGGCGGTAAATTGGCTACGCTGAGCTTGTCGACTAATCCGATTACATACTGATAATCAGGATTGGTTTGTTTTAACGAATCTCCCAGCGTTTGGGCTTGGGCCAGGTAGTTGACCGAGCAAATGGTAAAGGCAAGTGTCATTCAACAGTAGGTTGTTTAACCAGCATAGCTGTGTCGTACAATGCCGTCTCGATCCGGTCGATACAGTGCCGCATGGACCACTGATTTTCGATGAGTTCGAGAGCTTGTGTAGAGAGTTGCTGCCACAGAGGTTCGTCGTCTAGCAGGCGTTCGATCGCCCGGCCCATTTGACGAGTACTGCGGCTAACCAACAGACCATTCTGCTGATGAACAACCGTTTCTCGTATGCCACCTTCTGCTACGGCCACTACGGGTAGTCCGCAGGCGGAGGCTTCGAGGGGAGCGAGCCCGAATGGTTCAAGCTGAGCCGCGTAAACGAAAGCGCTGGCCTGGTTTAGTAAGCTAACGAGTTCTTCATCCGACACCATCTTTCTCAAGATTAATTCAACACCTGACTGCTTAGCCAATGCCCGCATCTGAGCTTCAAAAGCAGCGTCAGTGTAGTTGGCTACCCATACCAAAGCAGGGCGTTTTGAGGCTTTTACCTGTTGGAGAGATTCAATAATAAAGGCCGGGTCTTTTCGGGCCTGAAAACTTCCAGTGCAGATAACAAACTTCTGCCGGGGCAAATTTAAGTGCTTAAATATACTGGTGTCTACACCTAAATAGCCCACCTCCGTAGATTTACCATAAACACGTAGGCAGGTCTCAACCGAAAACAAAGAATTGACGAGAACTTTACGAAAGGCCAGTAGGTTAGTGCGTTCTTCGCGTACGAGCACCCGAAACCGGCGTTCCCGCCAAAAATCGTTGATCAACATCCGCCAGTAACTCAGGCTAGTCCAACTATGCATTGCGTCAGGAGCCATCCAAGGTAAGATAGGATTTGCTTCGTACAGATGCCGTGAAGGTTCGGCCAGGTACAGGAGCGATGGAATTTTAATGAAGCGACCAATGTAAGGCGCAGCGTATACCATACAACTATTAGCGAACAGAACATCAAATCCGCCTGCCTGCATTTGCTCGGCACATAACGCCGAATGAATCTGCATTTGACGCATGTAAGAGTCTTGTCTGAAGACAAAATACCCAAATCGATCTTTGAAGGGAACGACTTGCTGCGGTGGAGGCAAAGGAACAACATGAATTGGCCCTAACGACGAAAAATCCAGATACTCGCTGTCAGCCTGTGGAGTCGTCCAGATTTCAATCGTATGGCCACGTTCTTTAAGCCCCTTTAAGTGATAATACAACGCTCGCTTACTGCCACCGCTAGGTACGTTATGCCAAACTGCTATCTTCATGAGTGAATTCTTCCTGGGCTCCAAACGCACAAATAGCTAATTTATGCCCTAGTATGACAATGTCTCTTTTCTGTAACACTGCAATGGTTAGGCAATGCTTCATTTATTATCCAATGCCTTCTTACAAGCAGTGCTGCCGGAGACTTAAACAATCTATTGTTAACTACTCAATTGGATCAACAAAGTTAAGAGAGTTTCGACGCTTTGTTGCGCCGGGTGGCGTTCCAGTATTTTTCGTTCGAGTTGTTCGCCCATCCTTCGACGCAAGTCGGGTTGGTCAAGCAGGGTAAGAACTTGGCTACTCATCGCGTCGAGGTCGAGATAAGGAACCACAAATCCACCGTCTGTCTCAATCAATTCAGGCGCTCCCCCGGCTCCATCGAAGCAAACTACGGGAACCTGACACAAACCAGCTTCGAACACTACGAGTGGGTAAGGGTCTTCGCGGGAGCACAGCACAAACACATCGAACTGACTCATGTAGCGTAGCACCTCAGGTGTCGGCTGGATCAGGTGAACTTGATCGGCCAGCCCAGCCTTGCGAATATCGAGCAATAAATCGTCACGTAGCGGTCCTGGTGGCATGCCAACCCATACAAAATGGATGTTTTTGTCAGGGGCACGTCCAATAACCTGCCGAGCCAGTGTGACAAACAAATCGTTGCCTTTACGCCATTCGGCATTTCCGCAGCCTCCAACAATTAATGCAGCATTGGATAAGTTCAGTGATGCATATACATCTGGTTGCTGACGCGCCTGAGCTACATTACGCACCATTGCAGGCGTATCGATGAGGGTAAAAAGCGTTATGCGGGTAGGATCAACCCCATGCTTTTGCTCATAATAACGCGCCGTGGCTTTCGAAACGGATAGCAGACGCTTGGTGCGATGGAGGAGATATTTCAATTCGTCCGGTTGGGTATAGATGCGCACAGACATATCCAACTCGTGCACAAACGTTACAACCGGAATTCTATCTGGAACGCCTAATTGACTGAACCAGCGGCTACTCATGACGGTGTTCGCCAGTACTACATCGAACGAATCTGGGCGTACTTCCGCTTGAACCGTCTTTTGTTGCTCTTTCAGCTGCCGATTATGAAACTGTTCCCACAGCCCTAGCTTACCCAATACTTTGTCCGTTACCGCGTCGACAACGTAACGGTTAGGCGCTGGCCAGACCGTAACGGGGCAGATGGCGCGGTATTCGTCTACAAGCGGACCACTTTCTCCCAGGACTAAGTGCATCTGAATGCCTTGTGCTTTCAGCAGCCGCATAAGGTTCAAGAGCACCAGCTGCGCACCAGCACGATTGGCGTCGTGGCCAATAACGAGAAGTTTTTTCAATGGAGAACAGGAAAGGCAGGAAGAAAATGCGTAACTCACACCTTCCTGTCCTACGGTTTATCAATACGTTTCGTGACTAGGTTTGGGCAGCTTCCGGGCGGGGTTACCAATGTACACACCCCACTCATCGGTATCTTTATAAATCGCCGAAGCCATGCCAAGTAGGGTGCCAGTGGCAATGTGCAGAAAGTCGCGAATGGTACTGTTCACCCCAAAAAAGCAATAGGGTTCAATGACACAATGTCCCGACATAACCACGTGCGACGTAAAGAAGACGTGGTCTTTAATCTGACCATGGTGGCCAATGTGATTACCGCTCCATAGTACGACGTTGTTGCCGATTGTGGTGAACGGTTGAATGGTATTGTCCTCCAGAATAAAGCAATTTTCGCCGATCTGGTTACCAAACGTAGTTGCCTTTGAGCTGATGTAGGAAATAAACTCGTAGCCTTTTCCCTTTGCTTCCAAATAGATTCGCTCTCGATTGCGATTCATACCACGGCCCGTCATAGGCGCAAAAAACTTGTATTCCTGGGGCGAAAAAAGGGTTTCAACGTCTTCAAACGCCACCAGCGGAAGTCCTTTAAACTCTGTCCCGTTGATGTACTCACGGCTTACAGTGAAAGCCGCTACTTCATGTTCAGAATCGTGGGTAAGGTAGAAATGGGCCAGTTCAGCGGTATCCATTACTCCGAAAATAATAACTTTGGCCATGCTTGTTTAGGTGGTAGTCGAGCGTTGCTATGAACCATGCCGCACTCAATTTTTGCGTACTTTATTAAACTAATTCGTAGGCGTCGAGCATCGTTCTTACCGTCGCCACATCATTGAACATGAGTGCGTCGAGGATGGAAAGCCAGGGTATAAATTCATTTTGTCCGTTGCCCCGGCTAAACTGAGGATAGGTGACTAACTTCGACTTAATGAAGTTCAACTCAATACCGGCCTGTTCAAACGTTGGCTTATCATACAGCTCTGTGCCACCAATTGGATTGATGTAACGTGCCGCATTCTCCTGCCGACAGATATCTAATATTCGTTCCTGAGCTTTCAATTCTACGTTATTATAAATCGACGATGATGCCACCAGATGAGTGCTAAGACCTAAATAAGCGTTCAGTTCAATAAGGCTGAAGTGAACCAACTCGGCGATAGAATCGGTGCCAAAGTTGATTATTTTTTCGGTTAGCGGCATGACCGTTCCGTAACTGGGCGCTTTTCGGTAGCCCTGCTCAACGGTCTTCAATAGTTTACTACGCCACTTTGGGTCATTTGCCAGCGTAACTTCATTGATACGTTTATTCTGGCTGGCATCTTTCAAAGGTACCGTAAACAAATACTCCTGACCGTTTATCAGAAGTCGATTCCGGTTAATCCAGCCCCGATTAATAAAAGCCACATCATCATACAGCACAAACGTGTCAACAGCATTCATTAATTGCATGTATCCAATGTAAGGCAAAAAATAGGGCTGCATTATAGCAAGCGTCATAAATAGCAATGAGTTGTGAGCGAATAGATAGGAGTTGTCTTATTGATTTAACGCTATAGGAATTTGCTTGTTGATCACTTTCTTCCTGTTGTGACGTTGCGAATTTGCTTCAGGAAAGATAGTTACTGTTGTGTTAATACGTTGAAGCGTATGCAGGTCTTCATTGTACAGAAAGGGCTGATAAGACCCACACGGTAAAAAATCTTTGCAAATGTAATGACTGATAGCCGACTGCCCATAGGAACTTACTAAGGCTGCTTGTTTCAGAATCGTTCGGGGGGAATTTAATGTGTTTACAAATGGGAAAAAGTAAGTGGCCTGTTGGTTCTTAAGCACTAAAAAGACATTGCTTAAATAACTATGGGGAGTAGCCGGATCAGTTAAGGTGATAACTTGCTCATGATCTCGTTGGCATACAGTGGCAGACAAACTTGACGAAATAAGATGTACAGGCTTAGTAGGAGGAGGCTCCACAATTAAGTGTTTTTGGTAATTAGTTGCCATCTCCGTCGTAACCGTTTGCCAGGCCACTTCGCCTTCAACATGCGGAAAAAACAAGAATGACTGATTATGCTGCCAATTGTACACATCAGCTCGCAGAGCTAGCGTGTACTGACGAAGAGAATCGTGAATATATAAGTAAGAAGCTATATTGCCGGTAATGCTTAACACGGCGCAGATAACGGCATAACTCCAAAGCCACCGGGATTGCGCAATCTTTGCTACGCCAAGAACGTAGCAAAAACAAAGTGCAAACATAGAATACTGTCGGTAGTGGGGCACAACATTATTGGTGTGCTCGGTACCCGCAAAGCGTTTGTAACTTAACAGTAGGCAGGTAAGCAGAATAAAACCCAACATGAACGTAGCCGTTAAGATAAGATGCCGGGCGGTATCCGATGCGCCAGTGACAGGCGGCACATATAAGGATCTCCAGTTCACGGAACGCACAAAGCCTACTAAGCTCCAAGCAATCAATAGTAGTAGTAGCGTTCCTACTGTAACCGCCATAGCGTATCCGAAGGCGTGGCTAAGATTTGCCCAGGTGCCAATCAATTCAGCTAAAAATAAGTATGTATTGACAGGCTTACTGAAATGGGAAGTATACTGAACTGCACCCGCATTCCACTGATAGCCAAAAGAAAAGTAAACGGCTGGTATCAGAACCGTTAGCGAAATGTACAGAGCAGCTACTTGATACCGATGCGTCAGGAAATAAACTAGGGCAAGAATCGGTAATACCAATAAGCCATTCGTGTTTGATAATACGCAGAGCAGCGCCATCAAAGCTGTTAGCCCATACGACCAGCGGCTTGTCAGCCAAACGTAGTACAGGGCAAAGTAGAGAAACAATAAAACGCCTAGCGTCTGCAAGCCATACGAAAAAACTACCGTGTAGGGTATGAACTGGTAGAGTATGAACAGACACGGAACTGTAAAGAACCAATGCTTGGAAACGTGATAAACGTGAACAATTAAATGAATTGAAAAAAGTAGGAATAGACAGTTCGTTAAAAGGATGGGGGCTCGAAAATCAAACGTGCCGATTGACGATAGGAGTAGAGCTAACCCCTTCAACAGTATAAGCCGATGGTCACTGTGCTGCTCAGTAATCAAGGCTAGTTTAGTTAGCAGCGGCTGCCCCTCCGCTCTCAAAATAAGCTTATTATACCAAAAGAAATCGTCGTAGAAGGGAAAGTTGACCAACGATTTTAGAAAAACATAACTATACAGCAGAATCGGTGTGATCACCAAGAGGTAGGCGATGTACCTTACATAGTGATGCAAAGGTGTACCCCAGCGTTTCATAGTAGTAGTCAGAAACTGTAGAATAAGACATTGACAATATGATAGTGCTATACATCTAAAATTGACAAGCTTATTTATCCACGAGGGGCAACACTAGCCTGTCATCTAATGCGGTTTAAGTTTTCTGAGATAATAGTCTTCGCCGGGTACAATTACGGCGTTTTTCATTGTTGTGTCTGTGCCTAAACGTATATCGCCAGGTTGCGGACAAACAATACTTCTTGCAAAAAATAAATAATCAGCTTCTTTAGGAACAGGCCTTAGTCTCTGCTCGAACGGATTAAGGGCCAGAAGCCGACGTGATAATTTAGGGCCATATAACGGATACTCGTAATCGTCATTAATCGTGTACAAACCGACAGTCGCGTTGGCTGGCACAATTTCATCAAACCGCTTGTAAGCTACCGAAATATCGGGTCGGCCGAGAGTCATTTGCTGAATACGATCCGATTTAAAGGCTGACGGAAACGATCGGCCGTCGGGAGCGGTCCAGGCAAAGGGCAAAGCTCGTGTGTTTAAAAATACGCATAGCAAGGCCGAAATGCAACCTAGCACGGTTACAAAGCCTACGTAAGTCTTCCATAGGGTGCGGTTTGGCTGGTCTACTCTAACCCTGGGATGTAGAAACAAAAGGGCTAGAAACGTAACCCCAAACAAGCCAGTTTCTATGAAATAACGGCCCTTAAACGGATCATAGGGCGCCGAATAAGAGAGAGCCGCAAAATGAAGCAGCAAGGCCAGACCTAAAAACAAATGCGGAGTTGACCGCACAAAACCAATCAAAACCAAAACTAATAACGGAAAAATCAAGCCGAAGCCGAACACGCCCCAGTAAGGATTAGCGTTGTAAAAGGCAAACCGGCGGTCAAAGGCGAAGGGCTGAATTGAAAAGTCGGTTTCCTCGTCTAATCGCATGTGCAGCTTGTCTTCCAAAACCACAATTGGTTTGCGCATGGCATGGTTTACAGTAGCACCTAGTCGCGTGTTTCGAATGCCATCTAAGTTAACGTGGTCATACGCATAACGCGCCACATTGCGGCTTCCTTGTTCAAGTAGATTTCGCAATGGCCCCGCCCGCTCTACCGACTGGTGTTTCAACGCCGTTGGTGGACCAATGGGATGCCCGAACACTTCAATGTTTTTAAGATAACCCGTAGGTAATGTCCACAGACATACGCCCACTAGTATAGCTGCACCCAGCCGCCAGGTTCGCTCGATAGTAACTGACCACGAGGGCGACAGGAAGACGGTATAGACCATAATCACGAACACCGAAGGCAGCAGCAACGCAAACGTGATTTTGTGACCAAATGCAATGCCAAAAGCCATACCCGCGAGATATAGATACCGGCTGTCTTTAGTAGTCGGCTTCCCTGTTGTTGTAGCAAGTTGTGTGCCAACGCTTTGGTAGGCAAACAGCATATAGAGCAGAACGCTCAAATACGACGTTAAAACAATGTCGGTTTCTGTAGTAATGGCCTGCATTAAAAAGTCAGGCAACAGGGCGTAAGCTAACGCACAGAAAAAGCTAGCCGACAGTTTGTTTCCGATCCGTTGTACGATACCGAAGACGGCTACAATGGCTGCCCAATAGCTTAAATGGTGAATAAATTTAAAGCCATTTTCAAAATGGCCAGTCATCAGGAACCCATAAATCTGTAGGTTACAGACGCTCTTTGGATACGTGTCGATATTCCAGTTCGTGCCTCCAAAATGCCGCATGGTTCCCCGTTGCATGTATTGCATCACCCGGTTAAGGTGCCCCGTCATACTATCCCATTCATTAGGTACGGTAAACAGTACCAGCAAAAGGTTCGTGACAGCAATAACGGTCAGTGTCGCAAGTAGTGTTGAGAATAAAAATTTAGGAAAAGTGGACAGATCACGGAACCACTCTTTAAATGTACGTTGGCGTTCTTTAATGAGTGCCAGTACTGAAAATGGTTGAATACTGGGCGATAATTGTCGCAGAATTACTCCAAGTAACGTGGCCGTAACGAAAACAGCACCTGCCCACGCCACTTCACTAGCCGTCAGATATAGCGCCGACAAAACAAAACCTGTCAGAATGACGCTGCCCACTCCTAACAAATACGTGGTTAGTAGCCACTCTATTAATGAACGACGACAAATCTTGGCTGAAAGTTGGCCGACGTAAAAAATGAAGGCAACTAAAGGAATAATATATAAGAAAGTCATACTATCGAATACGAACTAGTAGATCAGGCTCTCTAAATGCTGAGCAGCCAATGGAAAAATGTTCAGTATGTATTATTCGATACTAACGACTGCAACCGCTTCATTGACAATCATGGCAATGCGCTCAACATCGACTTCTTCCAGATCGGGATACATCGGCAAGCATAGCACACGTAAAGCTACGTCTTCTGATATTGGACAGGGCTGATGGCCTACCGAAAATGGCAGGGTATTGAGCGAAGGATAAAAATAACGACGAGGAACAATGTCCTGCGCTTTTAAGGCGTCCACAACCCGCAGTAACACCTCTTCAGATTCAAATACAACAGGGTAATAAGCATAATTATAGTCTACGCCGGGCGTTAGGGTAGGGCGTCTTATTTTGCGACCATCAGCCTGCGAAAAATCAAGTCGCGTGTCGTAATAACTAAAAACCTGTTTCCGTGCGGCAATCAGATTGGGCACTTTGGGCAGAACGCATAAGCCCATGGCCGCATGAAACTCAGAGTTCTTCGCATTAATACCAATGCTGTAATAGTCGTCGTTCCGGTGCCCGAATGAACGATAGAAATGCAATTTTTGGGCGATTTCATCGTCATCGGTAATGATACAGCCTCCCTCAACGGTATGAAACACCTTAGTCGCGTGAAAGCTACAGGTGCTAATATCTCCGTAACTCAAAATAGAACGGCCATTATAGCTAGCGCCAAACGTATGAGCCGCGTCATATATGACTTTTAGGTTATATTTTTCGGCAACAGCCTGAATCTCCTCAATCCGGCAGGCATTTCCGTAGACATGGGTTGCCATAATCGCCTGCGTATTTTCGGTAATGAGCGGCTCAATTTTAGCAGCGTCCAGACAAAAGTCGTCGGGGCGAATATCTGCAAAAACAGGCGTACATCCTTCCCACAGCAGCGCATTGGTTGTTGCCACGTAGGAGAAAGGAGTTGTTATAACCTCTTTTGTGATGTCTAGGGCTTTCAGCGCCATCTGAAGGACAATGGTGCCATTGGTGCAGAATTTCAGATGCTTTACACCCAGGAACTCTTTCATCTGAGCTTCTAGGTCGCGGAGCAGCGGGCCATCGTTTGTTAGGTACACCCGTTCCCAAATGCCCTTCAAATAGTTGGTGTATTCCTCTAAGTCCGGTAGGTATGATTTGGTTACGTTGATCATGGTTTTGGTTTTAGGGACTCCCGACCGGGATTCTCGGTGTACGGTTCGTGGTGCATAAATTATCGAATGTGCCAAGCGTAAACCATAGACCAAAGCCCCTTATTTAACGGATACTTCCTCCTGCATTTCCATATGGAAGGGGAATTGAGGACGCACGTACCCCGGCCACTTACCATACCAGGCGATGCCTTCGCGGTAGTCCTCTACATCAAAGGTAATGCCTTCCTCCATAATATAAAGAGGGGTAACGGTGTCCTTAACCACCATTACCGAGATAGTGTAAGAACCATCATTCAGGAAATAGCCAGGAATGGTACACTCTCCTGCAATCAAACCTTTCCCATATGGCTGCGATTGTGTTCCGATGTTAAAGATACACTCGCCCGTGAGCGAATTGAGGTGCATACTGAGGTTCAGGTTCGCCCGCTCCATCATGTTCCAGAACTCGAACCTGAGCTTCATTGGTGTGCGAACGTCAATGTGCGTAAGGTTATCCTGGTATTCTGGCGTGAGCTCAATCCGGCGAATTCGAACGAGATCATTACCAGGGGCTTCCTCGGGAGTATCCCAATGGCGCGTCAGACGGGTTTTGGAGACTTTACTCAGGTAAGATGCAATTACCTGGTTGGTTTCGCCTTGCTCAATCAGTTGACCTTTCTCGAAATACAAAGTCTTGTTACACAGCGCCTGTACAGCCGTCAGGTTATGGCTTACGAAGATAATGGTCCGGCCGCTGGCTGAGTTGTCGCGCATTTTGCCTAAGCTCTTTTTCTGAAACTCAGCATCGCCAACCGCCAGCACTTCGTCAACAATCATAATTTCGGGATCGAGGTGAGCCGATATGGCAAACCCTAACCGCACGTACATTCCGGAAGAGTAGCGTTTAACGGGGGTATCTAAAAACTTTTCAACACCCGCGAATGCCACGATGGCATCAAACTGCTGGCGAATTTCACTGCGGCTCATTCCCAATAGCGATCCGTTGAGGTAAATATTCTCCCGGCCGGTCAACTCTGGGTGAAAACCTGTGCCAACTTCTAGTAAGCTTGCCACTCGGCCACGAATTCGCACTGTACCCGTAGTCGGCTCAATGATTTTGCTCAAAATTTTGAGCATGGTTGACTTACCGGCCCCGTTATGCCCGACAATGCCCACACGGTCGCCCTGTTCGATCGAAAAACTTACATCGCGTAAGGCCCAGAATTCTTCCTGGGTTATCCCGTTTTCCTGTTTTTTACCACCAAAGAGGTGCCTGACGTTCTCCGTTATAACATCACGGAGGGTGTTAGCGCCTTTGCCTTTCTGATGATCAATAATGTATTGCTTACTTATATTTTCGACGGTAATTACGGACATAGTGAATTTCGATCTACGAATTTCGAGTTACAACGTACTGCGCTACGAAATTCGTAATTCCTTAAATGTCATCAACAAATGTGTTCTCACGTTTACGAAAAAAGTAAACCGACAAAGCTAAACAAACGATTACAATAGCTACAGAGGTCACCAAACTTTCGGGGTTAAAATACGCTTTTTCTCCTAATAATGACCAGCGAAACCCATCAATTATACCTACCATCGGGTTCGCCCAATAGAAAGGAACCCACCAAACATCGCCCTTTTCGGCAACTAGCCGACTGCTGTAAGCAATGGGGCAGGCATAAAAGCCAACCTGTACTAAAAAGGGAATTAACTGGCCTACATCACGAAATTTCACGTTTACAACCGCAAAGAATAAGCCAAAAGCAAAGGCCGCCAGTACAGCTAATAGTATGAAAGCG
The DNA here is from genome assembly GCF_042684525.1 of Spirosoma soli. Classification (NCBI taxonomy): domain Bacteria; kingdom Pseudomonadati; phylum Bacteroidota; class Cytophagia; order Cytophagales; family Cytophagaceae; genus Spirosoma; species Spirosoma soli. The sequence continues at coordinate 546,890 of NZ_JBHULN010000001.1, read as the reverse complement.
GGTAAGAATAACAAATGCCAGTCGGGCACAAACTTATACCAGATTGCCAGCAGAACAAACAAACCCAGCGCAACCAGAAAGTCGACAAGGCTTATCGCAATGGCACTGATTGGCATGATCAATCTTGGGAAATAAACCTTACTGACCAGATTAGCGTTCACAGTTACGCTGTTGCTTATCTGGGTAAAAGCGGTGGAAAAAAACGTCCAGATGGTAATGCCACCCAGCACCATTAATGCATATGGAATACCCGGATCGGGTGGGAGCTTAGCAATCTTGCTGAAAACAAGTACCATGACCATCATGGTTAATAACGGGCGGATAAGCCCCCAGGCTGTACCAAGAGCTGTTTGCTTGTAACGCACTGATACGTCCCGCATTGACAGGATAAACATGAGCTCGCGGTTACGCCACAAGTCCCGCCAATAATGCCGTTCTGAGCGGCCGGGTTGAATAATTACTTCGTGTGTTTTCATTAATAATCCGCTGCTTTTGTCTACTAGGCAAAGCAGTAAGCTACTACTCAATTGGCTCGATAATCGTTCACCGACGTTGATATCATTCTTCCCGCATGATTGAGCGGTACGTTTCCCGGAAGAAAATTATGATCATAGCTAAAAATAGCCCCAGGGCAATACCCGCCTGCATACCTACTTGAGACTTCTGGTCTTTATAGAGGGGGAAGGTCACGGGTTCAATGATCGTGAACAGCGGAGCTTCTTTAATAAGCGTTAGGCGCATATTGTCTGCTGCCTGAAGCGCCGTGTAATACAATTGCGTTAGAAACGTCGAGTTACGGGACAGTTTGTTCTCAAGAAGACGACCCTGCGCAACAACAACCTGCGAGTTCTGATCCATGTACTGAGCCAGCCGATTTTCAGTACCAGTTAGAATTCGGGCTACTGAGTCGGCTCGTTCTCTCAGCAAGGTATACATCTCGCTGGTTTTCTTGGTTTGCTTCTGACGGTAGTCTTCTTCAATTGTCGTGAGATGCGTCGTCAGGAAGTTAGCGGCCAGCTGCTCATCTTCCATGGCGCAACGAAGTTCCATAAACGATGACTTTCGCTCAGGCTGTGACACTCCCATCTCGCCTTTGATACGGGCGTATATTCCCGTCATGGCTAACTGCTCAAGTTTGGTATACTCTTCCGGTTTTTTACTGCGCTTAAAGTAAAAGGAACGCAAAGTATCACTATCGGCCCATTCGTCGTCGCGGATACCACTATGCCGAATATAATAATTCACCAGTAACGTATCCTTACCGTTGATGGTGTCCATTTTCATCAGTGTCTTTTCGACGACTGGACGCGATTTGGCGTAAATAATGAAGTTATCACCTACAAAAATGTTGGCATCTGGTGCTCCCGCACTTAAGCCGAAAGCACCCGCTAGCTGGCCTAATTCACCACCAAAGCCACTGCCAGATGAGCCACCACCGAGGTTAAACGTAATAATTGCGTTGTACGTTGGCCGTGTTTGGTGCGTCAAATCGTAAGCAAGGCCTATTGAGCCTGCAATAAGGGTAATGACCAGCAGCAGTTTCCAGTTGCGACGAGCTACGTGCTTTATTTGCGCAATGCGTAATATAACAGACTTGGGTGAAATCTGATCTGGCGGAAGCGGCCTCGCGTTCGTCAAAGTATTGGGTGTACCGTTCGTTGGCGTCATGGCTTTTAATGAATTAATTTCCTACTCGGCTCAAGGCAATTACTAGTCCGATAACTGAGAGAAGTGAGGAAATAGTACCGGCGGTAGAGCTTAATATTTGTTGTGGCGTCAGTGGTGTCGTCGTCTTTTTAGGAACGAATACTTGAGAACCGGGCTCTACACGTGGATAAATATTAAAGAACATAAACTTCCGTGTGCGATCAATTGACCCGTTCGCATAAATCACGAATGATTTACGACGCTGTGATTTCGAAGTAAACCCACCCGATTGAGAAATGTAGTCTTGGAACGTTTGCCCAGAGCGAAATTTGACCGTTGTTGGTTGCAATACTTCGCCCTCAACCCGGATTGTTTCCAGAACCTTCGGAACCCGGAGGATATCTCCTTCTTGTACTAATATGTCTTCCGACGAACCTGGTTTGGCTAAGATTTTTTTCAGATTGATACCAATTGACTCCTGTTTGTTGGTAGCGATGGTATCAGTCTCAACAACAACCCGCCCTGCCGTGCTAACGGCATCAGACCCTTCCCGAATCGACCGTTGTAGTCTGGCAACTTCTTCCTGGCTAAGTGTTACTCGACGGATCAGCGTTGCACCTTCAACATACGCCTGAGGAGTTAATCCTCCTGCTAAATTAATCAAATCGGATATCTTCTGGTCTTTCCTCTGTATAGCATAGGAGCCAGGTACAATCACTTCGCCTTCTACGTTGGCGTATACCTGAACCATGTAGTTCGGCGACCGGCGCACAATAATCTGGTCGAAAGGCTCCAGAACAAACTTATTCTGATCCGTATCGATAGATAGATCACGATTGACGTTGAATCGCTGAATGTCTGCTATCTGCGCAGAAGCAGAGCGGGGATCTACATCTTTCTTGCGACGTACTACTTCAACCAGCGATGCGGCTGCCGATTCTTTTAAGCCACCGACTCGCACGATCGCATCATTCAAGGTCATGTTAGCCAGATAAGGGATAAACTCATCCGGACTGTTCACCTCGCCCATCACCGAAATGGTAGCCTGCTGTGCCAAATCGAAACGCGATGGAATGATGATCTGGTCTTCGCGCTGTAAGTTTATGTCGGGTTCGCTACCTGCTAAAATCGCAGCCAGATTCACGGTTATATTTTCGAGCGCTAAATCTTCCCGTGTCCGAACAATATTTACTCGACCGGTAAACGCATCACCTTTCAGGCCTTCAGCAGTGGCAATGAGTTGTTTCAATGTCCGATTCTTTTCAAGTGAATACTGACCAGGGCGGTAAACGGCCCCTTCTATCGTGAGCTGGTTTTCGAAGCGGCTGAGTAATTGCTCAACAGTAACTACGTCGCCATCCTGCATAACGAACGTCTTAAATTCAGGGGCGCTTACGTCAACTACTTTAAGTTCGCGGTCAGTAAGTCGGGTTACTTTTACCAACCCTTTGTAGGCGTTTGAGGCAAAGTCACCGGCGTAGAACAGAAGCCGGTCAAGGGTTTCGCCAGGTAGCATCTCAAAAAGATTGTTACGCTTTACGGTTCCCGTTATCTCGACGCGAGTTGTGTACGTGCTAAACCGAATGTTGTCATTATCCTGTAAGCGGTAATCATTCCGCTGTGTACCATTTAACAAGTAATCGTACAGATCCAGCGTAGCCAATACTTTATTATTACGAATGAGCTGTACTTTTCGGAACGAACCTAGCTCATTTGGACCTCCGGCCTGATAAATCGCGTTCATAGCCGTTGAAAGCGAGGAAAGCGTGTATGTGCCGGGGCGGATAGCTTCGCCGGTAACCGTTACCCGAATACTACGGATTGTTCCTAATGATAATTCCAGGAAGGTGTTGGCAGGTCCGTAGGAGGTATTGCGCAGACCAACGTATCGTTTTGCCAAACGGCTGGTAATTCGGCTTTTCGCCTGTTCAATCGTCAGCCCTGATACAAACACGGGACCAATACCGGTGGCTTGCCCAAAATACACATTACCATCTGGAGAGACAGTCTGGGTGAAATCCGTTTCCGAGTAGCCATATAATTGAATATTCAGTTGATCCCCTGGTCCAATAATGTAGTTACGAGGGGTGGCAATGTTCAGGTTTGGCTGGAACGTAGTGGCCATCGCTGGGTCGTTAAAAGTTGAGTAGCCGAAAATTTTCCGGCGAGCCTCTTCACGCTCGCGGTTACGAGCTTGTTCATACCCATCCTCAACCGCTTCTTTGCTGTTCAACTGAGCTTGAGCTGCTGTATCGCCAGGGGCCGCATTTTGTGTCCGACCGGTTCTGCCGCGGTTTTGAGTTCCCGCTGGAGTCTGTGTTCCTTGAGGAGTAGTGCGGCCAGGAAGCTGACCGCCCTGTTGATTAATTTGCTGCTGAATGCTGGGAGGTAAACTGCTTGCATTGACACCTGCTGGTAGCGCAGCACCGCGTCCGGGCTGCGCTGGGCCGGCAGGCGAGGTACCCGAGCGTATGACACCAGGGGCGGTTGTTCCGCCACCGGTTGTGGTGCCAGGGGTAACCTGAGCCTGGACTATAAGACTGGTTGCTGACAGGAGCAGGATAGCTAATCCTGTGCTGGATTGGCGTCGTAAAAGAGCCGTAAGAGAAAGAATGATTTTTGACTGGATGTCGTGGAAAAGTCGCGGATTTTGCATATTTTTAAGATCTCGAACACTGCTGGCAATCATGAAGGAGAAGACCTGTTTGTAACGATATATCTAGCTTTATAGTACGCAGCACAGTTCAGTCGGCAAAGTAAGTGAACTTTTGCCGGATTGCGAACAGTTTTCTATTATGCGGAAAATTTTCTTATCTTGTTCCATCAAGGTATAATTTTTCCAATGTTTGCACGAGGTGACTTATTCGTGTTTTCACCTGTTTTGATCTATTACTTAATTACCCTGTATGTCAGAATTGATAAATCAGCCCGTCCAATATAACGAAGATAGTATACGCTCATTGGATTGGCGTGAGCACATCCGCCTTCGCCCAGGTATGTACATTGGTAAACTTGGCGATGGATCGGCCGCTGATGACGGCATCTATGTCTTGCTCAAAGAAACGATAGATAACTGCATCGACGAGCACGTAATGGGCTTTGGTAAAACAATCGACGTGCGTGTGACAGATCACCGTGTCGAGGTTCGTGACTATGGCCGTGGCATTCCGCTTGGGAAGGTCGTTGAGGTCGTTTCTAAAATAAACACCGGTGGCAAATACGACTCCGGGGCTTTCCAGAAATCGGTAGGCCTGAACGGCGTTGGTACCAAAGCGGTCAATGCGTTGTCCAGCTACTTTCGGGTTCAATCGTTCCGGGACGGCCGCACGGTCTGGGCCGAATTCGAGCGGGGTGACCTCAAGCACAAAGGCGACGAGGTGACCACTGAGCGCAATGGAACGCTTATTTGCTTCGAGCCCGATGATACGGTGTTCAAGCATTTTCATTTCATTCCGCAATATCTGGAGAATATGATCTGGAATTATTGCTACCTGAATGCCGGGTTGACTATTGCGTTCAACAAGCAGAAATACATCTCACAAAACGGTTTACTGGATCTGCTACGTAACAAAACCGACGAAGATTCGCTACGTTACCCAATTATTCACCTCAAGGGCAATGATCTCGAAGTAGCCATGACGCACGGTAATCAATACGGTGAAGAGTATTATTCGTTCGTTAATGGTCAGTATACGACGCAGGGCGGTACACACCTCGCAGCCCTGCGTGAAGCCGTTGTTGAAACGATCCGCAAGCACTTCGACAAAAACTACGATGTAGCCGATGTCAGAGCTTCAATCATTGCGGCCGTTAGCATTCGGGTGCAGGAGCCGGTGTTCGAATCGCAGACCAAAACAAAGCTAGGCTCGATCAACATGTCGCCCGAGCCGAATGCTCAGTCGGTTAACTCGTTTGTTAAAGATTTTATCAAAGAACGTCTGGACGACTTTTTGCACATGAACCCCGCTGTGAAAGATGCCCTAAAAAAGCGGATTGAACAGTCGGAACGTGAGCGCAAAGAACTGGCCGGTATCAAAAAACTGGCCAATGATCGTGCCAAAAAAGCAAGCTTGCATAATAAGAAATTACGTGACTGCCGCAACCACCTGCCCGATCTGAAAGCAGACGATCGATACCAGTCGACCCTGTTCATCACCGAAGGCGATTCGGCTAGTGGATCGATCACTAAATCGCGTAATGTACAGTCACAAGCCGTGTTCAGTTTGCGGGGTAAGCCACTTAACTGTTTTGGCCTGACCAAGAAAGTGGTGTACGAAAACGAAGAGTTTAACTTATTACAACACGCCTTAGATATTGAGGACGGGCTGGAAGGATTACGCTACAATCGAATCGTTATTGCCACCGATGCTGATGTAGATGGTATGCACATCCGACTGTTGATGCTGACTTTCTTCTTGCAATTCTTTCCTGATTTAGTACGTAACGGACATCTATATATATTAGAGACGCCGTTGTTTCGTGTACGTAATCCTAAAAACCACAAAGAGACCACGTACTGTTATTCGGAAGAAGAGAAGCAAGCCGCTATTGACAAGTTGACAAAGGGCGGTAAGAAAGTGGAAATCACCCGGTTTAAAGGCCTTGGCGAGATTTCACCCGAAGAGTTTGGCTTGTTCATTGGCGAAAACATGCGCCTGGAACCTGTTATTATGGAGAAGGAAACTTCGGTGCCCAAACTGCTCAGCTATTACATGGGCAAGAACACGCCCGACCGTCAGCGATTCATTATTGATAACCTGCGCATTGAGAAAGATATAGAAGATGCAGCATTAGTTTGAAAAGCACTAGTTGAACAAAAACGGGAGATCTTGCACAAGATCTCCCGTTTTTGTTTGTCGCTCCAAGACTAATCACTGTCCGTTAGGGCAATAACACTCGGTCGATGACGTGAACAACACCATTGGTTGTTCCTAAATCCCCCTGAGTGATGTTTGCGGCATTCGTTCCATTGCCTTTGCCTGTAATGGTAACTTTACCACCGCTAACGTTGAAACGAACGCTTCCACCCTGAGCCGTAACTACATCCGCCCCATCCTGGAATGTGGCCGAATAAGCCCGGTAGTTCAGCACGTGGTAGTTCAGCAGATTGGCCAGTACCTTTGGATCAGCTTTCTTGATAGCGGCTTCGTCAGCATACCCAGCCGCTTTGAAGGCTGCGTTGTTAGGGGCAAAAACAGTAATTCCTTTATCAGTAATTGCTGTCAGATTGGATTGAACGCCCGCTTGATTGATAGCAGCTACAAACAATGAAAGGTCAGCATTAGCTTTTGCCAGGTCAACTACACTGACTGTAGGTGGAGTGAGCACCTGGTCAATGATGTGAATAACCCCGTTCGTAGCAGGAATATTAGTCTGGATAACCTTTGCTTTATCGACAGTGATGACCCCTGCCGAGGCTGCGTATTGGGTAATAATGTTGCATAGGTCGTGTTGACTCCCGTCGGAAAAGCCGAAGCATCAACCGTAGAAGCAATCACGTGGTATTGAAGAAGCCGTTGCAGGTCGGCGGCCGGGGCGGCATTAACAGCCGCTACGTTGGCATAACCAGCCGCCCGAAAAGCGTCGTCTGAAGGCGCGAAAATCGTTAACTTACCTTGCTTCAGCTGATCGCCCAAGCCAGCTCTCTGTACGGCAGCCGCCAGCAAAGCCAGATTTGCGGCCCCGTTGATGTAGTCCGTTCCTGATACAACGACAGGCGTAGTTGCCGTTGTTGACGAACCTGGCGTAGTGGCTGTAGTTGATGAGCCTGGGGTAGTAGTCGAAGATCCCGGACCTGTGGTTCCGGTAGGGGGTACTTGCGGATCAGGATCATTTCGCTGGCAGCTTACCAGAAACGTACTTGCGCATAGAAACAGGGCAATTATGAACTTAACTGATTCCTAAATTGATGTTATCTTTTTCATGCGTTGACGTAGTTTAGTGAATACACGTAGTCAGCATCATACACTTTTCATGGAGCGACGGCGCTGATTAGGGCTTTAAACATGATATGATAGTAAGTTGTTTGACAGGGCCTGGCAAGCGCCCTTATGTGGAGAATTTATAAAAAGTGGCTAATTATCCTTTTACGGTGAACAGAAGCGTTATTTTTGCGGCCACATCTCAACGCTGTAGCCTTAACATCTTACTTCAATAACCGACACCTGCTTCCGTGAACGTAACCCTCGAATCGCTCCGTAACAATATTGATGCTCTCGATGACCAGCTTTTGACCCTGCTTAATCAGCGAATGGAATTAGTACGTCAGGTAGGTGAACTCAAACGCACGAGCAACACCGTTATTTACCGACCCGAACGCGAGAAGCAGATTCTGGATCGACTTCATCAGCAAAACGGTGGACTGCTGAACCGGTCGGCAATTGAGGCTATATTCCTGGAAATTTTTGCCGTATCCCGAAACCTCGAACTTCCCGAGCGAGTAGCCTATTTGGGGCCAGAAGGGAGCTTCACGCATCAGGCCGCCGAAAGTCGATTTGGCGCTATGAGCGCTTACATGGCTTTGCCCACCATCCGATCCGTGTTTGAAAGCGTAGAGACGGGCCGCGTTCGGTTCGGCGTGGTGCCGATTGAAAACAATCAGGAAGGCGTTGTCAGCGAAGCTATTGATTTACTACTCGAGAAAGACCTGAGAATTGCTGCTGAAGCGCAGATTCCGGTGCATTTTACGTTTGCAACCAAGGCCGAAAATCTAGCTGACATAACGCATATCTATTCAAAAGATATTGCGTTCCGGCAGTGCAGCCGGTTCCTGAACGACTCATTTGAGGGGCTCAAGGCCGAGCTGGTGCCAGTTGAGTCGACGTCAAAGGCTGCTAAACTAGCGGCTCAGCAACCGAATACAGCGGCTGTTTGCTCTTACATTGCCGCTAAGTTATTTGATGTGCCTGTTCTCTTCGACAACATTGAAGACAGTGATTTAAACCGGACCCGCTTCCTAATCTTAGCAAAAGACTTTATAAATCAGCCGAGTGGGCAAGATAAAACTACATTGATCGCTCGGCTGCCCAATACGGAGTCGCCAGGTGTGTTAGCCGAATTCTTGCAGGAGTTTAATGCCCGACAAATCAACTTAACTAAAATCGAAAGTAGGCCATTGCGCGACGGAGCCACTTTCCGGTACTGGTTTCTGCTGGAATGCGAAGGCCATGCCAGCGATCCGGCTCTTCAGGAAATCCTGAATCACCATGCGGCTGAAGTAAAGCTATTGGGCAGTTACGTACGAGTGGCCTAACTGCTCATTCAATCAGAACAGAATTTTTTGCATTTCGGCGTGCTAGTATGGTTTGCTACCTGCCATCGCAAAAGTTTCGCCCTGGTAGTACTCGCTTTTGTATTGGGCTTCCCGTCCAAGCTTAAGATAACGTTCTGGTGTATAGTAGGCTTTAGGCTGGGTATTCATAAAATCAGCATTAAGTTTTCAAAACTACAAAAGGAAATCTTCGGTTTATGAAGATGTATTGTATGTAAGAAACACTATTCTACTATGGAAGCGAACTCTTCATCCGAAAGTCCTGATAAACTGGATCGGATTGTCGAAGCCCGAATGAAGCTTAAGCGTCGGTTTGAGGATAAAATGGCCCAAACGCCCTCTGTAATCGACGATAAACCTCGTGGTTCTGGCGCAACTAACCGTCATGGTATGCCAACTGTGCCTATCGGGCAAACTGTCACCAGCAAATGGCCAGTACTGGATTTAGGGTATCAGCCAAACATTCCGCTCGACAAATGGCAGCTTGCTATTGATGGCGACGTGAACCACCCCATCCGGCTTAAATGGGATGATCTGATGGCGTTACCGCAAGTAGAAGATACCAGCGATTTTCACTGTGTCACAACCTGGTCTCGGTTAAATATTCCCTGGGTTGGCGTACGATTCATGGATCTGGCAGCCCTGGTTGACCCAAAGGGGACGGCTACACACGTAATGTGCTATGGCTACGACGGGTATTCAACGAATGTGGCTCTAGAAGAGGCACTTAAGCCTGATGTGCTGCTGGTGCATACTGCCGATGGCCAACCCTTAGCCCGCGAACATGGCGGACCGCTTCGTATGATTACGCCACAGTTGTATGCCTGGAAAGGGTCGAAATGGATTAAGCGCATTGAGTTTTTGTCAAAGAATCAGTTAGGCTTTTGGGAAGAACGTGGCTACTCTAATACCGCGTATCCCTGGCGCAATGACCGTTATTCTTGATTAGTGCCATTACGAAAGCTTAGGCTCTAGCCAAAGAGCTGTCAGGCAAACGATAAACAGAATAAACCAGGCCCAGTTGGGCAATTGCTCATTTATCTGACGAGCATTGTCAAGGCTTGCCGTCTGATAGGCTGAGTGAGCACGCACGAATTGTTCAACCATTCGACGGTCGCTAACCTGGCCGTCTGACCTGCCTTCCACGTAGACAGCTAACGAGTCCTGTACTGGTAGCCAACCTGACCGGCGCGAAATAAACGTGGCGCTTGCGGTACGTTGGTTAATTGGGGAGTATGACAATTGAAGGGTGTCCTGACCGACTCGTACTTTAGCTGGTCTGCTGGTAAGGTTGTTAACCGAAACAGGTTCGGGTAAGCCGCTGTAGATTGGCGCGTCTACCAAAGCATTATTCTTGTCGGAATTTGACAAACGGGTTAACGTAGCCGTCCAGATGCGGTTGTACGTTACACTATCGCCACTTAACGACAACGGAAACGTTTCGCTTAAAAGACTAACGCCTACCCGACCTGTGGTTCGTTGCACCGCAATTGGGTACCCAGTGACCGGAAACTGATTGACGGCATCGCTGAAACGATAGGGGAGGGCATTTAAGCCATTCCCAAGCGGAATCGTCGGTTCGTTGGATACTTTACGAACCTGCCACCGGCTACCAACCGCTTGATTGATAGTCCGACAGTCGACCTCCGGATTGACTACATTAATAAATAAGACGGATCTGCCATCTGCAAGGGCTTTGCGAACCGTTACGTTGGCTGCATTATCAGGTTCTGTTATAATCAGGTCAGGTACTTTATTCGTTGCTTTGTCGACCTTATTGATGCGAACGTCGCTGGTTATATTTTTGGAAAGCGTCGTCGACAGTTGCACGGTATGGCCCTGTTTGCCCAGCCAGTTGGCCAGTGTTTTACTTTCAAAATCAGGACTGTTTAGCAAAAACAGCACAGTAAGTGGCTCCGTCGGGCGAGAATAGAAGCGAACTGTATCAAGTGTTACGTCACCCAGCGTAAGTGCGGTTTGTGTACGCCCTCGTGTGAACGCTGGGAATTCCAGGGCGAAGCGGTTAGCCCCTTCCTTTAGAGCAACGCTGTCTATGGTTCGAGTTCCGTATCGAATGGCCAGCGTTTGTTTCTTAGACGACCGAAGCTGCCCTGTTACTCGTTGCATTTCCCCCTGTCGTACAATTCCTTTCCAATGGATGTCTTGTACCTGATCTACCCCATCGTACGGTATCCAATGTACAGCCGCATTGCTTAACCGAGTAAGGCTTGCGGTCGGAAATTCTTGACCTATTAGCGTAATTGAGTCGTAATCCGCTTTAAAGTTGCGGGCTGTAAAACTGTCTTGAATGCGAAGGCTGTCTTTTACCCGGCGTACAAAGTCTGCTGGAACGTCGTTACTAACCAGTAGGGCATGATTTGCTGACTGGGCACTTTGCCAGCGAAACTGCAGGAAATAGCCGACCACCACTAGCCATAAAAGGAAGTTTAAGCCGACTTTAAGCCATTTACTAATAGTTGATAAAGAGCTATTACGGTTAATGAGCCATACTTGACCAACAAGTACTAGCAGCAGGATACCCCCTATAGCCCAGTTAATGGGCTCATTCCAATTTATTGATGTTCGCATAATTGTAGCCAGCCCGGCCAGGCTACCTTTTTTGTTATTTTAAGTGCCGCCAAAAAGCTTTTTGCAATGATTGATCACTAACATAGGACGTGCCTGTGCGCTCGGCGGCTCCACTTAGCGCGTAAAGCTTCGTTTTTAACTGAGTGCGTTCCTGGTCTGAAACAGACTTTCCACTGGCCAACTTTTGAAGAGATGCCAGTACCGACCAATTCTGTAATCCGCTGTTAACGAGGTTATTTGCCAGCGCATTGCCGAGTTGCTGCATAAGCTGGCGTTGTTGGGTCGAGAGCTTTGATAATTCCAAATAACCAAGCGCCTGTGCAACGAGCGACTCAATACGTTGTTGATCGTAGACCCGGTCCTGCCGAAATGTTGGCGTTACATTTTTTAATTCCCCCGTTAGGCGTAGTTCTTTTTCCTTAATAGGAGGAGGGTCAAAGCCGGTTTTCTTAACGTAAGACCGGGCCTTTTGCTGCGATAACTTCAGGTATTCCAACGCTTTCTTTTCGTATGGTAATGCCTTTTCGGGTTCATACAAACGCAAATGCAACTCAGATTGCCACATCTGCTCCAGGGCCATTTTTAGCAAACTCCTGGTCGATTGCTCGTGGAATGTATTCGTTTCGGCGTTGTCGTGAGAATGCATGTACTGCTCCATCAAAGCCGCTAGTGGGTCTTTATCTTCGTTGGTGGCACCGCCATGGCCGTGTTCTTCATGCTCTTCTTTATGGTGCTCCGCTTCGTGCTCGCCCTCGCCTTTGTCGTGGTCGTGCATGTAGCCCGCCAGTGGATTCTCATCATCGTCCGGTGGGCCAGCGTGACCGCCACCAATTGACGTTTCAAATTCTTCGCCCAGAAACTGGCCATATCGCAATCGTAGCGCTTTCTGGTCAAAGCCAATCTCGTTCGATGTGCTATTAAACGTCTTCGTCGGTGTTTTTTTGCGGTTAGCAATGAGCTTCTCTGTATCAATAATGATTTGTCGTTGGCTCCGGAAATACTCTGGCATGATGTTAACCGCCATTGTCGCTAAGGCGCTCTCTTCTACCTGCGTCGTATCTTTGTAAACGACAAAGTAAGTGTCCGACTTCGTAAAGTTGGGCTCCGGCTGGCGGTTGTCAAAGGCCGCCCAGTAGTAATACAGTTCGTCGCCGGGAGCGAAGTTTAAAGCGTTCAGGTCGATTGTTTTGTTCAACCGGGCTTCTTTAAAGTTTGCCTGGCCCAACGGCATTCTAACTTCCCGAAATTTTACGTTCTCCCCCGAACCGCGTGCCACGGTGGCGACAATGAACGCCTGTGACACGCTGAAATCATCAGAAAACGTAGCCGCTACATTGAGTGTTTTAGGGTCTTTTAAATAATGAAAGCGATATAATTCTTTGGAGTCGGGCTCAATCTTAGGCGCTAAATCCGGCTTAGCTTCGAGCCGATAAAAATCAGACTGGTAAATCAACGAATCACGGTCTGATTTCGGGTCATGCCAGTAAGCTTTGAGCGCGTAAAGCCCTGAGCTCACCAGCCGGTCCTGATACGTAAACGATCCTCCGGACTCTTTAAAGGTTAATTCCTGCCCTCGACTATTCACCAATCGCACGGCTACTTGTTGAGATTGGCTGAATTGTAAGCGCCAGCTCAACATAGAACCGACGATTGTCGATACATTTAGGTTTTTGGAATTAGTTTCTGGCAAACGCGTATAGGCTGGCGGTTGAACGCGTACCTCTGCCGATTGAAAGGTTGGAGCTGTTGGTGCAGGCTCTGCCACAAAGGCCTGGAGGAAGCTTCTTTGGTTCGGTGTCTGCGAATTGCTCTGTAACAAAGGGTAGGCGTAATGAATGACCAGGGCAATCAATAAACCTGCTCCATAAAGTCCAGCGTTAGATAATAGCACCCGCGGTATTCGAACGTTCTGTACTTGTTCGTTCAGCCGTTCAAGTTGAAGCTGTTCTGCCAGATTTAACGGAGACTTCGTGAGAAGCGGTAAACTGTATTCTGTATCGCCAACGGTTTGGTGAATCACCCGAATAGCCTGCGGTTTCTTATCCTGATAAAGTCGGCTGAGCCAAACCCCCAGACCAAAACCCACGAATCCAGCCAGTATTGGCCAGACTGGCGACGTGGTGAAAGTAGCCGTTAGGAAATAAGCCGATGCCGCTAACAAAACGCAACGAAGGACGGCGTTGGCGTAGAGCTGGTAAGTAACTGACGATATAAGGCGTTTCAGTTCGTTCATGCGTTTTTGGTCAAAGCGAGCCACCGCTCGATTGCTAGTAAAACAACAAACAGAAGGAGTAACAGATTCTGAATACCAGCCTGTTTGGCTGTATTTGACGTCACGGTGGTCACAAACAGGCTTTGCAAAGCTTGCTGGCTCAACGGCTGCCGACTATTCAGAAGTCCGTATGTTTCTATCAATCGCTCACCCAACCACTCCGGTAATCGGCCGGTGGCTACTAAATCAGAAGTTTGCGGAGTCAGTGGTTCGTTCGTGAAAATTACGTTACTCGGCGTGGCCGGTTGCTCAGCTCCTGAAAGTACGTAAAGCGTTCTCGGTGATACCTTAACTGGGAATTGGTCAGTTAGCACCCAATCGTACGATTGATTAGGTGTTACTTTCTCTTCAATCATCAGGTCGAAGGCATATACATCGGTAAGGGCGGCCAGTGCTGCCTTGATCGTCTGCCGTTCATGCTGGTTTCGGAAATTAAGCAGTACCCGAATCGGGCCTGTATGTGCTGGCGAATTCTGATACGTTGAACCAGGATCTAGTACGGTGCTGCTTATTAATTTACCAGCACGATTTACGAACAGTTTCTTGTTGTCTTTGCCTGTCAAATAGGCTTTAGGCTGAATCGTTGAATCGATAGCCGTATGCAATCGAAATCCGGCCGGAACCGTAATAACTGGTACGCTGGCCAGTGTCTGATCGTTAATGAGGTATAGATGTAGTTCGGTGTTTGGAGCGTCTATTTGCTGGAGCGCTGTTTGTAAGGTAAGCACATTGAACGATTCGGGCTTCAACGATTTGATGGATTGATCGTTAAACGGCTCCAGAGCCTTCGTGGCCCAAAAAACGGACTCGCCCTTCTTTCTTGCTTCATCTAATTCAAACTTAAAGTTGTCTATCAACAGGGCGTTCGGCTGCACCAGATGTACTTTATGCTTATGCTCTGATTGGGCATTTTGTCGCAAAAGTGGCTGACTTAGCATGAATGCTAATAGAACAAGTAATAGGCAGCGGACAACCAGTAGCAGTATGTTGTCTAGGCGCAACCCACGGCTTTGCTGTTGGTCGCGTTCAACAAGCCATTGCGTAGCAGCCCAGGGCTGCGGCTTTCCTCGCTTCTGATGCCAGAAGTGAATAGCTATTGGAATTGCCACAGCCAGTGCACCCCATAATAAAGACGGCTCGATAAACTGCATAAACTAACGCACAAGCGTGAGGATAATCTCGTTATGATGTAAACGGTTTCTCAACTAGTCAGGAATTTCTTCAGCACCAACGCTAGCGGATCGCTTAAGCGAACCCGAATGAGCCGAACGTGGGGTATGCGTAAATTTTCTTCTAGATGTGTCATGTATTCTGAGGCTCTTTGCCGGACAACATCCCGAACAGTGTCGGCCTGCAGCTCTACTTCTTTGCCGGTCTCCAAATCCTGAAAGCGATAAAAGCCACTCATGCTGAAATCAAGCTCCTGATCCCCTAAAATCTGAAAAATGACAATTTCCCGACGCGGGCCAGCTACACCTCGGATCAGGCTTAACCACTCATCGTTCACCTGAAGAAAGTCTGAGGCTATAATGAGTACCTCGCTTTGCTTGCGGCTAAATTCCGGGAAAGAACTTCCTTGATTTTGCCACGGCCCGGCTGCCTGAGCCAGTTCAAGGACAGCCACAATCTTCTGAAATGCCTGTTTCCCGGCCGGAACCAATGCCTGAACAGCACCATGCTGAAGACTGTACAGGCTCAGCTGATCGCCTTGTCGGTTGCCGAGATACGCCAGCGAGGCCAGCAAAATTTTGGCGTAATTTAATCGGGTAATATCGGCTTCGGCGTAGTTCATTGACCCTGACAAATCGAGCAGAAGCCGAATCTGCTGGTTGCTCTCTGTGGCTGACTCGCGGACTAAATATTGACTCGTTTTGGCGAACAACTTCCAATCAATACGTTTCGGATCGTCGCCGGGCGTATAGTGTCGAAACTGCTCGAACTCTGTGCCTATGCCTGATCGCCTGCTGGTTTGAATACCCAGCAACAGCTCATCACTGACGAGTTTACTGGCCAGTTGCAGGTTGTTTAGTTTGATCAGATCAGTAGTTAGCATAGCACTCTACCACAGAGGTACAGAACAGAGCTCACCGAGAAAATAATTTGTTTTCTCCGTGCTTCTGGGTTTAAGATTTATTTCACAGTTTGAAGCAACTCCTGTATGACTTTATCCGTTGTAATCCCTTCTGCTTCAGCGCGGAAGTTAAGGGCAACGCGGTGACGGAGCACAGGGTAAGCTAGGGCCTTGATATCGTCGGGTATGACCGAAAAACGCTCGTTCAGCACCGCACGGGCTTTGGCACACAGTACCAGCGCCTGACCGGCACGAGGACCGGCACCCCATTCGCCCCACTGCTTCACGTAAGCGGACGGGCTGTCCTGCGGACGGGTGGCGCGCACGAGTCGGTTGATGTATTCAATGAGTTCGTCGCTGATGTGCACCTGCCGAGTCAGGCTTTGCAGATCAATAATATCCTGGTCGGAGAGCACTGTATGAAGTTCAGGTCGGGCAGTACCAGTCGTGCTCTTTAACACATCCAGCTCTTCGCGTTCTGACGGATAGCTGAGCTTAATGTACAGCAGAAAACGGTCCAGTTGCGCTTCGGGTAGGGGATACGTACCGGCCTGCTCAATGGGATTTTGGGTGGCGATGATCAGAAAGGGTCGGGGCAGCGGGTAGTCGTTGCCGCCGTAGGTGACCTTATACTCCTGCATGGCCTCCAGCATGGCTGCCTGGGTTTTGGGCGGTGTTCGGTTGATCTCGTCGGCTAATACAACATTGGCGAAGAGTGGCCCCCGGTTAAACACAAATACTTTGTGTCCTGTTTCGTGGTCGTCTTCCAGGATTTCTGTGCCGACGATGTCGCCAGGCATAAGGTCAGGCGTGAACTGAATACGTTTAAAACGCATCGCCAGCGCATCGGACATGGTTTTAACCATAAGTGTTTTAGCCAGACCAGGAACACCTTCGAGCAAGCAATGCCCACCGGCTAACAGCGAAATCAAAACTTCGCTAATCGCTTCCTGTTGCCCGATGATGACCTTTCCAATCTCTTTTCGAAGCTGCGGCAGTTTAGCCACCAGCGTTTTGTAGTGGGTTAAGTCGGTTGATTCCAAAATTTCCAGTTTATCAGGTTGTATGCTTTATTGTTTATCATTCCGGCGTCGGAATGATAAAAATCTACGCTGTCAAGGCGTAGGTTACGATATTGATTCCAAACTTTGTATTATCCTCGGCCAGAAAGCGTTTATTCCGAAAATCGTAATCCCACTCGCAGCCGTAATCTTTGTTACTGTACAATACACCTATTCGTCCATTGATTGTAATAGCCTTCAAATAGTCGTGTACCAGATCATCCCCCCAGCCATTCAACTCGAATGATGTGGTTGGAGGACCATCGGCAAACTTGAAAAAACAGGTGTAAAGCGGATGGTTATTGGGTATCTTCTGCAAGGCTTTGGGCCCAAAGGTGCGAGCCATTTCCTGCTCGAATGACTTGGCGAATAGCCCATCAACGTCGTGGTTACAGTCGTCTACAAACACAAAGCCGCCATTCTGAACGTAACGTTTGAAGTGATCCCGCTCCTGGCTCGAAAACTCGACCAGCTTGTGCCCACTCAGATAACAAAATGGACTTTTAAAGAGGTCGGGGCTAGTTAACTGAACAACCTTCTCCTTTTGATCAATGGGAATCGTGGTGTACTCAACAATTGAATGCAACAGATTAACCGGCATTCGCTGGTCGGTGTCCCAGTCACCGGACGTATATTGAATTCGTGTGAAGATGAAGGGTTTCAAACGGTTGAGTGAGTTGTTTAAAGAGATTACAGGGTTGACTTTGTCATCAGCTTCTGTAATGTTTCTATATTTACTTTTTTGTCAAAGATGGCTTGCACCGGAATGGCAAAGCCTGGAACGGTTAAAGCTTCAAGTGTATCGTCATTATACAACGTAGCTGCCGACGCAAACGCCATTGTCGGCTCGTCTAATCTGTACTGTTCAACCGATTTTCGGACGGGATCAATGATCCAGTATTCCAGAACGCCGTGAGCCGCGTAGTCTTCAAATTTGACGCCCCGGTCACGGCCGGTCGTGCTTTTCGACAAGACCTCCACAATCAAATCCGGTGCCGGGTGTTCCATCTGATCATCCTCAAACGAAGCGGCTGTTTCGCTGTTCCAGTAGCAGATGTCCGGCTCATAATCGTTACGTGTCAAGCCTATCAGCGCCTTTTCTGAATCAACAACGCCAAGGTCATTGAGCATTACAAAGTTCAGAAGTAAGTTTTCCAAATATTTTGTAGCGTCCAGATGCCGACGTTTTACTGGTGAGTGCATAATGACTTCGCCATTGATAAACTCGGCTTTTACGTCATCTCGTAACCACTCGCGGAATGCCCGACGACGTTCGGCTTCGTCGGCCAGAATAGCCTGTGCCCGTTCGATGACAAGTTTAGCATCGGGAGCTTCAAGGAGGTCGTGAACGCGTGATTCGAGCATTTAGTGTTGCGTTTATGTTTCAACAAATGAACCGTTAGATGGGCTCTTAGAGATTAAAAACTTTTTAGAAGGTAATTCAGATGAATCTGTTTCGAATCCTTTTAAGGTGCGCCCATCGGTAGTCCTCCATTCTGTAAGTCCATTAGCTGGTCGTCCCATTACGAGTGCGGCTGCTGTTGATGGGCTTCCGAAAATATAATCATCTGAAAGCACAAGATCATCTCCGTTCCTTAGTATTATTTTTCTGTCAAGCATTTCCTGACGAAGTTTATGCATCGACGGTGGGAAGGAAGGAACAGTTGAAGTAGCAATCATTGAGCCTTTTAAAACAACGAAACCTTCAGATGTGGGTTCTCCTTGAGCATTAGCTCCACGAGCAGCAACTATAACAAAAATATCTTGCTGCTTCGTTTTTGGCTTCTGCTCTCTTTTTTCTTCAAAAACTTTATGTCCAAGAGTGTTGACTAGAAGTTTGATGTTTTCTAAAAATTCTTCCATTTCCGCTCTATCGGATTCCGAAATGGAGGACTGTGTCGGTATAACAGAGTTTTCAATTGTATATCTATTTGATGTTTTAGCAATGTTGTAAAGTCGGTTCTCTAAATACTTGATATGTGCCTTGTTAAGGTTTTCATCTTTGCTGACAAAGACGATAGTTTCATTCCAAAAATCTTTTTGGGTCAAATGCTGATTTAATCGTGTACGGACCTCTTCTGCTTCACCAATGTAAACCTGATCTTGACCTTCCCCATCTCTACCGAAAAGAAGATACACGCCAGTATTCAATAGGTCAGGCCTATCAACACAGTCCTTTACTTTTATTCGTGGTATTTTATAAGCTTTCCCAGTCCAGTTTGAAAGCTCGCAACTCATACGGCCGTTTGGGTCGCCATCAATTAAAAAAATCTTGATAGTTTTACCGAACTGCATATTTAAGAAAGAGTTTTAATTGAAAAATCTTGACAACATATTACACCGCATCCGACAAACTCGTGAACGTGAACTCCCGAATCTTCATGGGGGGAACCAGATAGTTTTGGTCCGACTCCGTGCTCACAACGCGCTCTGGCTTGCCCAGTGCCTCGAGGTTGTTGAGCATGATGATCGGGCTTTCATTAAAACGAAAATTCTTAACGGGGTGCTTAATCTTGCCGTTTTCAATGTAGAACGTACCATCGCGGGTTAAGCCCGTCAGCAAAATCGTCTGCGGGTCAACCTCACGAATATACCAAAGCTTGGTGACCAGAATGCCCCGTTGCGTGCTCTTAATCATATCCTCCAACGAAGCGGTACCGCCGGTCATGATCATATTATTCGGATTAGGAACGGCTTTCTTACCTTGCTTCTGCGCCCAATACCGCGAGTAAGCCAGGTTCTTAACCACCCCCTTCTCAATCCACATTGTTTTCTCCTGGGGACGGCCATCGCCTGACCAGGGCGATGCCGGTAATTCAGGGTGAGTTGGATCGGAGTAGATCGTTACGCGTTCGTCTACCACTTTATCACCCAGCCGGGATTTACCACCTGCTTTACTGAAATACGACCGCCCTTCGTCGGCGGAACGGGCATCCATGTTAAAGTAGATGTTTTCCAGCAGTACCACAGCCGCTGTTGGCTCCAGGATGACGGTGTATTTGCCGGGCTCAATGGCCCGGGCTTCGGCTGAACCGCGTGCTTTCTGAATGGCAATGTTAGTAGCCGTAGCGGTATCGAGCTTTGTGAAATCGCTGTAGCCCCTTGCTACATAGCCTGAGCCTTTGCCATCGTCCGTACGAACTGTCAGCGAAAAGTTGACATTCGTGCTTGGGTAATAGGCGAACAGACCTTTTGAATTCATCATGGCCGAGTAGCCCCGGTTATCTTGCAGAAAACCGGCAGCTGTCAGCTTGCCATCACGCGTCAGTTGTAAACTTTTGGCAACGGCATCCGCACGGGTATCGGGGGTTACATTCGCCGTTGAGTCGAAAAAGCCGGTTGATTTTATGTATTGTTGAGGACCCAGTACGCCAACGTATTCAGGGTTTTCAGGAGCTAGTTTGGCGAGCTCTTCGGCACGACGTACCACTTTTTCGAGGGATGCATCGTCGAATTCATCAATCGTTGCTACGCCAACTTTCTTGCCGAATGCCGACTGCACAACTAGGTTCTGATTAAGAAGCGAACCACTTGTCGAAACCTCATTTCGGGCATAACGTAGGTTGCCCCGCTCTTCGCCGGATAGATTAACCTCGCACTCGTCGGCCTTTGAGTAGCTTAAGACTTTTTGAAGCAAGGCCTTAGCTTCTGCTTCGGTGAGTATGATAGACATGGTGGTATTTAAATTTTCCGGGCTGTATTGATCACATTAACGCCATTGAACCGGGCGGTCGAACTGCCGTGCGAGACCGCGCTCGACTGCGGTGGCTGGCCTTTGCCGTCAAAGAATGAGCCGCCCAACCGATAGTCTTTTTCATCACAAACGGCCACGCACGAGTTCCAGAATTCCTGGGTATTCGACTGATACGCTACGTCTTTGAGCATCCCCGCAATCTGGCCATTCTTGATTTCGTAGAACAACTGCCCGCCAAACTGGAAGTTGTAGCGCTGCTGGTCAATGGAAAAAGAGCCGTCACCAATGATGTAGATGCCTTTCTTAACATCTTTGATCATGTCCTGTACTGATAACGGCGTTTTTCCCGCTGCCAGCGAAACATTAGCCATGCGCTGAAACTGCACTGAACTCCAGCTATCAGCATAGCAGCACCCTTGTGATTCTTTCTCGCCGATGATGTGAGCCTGGTCGCGAATAGCCTGGTAATTCACTAACGTACCATCCTTTACCAGATCCCATTGTTTGGTTTTAACGCCTTCATCATCGTAGCCAACGGCACCCAGCGAGCCAACCTGCGTTTTATCAGCAAATAGATTCACTTGCTTACTACCATAGTTAAAGTTTTTCGACTGCCATTTGTCCAGCGTAGCAAAGCTCGTACCCGCAAAGTTGGCTTCGTAACCCAGGACTCTATCTAGCTCGAGGGGGTGGCCTACGGATTCATGGATGGTCAACCATAGGTGCGACGGGTCGAGAACCAGATCATATTTACCCGCTTCTACAGATTTAGCCTTGTGCTTGTCACGGGCTTGTTTAGCAGCTGCGGTAATGTCTTCCAGCATGTCATACCCTTTGTTGTAGCGGGTTGTAATGCCCGTTACTTTGTCAGTCGGATTCGCTTGCAGGTACTCATAGCCCATGCCCATCGGAGCGCTCAGTGCCTGCCGGGTTTCAAACTTGCCGGTCTTTGGGTCGATCGCTGTTACATTTGATTGGGGCCAGATACGATGAATGTCCTGGTCGGCATACGTGCCGTCTGTGGTGGCCAAATACTTCTGCTCATTCACCATGAACAGTACCGAGTTGACGTAATTGGCACCATTCTTCAGGGCTGCGTTGTTTACCGACAGCAGTAAGTCGACTTTCTCTTTAATAGGTACCTCGAACGCATTTTTCTGAATAGGCGCTTTCCAGCTCACTTCGCCGTAACCTTGTTGTGCAGCCAGTTGTACCGGCTGCTTCATAAGTTTGGCGTTCGCTTTGGCGATAGCAACGGCTTGTTCGGCAGCCTTTGCCATATCGGCTTCGTTCTTGGCGTCTACCACAGCGGCAAAGCCCCAGCAGCCGTCGGCAATGACGCGTACGCCAACACCGTAAGATTCTGTGTTTACAATGTTCTGTACCTTATCCTCGCGGGTCACTACGAACTGGTTAAGGTAGCGACCAATGCGAACATCGGTATAGGTCGCGCCCTTGCTTTTCGCGGCATTCATTGCGGCATCGGCCAGGCGCTTTTTAGTAACAACGTCTAAGCCCGGCTCCAGAAGGGCTTCGGGGCTGACGGATCTAGAAAAGGCAGGAAGGGTAGGAAGCAGTATTCCTGCCGTTCCCATACTTAGAAGTTGATTGAAGTTTCGGCGGTTCATTGCGTGGTGACTATTTAAACACAGAGAAATAGAGGAAGCACGGAGAGCACAGAGTTTCTCAGTTAATTCGGTGAGAAATTCTGTGGCTCTGTGTTTAAAAACTACACCGCATCCGACAAGCTTGTGAACGTAAAGTCCCGAATCTTCATCGGCGGAATCAAGTTGCCGCCTGCTCGAACAGGCTTGCCCAGTGCTTCAACGTTATTAAGCATAATGACCGGGCTTTCGTTGAAACGGAAATTTTTAATCGGGAATTTAATTTGCCCATTTTCGATGTAAAATGTCCCGTCGCGGGTCAGCCCTGTGTATAGTTGAGTTTGTGGATCAACGGCGCGGATATACCAAAAACGCGTTACCAGAATACCTTTGTCAGTGCTTTTGATCAGATCCGCTAAGGATTGCGTGCCACCCAGCATGATAAATCCGCCGGGCGCTGGAATCGGCTTAACCCCTTTTTTGTCGGCCCAGAAGCGCGAATAGAACATGTTTTTCACGACTCCATTCTCAATCCAGGTCCGTTTTTCCTGGGGTAAACCTTCATTACCACCCCCGCCGAAGCGGCCACCGCCACCTCCTCCGCCCCCGCCACCAAAAGGCGACAAGGGTAAATCGGCATTTAAAGGATCAGTAATGATCGTAACGCGTTCGTCAAAGAGCTTTTCGCCAAGGCGTGTGCCGCCCCCTTTTTTACTGAGGAAGCTACGGCCTTCGTCAGCATTGCGGGCATCCATGCTGCGCATCATGTTGTTCAGTAGTTCGACGGACGCTGTCGGTTCCAGAATAACGGTGTATTTACCCGGCTCCAACGCTCGTGCACTCGCCGATGCCATAGCTTTTTGCATGGCAATCTGTGTGGTCGCTTTCGTGTCGAGTTTAGATACATCGGTTACGTCTGGATTTGCGTAGCCTGACCCCAAACCGTCAGCGGTACGGACTGTAATCGAAAAATCAACATTTGTCGACCGATTGTACCCGAAATTACCTTTGCTATTGCCAATGCACACAAAATTCGTCGTGTCTTCCATGTACCCGGCTGCGGTCAGGTTTTTCTGCTTGCAGGGGTCGATACTGTCGAAGGCTGCCTGGGCGCGAAACTCAGGATTGATTTTAGCCGTACTTTCCGCGTAGTTTTTCGTTTCCAGATAGGTCTGGGGCCCTAGCATCGGCATGTACTCTGGATTCTCGGGGGCTAGTTTGGCAATTTCTTCGGCCCGCCGAACGGTCTTTTCCAGCGACGCATCATCAAACTCGTTGATGGTGGCGGTGCCGGATTTTTTGCCGAAAACGGCTGTAACACTCAGGGCAATGTTATCGGATTCGCCACTGGTCGAGACCGAGTTACGAGCGTATCGAATATTACCCGTACGGCCGCCTGTCAGACTGGCGCTCGTTTCGTCGGCTTTCGAGTAGGCCAGTACTTTATCGATTATCTTCTTTGCTTCTTCTTTGGTTAAGATCGCCATATTTCTGAGGTTTCGGTGTACGGTTTGTGGTTTACGATGAGATGATACGATAAACTTCTCGCTAACCCACCGTAGATTACAAACCGTAAACTGTCTATATCTTCCGGGCTGTATTAATTACATTGACACCGTTGAACCGGGCCGTAGCGCTACCATGCGATACGGCACTCGACTGCGCTGGCTGGCCTTTGCCATCATTGAATGCTCCTCCTAACCGGTAATCACTTTGGTCGCAGACCGCAACGCAGGAATTCCAGAATTCTCGGGTGTTGGCCTGATACGCTACGTCTTTGAGCATACCAGCGATCTGACCGTCTTTGATTTCGTAGAACAGCTGCCCGCCAAATTGGAAATTGTAGCGTTGCTGATCAATCGAGAACGAACCGTCGCCGATGATGTAAATTCCTTTTTTGACGTCTTTAATCATGTTCTGAACCGATAAAGGTGTTTTTCCAGCCTCCAGCGATACGTTTGCCATGCGCTGAAACTGCACCGAACTCCAGTTGTCGGCGTAGCAGCAGCCCTGCGATTCTTTCTCGCCAATGATGTGCACCTGATCGCGGATGGCCTGATAATTCACCAAGATGCCATCTTTGACCAAATCCCACTTCTTGGTCTTCACTCCTTCGTCGTCCCAGCCAACGGCGCCCAGCGAACCTACCTGCGTTTTGTCAGCCACTAAGTTGACTTCTTTACTGCCGTAGTTAAAATTCTTTGCCTGCCACTTGTCGAGGGTCGCGAACGACGTACCAGCATAGTTAGCTTCGTAACCCAGCACGCGGTCGAGTTCGAGGGGGTGGCCTACGGATTCGTGGATGGTCAACCACAGGTGCGACGGATCGAGAACCAGATCATACTTACCGGCTTCCACCGACTTAGCCGTCAATTTCTCTTTAGCTTGTTTGGCGGCTGCGGTAATGTCTTCCAGCATGTCATACCCTTTATTGTAGCGGGTCGTGACGCCAGTAAGTTTGTCGCTTGGATTTGTTTGTAAGTACTCGTAGCCCATGCCCATTGGAGCACTCAAAGAGTTCCGCGTGGCGAACTTTCCATTTTGCGGATCAACGGCCGTTACGGTAAAGCTTGGCCCGATGCGGTGAATGTCCTGATCGGCGTACGTACCGTCGGTTGAAGCAAAATACTTTTGTTCGTTAATCTGGAAGAGTACGTTGTTCACAAAGTTGGCTCCGTTTTTCATGGCCGCTGCGTTAGCCTCCAGGAGCAGATCGACTTTTTCCTTAACGGGCACTTCAAACGCGTTCCGCTTGATAGGCGCTTTCCAGCTTACTTCGCCATAGCCTTTTTGCGGAGCTAGTTGTACGGGTTCAGTGAGCAGACGGGCATTGGCTTTGGCAATGGCAACGGCTTGTTCAGCGGCTTTCGCTACAACAGTTTCGTCGCGTGCGTCGCCAACAGAGGCAAATCCCCAGCAACCGTTGGCAATGACCCGAACGCCAACGCCGTATGATTCGGAGTTGATAATGCCCTGTACTTTGTTTTCACGGGTGAGTACGAATTGGTTCAGATACCGGCCAATGCGTACATCGGCGTAGGTGGCGCCCTTCGCTTTCGCTGCGTTCAGAGCGGCATCGGCCAGGCGTTTCTTGACGGCTACGTCCAAACCTGGCTCCAGCAGGGCTTCGGGGCTAACGGTACGGGAAAAAGCGGGCAGCGTGGGCATTATGATCCCGGCCGCACCCATACCTAATAATTGATTAAAATCTCGACGATTCATGATAATAAGGATTAAACACAGAGGAACGGAGGAAGCACAGAGAACACAAAGTTGGCTCTGTTTACTCTGTGAAAAGCTCTGTGCCTCTGTGTTTTCAAAAAACTAAACAGCGTCTGACAAACTCGTAAAGGTGAAGTCCCGGATTTTCAGCGGAGGTACCAAGTTTCCACCAATGCGAACGGGTTTACCCATGGCTTCTAGGTTGTTGAGCATGATGACCGGGCTTTCGTTGAAGCGGAAGTTCTTCACCGGAAACTTAATTTGGCCATTCTCAATGTAAAACGTCCCGTCGCGGGTTAGGCCGGTGTACAGCAGCGTTTGCGGATCAACGGGACGGATGTACCACAGCCGGGTAACCAGGATGCCTTTCTCCGTACTTTTAATCATGTCGGCCAGCGACTGCGTACCACCTTCCATAATGAAATTGCCCCCTGGCGGAATTGCCTTTACGCCTTTCTTTTCTGCCCAGTACCGACTGTAAGGCATATTTTTGACTACGCCCTTTTCGATCCACGTGACTTTTTCCTGTGGACGTCCGTCGCCACTGAAGGCACCGTTCGGCACTTCCATATTGGTTGGGTCCGAGTAAATGGTTACGCGTTCATCGAAGAGTTTTTCGCCCAGACGGGTACCTCCGCCTTTCTTGCTCAAGAAAGAACGACCTTCGTCGGCACTACGTGCGTCCATCGATCGAACAAGAGCTACCATTAGCGAGGCATCGACATTGGATACCAGAGCTGCTGGTTCCAGAATAACCGTATACTTACCTGGCTCCAAAGCTCGTGCACTCACCGATGCCTGCGCTTTCTGCATCGCAATTTCGGTTGAGTTTTTCGTGCTCAGCTTCGATACGTCGGTTACGTCGCTGGTGGCATATCCAGATCCTAATCCATCGGCGGTGCGCACTGTGATCGAAAATTCAACGGATGTTTCGCGGTTGTAAGCTGACAAGCCTTTTGTGTTGCCAATCGCATTGAAGCCAGTGCGGTCTTCCATGTAGCCAGCCGCCGTCAGGTTCTTTTTTCGGCAGGGATCAAGACTATCAAAGGTTGCTTGTGCCCGGAAATCCGGGTTAATTTTAGCGGTGCTTTCAGCGTATGGATCTGTTGTCAAATACGTCTGCGGCCCCAGCATGGGCATGTACTCCGGATTCTCGGGGGCCAGTCTGGCAATCTCTTCAGCCCGCCGAACAGTCTTTTCCAGCGACGCATCATCAAACTCGTTGATGGTGGCGGTGCCAGATTTCTTGCCGAAAACCGACGTAACACTTAGTGACAAATTACTGCTCTCGCCACTAGTCGATACAGAGTTACGGGCATATCGAATGTTACCCGTACGACCACCGGCCAGATTGACACTCATCTCATCGGCTTTCGAGTAGGCCAGTACTTTATCAATTATCTTCTTTGCTTCTTCTTTACTTAGGATCGCCATTGTTTTCGTAGTTGCTTGTCAGAGAGCGCCGTTGATCGTCGTTATGTAATCATTCATTGTTTTTCCTGAAGGGCAACAAAAAATGACTACTCATGACAACTACTGACCACTAACTGACTATTATATTTTCCGGGCTGTATTGATCACGTTGACACCGTTGAACCGCGTTGTAGCAGAACCATGCGAAACGGCACTGACCTGCGAGGGCTGCCCTTTGCCATCGAAAAACGAACCGAACGTACGGTAATCGTCTTTGTCGCAAAGCTGGGCGCAGGAGTTCCAGAATTCCTGGGTGTTGGATTGATAGGCTACGTCGTCGAGCATGCCTACAATTTCGCCGTTTTTGATTTCGTAGAAGAGTTGGCCACCAAACTGGAAGTTATATCGTTGCTGGTCAATGGAGTAGGAGCCCCGGCCAATAATATAAATTCCTTTGTCAACGCCTTTAATCATGTCGGAAACTGAGCGCTTTTCGGTACCGGGCTGGAGCGATACGTTTGGCATCCGCTGGAACTGCACGGAGTTCCAATTGTCGGCGTAACAACATCCGTTCGACTCTTTCTCGCCCAGAATAGCTACCTGATCGCGGATGGCCTGATAGTTCACCAGAATGCCGTCTTTAATTAAATTCCATTCTTTGCAGGGAACGCCTTCGTCATCGTAACCAACCGTACCCAGCGTATAAGGCTGCGTCTTGTCGGCCACAATATTGACTAGTTTACTGCCGTAATTAAAGCTCTTGGTTTTCCATTTATCGAGGGTGGCAAAACTGGTTCCGGCGTAGTTGGCTTCATAACCCAGTACGCGGTCGAGTTCGGTAGGGTGGCCTACTGACTCGTGGATTGTCAGGCCAAGGTGGTTCGGGTCCAGAACCAGATCGTACTTACCGGGTTGAACCGATTTGGCGGTCATTTTTTCTTTAACCTGCTTAGCCGCCATTACGGCGTCTTCGATCATGTCGTACGAGTTGCGGTAGCCGACTAAACCATTGGGCGCTGGGATCTTCTCCGAAGCCAATCCGTCGAGGTATTCGTAACCCATGCCCATTGGCGAACTAATCGCGTCGCGGGTTTTAAACTTGCCCGACGTCCGGTCGACTGCCGATACGGTAAACGTCGGCCAAACGCGGTGAACGTCCTGGTCGATATAGGAGCCGTCGGTCGAGGCAAAATATTTCTGCTCGTTAACGAAGAAGAGGTTAGACGTAACGAAGGCAGCTCCATTCTTCATGGCTTCGCTGTTGACCTTCATAAGCAGGTCAATTTTCTCCTGAACCGGAATCTCGAAGGCGTTTTTTTTGATGGGCGTTTTCCAGGTTACTTCGCCAACGCCTTTCTGTGGTGCCAGTTGTACAGGCTCGGTCTGGAGCTTCGAATTTGCTTTGGCAATAGCTACGGCGGTGGCCGCACATCGAGCAATGGCGTCGGGTGTTACGTCGCTCGTAGCCGCAAATCCCCAGGTACCATTCGCAATAACCCGAATGCCAATGCCGTACGATTCAGCGTTGACAATGTTCTGGACCTGCTTCTCGCGGGTAAACATGAACTGCTGCAGATAGCGCCCGATGCGAACGTCGGTATACGTAGCGCCTTTGCTTTTTGCCGCATTGAGGGCAACATCAGCGAGACGTTTCTTAACGGCCACATCAACACCCGGTTCGAGCAGGTGTTCGAGCGGCACCGCGTTGCCTAATACAGGTATGGATGAACCCATCAGCGCACCAACTCCCAAACCAGACAACTGGATAAAATCTCTTCTTTTCATGTAGTAATGAGCTGAAATATTAGAGCTACTTGTTGATGATTAGATAACTTGCTAATCAGTGAGAAACGCGAATATGGCCAAAAAAACCAAACACTTTGCTGCCGACAGGCCTTTTTGTGATGAATGGTGGAGTAGAATCGTAATAAATGCCTAAGATTATTTGGAAAAGTACTCAAAATGATTCGTTAAGATTTAGAAACACAGGTTCAAAGGCACAAGCTATGACAACAGCGACGGCTCAACAACTAGAAGAATTCGTACAGGACGTATTGATTACCATTCACGCCAACATCCGTGATCTGGAAGAGAAAAAAGCATTCGCCGAACGATACGTCGGACCGCCCTATAGAGCAAGACTGCATCGACGGTCGACTTTGCAGCTACATTGAAATGTTAGCAATCCTTCGTGCTTCAACCAATGATACCGGTATTGATCCGAAGGCAATTGGGCTATGAGGCCGTAAAAAAGCCCCGCACTCAAGGTACGGGGCTAGTATAATTAGAGTAGGTAGGGCAGTTTGGCTACCTGTCCGCTTTATTTCTTACTCTTTTTTGGTTTCTCTTCTTTCTTTTCCTCTTTGCTTACTTTTTCGGCCTTTGGCGCTTTCTCTGGTTTAACTTCTTTCTCGACTTTAGGTGCCTTGGTGGGCGGAGCAGCAAC
This sequence comes from Spirosoma soli, assembly GCF_042684525.1. Classification (NCBI taxonomy): domain Bacteria; kingdom Pseudomonadati; phylum Bacteroidota; class Cytophagia; order Cytophagales; family Cytophagaceae; genus Spirosoma; species Spirosoma soli. Next base: position 517,601 of record NZ_JBHULN010000001.1, on the reverse strand, counting down.
CGGAGTGAGCCCGCTGACCGAGCCACGGACAAAGGTCCCCCAGGTTAGATTGTCTTTGCCTTTCTGCGCTTTTTTAGCCCGGTCGATAGCCATGTTTGCAGCGGCCTCAACTACCCACTCAAAGTTCTCCTGGCCAACTGAGTGCACATCGGCATCGGGCGCTGGGTTACAAAAATCAATGGCAATGGGGATACCGTCGCGTACGGCAAACTCCACCGTATTGAAGTCATAACCAAGGCCATGATTTAGCTTCAGGACGTAGTCGGTCATGGTTTTCAGCAGTTTCTTACCAGCATCGCCGGTCGTTTTCATTTCGGCTGCATAGCGTAGGTGGTGCGGATTGCGAGGTTCATACGGCATAATGCGAACGTCTTTACCACCAATGCAATAGCAGCGGAAGTAATCGTCAAAATCAATGGCTTCCTGATACAACATGACCAGCTGGGCGGTCTCATCGTAGGCCTTGAACATCTGTTCCGGGTTGTCTACCTTATAAACGCTCTTCCAGCCGCCCCCGGCGTGCGGTTTCATAAAGGCGGGAAAGCCGATGTGGTTGAAAATGGCGTCCCAGTTCATGTGCCGAAGGTTGCGGAACGAATTATGATTCGTGTCGTCAGGGCGTTCTTTTGAGGGCAGTAAGATTGTTTTTGGTACCGGCACGCCCAACTGCACCGCCAGGGCATTATTGAAGAATTTCTCGTCGGCACTCCACCAAAAGGGATTATTAACAACGGCGGTTCCGGTTAAGGCTGCGTTTTTCAGATAGGCTTTGTAAAACGGTACATCCTGCGAAATACGGTCGATGATAACGGCGTAGTCCGTTGGAACGCTCTGCTCAACCTGCTCGATACTGACAAATTCCGCGGGAAAATCACGCTGCTTTTCGTTCACCCGATCGACGAATGCCTGAGGAAAGGTGTTTTCCTGGCCAAATAAGATTCCAATCTTTGACTGCTTGCTCATGATAAAGTAGTTAACTGTTGAGTAGGGGCCGCCTATTCCTTTAGCAGCTTGACGTTTGCCCCGTAATGTCATGGCAAAATGCAGCCTATTACAGACAAAAACAAAAAAGCCCGATTGCCACTAGTGGCAATCGGGCAAATTGAGCAGTTTGAGGAAAGTATACTATTAACAGAATACTGAACTCATTAAGCGGTAAAAGAGTAATCACTGAACGTAAATGGATGAGGATTCGGTTCAGCGTAACTTGATTTCTATTCACCCTTTCAGCGCTTGCCCAATCCGCCGAACAACCCATATGACTATACCAACGAAGAAGCCTGCTACGGCACTGAGGTTGGTGCGCTGGTAGGGGTGCCGTATTCTATCAATGAAAATCAGGATAATGCAAATCGCTAATACCGAAAGAATATAAGGCAAATTAGCTGTTGCGTATTGGCAGGGTTGAGGAATCATGGTGGTTTGAAGGAATAAATTGCGCGTTGTCCATAAAAACCAAATTGTTTTCTCAAAATTCAAGCGTTGCTTGCTGTTTTACAATGTGTCTTCCATGAATGGAAAAATAACGTAAATGAAATGCTGTAGGCAGGTTTGGGTGATAGGAGCGACTTCCATTTATTCATTAGTAGAACGCCCATTACATCAGTTTAGAAAAACTGACATAATGGGCGATTGCGGCCATCGGGATGCTACTTTCTACAGCAGCGTTTTGAGATGATGTTCTAAGTGGGCGACGTAATCTTCAATAAGCCAACCTAGCGTGTAATCAGGAGCTTCGCTGTTAAGTTGATTTGTGTGGCCAAATTGGACCGAGATAGATAAAGCCTCGGCCGACATTATGTCAGCAACGTAGATAATCTGCGTATTCAGACTACTCCATAACGCAAGTAAATGAGCCAGAGGTAAATCGTTATAACGGTTTATGAGAACCAGGTTATTTTGGTCATATCCCTGAACCTGATACGCCTGCCTGGTAGCCTGCCCGATAAGCGATTGAGCATCGGTGAATCGCTTTAGGTTATTAATTGCTGAATCAATCAGGTGTCCTAAAATTTCTTTGCGAGACCACTTGCCGGGGACTTTATGCGCCAGTTCTATTTCCGGTACGTTGCCTAAACGTTCGGGTACGTGTATTATATGACCGCGCAAACTCTGAAGTGCGTTGACGATGCTGCCGGTTGGCTGAGCGTACATAGTTGACGGCCATGTTTATATTAAATCATGCTCAGATATCGAGGAAACTGGTCTTTCCAGACGGGCCAGTCATGGTTACCCCACGGGGCTATGTCCAGTCGATGCCGTATGCCTTTGCGATTTAAAATATTGGACATCTGAATGTTTGAGCCTTTGCAGAAGTCATACTCAGATGTACCCAAAACGATGTTCATGCGGTGAAATTCGTCGTTTTGGGCGTTCGGCATGAAATCGGGCGGGTTGTTGAAATAGACGTTTTCGTCGTAATATCCGTTCAGAAATGACCGGATGTCGAAAGCGGCCCCCATGGTAAGCAGGTGGCCTACCTGTTCGGGATGACGAAAGGCAAAATTCATGGCGTGATACCCGCCAAAAGAGGCACCCGATACCCCGATCTTCTGAACATTACATTCGCGCTGGATGCCCGGTACTAACTCCTCGTGCAGAAATCGATCATAGAGTACGTGATTCCAGATGCGCGTGCCAGGGTGCAGGTGCTTCGCGTACCAACTGTCGCGGTCGATGCTGTCGATGCAAAACAATTTCACTTTACCCGTCTCAACAAACCAGCGGGCGGTCTCGGTTAAGCCAAAGTCTTTGTATTCATAGTAATGACCCATAGAAGTCGGAAACATCACTATGGGGTAACCCCAGTTACCAAAAACCAGCATCTCAATGTCGCGACCCAAGTGGTGCGAATACCATTTACGATAATCTTCCTGCAAGGCGATGATTGTCTAAAAAACGTTGAAATCTTCGGTTGAAAATAGGCGAAATAGCTGGTATCGGCAAAAAAGAGAAAGAGACAAACCGAAAATTACCTACTTTGCGTGTTGTGATTCTCTTACTAATGACACTTTTAGCGCTTATGGCTGACTACAAACCGGCCTCCGTTGGCGCCGAACCACCCACCGTAACGGTCCGGCGAGACGACTCATTATATTCAGTTCCTTTGAAACGTCTTGTTCTGTTAGACGTTGTATTGCCTCCTGGTTACCAAGCTTCTCTTAGGGGAGAGCCGCTGCCAGTCTTGTTTCTGAACGATGGGCAGGATTTGCCGCGTCTGCGCATGACGGCGGTGCTTGACTCACTTTACAGAGCGCAAGTCATCCGGCCTTTCGTTCTGGTGGCCATTCATGCGGGCGATCGCATTCAGGAATATGGTACAGCAGCCCGAGCTGATTACCTGAACCGGGGTAGCAAAGCGGGACTTTACACCGATTTCGTGCTTACCGAACTGATCCCGTACATCAGAAAGCACTATCATGTTACCGCTGATCCGGTGCAATCGGTGTTTGCGGGTTTCTCGCTGGGTGGCTTATCTGCCTTCGACATTACGTTCCACCACCCCGAGCGCTTTAGTAAAGCAGGGGTATTTTCGGGGTCGTTCTGGTGGCGGAGTAAGAAGTTTGATAAAAGCTATTCCGACGATACCGACCGGATTATGCACAACTTAGTGCGTGAAGGCAAATACCACAAGGCACTGAAATTCTGGTTTGAGACTGGCACCGAAGATGAAACCAGCGATCGGAATAACAACGGTATCATTGACGCCATTGAGGACACGACCGATTTGATGGATGAACTGGTCAAAAAGGGGTACCGGTACAACCCTGCTGGTGGCCCGTCTGATATACGATACGTGGAGGTAAAAGGCGGGCAGCATAATCAGGAGACATGGAGCGCTATTATGCCGGACTTTCTAAAGTGGGCGTTTCCAAGAAGCGAAAAGGGTAAAGAATGAACACTGCCCAACAGTCTACATGTATCATTTATAAAATCCTGAACTCGATGTACTTTCTTCTACTAACATTCCTATTGTCTTGTAAAAGCCCTGAAACCAGTTTATCTCTTCCAGCTCCGGTTGTTGTGACGTCACCTACTAGTGTAAGCACTATACCCATAACCCGTAAGCTCGTTTGGGCAGATGAATTTGATAAAGATGGACTGCCTGATTCAACGAAGTGGGGGTACGATGTCGGTGGTAATGGCTGGGGCAATAACGAATTACAGTTTTATACCCGTCGGCGGCCAGAGAACGCCCGCATTGAAAATGGTAAACTCATTATTGAAGCCCGTAAAGAAGCATATCAGGACAAAAACTATACGTCGGCCCGGCTGCTAACTCAGCAGAAAGGAACTTGGACCTACGGCCGCATGGAAGCGATGGCGAAACTACCTAAAGGGGTGGGCACGTGGCCTGCCGTTTGGATGCTGGGAAAGAACATTCCGAAGGTTGGATGGCCCCGCTGTGGCGAAATCGACATCATGGAGCATGTCGGTTTTGATGAGGGCGTTGTTCACGGAACTGTCCATACCGAATCCTACAACCACGCTAAGAAAACTGAAAAGGGGAATGCTATTACCGTTAAAGACGTAACGTTGGGTTTCCATCTCTACGCCATCGAGTGGACAGCCGACCGAATAGACTTTTTTGTCGACGATCAGAAATATTATACGGTTGAAAAATCAGCGTTGGGTAATGCCGAAGCGCAATGGCCGTTCGATCAGCCGTTCTTTCTAATCCTGAATGTGGCTGTAGGCGGTAACTGGGGTGGAAAGAAAGGCGTCGATGACACGATCTGGCCGCAACGTATGGAAGTGGATTATGTGCGGGTGTATCAGTAAAGCAGGGCATTTTATCGAAAGACTGATTGCGCCCGGCTGAGACACTTGCAGCCGGGCGTTTTGGTTTAGATTCGTTTTTGACGACACAATGACTATCTTCCCCAACGAATACCAACCTGACTACCATGAAACATCCACTACTGCTGCTTCTCGTGCTGTGGACAACTGCTGCTCATCCCCAGACGACCTTTAACGTTTCTTACTCCGCTACCCAAATTCGGCAACCTCTCGATGGGCGTGTGCTGCTGATTTTAGCGAAAACTAACAAGCCCGAACCCCGTCAGCAGGTCAGCGATGCCGTTGAAACGGCGCAACTGTTTGGCATCGATGTGAACGGACTCAAGCCGGGCCAGCCTGCGGTGGTCGATGCCAGCGTATTTGGCTATCCGAAACGTAGCTTGAAAGACCTTGCACCCGGTGATTACTATGTGCAGGCGGTGCTTCACAAGTACGAAACATTTAAACGGAAGGATGGGCACATCGTTAAACTGCCGATGGACCGGGGAGAGGGCCAGAACTGGCGCACGGCACCGGGTAACATGTTTAGCAAACCGCAGAAAATCAGTATCAGAAGGGGCGCTAAGCAATCAGTAGCTGTGGTTATGGACCAAGTTAATCCACCCATCGAGGCCCCAAAAGACACTAAGTTTATCAAACACATTAAGATCCAGAGCAAACGCCTGACTGAATTCTGGGGACGGCCGATGTATCTTGGAGCCCACGTACTCCTACCGGCGGGTTTTGATGAACACCCCGATGCCCGGTTCCCGATCTGCATCAATCACGGCCATTTTCCGGCCGACTTCGACGGGTTCAGCGAAACACCGCCAGCTGCCAACATGGACACAACCGACTACATCGAACGATTCAAGATCTATGGCTACAAAAAGATTGTAGCACAGGAAGCCTACGATTTTTATAAGAAATGGACAAGTAAGGATTTCCCGCGTATGTTAATCGTGGAGATTCAGCATGCGAATCCGTATTACGACGACTCCTACGCTGTTAACTCTGAAAACTTGGGGCCATATGGCGACGCTATCATGTATGAACTGCTGCCCGAGATCGAAAAACGGTTTCGTGGTATTGGCCAAGGTTGGGCGCGGTTTACCTACGGCGGTTCGACAGGTGGCTGGGAAGCGCTGGCTGCGCAGGTATTCTATCCCGATGAATTCAATGGGTGCTTTGCCGCCTGCCCTGACCCAATTGCATTCGATGCCTATACGGTCTTCAATCTATATAAAGACAAAAATGCGTATTACAGCGAAGGACCGTTTCGGCGAACACCCCGGCCTGGTCAGCGCAATTACCTCGGCCAGGTAAAGGTAACGCTTGAAGAAACGAATCACCGCGAGCTGGCCCTCGGTACGCACAGTCGTTCTGGGGATCAGTTCGACATTTGGGAAGCTGTGTATTCGCCCGTTGGGGCAGACGGCTATCCGAAGCGGGTCTGGAACAAGCTAACCGGCGAAATCGACACAACAGTTGCCGCGTACTGGCGCGATCACTATGATTTGCTACACATTCTTCGGCGCGACTGGAAAACACTTGGCCCCAAAGTCACCGGTAAAATTCACCTCTATTGTGGCGATATGGATAATTATTACCTAAATAACGCTGTTTACTTAATGGAAGATTTTCTGAAAAGTGTAAAAAGTCCATCCGCTAACAGCGAAGTGGCCTACGGAGACCGCGCCGAGCATTGCTGGAATGGCGACCCGACGCAGCCTAACTACATTAGTCGACTACGTTATAACACGATGTACGTCGACAAAATCCTCAAACGCATTGAAGAGTCGGCACCAAAGGGAGCTGACTTAAAAAGCTGGAGATATTAAGCAATAATGTGCAAATTACAAGATTGTTAGCTGATATGCAATCAATTGAATATGAGCGGGTTGTGTGATAGTTGGGCGCTCCGTAATGAACTAAAAAAAGCACTCGTTAGTATTTAAAGCAAACGAAAGACGATTTTACAGTGGTTACGATGAATCTACCGGACGTCCTGAATGGGAATCGGGTACAAAAAGAACTGGATTTCGAATTATTGCAAACGAAGTTCAGCAAGCACCGGCGCTTACAGGTATTTGCTCAGAAAGGAACGTCCTGCGTACGGTGTGGTGTCGAAGGGGTACATTTGATTGCTTCTATTGATCCGGGGGGCGGGTATCATGTCGATCTGTTTACGGCTGATTTCACTCTGATGACTATTGACCATATCGTTCCCCGATCCAAAGGGGGCCGGAGTACCTTAGCGAATTACCAACCCATGTGTCAGTATTGTAACTCCCGGAAAGGCAATACAATGGAGGAAGCGTAGAGACCGCAGTAAGGATAATTATAACGCACTCATTGCCATGAACGAGAAACTTGTAAAGAAATGGGCCAGAATTTTGCTGGGAGGTAGTTTGGTATATGCCGGGATAAGCCATTTGACCGTTGCACGGAAAGCGTTTCGGGCGCAGGTGCCGGATTGGGTGCCTTTAGCGAAAGATGACACGGTTGTTTACTCGGGCATCGCCGAAATTGCGTTAGGTAGCAGCCTGGTGTTAACCGACGAAGCGCACCAGCAGGGCGTTGGCAAGGTAGCGGCCACTTTTTTTACGGCTATTTTTCCCGGCAACATTTCGCAGTACGTCAATCGGCGAAACGCCTTCGGTTTGGATACAGATCAGAAACGATTTATCCGCTTATTTTTTCAGCCCGTGCTTATCTTCTGGGCGCTGAAAAGCACCGACAATTTGTAAACGCACGGGTGCTGACCGTTGGCGATTATGAAATGTCGGAAACGTTCGGCGTAATCTTCAGACTATGCCGAACCGGAATCTGAAAACTGGCTACGTTGATCTCAACCCATACAGATTAATTATCAAGCTGTACCGAGCATTCTTTTGAACGATATGCCTTGATTTTTGTGGAAGAGATAAACAAGCTTGTTGTTATGAACCGGTTGGAGCAAATTCAGGAAATGGAGAAACGACTTCTCAACGCTATGCTTGCCAGCGATGTACATGAACTTGATCGGCTTATATCCGATCAGGCAATTGTCAGTGGAACCGATGGTCGGTTATCGAATAAGACGGACGATATAGCGGCTCACCGGGATGGTTCACTGCGCATTCTGACGATGATACCTCAGGAGACCACCGTTCAGTTTTTTTCTGAAGTGGCTATCGTTTTTGCCCTTATGGATATACAGGGAGCCTTCCAGAACCAGGCATTTGCCGGTCGGTTTCGCTACACGCGTGTTTGGCATAGCCTGGGTGGGACATGGCAAATTGTTGCGGCTCACATCAGTTCAGTATCAGATCGCTGATTTTTATACCTATACTATCCTTTAAGACTACTATCGATGAGCGTGGTCTGGAGACTACGCTCAGGTGTTATCCGCCGGGTGGCCGGTGCCATCTCTGACCGGAGTTGTAGGCTATTTTACACTGGTCAGAGACCGGATAACACTGCGACGTAGTCTGGAGACTACGCCGAGCGGGGGACTATCACTACTGGCAACACTGTAGATGAATAATGCTATACTACACCTTTAACGAGACTGGCGAAAGTACAAATTGACTGCTCGCCTAAGTTTTATATTTTTTCCTTATCTGTTCGATAAATCCAATTATGTAAAGGGAAAGTAGTTAGAAATAGGAAGTTCGTAGTCTCGATATCAAAATAGAAAAAGTTACAAACGTATTCGTAGTTGAGGTCCTGAATACGTACCTGATAAGGGTCTATTTGGTTGTGAGAAAGCACCTGCTTTAAACCCTATAGCTCCACTCTATTTGACTTTAATCACCCAGTAGTCGCGATAGCCCCGGCTATCTTCACTTTTGTCGCCCGACGCGTTAGCACCCGACGTGCCACCCAGCACAAAACCACCGTCCGGCGCGGGGACAAACAAGCCAATTTCTCCCCCGTCGGCGGACTCATTAGTTGTGAAAATTTTCTCCCATTGTTTATTCCCCTCGCTTGTATACCGACTCAAGCAGTAATGGTAAGATGTCCGGCCGACGGGACCCTGATGAACCCCACCGCCCAGTAAGAACCCGTTATCTGATGTCGGGGCAATGGTCACTGTGTAGTCAACTGCGTAGGGCGGTTCGGCATTATACGAGTGATCCCACTGCTTGCGGCCATTCTCCGTGAGCTTCACCACCCAATAGTCATGGTGACGGCCCCGGGAATCTTGACTTTTCTCTCCCGATCGATTGGAATCAGACCAGCCCGCCAGCAGAAAACCCCCATCGGCACTCGTCGCCATCGTCTCTAAGTAATCAAAGTTGTCGCCCCCCAGGGTTCTGTCCCACTGCTTCTGGCCGTCCTTGGTGATCTTGACCACCCAGTAATCCATAAAGTAATCCATAACGCCCCGGTTGGCCTGGGTTTTGTCCCCCGAGACCGGTGAGGTGGAGGTGCCCCCTAACAAATAGCCACCGTCCGGCGTAGCCAGAATCTTCTTTAGTTCCTCATGGCCAGTACCGCCAAAGGTTCTGTCCCACTGCTTGGTTCCGTCGGCACCCAGTTTAATGATCCAGTAATCCGCATCGCCCTGGGTATCCTCCGTTTTGTCACCCGACGCATGGGAATAGCTCTTACCGCCAATCAGAAAGCCCCCGTCGGCGGTAGCCACCATGCCGTACAGACCATCCTCAGGGGCGATGGGCGTTCTTAAAATTTTTTCCATTGCGTGGTGCCATCTGGGTTTAGTTTAACCACCCAAAAGTTCGCGTCGCCGGTGGCCAATCTGATCACCCCACCCAGCAGATAACTACCATCCGGGGCGACAACCGCCGAGTGCAGATCCGTTCCCGACCCGTTTTTACCAAAGGTTTTGTCCCATTGTTTGCGGCCATCGCTGTCCAGCTTTACCACCCAGATGTCACTATGCTCAGGGCCGTTTCGGGGCTGGGATTTGTCGCCCGACAGGTTTGAATCGGAATGGCCGGCCACTATATAGCCGCCGTCGGGCGTTGTAGCCAGGGTACGCAGGTAGTCATCTTTGTCTCCCCCCAGGGTTCGATCCCATACTTTGGTTGCCCCGGCCAGCCCCTGGGTCGACTGGGGGTCCTGGGGTTGACAAGCACTCAGCAGCAGGGCAAGGGGCTAGGTGGTGAACTGGGGCGTGAATGGCGAGCGCATGGTCGAGTTGTTAGGTTAACGGTTCAGTTATTGCTGATCGTTGGTCAGAAAGAGAGGGCGTGCTGGCTGGGCCTGCTAATGGCCCCATTTACTTAACTACTGTATAAATACTACTCCATCTTATATAAGAGCCTTTGGTGAGAATGAAAAAGTAAACTTTTGCTCATACATCTGGAAAAGAAGCTGCTCATTGAAGCCAAAACGGGGTGGTGACATACGATGTCACCACCCCGTTTTGATGCTGTATAAATTGTACAATTCCGGGTAGTGTTGTATAAGTGCAACTATGTAAAGTAGAGCATCCCAATACCTTAGGTTTTTGCTATAAAGCGGCTTGTAGCCTCTTCGATCAACGACAAGACATCTTTATATTCAGTCAGCGACTTTAAAGGTTTGGAATGTCCTGTGATGAATATTTCACAGTGCGTACCTGCCGTACTAGCTACCTTATCTATACTATTAACATTGACAAGGCATGGCATCTTGTCGTCGAAGTTTATCACTTGAATAAAAACTGGATTCATATCTAAGGGAATTGAGTGAAGAAGAAATGTTACTAGATCTCGGTTCTACTGATTAAGCAGCAAGGTATTCTAATGTTGTATAATCTGCGTTGTGTTAACAACGACACAAAGTAACACAAAATAGCCGATGTCGTGCCGCTTAGTCTACTCAGTGCGTCAACGGCAGTAAACCATTTTCAGTTGTACGTCTAGTAGTCTATTTATCAACCTAATACTTTCCAAAAAACTTGTTCAACGCTTCGACTTTGTTGTCCACGTGAAGCTTTTCGTAAATGTTGTAGATGTGCTTCTTCAGAGTCTTTACGCTGATGAACAACTGGTCGGCGGTTTCGGTGTAGGTCAGGCCTTTGGAGAGCATCCTCAGCACGTCTTCTTCGCGGGGCGTAATGCCGTAGCTGGTGCGGGGCTGGCCCTGGCGCTGCATCTTAGCCACGATCTTGCGGGCAATATCGCTGCTCATGGGGGAGCCGCCCTCGTACACCTCCCGAATGGCGGTCAAGAGGAGTTCGGGCTTGCTTTTTTTGAGAATGTATGAGTTGGCTCCTGCTTCGAGTGACTGAAATACCTTCTCGTCTTCGTCGTAGACTGTACACATGATGAACTCGACGTTGGGGCAGAGGGGCTTCAGTTTGCGGACGCAGTCGATGCCGCTGATGTCGGGCAGGCCGATGTCCATCAGGACCACGTCGGGCAGGAGTTCGGGGATTTTCTTCAGCGCATCGGTACCGGTCGAGACCACGCCGATACAGCTGTAGTCATCATTGCGGCTCACGACAGTTTGCAGGAGCAGTTGAATGTCTTCATTGTCTTCAACAATCAGCACAGAAATCATCGGTCGTGTGGTTTAGGCTTCGCTTTGGCAGGCTTACAGACTCATCGGTGTTTGGATCAGCACCGATGTCCCATTGTCGGTCACCCAGTTGATCTGCCCCCGGATGGTTTCGATATTCTTTTTCATATTTCGAAGCCCATTGCTCCAGCGTTTGGCAGCGTTTTCGGGCATTCCTTTGCCATTGTCTCTGATCAGGATGGCTAACTCATTGTCAATCGTTTCGATCGTCAGCTCCACTTTCGAGGCTTCGGCATGTTTGACGATATTATTGACGGCTTCTTTCACTGAATGATAGACGCTCCGGCGGATAAATCCCTTCAGTTCGCGCTCCGGGTCGATGATGCTTTCGCTAAAGATCATCTGAATACCGGCTTCGTCCAGAAAGTCGGCGCAGAATTTTCGAACGTACGCCACCAGACTCTGTACGGTATCATTGTTAGCGTTCAGGCTCCACACGATTTCGTTCATTTTGATGGTCATCTCCGACGATGCCTTAGCAATGATGCGTACTTCGGGCGAGTCGGTGCGGGCGTTTTGTTTCAGGAGTTCGCTCGCCAGTGAAATTGAGGTAAGTGTTGCGCCCAGTTCATCGTGTAACTCCTGCGAGATACGGCTTCGCTCTTCCAGTTGGGCAGCCATGCGGCTTTTTAACTGCGTCCATTCAGCCTCCAGTTCCAGTTTAGCCAGCTTTTCCGACTCCAGCATTTTGCGCTTACGCCAGTATAAGACCAGCAGCGTAGCCACCAGCGCGACGACCAGGCACCCCGCGATCAGGGCCGCAATAATATTGTTTTTCTTCGTCAGGGCTAGTTGTCGCTCGGCGTTCTGCTTTTCTTCGCGTAGCTTCCGTACCTTGTTGTCGTACTGAATAAGCTGCTCGTTTTTTTTGCCATTGTCAAACTCACTGACGGCTGCGTTATACTGCTCAAGGGCGATCAGAGCCTCGGCGGGCCGCCCGGTTTTTTTCAGGAGTCGATACTGGGTTTGGTAATAATTCTGACGGTCCAGCATCGGCAGCGAGCCGACAGCAGTTAGCCGCGCTACCTCGCCTAGCCGACGTTTAGTCGCCCGCCAGTCACCGGCCAGCCAGTCGGCCTGGGCCAGCCCGATCAGCGGCTGGGCCAGATAGGCGGGGGGATACAGGGATCGGGTCAGGTCGTAGTAGCGGCCGAAATAATACCGGGCTGAGTCGGTCCGATGTCGTGCCACGTAATATTCGCCTGCATTCTTGTACAGTTCGGTCTGCTCACGCCAGGTTTTGGGGCCAGCCGCCAGGGTAATGCCTTTCGCCAGATACTTGAAAGCAGCTGCTGTGTCTTTTCGAGCTGTTTCGAAGCCGTACAAGTTGACATAGTTACCAATCATGGAGCCCGTATCGGCGTCGCTGATGGCCCGTTGCGGAGACTTCAACTGGTATTCAATAGCCAGGTCGTCGCGTTGCTGAAAGTGAAACAAAATGGCCAGGTTGTTCTGGATCATCGGAACGCGCGACGTGTCCTGCGTAAATTGCTGGTTGTCCAAAGCCCGGAGGTAGTAGATGATGGCCGAATCGTTCTGCTCCTGAAGCTGGTGGAAGATGGCCCGCGAGAAGTCCATCAGCATCCGAAATCGCTGGCGGGCCGGGTGCTCGACCAGGACCATAGCCGTATCGCTCAGCCGCCGGGCCAGTTTGAAATCGCTCCGGTAGGCCGCCCGGTTGTACATCGCCTGATTGTAATAGTTGAAAAGCCCCTGATCAAATCCGTTTTTGCGGGAGATCGCCCCGGCCTGCACGATGAGGGCGTAGGCACTGTCGGGGCTGGTATGTTGCACCTGATACGCCTGGTCAAACAGCCGAAACACCCGGATAGAATCTTCCGCTGATATACCGGCCTATGCGGGCGTTGCCCGTTGCCGACAGGCTGTTGTCAGAAGCGCCCAGGTAATGAGCAGTAGGAAAGAGCAGGTAGTGCGCGTCATAAATCGGGAATGCTTATTGGGCAAATGTAACCGTTCCGTTACGGAGTCGGACGGTCGGTCGAATAAATACTACAAAAGTAGTAGGGCGGCAAAAGTACTTTGATTATCAGTTTCATTGAGTGACTAATTCACCGAAAGTAGTAGCTAAATATACTACTTAGGTAGTATGGTGTCGCATGGTGCGGCCGTTGACCTTTGTCCTGAACAAAACAGACCAGCACATGAAAAAAAATGTCAAATTAGTCGCCCTCGCTCTTCTCCTGCATACAGCCGCATTCGCCCAGGAAAATAAAGAACAACTCGTCGATAAAATCGAGCAGAGTAATGTGTGGATGACCGGGTATGTAGTTGAAAAGCTATTTACGATCAACCTCTCGCCGACCATGTGGGAGGCTGTATTGGCCGCCCCCAGCCAGCCCCGCGGGCGGGATAGTTTCAAACGGATGGCCCAGTCGCTGGTCGATTTCTCAGACAAAGCGGGCTACACAACCCTCGATGCGAAGTGTGGTTATAGCGTTCAGACCGAAAAAGCCAAAGAGTGGCAACCAACCTGCAAAGAGCAGATCGACGGACTCGCTAGCAAACTGACCTTCAAGTTTGACGCACCGACGGTGGCCAAAAACCCGGAGTCGTTTAACCTGGCGATGGGCTATATGACGACCATTGCCGACTTTTTCGGCTCGCGTAGCCGCTATATCGCCGAAGGCTGGCGGCCTAAAGGCGATAAGCTCAACATCATCCTTAGTCCATCCGACAAAGCTACGGGCGTGAAAGTTGCCTGGAGCACCGACGGTCAGACGGTTACTATTAGCGGCCCGGCCAGCCGGGAAGGTCCCGGTTGGAACGACGCGATTCTGAATGGGCTGGCCAAAGGCGGTAAGGGCAGTGTGGCTGCCAAGTAAGGAGTTGTTTTGCAGGCAATTAAGATCAAAAGCTATGTCTTTGTTTCCACTGTTGCTGATGGCTGGCGTCGGCGGCTATCTCTACTATTTTTTCTACATCAAGAAGCGCGAGACCGACACCCCCGCGATGCGCGACTTCTACGGCTACCAGCCCGGCGAAACCCTCGACAAAATGTGGCCCAACGGCTTGCTCTGGCTCCGGAAAGTGAGCGACCAGGAGAAGGCTACCGTGACGGCGGGCAATGTAGCCGGCCTGCTGCTGGGCTTCCAGGTGGTGTTGGTCTTCGATACGTTCGCCCTAAGCCTGACAACCGATGGTGTGTTTATCCTCAGGGATAACAAGAAGGAGGGTAATATTGGTACGGTTCGTTTTCGGCAGGCAGATATTCGGGACGTAACCCGGCTGCATCAGGAGAATAATCTGGCTGCGTCGGGGGTAGGTAAGTTTGAGGGCGCATTTGATGTCGAGTTGGCGCTAAAGAATGGGGCTACCTACTGGATTCAGATCCCGGAGAGCGCTTACCTGGCTATGACTGACCTTAACTCATCTAAGGAGTCATGAACAGATTATTTCTGCAATTGACGGTGATTAGCTTGATCAGCCTGTTGGTTTATGGCCAGGCCAGCGGTCAATCAAACGCGGCCCGACCGAACGCGGCCCGACCGAACGCGGCCCGACCGAACGCGGCCCGACCAGAAGTTGGTAAATACTGCAAAGTCTACCGGGCCGGCGAAGGCCTGAAAGTCTTGCTCCTGCGCGTGGGGCCCGAAAGTAAAAACGAAGCGCTGGTGGCGCTGGATGGCTTTGATCATCCATGGGACGGTAAGATTTTCAAAGCGAGCGTTGCCAAAGCCGATGGTCGGCAGGAGTTTACCATCCAGAACGGAGGCCGGCCGTTTGTTGTGCTGGTGTTTAGAGAACGCTACGGGCAGTCCCCGCTTTTTGTGCCTAAATACGGCACCGAAGAAACCGAACGAGCCATTGCTTATTCCGAAGAGCTGTCGGCCAATTGCAAGCCCGATATTTTACTGTCGCAATACCTGAACCAGCAGAAAAGCAACTGATTGTCTGACGACCGCAGCCAATGCGCTGCGGTCATTGACATAACCAGTGAACTCCAACATGCGAGTCCGCTGGCCTATAACTGCGCTAAAAACGCCATTGTATCCACTCCGTCAGCATAATCTGTCAGGCTGGGGCGTTGCGTTTGCCCAAAGGCGATGCTGCCCGGATACCAGCCCTGAGCCGACGCAACCACCTGAATACGATCTTTACGTTCGGCGAGCCAGGCAGCCACATCATCCTGGGTTCGATACGTTTGAAAGTACACTACCGAGATGGGAGAAGCTAACCCATCATTCTGAGTGACTAACAAATAACCGTTATCCAGGTGTGGAACGGCATTAATCAGATATACTGATTTATTGTAGTCGTAATTGTTCTGGTACTTGTGGTTGTTTAAAAACGTTTTGGCCTGGGGTTCCAGAGTTCGGAGTAAAGGCGTGAAGTCATAGTCCTCCGGTACCAGCAAGGTCGATACGTTACGACAGCCAAGGCCATAATAATCCGAAATGTCGTGGCTAAGGCTTAGGAACTCGCTCATGTTCTCTTCGCCCATCAGTAAGCCCACCGACGTGCGGTTTCTGCGGATAATGCTCGGCTTTTTAGCGAAGTAAAATTCAAAGTAACGAGCCGTATTATTGCTACCCGTAGCTATATAAGCCTCGGCCGCATTTAGGCGGTCTGCTTCTTCAATTAAGTCGTTGAATTCTGGATTAAGCTCTTTTAATTTTTGTATTAAATAGTGGATAAGTACAAAATCTTGCGAGCTTAGCTTAGCCAGGAGTTTGTGACCGCTCATCAATACACAAAGCAGGTCGTGGAAACCAACAGCAGGGATGTTACCTGCCATAACAACCCCAACCGTGCGAGGAGTTACGGGAGCGGTATAAGCGTCAGTAGACTCGGGAAAATACTGATTAAGCCACTCGGTTAGCTTGTCAGGTACTAAAAATTCATCAGCAATTGCTCGTAACGCATTCAGCGAGTTAGCAGGTACAAACCAGTTATTTTTGTAATACGCACGTTGGGCAATCTCTTCTAATTCGGGTTGAGCGTCGACCGAGCGAAGAAAGTTTCCCAAGGCCACGAACGTTTGCAGGCGTTCTGATTGCAGCATGTAATCTATTTCCAAGGTTATTCATTGCAGCAACCCTGTAAATTAAATTTTAGTTTGGCGTCAACCTTTAAATAATTATATTTGTTGTCCAATTCACGAGGATAATTTTTTACGATCTATAAATCTGTACTGCTCATGGCAATCATGATCACCGATGAGTGCATCAACTGTGGTGCCTGTGAACCCGAATGTCCTAACACAGCCATCTACGAAGGTGGAGTCGAATGGACATGGGGTGGAGGAACTGAACTTACCGAAGTAGATTTCGGTGATGGCACAGTTGTGAGCGGCAAAGCACCGCAGTCTCCGGTCTCCAATGAATTTTACTACATTGTAAGTGATAAATGTACCGAGTGTATGGGATTCCACGAAGAGCCACAGTGTGCGGCTGTTTGCCCAGTCGATTGCTGTGTACCTGATCCTGAAAATGTAGAGGATGAAGAGACGTTGTTAGCCAAGAAGGCATGGCTTCACGCTGAGGCATAATAACCGCCTGACTAATACAAAAAGGCCCGACCGGTTACCGGTCGGGCCTTTTTGTATTTATCCCATTTCTAAGCGCTTGCATATTGAAAAATGTAGTCAAAATATTATTTGGCATAATGTTAAAAAGGCAGAATATATTGAGAAGTTATAAATATTATATTTTTATAGTATTTTACATTTAATTAATAGAATATCTTTAACAAAATTAACATTTAACTGATAAAAAGCTCAATTGTTTAAGGAAAACTCTTGCGTGGGAATATTTATATCATAAAATTTGTCCCGAACAAACCACAGGCCATTTGTCTACCAAACAAAATAAAGAGTATGAAAAAAACAATTTTACTGCTTAGTTATTTGTTTGCAGGAGCTGCCGTAAAAGCACAGGATACGACGGCTGTTTCCATGAAGAAGTCTACTGAAGCAGCTGCCGCAACAACGCCTACCGAGTCAGTACCTCAAGGAAAGTTTACGTTTTCTGGGTATATGGATACCTACTATTTCGGCAACTTTAATAATCCCAAAAGTCAGTCAAACCTAGGGGTAAACGGAGAGAGTGTTGGCAACGCTCGTGCCTTTGACCAGCGGGCTGGTCAGTTTAGCATTGGCTTAATTCAGGCAAAAGCTGCCTATGGCTCTGAGAAAGTCGATGCGGTTATGGACTTAACCTTTGGACCAAATGCTGACTTAGGTAACTACGGTAATAACATTGGTCCGCTGGGATCGGGGTCAACAGCCTTAGCTATCAAGCAGGCTTACATAACGCTGAAGGCGTCATCAAAACTCTCATTCACGGCTGGTCAGTTCGGTACACATATTGGGTATGAGGTTATCGATGCTCCCGTGAACTTCAACTACTCTTTGTCTAACCTCTTTAATAATGGTCCATTCTACCACATCGGTCTGAAGGCTCAATATGCGTTTAGTGACCGAGTGTCGTTGATGTTGGGCGTGGTTAACAATGTAGACAACCTCAACGATAACAACAAGAAAAAAGGACTTATAGGGCAGTTGTTCTTTGCACCAGTATCGGGCTGGAATGTCTATCTGAACGGAATCATCTCGAACGAAGCTTCGCAGGACGTGGCTGGTGTTCCGGCCGATGATGCGAACTATTCACTCTTTGACCTCACCACTACGTATCAAATTACTCCTAAGTTCTTCCTGGGCTTAAACGCAGCTACGGGTTCGCAGAAAGGCGATTTTCAGAATACTGGTTTTCTTGGAACCGGCGACCCAACCCAGGCAAGAACGTGGGGTGGAGTTGCGGTCTACAGCAACTATGCCTTTACCGACAAGTTTGCTTTCGGCGTCCGCTACGAAGTGTTTGACAATAAGAGCGGTGTGCGGGCCTTGACTGATGCGACGGGTGCAGGAGCGAGTGTAAACTCAATTACGTTTACGGGCAACATCACAGCTGCCGATGGACACATTCTGCTCAAGCCAGAATTACGCCTTGACAGTTACTCGGCTAATAAGTTTGAGAAAAACGATGGCTCATTGACTAAGTCGCAAACTACCCTTGGTATGGCGGCCATCTTCAAGTTTTAATGACGATCACTTCGTTTTCTTAACCGATCTTCTTAATTAAGTACAACAAAAACCCCTCTAGTACAATGCAAAAGCCAAACTACATTCCTCTTGTCATACTGCTGGTTATCAGTGTGGCAGCTATTTTCATGCCTTCTGTCCCGACGCAGATAGTAACGGAAGGTATCAATGCTGGCGACACCGCCTGGATGCTCGTTGCTACGGCCCTTGTGTTATTGATGACACCTGGTTTAGCGTACTTCTACGGTGGAATGGTGAATAACAAGAACGTTATTTCGACGATGCTGCAAAGCTTCATCGCCATGGGCGTAATCAGTGTTTTGTGGGTAGTGGTTGGCTTCAGCCTGGCCTTCGGAACGTCGATCGGTGGTTTCGTCGGTAATCCAATGGATCACTTCATGTTCAAAGGTGTTCTGGATGGTAAGCCCTGGTCGCTGGCCGCATCGATTCCTTTAGTTGTATTTGCGTTCTTCCAGCTGAAGTTTGCGGTTATCACCCCTGCTCTGGTAACGGGTTCAATGGCCGAACGTATTAACTTCCGGTCGTACGTTTTATTTATGATTCTGTTCAGTCTGTTCGTATATGCACCATTAGCGCATATGACCTGGCATCCAGAAGGTATTTTGTTTAAGCGCGGTGTACTTGATTTTGCGGGTGGTACGGTCGTACACATGTCGGCAGGCTGGGCCGCGTTGGCGGGTGCTTTATACCTGAAGCGCCGTAAATCACATCTGGAAGCAAGTTTCTTCCCACCCGCTAATATCCCATTCGTGTTGTTAGGAACGGGTTTATTATGGTTCGGCTGGTTTGGCTTCAATGCTGGTTCGGCAGTAGCCGCTTCTCCGCTGGCCGCTTCCGCTTTTGCTACGACGAATACGGCTGCTGCGGCTGCTGGTTTGGCTTGGGTACTGTTCGACGCTGCTAAAGGCAAGAAAGTATCAGCCCTTGGCTTCTGTATCGGTGCTGTGGTTGGTCTGGTGGCTATTACGCCAGCAGCTGGCTTTGTAACGATTCCAACGGCCATCTTTATCGGTACGGTCGGTGCTATGGTTTCTAACTACGTGGCGCATCTGCGTTCGAAGTCGACCTTAGACGATACGCTTGATGTGTTCCCTTGCCATGGTGTAGGCGGTATGGTTGGCATGATCATGACCGGTATTTTCGCCAGCAAAGGCGTAAACTCGGCTGTTGCGATTGAAGGTCTGGCTTTCGGCGAAACAGGACTGTTCGTTGAGCACATGATTGCCTTGGTAGCTGTATCAGCATTCGCCTTTGGTATGTCGCTGTTATTACTGAAAATAACGGATTTGATTCTGCCGCTACGTGTTTCGGAGGAAGACGAAAAATCGGGTCTGGACGTTAGTCAGCACGATGAATTCCTGGTCGAAGCCTAAGCTATAACAACATAGCCACAGGCACCCTGTCTGACCGAAATGTCCGACAGCTTTACTGTGGTTTTGTTGTACTCATGGAGCCGCTCCCGCTTGGGGGCGGTTTCCTGCTTTCAGCTAGTTGTTGATTCGGCGCCGAGTGTGGTCAAATACTGTCAAGACTCGTCAGATATTGATAAGAAGCTTCGCTCATAACCCCATGACTAATCTTACAGCACTTAACCATCAATTACATACCTACCAGCAAAGTAAACGCTATGGCAATAATGGCGGGTAGTGCCTGAACAAAGAAAATAGATCGTTGCGCCGTTATGGCTCCGTAAATGCCAGCAATAATAACGCAGCTTAGAAAAAAGCAAGCAACATGACTGCGCCAGGTAAGATCATTGATCAACAATGACCAGATTAATCCGGCGGCCAAAAAGCCATTGTACAAACCTTGATTAGCTGCCAGGGCTTTTGTTTTATCAAACAAGTCAGGCGGAAAGGATTTAAATGTTGTCCGGCCTTTGGTCGTCCACGCAAACATTTCTATCCATAATATGTAAATGTGCTCTATGGCTACAAGACTAATCAAGATTCTGGTGATAATTTCCATTGTCGATTCAGGTACTTGTGGAGGTAATGCAAAGCAAATTTTACACTTTATCTAATGCAGAGAAACAGGATGAACATAGGCGCTACCTGCTAACGGTAGTCATCACGCACCAGAAGTTGGTCAACTAGATTGCTAGCTAGGATTCGATAAACCCATAACACAGCATATGGCAAATGGTCATTTGGGCGTCTTCTACACGTCCATAATGTTCATCCTGAATAACAATCGACTCATGAGCAAGGTCGGCTAATCTACCACGCTTACCACCAACCAGGGCAATCGTTGTCAGACCGTGGTCGTTAGCCCATTGCACGGCTTTCACTACGTTTGGCGAGTTACCACTGACGCTCAATGTAATGACCAGATCACCGGGCTGAGCATAGTTCTGTAGCTGTTGAACATACACGTCTTCATAGGCATAGTCGTTGCCAAGCGCCGTAATCCAGGAAACGTTTTCATTGAGGGATAAACACCGGAAACGTTTGCCCATCCGGTCTGAGGCACTCTTGCCCAAATCAGTGATAAAATGTGATACGTTGGAGGCACTACCGCCATTACCAAAGGCAAACAGCTGCCGGTCCTCCGCCCAACACTTTTTTACCAAGTCAATCAAATGTTCTACCCGGTCAAGAGGGATCGTATCGTAAGTGGCCTTCTGCCGATTTATGTATGTCTCAAAATAGGCTAAGTTCATTTGATAGTTCGTAAAGGGCTTAAGAATAGAGAAATTTACAGCAGTAGCTCACTGAACTAAAGCCAATGCACCTACAGGTACAGCGTCCTCCCCAAGTTTTGCGAGCAGGATAACAGGAGTAGGATGAAAAGCATTAATGACAAACCGCGGCAACGCCTGGCGAACAGCGGCCCGTAGCGGTTCGCCAATTAACGACAAACCGCCCCCTAACACAATGGCTTCTGGGTGAAACAAGTGAACAACGTGCGAGAGTCCTAAAGCCAGCACCGAGCCAATCTGCTCAATTAACATACGGGCGGCCGGGTCACTAGCCTCGTAGGCTGGATGCAGAAAACGGGCTTCTTTGCCAGTGTAACCAGCCGTATGTGCTTCCTCCACCAAACGTTTCAATACGGAGTCTGCTGGTAATTGAGGAAGCAGGTCCTGAATTTGCTTATCGACTGCCCAGCCCGATATTGTCTGCTCAATGGTTTGCCCGGGCAAGTCTGCTCCGCTGGGTGGCACTAGCCACAGATGACCGATTTCGGCTTCGCCGGGTGTGGCTCCGTGATAAAGCTGCCCATTTACAACCAAGCCCCCACCAACGCCACTACCTAGCGTAACGTAAAATACGTGCTTGAAGCCAGTGGCTACGCCTTGGCGGGCCTCGCCAAGAGCGGCCACATTCGCGTCGTTTTCTACCCGAACCACAGCACCGGGCACCCGTTCGCTTAGCCATGCAGCCAACTCAAAGCCCGCCCAGCCACCAACCTGGTGCGAGGTAGCGATTCGGCCAGTTTCCCAATTCAAGGGCCCCCCGAACCCCACACCAATTGCCTGGGGTGGTTCGGGTAGTTCCTGAATTGTGGTATAAATTTGAGACAATATGCCATCAGCGCCTTGGGCTGGGTCTACCTCAAAGCGAAACCGTTGCGCAATCCGGCCGGTCATGTCGTCGGTAATCAATTGTAACTTCGTTCCGCCAATTTCAATACCAAGATTCATGGAGTAGGATAAGGAACAACAAAAGGCTAAGACGTGAAATTAGCGGTTTCGTCTATAATAAGTGCTGAATTATTGTGTTTCTGCTGATAAGCCGGTAAAGGTATCAGTCTGAACAGTTTGCCATCAAGCTGGGCAACGACTGGATCTGATCAACAGCGAAAGCGGCTTGAAGCCAAGCTGACCGACAAACTTAAGGTTACAACATTAAGATGAGTGCGTATGCTTTGCCATGAATCGGTCATTCCGCACATAAACCAATATGCCTTCCTTGTAGCTAACCAGCTGATAGTTTGCTTCAATAAATGTTTGCAAAGCCGGTATCGTTTCGTGAGCCACCTGGTTTGGATGATTGAATAAACTATTAGCCCGCACTTCATCAATAAAAACGCTGGGGCGATTACGTTTAATGTCATTAACGTATTGACGGCGATACCAGTCAACTAAGGCCAGATTATGGAGTGCGCCCAACGAGTTCGTTTTCATGCACCGGATGGAATGGTTCTCCCGTGTGGCTTGTCGTAGTCCCGATGTTGTGTAGTATCGGCAGTTCCACCCCCAGACGGCCAGGCAATCTGTTGGCTTTGCGTAGTAGTTTATCAAAGAAGTTACTATGCGCTCGTGGAATGGTACTGATGCGGGCGAAAAATGTTGATTCTGCCGATCTAATTTCAACCAGTAGGTCGCTAACTGCCCAATCAACAGGATAACCGCTATCGTCTGGTAAGATACTCGAAAAGGGCTATACGTATCCCGCTGAAAAAACAACTGTTGAAGGATGTATCCATTAAGGAGAGTTATAGGCGTGATGGTATAAAACAGATAGTGTTCAAAGACGTAGCCGGTACGAGCAACTACCCAGAATGATACGATTAGGTTGGCCCACAAGAACCACCAGAACCGGCTACGTAACAGTTTACGGTACTGGTTTGTGGTTCGGCTAAGACCGAAAAACGCCCATAGCAAACCACTGAATAATAGAAATAACAAATAGTCGTAGGAAGAGCCAAAAACCAGCTTCATAACCATGTACAAACTGTTTCCTGCATTATAATGCACTAGATTAGTCTGAATATACATGACATAGCTGTCATGCAAAAGGGCGTGCGTAGCTAAAAAAGTAAGTAACACACTTAACATAGTAACAGCACCTCCGGCGAGTACTACCAGGGCCAGTCGTCGTCGGGCGGCAGTCAGCGATGAGCTGAACAGCTCTACACCTGCATACAGTAAATACAACAGAGCCACTGGGCCTCCCTGCAGTTTGGCTAACGGAACCAGAAAGCATACTGCTCCTAACGTCCAATACAAATACAGAGGTGCCTCTGCGAGTGTCCTGATTCGAGCTAGAATATATGAAGCTACTGCGAGAAGGACTACCGAGGCCAATTCGCTGTTGTAATGGTTGAAGTCTTTATGATTAGAAAATAGAAAAAAGCTGTAAGTAATAGCTATGGCGACTAGTGCAGTTCGTGCATTAACTAGCAGTAATAGGGTGCGATAAGTAATCCAAACCCCCAGTAGAATCAGAGTGGTTGATAGCCAGTGTAAGTGAACGTAACTAAAGCTTAAGCCGATTTGATCCAATAACCAAATAAGATAGCTATTGATGGGACCGCTTGTTGTACCATCTACTGAACGCCAGAAAACAGGATCATGCTTAAGGGTGATAGCTTGGGTAAGCATTTGACTTTCGTCGGGGTTGATCGGGCCATTGTAAGTCAGAAAGGGCATTTTAGCAATGATATACATACTGGCTAGAATGACTACCCCAACCCACTCCTGAGCAAACCACCGGTTAGATTTCAAACGAATATCCATAAAATGCAATTTATTCTAATAGTTCTATAGATTATATATTCTATATATGCCTATTTAAATTCAACGCTCATATGACGAACATTGTTACATAATCAAAAGCCGTTGTTAGTTAACCAGGTCGTCAGAGCACAAGAATGTTGACTAATAATAAGAGGAGAGTCATGAAGGAGCCGTTATTAGTAAAGGAACAGCCTACTGATGTAGACGACGTATCATCTAAATCAGTAGGCTGACTTTATTGTCTGATTATGAATGTTTGCTTAATGGATGGACCGTTTACTATCCGTAGAGCGCTTCATGGTTGCCCGACCTAAGTAAATCTCATCTCCCTTCAGAGTAAGGGCGGTATAAAAATTATAGCCGTTCTGCACGTAGCGCATCATCACCTGAGTTGTTTGGTCAGGGCGAGCATAGGCTTTCGTGGCCGCTATCACTATCTGATCGCCGTTAACGATGGCCCGAACAAACGGCAGGTCGCGGGTTTTAATTTGGTTGGCATTGTATTTAAACCAGGTTTTTCCTCCGTCGTACGAACATTCGGTCGCTTCGTTGAGGTACGTTTCTTTACCGTTGAACAGATCGCCATGATGCTTAAAGAGACGCCAAAGGCCGTGAATATAATGCTCGTAGCAGGCGTAATTCCGGTCATTGCCTAACCCTTTCAAGGCTGGGTCATTGGGGGAGGGTTGGTCGGGAATCAAATCTTTGTGGTCGTCCCAGAATAAGACGCCATAAGCCCCTGTGAACCAGTAAAAAACGGCCATGCCTTCGGCAATAGCCGGTGGTGCTGGGTGTTCGGCTTTCAGGCTGTTGGGAAACTCGGCATTTTGCGTGTTAAAAACCCAATGCCAGGCTATGCGTTTCTTGGGCGAAAGCCTCAGGTTTACTTCTTGCTCGCCTAGTAGAGCAGCTAGCCAGTGTCGGCTTCCATCATCAGTATGGCTCGCTGAGTAGTCAAATTCGGGATAGAGGTAATAGGTGCCCGGCATTTGAAAATCAACGTAATCGGAAAAGGACTTGCCTACTATGTCGTCGGGCATACCGCGTTCACGGCTGGTCGCCGTGTGTTTAGCAGGCATATTCCAGAGCCATTCCGGAGTGGTCGTATAGTCTCTGGCACGAGAATAGCCGAAGCTGTTGTGCGGCACAGGTGTGATGGAGCCAATCTCAGTTTGGGTACTGATATTTTCTTTAAACGTCTTTGCCATGAACGTGTACAAATTAGCATGTTCCTGCTCGTTACCAGCGCTCGTCCCGTCGTTTTCAATGTCCAGAAAAATCTTGCCAAACGTACTCTTCCAGCCACTGGGCGGACAGTCGCCAAAAAACACGCAGCTCGATTGCATCTCCATCGCAGCCTGGTGCAGCGTATTGCGGTTATTCGTTTTGGCATTAGGCGGGTTGCGGTAGACAACGTTCTTCGCTTGTTCGCTATCCCGTGCCCAACCTAGTCCAAACCCTTCGGTGAAATAGTTCTGATATAAGATCACGGCTCGTTGACTTTGCGCTAAGTTACTCTTCCATCCCCGTGGCGGACTGATATCAGGCCAGATCTCTACATTGGGCACCATATTGCCTCGCTCAACTGAAGAAAAGCCACGCCGAAAGAGCTTGGTGCGGTCTTGCTGGACGTGCAGATTACGCCCCGCTCCTGAGAACGTAATGGTTTTAGTTGCAGGCAGGGTGAAATCGCCAACCACATCAATGTTGTAATACCCTTTGCGGGTAGTTGGTGTAAATTGTGCACGTGGGGTCGATATGAGCGATGTTTGCGCTGGTAAAGGACCCTGCAAATGAATTCCCTCTGGCGCCGTAGGTTCCAGCAAGTTCGTATACCAAAAGCCTAAGCCAGCGAGGCTGGTTACTAAAACAGACAGGAGTAGTTTCATCGATCGAGTCAAGGGCTTGATAATGTATAGTAAAGGAGAAGAGTTACCTGCTCAGGAACAGGTAACTCCTTAAAAAAAGCTACTCGTCGATATACCGTTTTGTGATGGGCTGATATGAATCAATACGTCTATCCCGGAAATAAGGCCAGGTTGTCCGGTACTTTTCGGACAGGGCCAGATCCACTTCCTGTACGTGAACAAGCTCCTGGTCGTGGGGCGCCAAATACAACAATGACCCAAAGGGATTAGCGACAAAAGAACCACCCCAGAACTGCTGATCGGCCTCCCGACCCACGCGATTTACGGCGACCACATGGACGCCGTTGGCAATGGCATGACTACGCTGAATGGTTTGCCAGGCATTGTATTGCTCTTCGTTCTGCTTAGGATCGGGTTCGTTCGTATCCCAGCCGATGGCAGTAGGATAGAAGAGGACCTCAGCGCCCATCAAGGCTGTAATACGAGCGGCTTCAGGATACCACTGATCCCAACAGATTAGAACGCCAATTCGGGCATACTTTGTATCGAAAACCTTATAGCCTAGATCACCGGGTGTGAAGTAAAACTTCTCGTAGTATCCCGGATCATCCGGAATGTGCATCTTTCGATACTTACCTAAATACGACCCATCGGCATCTAACACCGCTGTTGTGTTATGATAAAGCCCCTGCGCCCGTTTCTCGAACAGCGATGCCACAATAACCACGCCTAGTTCTCCGGCTAACTTTCCCAGCCGCTCCGTCGTAGGGCCAGGAATCGCTTCGGCCAGGCTGAAATTATGGTGATCTTCGACATCGCAGAAATACAGCGACGTAAACAATTCCTGAAGGCAAACGATCTGGGCCCCTTTCTGGGCGGCTTCACGGATGCCGTTGATGGCTTTCTGGATGTTAGACTCAACGTCGGCCGAGCAACTCATCTGTACTAAGCCAATATTCACTTTCTTTGACATGAGACAAAATTAGGAGGTTCTGAACAGACAACGCCTAACCCAACAAAAGTCTTAGTTGCCGGGTTCGATAGAAATTTTTTAGTTTATTACTTAAAATTGGGTATACTTTAGAAATTGCGCTTCGAACGTTTAGTCGTAAACCCAAACTTTCATGACCTCTCGTAGAACATTCCTGAATGCAGCTGCGCTTACCAGTGCAGCCGCGGCTTTTTCTCCTCACGTCCTTCTGTCTGCTACGCGCCCGGCTAAAGATAAATTAGGTGTAGCGCTCGTGGGCCTGGGTTACTACAGCACAGATTTGTTGGCTCCCGCCTTACAGAAAACGAAAAATTGCTACCTGGCCGGTATAGTGACCGGTACACCAGCCAAAGCAGAGAAGTGGAAGCAGCAGTATAATATTCCCGACAAGAATATCTATTCCTACCAGACGTTCGATCAGATCGCCAACAACCCCGACATTGATGTGGTCTACGTGGTGTTGCCCCCTTCGATGCACGAAGAGTATGTAATCCGGGCGGCCAAGGCCGGAAAGCACGTCTGGGTTGAAAAACCGATGG
The DNA here is from genome assembly GCF_042684525.1 of Spirosoma soli. NCBI lineage: Bacteria > Pseudomonadati > Bacteroidota > Cytophagia > Cytophagales > Cytophagaceae > Spirosoma > Spirosoma soli. The sequence continues at coordinate 490,363 of NZ_JBHULN010000001.1, read as the reverse complement.
CTGTCACGGCAAAAGAATGCCAGAACATGATTGACGCCTGCAATAAGAACAAGCGATCATTGGCGGTTGGTTACCGACTTCACCATGAGCCAAACACGCAGGAGTACATTCGGGTGTTACGTGAAGGGCAGATTGGCAAAATTCAGATGGTAAGCTGCTCGGCCGGTTACTATGATCAACGAACTGACCACTGGAAACAAAAGAAAGAAATGGGTGGGGGTGTTATGTATGACATGGGCGTATATGTGTTACAAGGCGCTCGTCTGGCAACGGGCGAGGAACCTATTGCGGTAACAGCCCAACAGTTTACCACCCGTCCTGAAGTCTATAAAAATGGGCTTGACGAGACCTCAATGGCTCAATTAATTTTTCCGAGCGGTGCACGAGCAGCCGTTCAAACGAGCTATGGTATGAATATGAATTACCTGCACGTAACCGGTAATAAAGGCAAATTGCAGATGGAGCCCTACTCTGCTTACAATGGCGTGAAAGGTCAATGGAATGGCGGTAAGATTGAACATCCTTACGAAGTGCCCTGGCAACAAACTAAGCAAATGGATGACGATGCCGAAGCCATTCTTAAAAATAAACCTGTGTTGGCGCCTGGTGAAGAAGGTTTACGTGACATCAAAATTGTAGAAGCTATATATAAAGCGGCTAAAACAGGATCTGAAGTAAAGATTTCATAATAGTTGTCAGGCCAGGCTTCATTAGCCGGGCCTGACAACTGTACTGTATTGCAAGCTCTTACTAGTTTGGGTATTTTACTTGTATTATAGGAGTGTTTTTGTTGTGGTTTATAAAGTAAGGATGGACATTTGGCTTGACGCTGGCTTTTTGCTTATTTCGCTTGTCAACCCCAATTAATATGCAGCCCGCCGACTTTACGAAACTTCCTGCTCAGCAGCAACTCGATACGCTCTATTTCGCGGGCGATATACTCGCCAACCGATACGAAGGTGATAGCATTTTTCTGCTGTACAACCTTCGTGATTTTTATGTAGAGCTTAAGTATGACGCCTACAACAATAGCCTCAATCAGGTAACCACCTTCCGTGACACCGACAAGTTAGAGCCGTACTTGCCTTACTTAACTATTTAACCGAAGGAGTGAGGCTGCGTCCGAGCTCATATTGCTACAAAATAGTCAAGCAAAGCAAGTCTGTAATGTTAATAACTCACTGTTAGCAAATTACAGAATAGCTTTTACTGCGTTATCAAATTTTTAATTTGTAACTCGCTGGTGCTACGTAGCTAGTTAATGGTTGCCTTTATGAACAATTATATAGGCCTTTCCTGGCTTGTAAGGGCATTTTGGGCCGTTTGTGAAAATAATTTGGGTATATAAGGGAAAATTTGTGAGGACATTTGGAAATCAAGTTTATTGTGCCGTCCTTCGCTTAAATTTTAAAACAAGCAATGCAAACAGGAACTGTAAAATTCTTTAATGAAACCAAAGGGTTTGGCTTCATTAAACCCGATGACGGTGGCGAAGACATTTTTGTACACGCTTCCGGTCTCATCGACCAAATCCGTGAAAACGACAAGGTTAAGTTCAATGTCGAGCGCGGTAAGAAAGGCTTAAATGCCGTGAACGTCGAAATGGCTTAATCGTAAGATATACCGAAGACAACCGTTGTAAAAAACATGCCATCTGGCATGTTTTTTTTTGCCCTATCGGTTCGGAGGGCCATTTTTGTGGTTGTATTACCTTTTATTGCATGACCCAATCCTCCGAACAACGCCGGGTTCCAGAGCGTACTGCTGCCCAACTTGGCTTAAACGCCCGATCCGTAGCCGCAACTATTGACCTACTAGACGGCGGAGCCACTGTACCATTCATTGCCCGTTATCGTAAAGAAGCCACTAATCAACTTGACGAAGTCCAGATTCTGGCGATTAAAGAGACGTACCAGAAGCTGCTTGAACTCGATAAGCGCCGAGAGGCTATCCTTAAATCCATCGATGAACAAGGTAAGTTAACCCCCGAGCTGCGCCGGAAAATTGAAGTCACTGATTCGCTGACCGACCTCGAAGACCTTTATCTACCTTACAAACAGAAACGTAAAACGCGCGCTACTATCGCCATTGAGCGAGGACTGGAACCGCTGGCTAATCTGATTTTTGCCCAACGCGAAACTGACATCGAACGATTGGTGCAACGCTATATCTCTGATGCAGTACCAACCCTTGCCGACGCGTTACAGGGTGCGCGCGATATTTTGGCAGAGCGGGTGAGCGAAGATGTTGATGCTCGACAGCGAATTCGAAATCTTTTTGAGCGTGAAGCGATCATTCGGTCTGTCGTTAAAAAGGGTAAGGATCAGGAAGGCGTTAAGTATAAAGATTACTTCGATTTTGCCGAACCGTTACGGCGGGTACCCTCTCATCGATTGCTTGCCCTGCGTCGCGGAGAAGCCGAAGGGGTGTTGAGTGTCAGCATTGGCCCCGACGAGGACGTCGCTATTGAACGGCTCGAACGCCAATTTATAAACGAGCGCTCTGCATCACGGTCCTGCAAAGACCAGCTGGCACTGGCTATCCGCGATGGTTATAAACGCCTGCTCAAGCCATCGCTGGAAACGGAATTTGACAATCGTTCGAAAGAGAAAGCCGACACAGAAGCTATTCAGATTTTTGCCGAGAATTTGCGCCAACTGCTGCTTAGTCCACCATTGGGGCAGCAACGTGTGCTGGCAATTGATCCGGGCTACCGGACGGGTTGCAAAGCCGTTTGCCTCGATGCCCAAGGTAATCTACTGGTCGATACAGTTCTGTATCTGTTTCAATCGGAAAATCAAAAGCAGCAGGCCGCTCAGACGGTTCAACATTACGTAGCTCAGTATAAGATCGATGCCATCGCCATTGGTAATGGAACGGCCGGGCGTGAGACCGAAGCGTTTGTACAGAGCCTGAATCCCGGAAAACCTGTTTTCATGGTCAGTGAGCAAGGTGCATCGGTCTATTCAGCTTCTGAAGTAGCTCGCGAAGAGTTTCCTAAACACGACGTTACCGTGCGAGGAGCGGTTAGTATCGGCCGACGGTTAATGGACCCTTTAGCTGAACTCGTTAAGATTGATCCCAAATCGATTGGTGTTGGCCAATACCAGCATGATGTAGATCAAAGCGGCTTAAAAACGAGCCTCGACACTGTTGTTGAAAGTTGTGTTAACCAGGTTGGCGTATCGCTTAATACAGCCAGTGCTTATTTACTCCGCTATGTGTCAGGGCTGGGACCTCAGCTTGCCGGTAACATTGTGGCTTATAGAGCAGAAAACGGTGCCTTCAAGTCCCGTGAGCAGCTCAAAAAAGTGCCCCGCCTTGGTCCAAAAGCGTTCGAGCAGTGTGCCGGATTTCTGCGTATTGAGGGTGCCACGAACCCATTAGACAATAGTGCGGTGCATCCTGAACGTTACGCCGTTGTCGAACGAATGGCGGCTGACGTCCGAAGTACCGTGGCTGATCTGATCAAGAAACCTGATTTACGTAAACAAATTAAGCTGGAACAGTACGTATCTACCTCTGTTGGCTTACCAACGCTGCGTGATATTTTGACTGAGCTGGAGAAACCCGGCCGCGATCCTCGGGAGCAGCTTTCCGTGTTCGAGTATGACGACCGAGTTCGATCGGTAGAGGACTTACACGAGGGTATGGTGCTGTCGGGCGTTGTAACAAACATCACGGCTTTTGGAGCATTTGTAGATATTGGTGTCAAGCAAGACGGCTTAGTGCACGTGTCACAGTTGGCTAATCACTACGTTTCTGATCCTAAAACAGTGGTGAAAGTGTACCAGAAAGTAAAAGTTAAGGTGTTAGAAGTAGATACCGCGCGGAAACGAATTGCGTTATCTATGAAAATTTGATAGGTTGCGTCTATCTCCCGTGTCTTACTTACGAGTGAGACATGGGACTGAACCTAATCCCATCCGTATGCAACAACGCTGGTTCCGGGTTATTTCGCCCGTTCTACTTTGTGCTTGCTCTCTTTCACTACTGACTGCCTGTGAAGCGCTGCGTTCTTCCGGCCCATCGCATTCCGTTAGCCGTCGTGCCGCTTCGTCAAGACCGGTTGCCCGTCGAACACCAACCGGCAAAACCCCAGCGCGTCCGCCTGCTATTCCGGCTAAAGCAACCGGTAAAACTGTGGACACGCGCACGTATGAGAATCGCTACGTTCCGGAGGTTGTCAAGATTGCCCGGACGTACACGGGGACCCCTTATCGCTCCGGTGGTAACACTACCGACGGTATTGACTGCTCCGGTCTGGTATACGCCGTTTTCAATACGGTTGGTCTGAAAATGCCCCGTATTTCCTGGCAGCAATCAGAAGTAGGGCGAGAGGTGGAAGTGAACGATATTTTGCCGGGCGATCTAATCTTTTTTGTGCCCGATAAAGGGCAAGCAGGCTACGTATCGCACACTGGAATTGTCACCGAGGTAAACGGGGCGCAAGATATTCGGTTTATTCATGCGTCGTCTTCGCGAGGTGTGCGTGAAGACAATCTGTACGCTGACTATTTCAAAGGTCGATTCGTAAAAGCATTACGACCGTTTTAAGCAAAAACAAAGAATTACAGTAAACAAAAAGACCGCCTTCCGGAGCGGTCTTTTTGTTGGTAAACGTAAACGATTTAAGCAGTGAGCTGGGTTTTATTGATTAATTCTTCCCAGAACACACGATCCTTTTTCTTTAATTTCATTTCTAAACTAAGAGCCTCATTCCGAGTAGCAAACTGCTGCGTAAACTTGACCTCCCATGGCTTACCGGCGGCAGTTGCAGGGTTCGTTTTGGCGTTGTGCTGCCACAGGCTGATTTTTAAGTCTTTGGTTTGGCCAATGTGATATTGGTCGGTCGAGGGGCTGTAAATAATATAGACGGTATGCATACGTGTCTGGACTATTATCAAAACTACGCATTTGTTAATACAAAACAAACTCTATTTGAGAGAGCGGGTAAGTTCCTGGTACTATTGAAAAAATATAGCCTCAGTTTGGGCTGATTCGTTTTTTTGCTCATATTTGCACCCACAAAAAGGAAGTACAAAGAAGGGTTTGCTTATTTTGTACTTCTCTAATGGGGGATTAGCTCAGTTGGCTAGAGCGCTACAATGGCATTGTAGAGGCCATCGGTTCGAATCCGATATTCTCCACTGTAGTGACACAAAGCTAATATGACGCCTGGTACAGCAATGTATTGGGCGTTTTTGGTTTAAAGCCCTTCAGGCTGAAATGCCTGATAAGTTCGTATTATTGCTAAGTTATCGCTTATACATTGTACCGTTCCATATGAAAAAAACCTTTACCGCTCTAACCATACTTTGCCTCTTTGTCTGCTTCGGTTGTAAGCAGGAAGCCGATATTGACCTCAGAGACCGGTACATTGGCCGATATGATTTAACCGTCACAAGTGCATTTACCGTCGCCAACACCTCTGGACCGCTTATAATGGCAACGAATACGGATTTCTTGTACGTGAGTAAAGGTGAGCAATTAACGGAGCTTCGGTTCGAATTCTCGAAGAAAACTTTAGTAGCTTCTTTAAAAGGAGAAGGGAAGTTCGATATTGCTCCGCAGACGAGTAAAGTATATATGTATTCGACAGGTACAGAGTATTTACAGAATTTTAATGGCGAAGGCAGTTTTACGGGTAATCGAGTTACGTTGCGTTTAACCTCTAAAACGGATTTTGTTGCCACGCAAAGCAAAGAGGAGATGACAATAAAAGGGGATAAGTTACCCTAGTATTATTTGTATTGTCTGTCAAAATTCCATCTACCAAAAAGCCCTGACCAACTTGGTCAGGGCTTTAGTTTTTAATAACTAAGCTGCTATTCTACTGCTCAATCATCTCGGCATCGGCTAAGATGTAGTTCAGCTCGTAGATATTGTCAGCATTCAGCTTAAGCGTACCACGGAATGTACGACGTTCGTCTGTTTTAAATTTCTTACCCGCTTTTTTAAACTTCAGTGAAACAACCGATTCGGGGCCAGCACCTCCGCAAAAAAAGCACGCGCTATACGGAAAAGCCGATAGTACGTATATGTTAGATTCGAGATCAACTGGCAGTACATACCCAGTTAATTCAACCGCCTTGCCGTTTAGCTTTTGAATACTCTGACCAAAGGTGGGGTACAGCATGTAAACCGATTCTTCGGCATACCATTTTTTCTTGAACGTGACATCGCGTAGGACTTCCCACGAAAGCTTTACCGGTTCTACAGCAACCGGTGTCGACTTAACTGCCGAACCATGGGTCTTGGCCAGCGGGAGAGCCGGACGAAACGCCGGACTGATAAGGGAAACAAGCAACAAGACAATCAGCAAACGGTTCATGGCGTTGGGTACTTATAAGGTAGGAAACACGGGTAAAATTACAAAAAAGATTACTTTTACTTATTCAAATTTGTTTCGACCACGCTAATCGTGTCCGATACTTTCGACGATAACACAAAAGAAGGCTTCGCAATTCCCGTTCGGTTCACCCGACTGTATGTGACGCTACTTATTATTCTGGCCGTTCTGTTGACAGTGGGTCAAGGGCTTACACAATGGCGGCTGCGGGCTTTTCAGGACGAACTCTGGGTGATTCGTTATGCCGCTCTGCAACGCCACCAAAGTCAGCAGATTGTTAAGCAGGCTCTGCAACTAACCGACGTAAACGAAAAGGCAAACTTTGCTCAGAATGTGGCTGAGCTACGGTATGTGCTGCCTAAACTTGAGCGGTACCATCTTCAGGGCCGCGAAGGACGTGTGTATGAACGTAACGTAGCTGTTCCTAATTCAGAGACCGTACAGCAGTTATACGAAGGAATTCGACCCGAGTTCGAATCCTTCCGCCGGGGAGCTCGTAGGTTGATGCAAATGCAACAGTTTGACGATGTGGCTCGGCCTGATGTCCAGGCTGGTCTCAAACTCTTATTAGCCAATGAGAAACCCTTTCTCGAAGAAATAGATGGTATTGTTCGAGAATACACCACTGAACTACGGGCCAAACTAAGCTTATTGCAAACGATCGAGTTTTATCTGTATGTGTTCACGGTTGTAGTCTTGATCGGTATTGGCTTATTAATTTTTCGGCCAGCGGCCCGAAAGCTCAAACAAACGTTTGCACAGTTGGTTGAAGCCGAAAGCCGCACAACGGCGGTTAATAAGAAGTTGCTGAGTGCTAACAAGTCCCTAAGAGAAACACGACAAAAATTGTTTGAAGCAACAAAACAGCAATATCAACAACAGATTGATGAACAAAAGCTGCGCACGTCGTATTTGATTGCCGGGCAGGAAGAAGAACGCAAGCGTCTTTCGCGCGAGCTTCATGACGGTCTGGGGCAAATGCTGACGGCGATAAAACTTCAAATTGAAGGGTTAGAAGCAAATTTAAACCGGACCGCTGGCACAGAGCAAAACGGCAACCTCGCTCAAACAAAAAACTTAAAGACGTTAAAAACGTTGGTTACTCAAACGATTCAGGAGACTCGAACAATTTCGAATAATTTGATGCCAAGCGTTCTGAGCGATTTCGGAGTTGTGCCTGCCATTAAAATGCTTGCTGAAAACGACCGTAACGAAAAAGTGGATGTTACATTTGAAACAAACATTACGGCAGAAACACCTCGTCTGGACAAGAATGTTGAAATCATGCTGTACCGTGTGACGCAGGAAGCGGTTAGTAATGCCGTGAGGCACGCAAACCCGTCGCATATCCATATTGAGTTAACGGATCGGGGAAATACGCTGCAACTGGCTATAACTGACGACGGGCATGGGTTTCGAGTACCACGTAAAAGTCCGACAAAGACGACAGAAGAAAATTCTAACGAAATAAACAAAGAGCGAACCACCAAACTACGGCCGCCCTCGCAGGGTCTTCATAATATGCAGGAACGGGCTAAATTGCTCAACGGTAAATTTAAAATCCATTCTACACCGGGAAGAGGTACGAAAGTACAGGTTAGTATTCCCTACCAAACACACTCCGCTCATCATGACACCTACTAAATTGATGCTTGTGGACGACCATTCAATCGTCCGTGATGGCATTCGACTCTTACTGGAACAAGCTGAAGGTCTGGAAATTATCGACGAAGCCAACGATGGCGAAGAAGCCCTCGATAAATTGAAAGTACATCAACCCGATTTGATATTAATGGATATCTCGTTGCCTGGGATGTCGGGTATCCAAACGACGCAGGTGGTTAGCCGACTGTATAAGAACGTTCGGGTACTGATGCTTTCTATGCACAACAATGAAGACTACATTTTGCGGTCGGTTGAAGCTGGAGCGTACGGCTACATTCTAAAGGATTCGTCCTCCGATGAGATGGTCAAGGCAATTCGCACGATTGCGTCCGGTGAAAAATATTATAGTTCGCCGGTGGCCTCTATCATCCTGAGTGGCTATATGCAGCAGCTGAAAAAAGGCGACAAACACGGGCGTGCCGAACGACAGTCGAAGCTTTCGAACAAAGAGAAAGAAATTCTTCAGTTTCTGGTCGATGGCATGAGTAGCCGCGAAATAGCCGAGAAACTACAGCTTAGTGTCCGAACCGTCGATAATCACCGGGCTAATATGATGCGTAGGCTACAAGTACGTAATGCTGCCGAACTGGTTCGAATGGCTGTGGAAGATAAGTTGATTTGAAACTTTCATAACTCTTGTTTACGTTTGCCCAGAAAACCGGTCTCAAGCCGGTTTTTCCATTTCTCATTTACTACATTAATTAGATAGAATTTATCAACTAAACCATTCAATTATGTCACTTCGTTTAGGAGACATTGCCCCCGATTTTGAGGCCGACACAACACAGGGCCACATCCGGTTTCATGAATGGCTCGGCAATTCATGGGGAATGTTGTTTTCTCACCCTGCCGACTTCACGCCAGTTTGCACCACCGAGTTGGGCAGAACGGCCTTGTTGAAAGACGAGTTTGGCAAGCGTAACGTAAAGGTGATTGCCGTATCGGTGGATGACCTGGATTCTCACAACCGCTGGACTCCCGACATTAAGGAAGTAACTGGTTCGGAAGTTAACTTCCCAATTATCGCCGACGCTGATCGGACCGTGGCTACGTTGTATGATATGATTCACCCAAATGCCAGTGAAAAGTCAACGGTACGTTCGGTGTTTGTTATTGGCCCCGATAAGAAAATTAAACTAACACTGACTTACCCTGCGTCGACAGGGCGTAACTTCAATGAGTTGTTACGCGTTATTGATTCATTGCAGCTAACGGCCGACTATCAGGTAGCAACACCTGCTGATTGGCAGGAGGGCGATGATGTGATTGTGACACCAGCTGTTACAAATGACCAGCTTGACGCTAAATTTCCTAAGGGGGTTACGTTCGTGAAGCCATACCTGCGGACAACGCCCCAACCGAACAAGTAATAGCCATTGCCTAAGTAGGTCTATAGGTTATACAAACAAAGCTTTCTTAATTCGGGTTGTCTCGTTGTTCACTAATTAATTATTGATCAACGTTATGGCAAAGAAAAATTTCAATCCGACACACGAGGAAGGTCCTGTAGCTGAGGCAATTGAGCAGAATACAGCCAAATTACCATCCGACTTATTCTTGTGGGGTGGCTTAGGATCACTGGCAACGGCAGCCGTTTGCTTTGCACAGGGAAAACGTCACGAGGCCTTGTTGATAGGCCAGTGGGCAGCTCCTATCCTGATTTTAGGGCTGTATAATAAACTCGTAAAGCTGGAAGGCAGTAACTAGTATTTATGTCGCCTGTGGCTCACACAGTTACCAGGTGGGATTGCCTTGTTAATGCCCTCTACAGTATGTAGGGGGCATTTTTGTATTCATCAATTCAAGTATAAACCGTAATTTGGGCCGCAAAAGTAACACGCCCTCATGAGATTCCGAGTTCTGATCACTATCATCGTCCGGCGATACGGTCTATGGATTCTGGCGTTTCTTCTGGTATTCAGCGCAGTGTGGATCGCTCGATCATTCCGTAAGAATGACATGGATTGGCGGTTTGTGAGGGCGTTTGGCATTCAGCTGCCTATGCGTTACGGCATTCACGGCATTGACGTATCTCGCCATAATGACCGCATCAATTGGGAACGGGTACGGCAAATGGAAGCCGATGGCGTACGGTTACAATTTGTGTTTATTAAAGCAACTGAAGGCGCAACGCTTGCCGATAAACACTTCAGAAAGAATTGGCGCGAAGCCAAAAAATCAAACCTACGACGAGGGGCGTACCATTTTTACCACCCCACCCGCGATCCGCTTAAGCAGGCGACAAACTTCATTAAACATGTAGAGTTAGGGGTTGGAGACTTTGCGCCTGTCGTAGATTTTGAGGTCATCAACGGCCAGTCCGACGAGACAATTATTGATGGTCTCCGGCTTTGGCTGGAAACGGTGGAAGAACACTACCACGTCCGCCCCATTATTTACACCAACGGAAATCTGTATAAGCGGTACATCAAAGGTAATCTGGATGAATACCCGCTGTGGATCGCTGATTATTCCACAAAGCATTTACGCAACTACGACGCTGATAAGCTGTACTTATGGCAGCACAATCAGAACGGCTGGGTGCAGGGCATCCGAGGGCAAGTCGATTTTAACGTCTTTATTATGGACGAGAATCGAATGCAGGAAATCTGTTTATAGCTTGTCCAGTAACCTAAGCAGCTGAGTTGTATTACACCTCAACCTTTGTTAACACTGCCGGACCCGCGAGCCAATTTTGGGCTTTCTCGCCGAATTCTTTCATATGCGGCATTTGATTATGAGCCTGAAGGCCAGCTTCGTCGTCCCAGCGTTCATGCATAATGAAGCGTTGAGGGTGCTCGGTACTTTCATACAACTCGTAAAGCTGACAGGCGGGTTCGGTTCGCACCTGCTGTACTAATTCTAGTAAGCCTTTCCTGAGCTCTGATTCGGCATCAGGTTGAGCTGTAATCGTAGCAAAAACTAAAAGGGGCATAAGTAATGGTAATTTTGGATGGTCACGTCCAGAGAGAACTATGCATTGGCTACACACCCGAACGTGGCCGTCCAGGCTACAGTTGTTGCCAGATTTCCCAGGCTTTTTCAGCCTGTAGTTCCAGCATGTTGAGGCCGTTATGCGTAGCAGCGCCACGTTGTTGGCCTAGTTGCATAAATTTGGTTATAGCTGGGTTATAAACCAAATCATACAACAGATGACGTTCGGTAAGCTGATCGTAAGGAAGCGACGGCGCTTCGTCTGTGTGCGGATAAGTACCGACTGGCGAACAGTTGATGATCAGTTCGTAATGAATAATCTCATCTACCAGATCATCATACGTTAAATTAGTTGACGTTTTCGTTCTCGACACCGTTTTGTGAGTAATGCCTAAATCGTTCAGCGCAGCAATGACTGCTTTTGAGGCTCCACCTGTGCCAAGCACCAAGGCTTGCATAGAAGCTACCGAGCGACTTAACGTTACAAACCAATTTTCGAGCGATTGCCTGAATCCATAATAATCCGAATTGTACCCAACACGCGAGCCGTCAGGCTCCAGCTTGATTACGTTTACAGCGCCCACTTTTTCAGCGGATGCATCGAGTTTATCGAGATAAGGAAAGACGGCCTGTTTGTGAGGAATCGTAACGTTCAAACCGCGAAGATCAGGTGTTTGAAGCAGGGAAGGTAAGGTACTAATGTCAGGCATCTCAAACAGATCATAACGACTGTCGAGGATACCTTCAAGGGCAAACTTCTCGGTGAAATACCGTTGCGAAAAAGAATGAGTAAGCGGATAACCGATAAGACCGTAACGTGGCATGTTTAGGCAGATAGGAAGCGTAAAAAAGGGAAGCCAATAGCAAATGGCCTCCCGATAACGTATCTATTAAAAATAAAACTTATCAGACTTAACTCGTGCGTTTACGGAGGGCACCGATAACAACAGGGGCTACCGACAACCCAATAATACCAAACACAACTAACTCAAAGTTTTTCTGTACAAAGGGAATGTTGCCAAAAAAGTAGCCGGCCAACGAGATACCCGTCACCCACAACAACGCTCCAGCAATGCAAAACTTGATATACGTAGAGTAATTCATGCTTCCGGCGCCAGCTACAAAAGGGGCGATTGTTCGTACGATCGGTATGAACCGGGCCATGATCACTGTCCGGCCACCATGTTTAGCGTAGAACCTCTCCGTTTCAGTAATGTACTCCCGCTTGAAGAATAAAATACGTTCCTGCATTTTAATTCGGTTACCCAGAAACTTCCCTACAAAATAATTGACGTTATCGCCTAGTAAGGCAGCGACGATCAGGAGGGGTATAATGATCCAAACGTTTAACTCGTTGGTATCGCGGGCGGCCAACGCACCGGCGGCAAACAGCAGCGAATCGCCGGGGAGCAGTGGCATAACAATCAAGCCTGTTTCTGTAAAAACAATGAGAAACAAGATAGCGTAGAGTAAAACGCCGTACTCATTCGCCCACAGATCAAGGTAGCGATCCAGGTGAAGCAGGAAATCAAGTAACGATTTGATCAGGTCCATATTCGTTTTAGGTATCCGGTATTCGGTGGCTAACGCCCGCGTATTGCTGACGCGTCAGTTCACCAAATTCCGTAAACTTATTTATCTAGAAAATGAGTAAACGTATCTCCCCGAAGCCCTAACCGAATAGTTTCCAAAGGAATAACCTCATGGGGTGCAATATTGCCGACATTGACGTTAGCGCCCAGGAGCTTCACGAACCAAACCTGCTGTTCTTTCTGAGGAGCTTCCCAAAGGATACTTTCAAACGGAATCTGGGTCAAAATCTCTTCAACTAAGCCCTGGCGAACCTCCCCACTCGACCGGAACAGACCCACCGTACCGCCTTCACGCGCTTCCCCAATCACTTTCCAGGCACCAGCCTCCAGCTCTGCTCTCATGAGCTGAATCCACTTATAAGGTGGAATGATCTTAGCTTCATCTTTAGAACCGACCTCCGACAAAACAGTAACCTGAGTAGCCAATTGACGAATGTACTCGCATTTTTCGTCCTGGTTCATGTCGATTGAGCCATCCGACACTTCAGCGTATTGCATGCTGTACTGGTCCAGCAGCTTACGGTAATCTTCAAACTGATTCCGTACTATGAAGGCTTCAAACAAGGTGCCCCCGAAGTAGACAGGAATGCCAGCTTCGCGGTATATAGCGAGTTTTTCTTTCAGGTGTGGCGTTACAAATGAGGTTGCCCAGCCTAGTTTGACAATGTCTACATATTCGGCCGAAGTCGATAAAAAGTCTTCTACTTCGCGTAGACTCAGTCCTTTGTCCATCACCATAGTCAAGCCACTATGGCGAGGCTTAGCTGTGCGCTCAGGAAGCTGCGTAAGCGTATAATTCATTACGAATAATCGAGTAGGCGTGTTGAAAATCGCCCAAAAGTAGCACAAGTACTGATAACCTCACAAGAAAGTACACAAATAATAGCGTTTGACGGGCATTTGACTTAGTTTAATTCTATTTTTGCCGGATATGGACAATTCAGAAAACCCACGTCTCACCTTCTTTCGCTCGCAAATTGGCCGCGACATGAGTGGGAGCATATCTCCGTTTGGCCGCTGGCTTAACGGTACAATCAAAGCGGCTGACTACGGCCGACTAGTAGCTGATTTCACGGTCCGGCAAGATATGTCCAATCCTGCGGGTGTATTGCATGGCGGTGCGGCCGCCGGTATTCTCGATGATTTGATCGGGGCTATGGTGTATACATTAGGTCGTGAATATGCTTATACGTCTGTGAACCTCACCATTGACTTTCTGCACGCAGCCCGAACGGGTGAGGTAGTTACGGTAACAGCTGAGGTCATTCGAGCTGGCAAGAACATCGTTCATTGTGAGGGACGTATTGTAGCTGCCGATGATAAAATTATCGCTAAATGCGCTACTAATCTGATTCAGACATCTGTGAAGTTACCTTCATAAAAAACCATTCAGTAAGAAGACGTAAAGTGTTGCGTCTCTACAGAAAATAGGTTACCTTTGCACCCTCATTTCCAATTTCATAGATAAATCATGTACGCAATCGTAGAGATCGCAGGGCAGCAATTCAAGATCCAGAAGGGTCGTTCTATCTATACCCACCGGTTAGAAGGCGACGTGGACGCTGCACTTGCCTCCGACAAGGTGAAGGTTCTCCTTGTTGATAACGAAGGAAGCATCACCGTAGGTGCTCCAACCGTCGCAGGCGCGACAGTATCAGCCAAAATCGTCGAACACCTGAAAGGCGAGAAAGTTATCGTCTTCAAAAAGAAGCGTCGTAAAGGCTACAAGAAGAAAAACGGCCATCGTCAGTATTTGACCAAGGTTTTGATTGAAGATATTACACTCTAAGTCATCAAGTTGTAAAGTCATATAGCTTCTTTGCGAATTTACTTTACGACTGTAGAACTTTATAACTCTTTTTGAAGAAATGGCACACAAGAAAGGTGTAGGTAGTTCCAAAAACGGCCGCGATTCGCACAGCAAGCGCTTGGGTGTGAAGTTATTCGGCGGTCAGTCGGCCATTGCCGGCAACATCATTATTCGTCAGCGTGGTACAAAGCACCACCCTGGTAAAAACGTTGGTCTTGGCAAAGACTACACGTTATTCGCATTGGTTGATGGAACCGTGAAGTTCCGTCCTGGTCGTAACAGCCGGTCGTACGTAGACATCATCCCAGCTGGCCCATCGGCAGTTGAAGTCGCTCCAATAGCTGCGGCTCCTGCCGAAGTAGTAGAAGCTTAGTTGAGCGTATTGTCTTAACTAAAACCCGTCCAGTTTAATGGGCGGGTTTTTTTGTGCTTAAAAACTAAAAAAATGGCGTTGCTGTTAGACTCATACCAAAACTGGAAACGATAAACTTTAGATCAGCATGAATCCCACGTTAAGTCGCCCTGTATCGATATTCACCGAAGGGAGTCCAAATCCGAACTCTATGAAGTTCGTTGTTAACTTCGAACTTGTGCCAAGCGGACTCTCTTTCGATTATGCTACGCCAGGAGACGCGTTGCTGGATGGTAAAGCGTCGCCGTTGGCGGTGGCCTTGTTCGGTTTTGAGTTTGTGCGCCGGGTGTTTATATCGGGCAATTTTGTAACCGTCACCAAAGATGATGAGACGGATTGGGATGAGGTTCTATTTGAGGTGAAGCTGTTCCTGAAAGAATATTTTAACGAACAGAAACCCGTCTTTGCCCAACGGACAATGGAGGCTAACACCACAAAGCTGGATATGGACTCCGAAACGGTTCAAAAGATCAAAGCGGTGTTGGATCAATACGTTCGTCCCGCGGTTGAATCGGACGGAGGAGCGATAAACTTCCACTCGTTCGATGAGCCGACTGGTACAGTAAAAGTCTTATTACAAGGCTCATGCAGTGGTTGCCCCTCGTCAACACTGACGTTGAAAGCAGGCATCGAAAACTTGTTGACTCGTCTGGTACCTGAAGTGAAGCTAGTTGAGGCCGAAGGCGTATAATCACTTAATACAGGCAGTTTCCAGCGGACGGCATTTAGCCCGAAAATGGGGAATGCCGTCCGCTGGGGACTGCTTGTTTATTTTCCGCTCAATCAATTCTGGAGAGGTTGTATCAACAGACGTAACTTATTGACGTTTACATTGCAGGATTATCGATCATTCAACCTGCCATTTCATGAAATATCTGCTGCTGCTGGGGTCACTTGCACTGGTGACGACGGCCAGTTTTGCCCAAAATTTATTGGGTATATCCACGAGTCGCTACGGCGGAACAAACCGGCTTTACATTAACCCATCTCTAGCCGCCGATTCACCGAGCAAAGTATACTTCAATATTTTCACCGCCAACCTCCACGCTAATAATAATTACGTTCGCTATCAGGCTCCTTTTTCGCTGATTAGCCTGATTAGCGGCACCGTACCGGATCGCTACAGAAGCCCGGATGGGGCCGTGAACTTTGCCGTCGAATACACGCGCGAAAATCTGGACGGTAAGCCAAAAAATGGTACGATATCCGGCGAAGTACGGGGCCCTGCCCTGCTCATGCGCACCGGCGAACGTGGTGCATTTGCTATAACCAGCAGGCTGCGGGCGGTTGGACAGGTATTGGGCGCGTCGCAGGCGTTACTGTCGGCTGTGCGATCAGGCCTGAGCGACGGCGCTATATTCGGTCTACCTACTACGAACAACCAATTTAGCGCAAACACCAATACGTATGCTGAGTTGGGATTTACGTATGCTGGTACGGTTTGGGAAGATGATGGCCGAAAGCTATTACTGGGAGCCACCGTAAAAGGCTTGCTGGGGTATAACGCCCAACACTTCATTAATAAAGGCTTAGGGTACCGGATTGATGTTGATGAGGATAACCCAAACGCGGCTTATTTAGAGGTAACCCGGCTGAATGCCAGTTTAGCCTACACTACATTTTTACAAAATCGGACATTAACGCCCCGAACACTATTGAGTACATCGATACCCGGTTTAGGAGCCGGATTTGATTTTGGTTTTACCTATATAAGCCAATACGACGCCGACAGCCCGGCACTGCAACTAGGGATTGCTATGACCGACATTGGTGGCTTGACATATAAAGGTCCAGAGTACGACTTCACGAACATTGAGCAGAATCAGGCCCCCGTTCGATTTGTTAGTAGCGATTTTAACAATGTTGGCGGGAGTGTAGGCATTGCACGGGTCATTCAGGAAAAGCTAAGTGCTGGGCGTACCCCCGATCGGAATCGTTTTCAGGCAGGCTTGCCGACGTCGCTTAACCTGACGTTAGATTATCAGCTGCCCGACGGCTTAGGGTTGAATGTTACCTATCTGCAAGATGTGCGGGCACAAGAGGCAACGGCGGTTCATCAGCCCACGCTTTTTGCCGTAACCCCCCGCTACGATACCCGCTGGGTGAGCATCGCTGTGCCAGTGGCGTACCTGAACCGAGGACTAACCGCTGGGGCCTCACTACGCGTAGGGCCAGCCTGGCTGGGCACCGATAATTTCCTGGGGCTCATTGGTAATACGTCAAACGGCATTCAACCCCGCGGGCTTGACATATATGCAGGCTTCGCGTTTGGGCTAGGGCGGGCAAATTCATATGACGAGTAATACGTTTCATTTTCGACGAAAATCCGTAAATTTGATCAATCCAGAGTGGGTGAGATCCCATAAACCTGGGTTTTAAGGTCTGCCATGACCGAACGAACTACCTTTTTTGATACACCACTTCTTTATCTGAAGGGTTTAGGCCCGCAACGGACAGAATTGCTCAACAAGGAGTTGAACCTGTTTACGTACGGCGACCTGATCCAATATTATCCGTTTCGCTACGACGACCGGACGCGTTATTACACTATTAGTGAGCTTATGGATTCGATGCCTTCTGCGCAGGTGCGAGGGCGTCTTCGCGACTGGTATCTGGAAGGGGAGGGCCCCAAAAAGCGTTTGGTCGCTACGTTTACCGATGGTACTGGCTCCATGAGCCTGGTTTGGTTTCAGGGCATCACGTACATCGAAAAAATCCTCCGGCGCGATGGTGAGTACATTGCCTACGGGAAACCACAGTCGTTTAACGGTCAGTTCAGCATTGTTCACCCCGAACTAGAAAATACCGCAGCTGCATCGGAGCACGAAGCTGGCTTCTTTCCAGTATATAACCTTACCGAAAAACTCCGCAAACGACATCTGGATAGTAAGATTCTAGGTAAGGTAATGCGGATCTTGCTGGAGCAGTCATGGCAGCACATCCGTGAAACGCTACCAGACTCACTCATCCAGCAGTACCGGCTTATTGGCAAACCGGAAGCCATGTGGAATATTCACTTGCCCCAGGACCAGGCCTGGTTGAAGCAAGCGCAACGGCGGCTGAAGTTTGAAGAGCTGTTTTACAACCAACTGCGGCTGATTAAGAACAAGCTTATTCAGAAAGAAGAGTTTCCGGGGCAGATTTTTCGGGATACATCCCTCATGAAGCATTTCTACAACGAACTGCTTCCTTTTGAGCTGACGGGTGCACAGCAGCGAGTTATTAAAGAAATCTACGCCGATTTTCTGACCGGTAAACAGATGAACCGGTTGTTACAGGGCGACGTAGGAAGCGGTAAAACCATTGTAGCATTCATTGCCTGTTTGATGGCCATTGGTAATGGAGCGCAGGCGTGTTTGATGGCTCCTACCGAAATTTTGGCTGACCAGCATTATAATGGCCTGAAACCGTTTGCCGACGCGATGGGCCTTAACCTGGGTATTCTGACGGGATCGACTAATAAGAAACGCCGAACCGTGTTGCACGACGAGCTCCAATCGGGTAAGATGCACATCCTGGTCGGAACGCACGCCTTGCTGGAAGACGCCGTACAGTATAAAAATCTGGGTTTGTGTATCATCGACGAACAGCACCGGTTTGGCGTAGCACAGCGGGCTAAACTCTGGCGCAAGAATGAGACGGTTCCCCCCCACATTCTGGTCATGACGGCTACGCCCATTCCACGAACGCTTGCCATGACGCTGTATGGTAACCTCGACGTATCGGTCATTGATGAGCTACCGAAAGGCCGTAAGCCCATCAAAACGGTTCATAAGTACGATAAGCACCGCTCGGAGGTATTTGGGTTCATGCGGCAGCAGATCGAGCTTGGACGGCAGGTTTATGTAGTTTACCCGCTGATTGAAGAATCCGAAAAGCTTGACTACAAAGACTTGATGGACGGGTTTGAAAGCATGCAACGCGCATTTCCCCGGCCCAAATACGAAGTTGGGATGTTGCACGGTAAAATGCTTCCGTACGAGAAAGACGATGAGATGAAGCGGTTCATCAACCGCGAGACCCAGATTTTAGTAGCAACGACGGTCATTGAGGTTGGTGTCAACGTACCAAACGCTAGTGTGATGGTAATTGAAAGCGCCGAGCGATTTGGCCTGTCGCAGTTGCACCAGTTACGCGGGCGCGTTGGGCGGGGCGCTGAGCAGTCCTATTGTATCATGATGACTGGCTACAAGCTCAGCAGTGACACACGTACCCGGCTCGAGACCATGGTACGCACCAACAACGGGTTTGAAATTGCCGACGTGGATCTTCAACTGCGCGGTCCCGGCGACCTGACAGGTACCCAACAGAGCGGTGTCATGGACCTGATGATTGCTGATTTGGCCAAAGATGGAGCTATTTTAACGGCTGCCCGCGAGTCGGCGCAAGCCATTCTCTTGCAAGACCCTGAACTCGTGCTACCCCAGCACGCGCCCATCCGCAATCACCTGGATGGCATTAAGCAAACCCAGAATAACTGGGGGCGGATTAGTTGATTTTATATTTTTTGGCTCGACTGCCGAATACAGGCAGGGAATATATTTCGTGTGTTACTCCCTTCGGCTTGTTACAACATGCCATTTCTACAAAAGCTAATTTCTTTAAATGCGTCTGAAAAACACGATTCTGAGCTCCTTACGCGTAAAATGTCCTGAATGTTGCAAAAAGCAGATAAAAAATTAAATAATACTCAGTAGAAATAGCAGCGAGCGCCACTTTTAATGACTGTTTAATCGATTACTAATTATAAATTAATCTAGAATAGCTCATTAAAACCTATGCACGCAAACTTTACCAAAGAAGTTTCCTGTCTTGAAAGAAAGGAAACCTCGACAACGAGGTGGTTGCAGAAAAGACATTATTATATGTCCTTTTTAGCTATACTACTTTGCTCGGTAAGCGCATTCGCTCAGTCAAAGATTACAGGGCGGGTTGTTGACGAGCAAAACCAAGGCTTGCCTGGTGTAAGCGTAGTAATAAAGAATACGACCAGCGGCTCAGTTACTGATGCTGAAGGGCGTTATAGCCTAAATGCACCCTCAGGCGCTACAGCACTGGTCTTCTCTTATATCGGGTATATTACTCAGGAAGTGTCAATCAACGGTCGTAGCTCAATTAACCTGACGCTGGCTACTGATACCAAGTCGCTAAATGAGGTAATCGTCGTTGGTTACGGTACGCAGAAGAAAGAAACAATAACGGGTTCGGTTGTCGCCGTGAAGGGGGCGGATCTGGTTAAATCGCCAACCACAAACTTATCCAACTCGCTGGCAGGACGTTTGCCAGGCGTAATTGCTGTTAACAGAAGCGGTGAGCCAGGCGCTGATGGTTCAACGATCCGTATTCGGGGAACAAACACGCTGGGCAATAATAATGCCCTGATCGTAGTAGACGGTATTCCTGATCGCGCAGGTGGTCTGGACCGGATCAACCCCGCCGATATTGAGACGATCTCTGTGTTGAAAGATGCTTCAGCCGCGATCTATGGTTCACGGGCGGCTAACGGTGTAATTCTGATTACAACCAAGCGGGGTAAAACTGGTAAGCCTCAATTGTCGTATTCGTTCAACCAGGGGTTTGCTCAGCCAACTGTAATTCCTAAACTGGCGAATGCCGCTGAGTACGCTACGATGCTCAATGACCTAAACGTTTATGAGCTTCCAGTGGGTGAGTGGGCAGCCGCTACCAAGGCGTATCAAACAACCGGTTCGTACACGCGTCCGGATGGAACCGTACGGAAAGCACCTTATACACCAGATGACATCACGAAGTACAACGATGGTTCTGACCCTTGGGGACATCCAAATACCGATTGGTACGGTGCCACGCTGAAAACCTGGTCACCTCAGGTGCGCCATAATCTGCAATTGCAGGGCGGTACCGAAGATTTCAAGTACCTCGCTTCGTTAGGGTATCAGAATCAGGATGCATTCTATAAGAATTCGGCAACGGGCTACAAACAGTATGACCTGCGTATTAACCTTGACGCTAACATCAATAAGTATCTCCACTTGTCAGTTGGTATATTAGGTCGTGAGGAATTCCGGTTCTATCCAACTCGGGGAGCTGGAGCCATTTTCCGAATGCAGATGCGTGGTAAACCGAATCAGCCCGCCTTCTGGCCAGATGGTCGCCCAGGCCCGGATATTGAAAACGGTGAGAACCCAGTAGTCATTACAACCAACGCAACGGGTTACAATCGCGATAAACGCGATTTCGTACAGACAAATGGTCAGTTAGATCTTAAAATTCCTGGCATTGAAGGATTGAAGATCTCTGGTACGGCAGCGATTGATAAGCGTTTACAGAACAACAAGGTGTGGGAAACCCCCTGGACGCTGTATGAGCGTGGTACGGGCGTTGATGCAAATGGAACGCCAAACCTGATTGCCAGTGTTCGTGGACCAGCCGAGCCGCGTTTGTCACTGTCAAATGAGACCCAGTTAAACATTCTGCTTGGTGGTATTGCTACGTATGAGCGGAAGTTTGGAGAGCATGGTCTGACCGTCTTAGCCGGTGTGAACCGCGAAACGATTTCGGGGGATAACTTCGGCGCTTTCCGGCGTTACTTCCTCTCGCCAAGCATTGACCAGCTTTTTGCCGGTGGCGACCTAAGCAAGGATAACGGTGGTGGAGCTTTCAATAGCGCCCGTATCAACTACTTCGGTCGGGTTGCTTATAACTACAAAGAAAAGTATCTGGCTGAGTTCCTGTGGCGTTATGACGGGTCCGACATGTTCCCCGAAGAAACGCGGTTCGGTTTCTTCCCTGGTGTGCTGGCGGGTTGGGTTATCTCAGAAGAAAATTTCTGGAAAAACTCGGTACCAGCCGTCAATTACTTCAAGCTACGGGCGTCTTATGGCCAGTTAGGAAACGACCAAATTTATCTTCCTGGAACCAACCCTCCTGTCTTAGCCAGGTACCAATATCTGCCAACGTATGGCTTCAATACCTACATCATTAATGATGCCCAGGCGAAGACGCTTCTGGAAAGCCGAATCCCGAATACAAACATTACCTGGGAAGTTGCCAATAACTTCGATGTCGGTTTAGAAGGGCAGTTGTTCAACGGCAAGATCAGCTTTGAGTTTGATTATTTCAACAACCTGCGGACGTCTATTCTGTATCCGCGGAACGCATCAGTTCCTCGCACAACGGGTCTGATTCTACCACCCGAAAATATCGGCAAAGTACGTAATAGTGGATTCGATGGTCAGATCAGCTATAATGGCCAGACTGGTCCGCTGAGATTCAGCGTGGGAGTCAACGGTGGCTACGCGCAGAACAAGATCATTTTCTGGGACGAGGCTCCGGGGGCTCCTGAATGGCAGCGTACTACCGGTAAACCTATAAATACGTATATCGCGTATCTGTATGACGGTGTGTTTAGGGACCAGGCCGACATCGATGCCACCAAAGCAAAAACAGATTACTCGGCGATTGTCAAAGACATCCGTCCTGGCGATATGAAGTTCGTGGACTACAATAATGACGGCAAAATCACCCCCGATGACCGGGTACGTAATAACCGGACGAACCTGCCGCTGTTCCAGGGTGGTATGAACATTACGGCTGCGTACAAAAACTTCGATTTAACGATCCTCTTCCAGGGTTCAGCTGGCGCTCAGCAGTACATTAGCCTGGGGGAATCGGGTAATATCGGTAACTACCTGAAAGAGTTCTACACCAATCGGTGGACGGTTGATAACCCTAGCAGCGTACATCCGCGCATTGCCAACCGTAGTGACCAGTATTTCTCGTCTAACAATACGTACTGGTTGCGTTCTGCTGACTACATACGGTTGAAAAACCTGGAGATAGGCTATACCATTCCGGAGAATATTGGCAAGAAGGTAGGCATCAGTAGTCTACGGGTGTACGTAAACGCGTTAAACTTGGCCACGATTGTTAACAAACTGGGTTCGTTTGATCCTGAAGCAGATAATGCCACAGGACAGTACTACCCACAATCGCGTATTATAAACACAGGTGTATCGCTCCGCTTCTAATCTTTTATTGAATATGCTACGAAATATAAAAACCATAAGTTTAGCCTTGCTCATGGCGTCAGTAGCCGTGACGGGTTGTAACGATGATTTTGTCAATACTCAGCCGCTCGATCAGGTACCGGCCACAACGGCCTGGGCAGATGCAGGTCTGGCAGAAGCCTTTGTGACTGAAATTTATAACGGACTTGGGCAGGGTGGCTTTAACGAACAGCAACTGGCGTCGTTAACCGATGAAACCCTCTTTACGCACCCTGGTCGGGGTATTACAACTATTACTGAATCGCGCTCGAACTCGGCAGACGCTGGCTGGATTAATGAGACGATCAACTGGAACAATATGTACCTGCGAATTCGGGCCTGTAATCTGGCTTTGGAGAATCTGGCAACACCTAAGTTTGCGAACACAAATAAAATTGCGGAGCGGCTGACGGGCGAAATCAAGTTCTTGCGGGCTTACTTCTATCATCAACTGGTGCGGTATTACGGTGGCGTTCCACTCGTGGATAAGACGTATGGATTGGGAGCTGCCGATTACTCAACGCCCCGTAATACGATGGAGGAGTGTATTAACTTTATTGTTAAAGACTGTGATGAAGCAGCTGCCCTGCTGAAAGGACAATCGATGGCTAAGGGCCGGGCTAATGAAACGGCTGCGCTGGCATTGAAAGCACGTATCTTAACTTATGCAGCCAGCGATCTGTATGACGTAGCGACGGCTAAACAGAAGTCAACGGCTCATGCTGCATTTGCCAAGCCTGAATTACTAGGTTACGTGAGTGGTAACCGGGCCGAACGCTGGGAGAAAGCCAAAGCAGCGGCTAAAGCAGTGCTTGATATGACAAGCTACGGATCGCAGCTGAATCTGGCAGCCCCAGCCACAAAAGATGAAGGTACGGCAAACTACATGAACATCGCGCTGTCGCGAAATGGTGGAGAGAAAGATGTCATTTTTGCTCGTTCGTTCATCAACGGTAAACAGGAGCCAGGTGGCCAGCAAGGCTTGTTCAATGGTCCGAATGGATACCACAACTGGGCCGGAAATACGCCGGTTTCGTTGCTAGTTGACGATTACGAAATGATGGATGGCTCGAAATTCAGCTGGAGCGATCCTGCCAAAGCGGCTGCTCCCTACGTTAATCGTGATCCACGTTTTTATGGCTCAATCTTATATGACGGTGCCCCCTGGAAGCCCCGCACAGCTGACGTAGCCTCTAAAGACCCGGTCAATCAAATTCAGACCGGTCAGTATGAAATCACGGATGGTAGTGGCAAAAAGACCATTGCTGGTCTGGATACCCGAAAGAGTTCAGTTGAAGACTGGAACGGTAGCTACACGGGTTATTACATGCGTAAATTTATTGATCCGAACCCGGCAATTGTCGACCAGAACACGTACCAGCAGATCCCCTGGCCGTTCTTCCGCTACACGGAAGCTCTTTTCAATTATGCTGAAGCCTGCATCGAGTTAGGTCAGGATGCCGAAGCGCGGACGTGGCTAAACAAAGTACGCTTCCGAGCCGGTATGCCAGCCATTACCGAATCGGGCGATGCGTTACGGCAACGATACCGCAACGAACGACGCGTTGAGATGGTGTTTGAGGAACAGCGTTACCACGATGCTCGCCGTTGGATGATTGCACCAACGACTTTGGGCCGAAAGGCAAACGGTATTAATGTCGTAGGTACGCTGAAGCCTGGTAAATCAGTTACGTTATATAAATATGACCCAGCCAGCTACGATTACAAGTACAATGTCTTTGAAATTGACCCCGGTAAGGAAAACCGTACCTGGTTAGACAAAATGTACTTTCTGCCAATCGCTCGTGATGAGATGAACCGAAACAATAAGTTGGTGCAGAATCCAGGTTACGAATAACAGTTTATTGTCAAATGGATGAAACGTTTGTTATCGCTCGCATTTCTCCATTTGACGTATTATTACTCAATCGGTGCCAGTGTATCACTACGCTGGCACCGATTTTTACTGATAACCTTACGTTCGCAATGAAAACAAAACTGGTTTTAATAGGTATTGGGGTCATTGCTCACGGTACCATCTGCGCCCAGACACCTCAGGTGATACGGGTCAAAGGAGGAACAGAAGGCGTAAAGGCAATTCCTTTGAGCGAGCGGTATCGATATGACCAGTTTCGTGAGGGAAAAGTGTTATACCAAAACGGAACTGCGGCAGCTGCCCAGCTTAACTATAATGTTTTACTGGGTGAGATGCAGTTTATCAGCCCCAACGGCGATACGCTGACGCTGATGGATGACCCCATTGTCCGGCTAATCGGCATTAACGGCCCGACGTCACAGCAAGACTTGTTCATGTACGACCCGGCAAAAGGATACATGGAGATTGTGGCCGATAATAATGGCCTGAGGCTGGGCGTGAAGCAAGGGCTGAAAACAGTTAAGAATGAAAAACGGGGTGGCTATGACCAGTCATCGGGTGCATCGGCTATTACGAACTACCAGTATAATGCAACGGGCAACACATCCATCGCTAAACTTGACACGAAAGGGGATCTTTTGTTGATAAAAGACAAAACGTATTTTATTATTGATCAGAATAACCGATCTTATCCGGTTAATAAAGCAAGCGTATTGAAAGTATTTAGCAAACATCGTGAGCAAGTAACAGCGTATCTGGAAAACGAAGCCATCGATTTTAGGCAGGAAAATGACCTGAAAAAGCTGCTCAAATTCTGTAGTGAATTATTGTAAACCCCTTCTTTAGTGCATTTATTGTTTCCTTCTTGTATGAGGTTGTCGTCGCGAGCTGCGTGCGGTTGGCTAATTGTGACAACGTGTTGGTTTAGTGTAAGTTGTCAAAAAACGGCTGATACTAATGAGCAAACCACTTCGGCTGAAACTAGTGCTCCTCCTCTTTTTACCTTACTGTCTCCCGACCAAACCGGCATTACGTTTGCCAACAATCTTGAGGAAGGACTGAACACCAACGTCATGATGTATGAGTACTTCTACAATGGCGGGGGCGTAGCGATTGGCGACCTGAACGGCGACGGATTTGACGATATTTATTTCACCAGTAACATGGCGCCCAACCGGCTCTATCTGAACCGGAAGAACATGCGGTTTGAGGACGTAACCGATAAGGCAGGTGTAGCTGGTCGCGAAGGTCCCTGGAAAACGGGCGTCACTATGGCCGATGTTAATGGCGATGGGCGACTCGATATCTACGTTTGCCATTCGGGAAGTTTACGCCCGGAAAAACGGATGCCCGAACTGTTCATCAATGAGGGGCCTGATGCACAAGGTATTCCGCATTTTACCGATCGAACTGCAAAATTTGGTTTAGATAAGCCTACCCAGACTACGCAGGGTGCCTTTTTTGATTACGACCGGGATGGTGATCTGGATCTGTTTCAATTGAACCACAATCCGCGGTTGCTGCCCGTGTTGGATGCAACCGCTACGGCCTCGCTGCTCAAGCAGGCCAATCCGGAGATTGGCGTTCGGCTGCTGCGAAATACAGGCAACCGGTTTGAGGATGTGACAGAACGGGCGGGATTAAGTAGCTCCGTACTGAGTTATGGGCTGGGCATCGGTGTGTCGGATCTGAACGCCGATGGCTGGCCCGACCTCTACGTATCGAATGACTATGGCGTACCGGATTATCTCTACATCAATAATCATAACGGGACGTTCAAAGACGTATTAAAAACCAGCGTTGGCCATACGTCTAACTTTTCGATGGGTAATGATGTCGCCGACGTTAACAACGATGCCCGCCCTGATATTCTCACCTTAGACATGCTCCCTGAAGACAATCGGCGGCAGAAGTTGCTGATGGCTCCGGACAATTACGAAAAATACGCACTTGCGCTTGAATCGGGTTTTCACCACCAGAACATGCGCAACATGTTGCAGATAAACACGGGTACTGGATCGGGGGCACCAACCTTCCGTGAAGTTGGTCAATTGGCGGGTATATCCAACACTGACTGGAGTTGGGCTCCCCTGTTTGCTGATTATGACAACGACGGCTGGAAAGACCTTTACATCACCAACGGGTACGTTCGCGACTATACCAATCTGGATTTCATAAAGTACATGAACGACTTTATGCAAAATCGCCCCACAAACCCAAGTCGTGAGGATGTCCTGGAGCTGGTGCGGCAGATGCCATCGTCGAACGTAGCGAATTACATGTTTCGCAATCGGGGTGGAGAGCAAACCGGCGAGGTCACTTTTGCAAACATTGGCCCAGCCTGGGGACTTACACAGGTGTCGAACAGTACAGGAGCTGCCTATGCTGATCTGGATAATGATGGCGATCTGGACTTAGTGGTTAACAACACCAACCAACCCGCTTTTATCTTTCAGAACGAAGCCAGTAAGCAACGGAAGCATCATTACCTGGCCGTGCAGCTAGTTGGTAATGGCGCTAACACGCAGGGCGTAGGAACAAAAGTGACATTATACAGTGAGGGTAAACAACAGTATCTGGAGCAAATGCCGACGCGTGGCTACCAGTCGAGCGTATCGCCCCGGTTGCATTTTGGACTGGGTACCCGCCCTTCAATTGATTCACTCCGGATCGTGTGGCCAACCGGCAAGCAACAGTTGCTGACGGCCGTAAAAGCCGATCAACTACTGACGGTAAAGGAATCAGACGCACGAACAACGTACCGAGCGGCTCCAACCGGACCTGCTTTATTTCAAAAGGCAAAAGCCCCGTTGAGTCATACCTATTCGACCAATTCGATAAACGATTTCAAACGTCAACCTTTGCTGGTCAATGCGTTGTCGTTTGGTGGTCCCTGTCTGGCCAAAGCCGACGTTAATGGCGATGGGCGCGAGGATGTGTATGCGGGAGGGAGTAGCGGTCAGGCTGGCGTTTTGTTTCTGCAACAAGCTGGCGGTGGCAAGGGGACAGGCCAATTTACTGCG
Source organism: Spirosoma soli (assembly GCF_042684525.1). Classification (NCBI taxonomy): domain Bacteria; kingdom Pseudomonadati; phylum Bacteroidota; class Cytophagia; order Cytophagales; family Cytophagaceae; genus Spirosoma; species Spirosoma soli. Next base: position 462,672 of record NZ_JBHULN010000001.1, on the reverse strand, counting down.
CGTCGCCAAGCTGCATTTGAGGCCGATAAAGCCAGTGAAGACGCGGATGCTGTATTCTTTGATGCCAACGCCGACGGTTTTCCCGACCTGTACGTATGCAGCGGTGGTTATAATGATTTTCAACCGAACGATCCGCGTTTGCAGGACCGGCTGTACCTGAACGATGGGAAAGGGAATTTTACAAAGAGCTCTGACGCACTGCCGGTGATGCGTACGAGCAAAAGCTGCGTACAGGTGGCCGATGTAAACGGTGATGGGCACCCCGATTTGTTCGTAGGGGGGCGGGTCGTGCCGGGCCGGTACCCCGAAGCACCGCAGAGCTATGTGCTGATAAATAATGGTAAAGACGGCCAGCCGCAGTTTACGGATCAGACGGCGCGGTTAGCTCCGGCTCTTTCGCGTATTGGTATGGTTACTGATGCTGCGTGGACGGACCTGAACGGCGATCGGAAACCTGAACTAGTCGTGGTGGGCGAATGGATGCCGGTGAGTGTGTTCGCTATTGAGAACGGGCAGTTTGTTAACAAGACCAGTCAGTACTTTGATAAGGAATCGCGGGGTTGGTGGAACAAACTGCTGGTGGATGATTTTAACGGCGACGGTCGGCCTGACTTGGTAGTCGGTAACCAGGGACTGAACACGCAATGCCGAGCCAGCGACCAGCAACCCGCTGAGTTAGTTTATAAAGACTTTGACAGTAACGGCAAAATAGATCCGGTACTATGTTTATATGTGCAGGGCAAAAGCTACCCCCATGCCACGCGCGATGAACTTCTTGACCAGATCGGTATGCTCCGCGCCCGCTTTACGAGCTACGATAAGTACGCCAATGCTACGTTAAGCGACGTCTTTACGACTGACGAGTTGCGCGACGCTCCGAAACTAATGGCCAATCAGTTGCAAACGGTCTATTTTGCCAGTACCAAAACGGGTAAACTAACCGAAACGCCCTTACCCTTGGCGGCACAGGTAGCGCCTGTATTTACGTTAACCAGTCTCGATTTCAACCACGATGGCCACAACGATCTGCTGCTATGCGGAAACGCAACACAAGCGCGATTACGCTTCGGTCGCTCTGATGCTAACTATGGGGTACTGTTACAAGGCAACGGGCAGGGAAAGTTTACGCCGATTCCGCAAACCCGATCTGGCTTTCACCTGACTGGCGACGTACGGAGTGTATTACCCCTTGGCAACACGCTGCTGTTTGGCATCAATCAACAACCTGTTCAAGCTTATCAAGCCCTCAAACAACCTTGACACGTTGCTATATGACTGGTCCGGCTAGGTTAAATCCATAGCTAGTAAAAGACTAATCGGCATATAGATTAACTTTGGAAGAGAGTTGCTGTTTTGGTATGCCCAACGTTATTTCAGTAGTTGAATACGGTTTGATCAGTAGTGCTCAGGCGGGGCGTGAGCCAATGCCAGGCACGACCATAGTTTCGGAGGCTGCATTTCAGTCACTTCGTCAGCTAGCTTTTGATGCTGAAGGCGTAGATAACTTACTGAGCTACTTTGTGCAAAAAGGGGGCGAGTACGTTCGCGTTCGTAATTACGTTGGACTATTGGCGCTTGCGGATGGTACACAATTGGAAATTCTTCCCAAAATTCTGTTTACGAGGGCGTTAGAGGAAGAGCCTGACCAGCTTGCAACCATAAAACAGACAAGAGCGTCGTTGCTTAAAATGCTACGACGTCTACGGCAAAGTCCATTCAAAACATTCTCGGATGCCTACACGAATGCCACGCATCTTCCGCTTTGGGACGTGTTTATAACGACTTTTCTGGATGCCGTGGAGCCGCTCGTTCAGCAGGGAATACAACGTACTTATGTATCCGTCGATAATAACGAACGCTTCTGGAAAGGTAAGCTTCAATCAACGCGTCAGCAGCGCGAGAACGCGTATCACGCCGAACGACTAGCCGTACGATACGACGCACTAACTGCTGATGTGCCGCCCAATCGTATTCTGAAAACAACGCTGTTACACTTACAGGAGCGAACCTCGAATGCTACGAGCCTGCGCCGAATCCGACAGTTAATTTGTGTACTCGACGAAGTACCTGCTTCAGAATCAATACCTAATGATTTACTTGCTATACAGCGGGCTGGTCGTTTATTCGCTCGTTACAGCATAGCCTTGCGCTGGGCCGAAGCTCTACTTGGGGGCAAAGGCTTTGGGGTAAAAATTGGTCACACACCAGACTTGTCGCTTTTGTTTCCGATGCAACGCGTATTCGAAGATTACGTCGCCCATGGCATTCGCGCGTACTGGCCCGAAAAAGATCAGGTGAGTGTTCAGGAATCCTCAGCGCATCTTGTCGATGAACACATTGGGGGGCCTAAGTTCAAATTACGTCCCGACATTCTGATTCGACATAACGATCGAACGTTCATAATCGATACTAAGTGGAAACAGCTCCAGGGCAACGAAGCAGGGGCGACTGCGAGTAATTACGGCATTGATCAGGTAGATCTGTATCAGTTGTACGCCTATGGTAAGAAATACGCAGCTGAGGACCTGTTTCTGGTCTACCCGGCTAACGAAGGCTTTCGTCAGCCGCTACCCGTATTCAGTTATGATCCTGATACACGTTTGCATGTCGTGCCGTTTGATCTGGCGGCTCCGTTATCGGATGAGGTAGAAAAATTAGCCAGTTACGCTTTTCGGTAAGACGTAAAAAGAAGGACTTTCAAACCCAGGGCGAGTTTGCTAACAGATTCCTTTGCCCTTGTCAGGTAATTCGTACGTTCTTTGCATCTATCTTGCCCGAAATAACACACTGTAACCCGCTTATGCCCCTCGTTCTCACACTACTTGGTATCCTCGTTCTCATTTGCTTAATTGTTTTTGTCAACCTTGATACATTCATTGCTTTCGTACTCGTCTCGCTGGGTATTGGATTAGCGTCAGGGATGAGCGTAGCAGCCGTTGGGAAGTCTATTCAGACAGGTATTGGTGGTACGCTTGGCGACCTGGTGCTGATTATCGGTTTTGGAGCTATGCTAGGTCGCTTAGTGGCCGAAAGCGGGGCCGCACGGCGTATTACAAATGTATTGATTAAACTCTTTGGCATTAAAAACATCAGGTGGGGCTTGGCCTTAGCAGGCTTTGTTGTTGGTATTCCCTTGTTCTACAATGCCGGTTTCATTATTGTAGTACCCCTAATTTTCACCATAGCAGCCTCATCCAGATTACCCTTGTTATCAATCGCGGTGCCCATGTTATCGGCTTTATCGGTCGCTCATGGGTATTTGCCTCCGCATCCGTCGCCTTCGGCGGTTGCTGGTCAATTAAATGCCGATATTGGCCAGACACTCATCTACGGGCTCATTGTGGCTATTCCTGCCATCGTCATTGCGGGGCCTATCTTCGGGAAAACCCTCGTCAACCTTAAAGTAGCGCCTAACAATGAACTGTTTGATATTCGCGAAGTACCCGATAGTGACCTGCCGGGCACCGGCATCAGCTTTTTTGTCGCTCTGTTACCCGTATTGCTCTTAACCGCTTTTGGGCCTTTGAAAACGGCCTTGCCCGATGGGTCGGCTCTGCAAACCATAGTGGCCCTGCTTGCCGAACCGTATATTGGCATGTTAGTGTCAGTACTAACAGCAGCTTACGCGTTGGGCATCCGGCGGGGGCAATCAATGAAAGCCATTACGAAGGATTTAGAGGAGGCTGTTAAAGCCATTGCACCGATTTTGCTGGTGATTGCTGGTGCTGGTGCGTTAAAGCAGGTGTTCAGCGACAGTGGTACCAGCAAGTACATCGGTAGTTTACTGGCCGATGCCAACATTCCGCCTTTGGTGTTGGCGTGGGGCATCGCAGCGTTCATTCGGGTCTGCGTGGGTTCGGCCACTGTAGCGGGGCTGACAACGGTAGGAATTATTTTGCCGTTGCTGCAGTCACAGGCCATAAAACCCGAGCTGATGGTGCTGGCCATTGGATCGGGTAGCCTGATGTTTTCGCACATCAACGACGGTGGCTTCTGGCTGTTCAAAGAGTACTTCAACCTGACCATTCCGCAAACCATCCGAACCTGGTCGCTGATGGAAACGATCGTGTCGATCGTGGGCCTGATTGGGGTGCTGGCATTGAATTTAGTGGTGTAATGCAACCCCTATCGTGGGCAGCACGTATGATTTGCGCTTTTATCAATCTACCATGGGTTACTCAACTTTAGCGTTGTCCCGGTGTTGTCGGGCGTAATCGGATGGCGACAAGGCGTATAGGTTCTGGAATGTTTTACGGAAATATTTAACGTCGTCGAAGCCGACCTGGTTGGCGATTTCCGAAACCCGAAGCGACGAAGTTGCTAAAAGCTGAGCGGCCCGCTTCATCCGGATATCCCGAATAAATTCAAGGCGGCCACCCTCCCTGTGCACCTGCGATACACAGACAATCGCTATATTCGGCGGACAATCTCTGCAGCATCTGTTTATTAAAAATAGAATTATAATTATGCGTCTTCTGCTTACTTCAGCCATTGGTTTCGTTTTGGCGCTAACGGCCTTCACATTTAAACCTACCCGGGTCATCTTCTTCGGTGATTCGATCACGCAGGCTGGCGTAAATTCCGGTGGCTACATCGACCGACTCAAAAAAGTACTACCCGCTGACCAGTTTGAACTCATGGGGGCTGGGATTGGTGGCAACAAAATATACGATTTGTTTCTGCGCATGGACGACGACGTGCTGGCCAAGCAACCCGATGTGGTTGTCATCTGGGTAGGCGTGAACGACGTATGGCACAAGGCTACGTCCGGCACCGGTACTGATCCTGACAAGTTTGTTAAATTCTACGAAGCCGTGATCAAGAAGTTACAGGCAGCCAACGTCCGCGTCGTGCTTTGCACACCGGCTGCCATCGGCGAAAAAACGGATATGACGAATCAGCAAGACGGCGACCTGAACCAATACAGCCAGTTTATCCGTGATCTGTCAAAGAAATACAATCTGCCCCTGGTCGACCTGCGTAAAGCGTTTCAGGAGTACGACCTTAAAAACAATCCCGAAAACAAAGACCGGGGTATTTTAACAACCGACCGTGTTCACCTAAACGACGTCGGTAATCAGTTCGTAGCCGATCAGATGCAGAAGGTGCTGACCACGGCGAAGTAAACCTTATAAGTTGCTGGTACCTGATACAGCCGAATAAACTTAGTTGAGCCGGTAGCCTTTTTTAGGGTTGCCGGTTTTGTTTTTTCACCTGGCGACATACTTACCAAGTCTTTAAGATAGGTTTTCACCTGCCGAATTACTTAGGTGTTGGTTTGTGGAGTGGGCTGGATTGATCAGGTAAATTCGTTACGTATTGACTTAAGCGTTTGCCACATGCGTACATTCCTAAAAATAGACGTGTAGCTTTGCCAAACCTGGCAAATAAAGTAAAGTCTTTGACCGCCTTTCGTGTTATCAGCAGGCTTTATTGGTGCTATTTACGCCAGGCGGAGGTACATAAATAGAATAAATATTGGTTTTGTTTAAGAAGTTATGGGTTAGCGATTGTTATCCATAAATCCAAAGAGCCAATTGTAATAGTTTGTAGTGTATTATGGCTTTAACTTTTACGCCTGAAAGTATCCCGGAACGACTGGTTTATCTGGTAGATGATGATGAGGAAGATGCGTTCCTGTTTGAGTTAACGGTTCAGGAAGTGATGCCGTTTTGCCGGTTACGTATCTTTTCCAATGGCCTCATCATGTTAGAAGTGCTGGCTGATCCTAAAGACAGACCTCACCTTATTTTTCTGGACATGCATATGCCGTACCCGGATGGTTTGGAGATCTTGATGAATTTGAAGATCAACAGGCAGTGGGCGGATATTCCGGTTATTATGCTAACGGGTATCGAAGACCAGGAGCAGATTTCGTTAGCCTACCAGTTAGGGGCTCAGTCGGTCATTAATAAACCCAGCACGCAAAGCCAGCTAGTCGATATAGTCATGAGCGTTCGGGAATATTGGTTCAAGACTGTGCGGTTACCTAATCAGAATTAGCTGGCGTTATGGTCTTCTCAATGTACTCTTTCGATTGGAGGTAATCCTTCAATTCCTGTTCGCTGCCAAACAATTTAGGCTCTTTAATGGGAAGGCTAAGCCTGAGGGGCATTTTTACTAAATCCTGATAGGTACCTATCGGCTTAAGTTCATAGACCGCAGTGGATACTTTTAGTTCGTATGTATCCAAAGGCTTATCAATAACACTCATCTCTTCTAATCGACCGTCGAAAAAAATACGTTCGATCTGCGCTTGAAAGTAAGGATAAACAGGGCCTTTCTTGTCCGTCAGACGCTGGCCATGCTCTTCATCAACGAAAACGATGTCGCCTACTTTGAAAGGTAGTGTAAGGGGTTCAAAAGTGATGGTCATTTTCGTGTAATTTTTAGCAATATTACAGATGATTAGCTGGTTTACAATGCTTTTGTCAGCGCCTATGTAACAAGTCAGCGGTTACTACGTCATAGAGAAAATAATTGCTTGTCAGTTCAGTATCTGACTACTATTCAATAGCGAAACAATTCAGTGTAAGCTGTTAGATTTGGTTCAACCTTGACTACAGAATATGGCTATTCCGCCACCCGAAGAAGATAAGCGAGTAGAAGCGTTAAAAAGCTACGACATTCTCGATTCGCTACCAGAGCAAGACTATGATGATATCACGAAGCTGGCTTCGGAAATTTGTCAGACGTCGATCTCATTAATCAGCCTGATTGACGATAGCAGGCAATGGTTTAAATCCAATCATGGGCTAAACGTTCGAGAAACTCCTCGGGAGTATGCTTTTTGCTCGCATGCTATCATTAATCCCTATGAAACACTAATCGTTACTGACTCACGAACGGATGAACGCTTTGCTGGCAATCCGCTCGTATTAGGCGACCCGTATGTTACGTTTTATGCTGGCGTACCCCTGGTTGATTCCGAAGGTTACGCGCTGGGCTCGCTGTGTGTAATCGATCAGGAAGTTAAGGAGTTGACCTCTGGTCAGCTAAGTGCCTTGAAAATTTTGGCAAAGCAAGTGGTCAATCTTTTAGAGCTCAGAAAATCAAACAAAGCGCTCACGACTATAACCCGCATTCTGGAACAGCGAAATACGGAACTGGATCAAATGGTCCATGTCATCAGAAACGATGTCAAACCCAACATACTTGTGCTGAGTGACACGATTCAGCTGCTAGAGAATGAACTCTCTCGACCGCAGGAGGCAAACGACATCCTCAGCCAGACAATCGGTACTGTAAACAAGATCAAAGAAGACCTTAATCGGCTAGACCATTTCAACTGAACGTAGAAAAGCAATCAATCGTCCAGCTCTATAATCGGAGAGCATTCACCTCTGTGAACGTTAGGGCAAGGCGAAGGCTACGTATTGATTTCCTTTCTTTGTTCCCAGTTTCGTTCCTCCGCAGGCGATAACGACGTATTGCTTGCCACCTACCTGATACGTTGCGGGCGTAGCAAAACCGGCTGCCGGAAGGTCGGTTTCCCAAAGCAGCTTACCGGTTTTCTTGTCGAACGCCCGAAACTTTTCGTCTTTCGTCGCTGCAATGAACAGCAGGCCACTCGCTGTCACGACCGGACCGCCGTAATTTTCCGTGCCTGTGTTGCCAATGCCTTTCGCTTTAAGCTCTTTCTCTTCACCCAGCGGAATTTTCCAGAGGTACTCACCGGTGTTGAGGTTAATGGCGTTCAACGTTCCCCAGGGGGGAGCTACCGCCGGATAGCCCTTGCTGTCCTGAAATTTGTTATAGCCTGTCACTTTATAGGGTAAATGCGGCTCTTTAGCCTTTGATGGATAAGGCGAACGGCTCGATACTTCCTGTTTTTCATCGCCGAACAAAAAGGCAACCAGGGCTTGCTTATCTTCGGCAGAAAGAGCGGTGAATCCTGGCATCATACCTTTGCCATTACTCACAATCTGGGTTACGTAAGGACGGTCGCGCCGTTGGTTGATATCGACTAACGACGGGTAGCCACTGCGGGCATTGCCTTTTCGTTCGGGCCCGTGGCAGCCAATGCAGTTCTGAGTGTAAATACGCTGACCGGGGCTGAGGTGAGCTAGTTCATCATCTTTAGGCGCGTCGACCATAGTGAAAATCCAGGGCACATCATTGGCGTTAACGTAGAGAATGCCATCTGGATCGGCGGCTGCACCACCCCATTCAGCCCCGCCGTCTGTACCCGGAAACATAAGTGAACCGCGCTTACTAATGGGTTCATACAGTCGGGTGCCAATACTCCGCAAAATTGTCCGCAGCGAATCACGATCCGCGGAGTGCGGATTAACGTCGGCTTCGGTCATGACCTGCCGGGCGAAGGGAGCCGGTTTTTGAGGAATTGGCTGCGTTGGCCAGGTGGCTTCCCCCGGAATGTCGGATGCCGGTACGGGCACTTCTTTGATTGGGAACAGGGGCTTACCCGTTACGCGGTCAAATACGAGCACAAAGCCTGATTTGGTAACCTGTGCCACGGCGTCAATCTTTCGGAGCTTTCCGTCAGGGCCGTTTTGTGTAATGGTCACCAGGTTAGGCGGAGCCGGAAAGTCGCGGTCCCAGAGGTCGTGGTGTACCGCCTGGAAGTGCCAGAGCCGTTTGCCGGTGCGGGCGTCGAGCGCGAGCAGACAATTGGCAAACAGGTTTTGGCCTTTGCGATTGCCGCCATAGAAATCGTAGGATGCCGAGCCTGTTGGTACGTAAACAATGCCGCGGGGGCGGTCGATGGCCATACCCGCCCAGTTGTTAGCGCCCCCCACGTCGAAGTTCTTATAGGCCTCCTTGGGCCAGGTGTCGTAACCGTAATCGCCGGGTTTCGGGATCGTGCGGAACGTCCAGGCTAGTTTGCCCGTGCGGACGTTAAACGCCCGGATATAGCCCGGAGCGGCATCGGCGCCTTCGGATACCCGAACGGGCATGATAATCAAATCGTCGAAGATGGTGCCGGGTGTGTTAGAAATAATAAACTTGTCTTTCGCTTGCGCACCCAGCCCCTCGTGCAAATCGGCGTGACCATTATCGCCAAAGCTGGCAATGGGCTGCCCTGTCTTGGCATCGAGCGCATACAGCAGTGGCCCAACCGTGTACAGAATGCGCGCAGCTTCGTTACTTGCTGTCCCCGCTTTCGGTGACCAGTAGGCAACACCCCGGCTGGTGCTGTGCCAGACCTTAAGTGGGTTACCAAACCGCCAGATTTCTTTACCCGTGGCCGCATCAAGCGCAAAGGCCTGCACGGTCGGCGTTACGCCAAACAAGACGCCATCGACTACAATTGGATTCGTCTGAATCTGGCCACTGTCGGGAGACACATACGTCCAGGCAACTTTCAATTTGCCAACGTTATCGGGCGTGATTTGAGACAGGGCTGAATAGTGGCTACGGTCGGGGCCACCCAGGTATTCGCCCCAGTTGGTATAGTCGTTAGGTTTGGTATCGGTAGGATTTTGACGGAAGTGAGACCAGCCAAGGGTTATAATAGCTAGAGCAACGAGTAGCAAGAGCAATTGTTTCATGGAGCATAGGGGCAGAGTGCAACAAATTTACACTAAAAGTGAAATTCTTATCTGTTAATCTGACTTAGATTACTGCTAAGTAGGTTGTCACTGTTACCGAATATCGTGGAACCACCGCTTTAATCGTTCAGGAGGATAACCAATACCCCATAAAAAGCCGATTGTAAGAAAAATAGCGTTCGCCTTCCAGACTCCCCACTTGGCTACGCGCCGGTCTGATGACTCCACCAGGCGATTGATCTGTTTTATCCGACCAAACCGAATTAGTTTAAGCAGTAGATCAGCCTCTTCCAGAATCGGCATTGTATCGGTATAGCCACCCACAGTCATGAATTGCCCTCGCCGGCAGAAGATGGCCTGATCACCAAAAAGTAGTCGGGCTCCTTTGAAAAACAAGTGTGGTCGAAAAAGCAGCGGGGCGTAATAAGTCTTTATGTAGTTATGAAATGAGGTGAGCCATTGGGTTGTTTCAGGGCCCCGCATGATCGAAATAAAACCGCACGCTACTGTTTTGGGGTCACTGAGCGTACGCTGAATGATGCGAATTGCATCGTCGGGTAAGGTCGTATCGGCATGGAGAAAACACAAGATTTCGCCCGAGGCTTTAGTGGCCCCGGCGTTCATTTGATAGGCCCGGCCCGCTTGCGGAGAGCGGATCACTCGCAGGGTTCGAAAGCAGGGCCGCATTGCATCCGCTAATTGAACAGTGCGGTCGGTACTGCCTCCGTCAACAATAATGATTTCGAGTGGTTCAGGGGACAGTCGTTGCAGCAGCCGTAACGTCCGGGGCAGCGCATGTTCTTCGTTAAGGGTAGGAATAATTATGGAAACGTTGAGCATAGACTTCATAAACCAATCCGGCACAGGACGGTTTGAAACAATGTCGAATGCTTTATACCAGGCTACTTGTTAGTATCCCATTCATCATTTATCATTCCTGATCCGACCTCGTGTTCCAATTTATTCCTAACGTTCTGCTCAAGCAGTTATACACGCGTAACAGTCTGCGTAACACAACTGGCGGTTTTACCTTTTCCCTCAAGAATCGCCTGGCTGATGCTAAATTCACTGGGTTACAACGGGCCCGGATCGATGGTCAGGACTATCCAGCCGATGCGTTTACGCTTCAGCCGGATGGGGGAGAAGCTGTTGCCGTTCAGGCCATTTCCGATGCTTCTCCGTTAGCTTTTCCACTACGCCGAACAGTACGAGTGCACGCAGTAGCACAACCCTTAGCACCGGGAAAACATAAGCTAGAACTTACACTGCATACGCAGCCCTTCGGGACAATTACGTTAGCGATGGAAGATGAATTGCAACTTGATGAACGCTACCAGAATACAAATCGTCAGGCTAGCATTCCGCGCAATACTGTCAACGATTACACCGTCGAAGCGATTGAACACCGTCGACAATTCCTGAACGATTTTACAGGTACCACCCCTCAGCATATCACCCAAAACTCGTTCGATCCGGATCGGGTGCGGGGTAATTGTGAGAATTTTGTTGGTGTTGCACAAATGCCTATTGGCCTGGCAGGGCCCTTACGCGTTAACGGCGAACATGCTCAAGGCGACTTTCTGATTCCGATGGCTACCACTGAGGGAACACTGGTGGCTAGCTATAACCGAGGCATAAAGCTGATTAATCTGAGTGGGGGAGTGCTTTGCACTGTTCAGGACGATGCTATGCAACGGGCGCCCGTTTTTCAGTTTGCCGATGCTCGTCAGGCGCGTGACTTCGTTCGTTGGGTAGAAAATCGCCAGGCTGAGTTAGCCGCTGAAGCGGAGGCAACCTCACGTTTCGCAAAGCTTCGTTACATTGATACGTATTTGAATGGTAAGCTGGCTTTCTTACGCTTTGGGTATCATACCGGGGACGCTGCCGGTCAGAATATGGTCAGCAAGGCCACGTTAGCGGCCTGCAACTACATACTACAGGTGTATCCGGAGAAGTCTCAAAGTCAAATTGAGCATTTCTTTCTTGAGTCGAACATGGCGACTGATAAGAAACCCTCACAAATAAACGTACTGCGTACGAGAGGAAAACGCGTAACGGCAGAGATACGTATTCCGCGTGAGCTGCTCATTCGCGAGCTACAGGTTGAACCGGAGCAGTTAGTGCAACACGCCCGCATTGGCGACGTTGGTGCCCGCTTGGCCGGGACAAATAACAATGGGTTGCATTCTGTGAATGGACTGGCAGCCCTGTTTATTGCCACGGGGCAGGATGTAGCTTGCCTGGCCGAATCGTCGGCTGCGATTACTTATTCAGAAATAACCCCCGAAGGCAACTTATATGGATCTGTTACACTCCCGTCGCTCATTGTCGGTACAGTTGGGGGCGGCACGGGCTTGCCAACACAACGTGAGTGTCTGGAGATTATGGGCTGCTACGGAGACGGCCAAGTCAATAAACTAGCCGAAATCATGGCGGGGGTGGTTGCTGCTGGAGAATTGTCGTTGGCTGCGGCCATCTCCTCACTCGATTGGGTGTCGAGCCATGATGCAGCAAGGAAAAAAAGTGGTACAGACTAGTAAATATTGGCGTTTATAGCCGTAGCGATACTTTCAGTAACTACAAATTTATGGTTGGATGTTCTGCCGGTTATAACGATCTGATGCTATCTTTACTTGTCTGATTGTCAATAAACCATAGACCAACGGTTCCCATGAAGAAATACGTGCTCTCAATGTTAAGTCTGCTTCCTGCGGTCGCGCTGGCCCAAACAGGACCCTTTACGCTTAACGGTAAACTGGGCAGCGTGTCGGCTCCTGCCAAAGCCTATCTACGGTATGGTAGTGGACCCACGCAAAAAATGGACTCCGCTCAAATTCAGAACGGTGTATTTGCTTTTAAAGGCACTGTTGATAATCCTACAGTAGCCACCCTGTTTGTCGACAAAAAAGGCACGGGCTTCAGTCGTTCTCGGCCTAGCGCGGCTACCAACGTCTATTTGGAACCCGGTACGATTACCGTAACTAGTCCTGACTCGCTCGATAACGCCGTGGTGAATGGGACACCGCTGAACACAGACTATCAAAAATTAAAGACTAGTCTCAAGTTTGCTACTGACAAGATGGCATCGCTGATGAAGGAGTATCAGGGAGCCACACCGGAACAACGCAAAGACAAAGCGTTTGGGGAAGCTATTGAAAAACGGTATGAGGATATTCAAGCCGATCAGAAGAAGATCCAGCTGGCGTTTGTAAAAGCTAACCCAAATAGTTTAGTGAGTCTGGACGCGCTTAAAGCATCGGGTGGATACGCTCCTGAGTACGAGGAAGTGGGGCCGGTCTTTGAGGGACTGTCTGATGCTGTAAAGAATAGCAAGGCTGGGCAGGAATACGCTAAAACGCTGGCTTCTATCAAGGCGACATCAGTCGGGGCCATGGCGCCTGAATTTACTCAGGCTGATACCGCCGGAAAGGCCGTAGCTCTCCGCGATTTTCGGGGTAAGTACGTCTTAGTTGATTTCTGGGCGAGCTGGTGCGGGCCTTGCCGAATGGAAAACCCCAATGTGGTTAAGAACTATAACGCTTACAAAGACAAGAACTTCACCGTACTTGGCGTATCGTTAGACCGCCCTAACGCGAAAGAAGCCTGGTTGAATGCGATTCGTAAGGACGGGTTAACCTGGACGCAGGTATCGGATCTGAAATTCTGGGACAACGAAGTGGCGAAGCAATATGGCATCCGAGCAATTCCACAAAATTTTCTTGTTGGGCCCGATGGAAAGATTGTTGCTAAAAATGTTCGGGGCGAAGATCTAGGTAAGAAACTGGCCGAAGTCTTAACGGCTAAGCCATAATCTGTCATATCTTAAAATAAAAAAACTCGCTACCTAACGTAGCGAGTTTTTTTATGACGTTTTATGTCAGTTTGCCGTTCGGTCGGAGCGAGAGTTGCCAAACCGGCGGTTGTTTTCTCCGCTTCGGCTACTGTTTGTAGACCCACTACGTCGAAACGAGTTATTCGACGAACCGTTTGGGCGCCCGTTTCCCCCGCTTCGGTTGCCGTTCCGACCTTGGCCCTGGCGTTGCGCCGGAGCAGGCGCCATTGCGGCCACAGCAGTGTCGAGCACGTAAGGATGATCTTCAACAACCGGAACGCGCTTGCCGATCAATTTATGAATATCTTTCAAATACGCGGTTTCTTCCGCGTCGCAGAAGGATAAAGCGATGCCATCGTGGCCGGCCCGACCTGTCCGCCCAATCCGATGAACGTACGTCTCAGGAATGTTCGGCAGCTCGTAATTGATTACGTGCGAGAGTTCATCAACGTCGATGCCGCGGGCGGCAATATCCGTAGCAACGAGAACCCGTGTTTCGCGGCTTTTAAAGTTCGACAAAGCGCGCTGACGAGCATTCTGCGATTTGTTGCCGTGAATAGCTTCAGCCTGGATACCGGCTTTGATCAAATCCTTAACGACTTTGTCGGCTCCATGTTTCGTACGGGCAAATACCAGCGCCGACTTAATCTTCTTGTCATCAAGGATATGGACAAGCAGCTTCCGCTTGTCTTCTTTCCCAACGAAATACATCGCTTGTTGAATGGTATCAGCCGTCGACGATACGGGCGTTACTTCAACCTTTGCCGGTTTGTGCAGGATTGTATCAGCGAGTTTTGCTACATCAGGCGGCATGGTTGCCGAGAAGAAAAGCGACTGCCGACGTTCTGGCAAACGGGTAATGACCTTCTTTACGTCGTGAATAAAACCCATGTCGAGCATCCGGTCGGCCTCGTCCAGCACAAAAAATTGCACGTCACGTAACGATACAAAGCCCTGGTTCATCAGGTCGAGTAAACGACCGGGTGTCGCGATCAGGATGTCAAGACCAGCCTTGAGGGCGTTTACTTGCGAGTGCTGCGAAACACCACCGAAAATAACCGCATGACGCAGGTTTAAATGGCGGCCATACGCGGCAAAACTCTCGTCGATCTGAATGGCTAACTCGCGCGTTGGCGTCAGAACCAGTGTTTTGATGCGACGTGGAGCATTTGGATTTTTGCTACGCTCTTCGTTCAGTAGTTGTAAAATCGGAATAGCGAAAGCGGCTGTTTTACCCGTCCCCGTCTGAGCGCAACCAAGCAGATCTTGGCGACCTAGCAGAATTGGAATGGCTTGTTGTTGAATAGGGGTAGGGGTAGCGTATCCTTCTTCGGCGAGTGCCTTCAGGATAGGATCAATTAATGATAAATCGGAAAATTGCATGTGTTGGTTGGACGTCGGCAGGCAGTGGAATAGGTTGTTTATTAAGTCCAGCGTCCAACGTCTAAATGGAAGTTATATGAATATAACCTTACAGTGGCAAATAAAGTGCCACAATTCGGTGAGGCTATTCGTATATGCTTCCGGCTGCGGTTTCCACAAGGCCTTTGGGCATTAGCCAGGCCATGAGCTTGCCAACTTTATTGATAACGCCCGTTACTACTTCGGCCTTACCGGCCAATGTAGCGTCAACGGCTTGCCGGGCCACTTCCGCCGGTGTCATATTTACACGCTCAGCGGCTTTTTGTGCTTTCTCTCCAATCTGAGCGCGGGCGCCAAAATCAGTGTCAGTTGAGCCGGGACACACGCAGGTTACTGAAACAGATGTGCGTTTTAGATCCTGACGTAAGCCACGACTAAAGCTCAGGACAAGCGCTTTAGAAGCTGCGTAGAGACTTAACCCAGGGACCGCCTGATAAGCGGCCGAACTACCAATATTTAAAATATACGCTTTAGGCTGTTGCCGAAGCTGAGGAAGAAAAAGATAACAGAGTTGCACGAGCGCCGTATTGTTAACCGTCAACATATCAACGTGTTCGGAGAGGGCGTGCTGCTCGAATGGGCCACTGAGGCCGTATCCCGCATTATTGACGAGCATGGTAATGGAGTAGCCTTGTGCCTGGCAGTAATCAGCTAGTTCCTGGGCGGCACCTGGCTTGGCTAGATCTAGTACATAATAGCTCGCTTTTACACTGTATTGAGATGCAATACGGCTGGATTCTTCGCGAAGCTGAGGTTCAGACCGGGCCACTAATAACAAATCAAACTTCTTCCGGGCCAGCTCCTCTGCAATGGCTAATCCGATTCCTTTACTAGCACCTGTGATGAGGGCGTACGCCATAATAAGTTATAGGGTTATAAAGTCATAAAGTTGTAGCGCTATAAAGCAGATAGACCACTCTACAACGCTACAACTTTATGACTTTATAACTGGTTAAATATTTACTTTCGAAATGAATCGATGGTAGAACGGGGTTTTGCTGTTTTCGTGCTTCGGCATGTACTTACCCGTAACAACAGGAACGTACATTACGCGCCGACGGCTGGCTTCGCCAAAGTGGGGCGACTGCTGAGCCCGGTGCCAAAGACGTCCGTCGTGAACCGATAAATCACCAGCGTTCATGTCGAAGCCAATTTCGTGTTTGTCAGGATCATTATCCACGAAGTATTTCTTGCGAAACAACATCTTGAACAGCCCCTGCTTGTGCGTACCCGGAATGACCCGAAGACCACCATTTTCGTAAGGCGTGGGGTTCAGGTGAATGCCTACGTTTAGCATTGGCATGATGCGCTGACCCAGGAAGATATCACGGGGGCTGTCGGTGTGCCAGCCCATCTGCGAGAACTTACTGTTAGGAGTGCGAATGTAATGGTTAAGAATAAGTCCGTCTTTTTCGATTTCGGCAATACGCCCTTCATAGGGCTGAAGTAAGTCGACTACAGCCTGTAGGCGTGGGTCCTGCAAAAACTCATGCAGAGCGGCACTGTGCTGCGACAGAAAGCACATTCGTTGAATCATAGGGCTACCATCCTCTCCCTGGCCAAACTTAAGAGGAACGCCATTGACTTTATCACGTCCTTCAGCTAGCCACTCTCTCTCAATGCGCTCTACTTCGCTAATAAATAATTTTACTGTTTCAGGCTCAATAAAATTACGGAAAACAATAACGCCATTCTTATTGAAAAATTGACGTTGCTCTGGGGTAATGGTCTCGCCCAACGTAAAGGGCGGCAAGTTTAATTTGCTCATATCGGTGGTTTACAAATCGGGGGTTCCGTATTAATGCCTACCGGCGACCACGCTCTGTCCGATGGGCGCAGACTTAACGGTTTCATAAAGCCCCAAATCTACAAAATTTACAATTTTAGGATTACTTTGTCGGCATTTAATTAATGAGACTTTAATTAACGGCTTCTTATAATTACTTAAGTAATTAATGTTACAGACGGCCGATAGCTTTGTTAATCAGTAAATTATTGTGACTTTTAGTCACTGCCCTAGCTTAGTGGACATTGATCTTTCACTATTCAAATTAATGTCAAATTAAGTCTTGGGTAAGTTGAAAACATCGATTAATCCTTTGGCGCAGTGGCCACAACAGCGGAATGACCATTCCAAAGTTACAGTACTCATTTCAATTTATTCCTCAATTGTTACGATATTGTTAAGCCCATGTTTAAGGCATGAGTGCCGATTATGTATGTTCATCAGAGATAATTGCTCTAGCTGTTAGCACTTTCGTACCTAGCGAATGTTATATTTAATTTCATGTCCTTCGTGAAGAATGAGCAACGGTAAACAAGATCCGAACGGCCGTTTATACACGAAACTTTAACACCCAGGCTTACTCCCAAAAAGGTTTTATACAATTTCTATTTTTGGTTAATTGGAGTCTTCTGATTCGGAGAAGTTTCAACATTATTCCAGCCGCTAAGAGCAAATTGCTTACCTAGCCAATATAATGGATAAGTAAAGACAAAAGCGCCGAGTACGTCAACAGTGTAATGTACGTGTTGTACAAGCAGAAGACTACCAACTATCAATGATCCAACTAAGGCAAACAGCCGGTCCCACCATCGTCTGAGGCACAAAAACATTAAAAAGATGCTCGACGTGTGACCAGAATAAAACAGGTCCTTAGTAATGTATGTCTTACCGTAAAAGGCATTGCTTATTGGGTCAATCAATGGAATCAAACCAACAGGTGGGTCGAGGGGCACTAAATTGATGCTAAGCATCCGAGACAGGCTAACAATAATGTAGCCATAAGTAAACATCATGAAGACGGCCGGGCTACGTCGGGCGCGGAAAATCAGCAAGAGAGCCGTAGCCCAAATGATTAAGAAAATACCCAGCGAGACATCTTGCGGAGGTAACTGGTTTAGCACCCAGTCATTCAAAACAGGACCTTTGTGACGTTCGATCGTTTGAAAAAACCACGGGAAGGTCAGTAATAACGCAAGGGTCCCCAGCAAACCAAGGATAAATTTCCAGCGGAAGATTGGTGATTGCCAAGCCGCTTTCCAGGCTAAGTTGCCAGTAGGATCAGGATTGAGTATAGCCATTTATACCGTAAAAGGCCGCAAAGGTACAAAAGGAGCTAGGCAAGCGCCAAACCAATTTCGAGCTAAACCATCAGTAACCGCCAAACACCCGAAATAAGGAGCAGCAGTAAGCCAATCGGGGTTAATACCTTCCAGCAAAGAAACATCATCTGGTCGACGCGAATACGCGGGAAAGTCCACCGCACCCACATTTGTAAAAACACGGCAAATGCGACCTTCGATAATAGCCAAAAAACAGCCGTTACGTTGCCCCAGACGGTTCCGGGAGCACCACTGGTCCAGTCGGCCAGACGCACGGGACCAAAATTGGGCAACGGGGTGTTCCAGCTACCTAAGAATAGTACCGCGCCGAGAAATGATACCAGAAGCATCATGGCATACTCAGACAAATACAGCAAGGCAAATCGCATTCCTGAGTATTCCGTATGAAAACCGCCTACAATTTCGGATTCCCCTTCGGGTAAGTCGAACGGAGCCCGGTTGCTTTCGGCCAGTGTGCAGATGAAAAACACAATGTAGGCAACTAGTAAAAACGGATTTCTAAAAATGTTCCAGCTGAAGATACCGCCCCAGCCGGTTACGTCAATCCCTAACCCCTTTAAGCCAAACAAGTAATTGGTATCCTGGCTGTAGAGGCCTTGTTGAAAGCTGATGACTTGTAAGTCAAGCGTCTGAGAAATCATTACGACGCATAAAATCGTCAGGCCAAGTGGGATTTCGTACGAAATAATCTGCGCAACGGACCGCATGGCTCCAAACAGCGAGTATTTATTATTTGAGCCCCACCCGGCCATCAAGATGCCTACTACGTCGAACGAGACAATCGCCATCAGGTAAAACACGCCAACGGCCGCCCCTGATCCTTGCAGATCTGGAGTAAGCGGGAGCACCGCAAAACCAGCAAACACCGATGCAAAAATGACCGCCGGAGCCAGCATAAATAGCCGCCGGTCGGCGGCTGTGGGAATAATATCTTCTTTTTGTAACAGCTTCAGCAAATCAGCAAATAGCTGAAGCAACCCCCATTTACCCGTTTCCATTGGACCGAGCCGGTCTTGCATAAACGCCGAGACCTTTCGTTCGGTGTAAACGCCGATAACCACAAATCCGGAGGCAATAATGAGGAAAAGAGGAAGTGCGAGGAGCATATCAGTAGCCTGGACGGCCTCGTCCGGGGTTATAGAAACAAATGCCATTCACACCCGGACATGGCCGTCCAGGTTACATTAGAATTCAGCCGTTTTGGGTGCTCGGGGAAACGGAATGACGTCGCGGATGTTACCCATGCCCGTTACGAACAGAACCAATCGCTCGAAGCCAAGGCCGAAGCCTGCGTGCGGAGCTGAGCCAAACCGGCGCGTGTCCAGGTACCACCAGATTGTTTCCGGATCGATGCCAACTTCCTGCATCCGGGCAACGAGTTTATCGAGGTTATCTTCCCGCTGCGAACCGCCAATAATTTCACCAATACCCGGAAACAAGACATCCATAGCCCGTACGGTTGGGCCGGGAGACGCCGATGAGTCTTCATCTTGCTTCATGTAGAACGCCTTTATCTCGCGCGGATAGTTAGTCAGGATAACTGGTTTCCTGAAATGCTTTTCAACCAGGTACCGCTCATGTTCAGACTGCAAGTCAACGCCCCAGCTAACCTCGTATTGAAACTGGCCTTTTTTGGCAGGTTTTGAATTCACTAAAATATCGATAGCTTCGGTATACGTCAGCCGCACAAACTCATTGCTGATGACAAACTGGAGTTTTTCCAGAAGACCCAATTCACTCTGTTCTTCTTTCTTTTTCGTCTTTTCTTCCTCCTTTAAGCGGTTGTCCAGGAAGGCGAGGTCGTCGGCGCAATGCTGTAAAGCATACCGGATAACTGTTTTAACGAAGTCCTCGGCCAGGTTCATGTTGTCTTCCAGCTCGAAGAAGGCCATCTCTGGCTCAATCATCCAAAATTCGGCCAGGTGGCGGGTTGTGTTTGAATTCTCTGCCCGGAAGGTTGGTCCGAACGTATAGATCTTACCCAGCGCCAAAGCACCAAGCTCACCTTCTAACTGCCCAGATACGGTCAGGTTTGTCTCCCGACCAAAAAAATCCTGAGCGTAATCAACTTTACCTTCCTCTGTTAAGGGTGGTTTGATTGCATCCAGCGTCGTTACACGAAACATCTCCCCAGCACCCTCGGCATCCGAAGCTGTGATGATGGGCGTATTCAAGTAATAGAAGCCGTTATCGTTAAAGTACTTGTGCACTGCAAAGGCCAATGCATGCCGGATACGAAGGATTGCACTGAACGTATTGGTTCGGGGCCGCAGGTGAGCTATCTCCCGCAAGAACTCCAAGGAGTGTCGTTTAGGTTGCAAAGGGTATTTATCGGGGTCAGCAGTACCGTAAATATGAACGTTACTTATTTTAACTTCCACCGCTTGCCCAGCCCCTTGTGACTCAACTAATTCGCCCGTAACGGCCAAGCAGGCACCAGTGGTTATGAGTTTTAAGGTTTCTTCGGTAAGCTGCCCTGCCTCAGCTACAACTTGAATATTATTGATGGTAGAACCATCGTTGAGGGCAATAAAGATGGCGTTCTTACTTTCCCGCTTGGTGCGGACCCAGCCTTTAACGGTCACTTCGGTGCCAACTGGGGCAGTTTTTAATAATTGCTGAATGGGTAAATAACTCATGCTGAAACGGCAACCGGATGGTGATTGGTCCGCAAAAATACGGATTGTAGCGCGAAACGCCCACTAACATTTTAATGAAGGCTGCTTAAACAAAACGGCTGTTTGGTGCGTATATAGGTGTTAATAAGTATATACGCCCGGAAGCGGCCGTTTGTGCAATGAAGCGTTCTAAAACGTTAGACAGTTCATGTGTACCTAGCCCGTAGATTTTTAAAGCGACTATGGCCGCTTGCGAGCTTGATAGCTAATGCTTACCAGGTGAGGTCGTTGGGCCAGTTTTCGCGGCTCAGTGATTTAGTCAGATAAGTAAACTCGTTCGGGCGTATGTCCAACCGAATTTTAAGCGGATTAGTGACTTCCCACTCCCACCAGGTTGGTAGTGGGTCAAGGTGATAATCGAGTTCCAGATGAACAATATCGTCGGTGTGAGTCATGATTCGACGGGCCTGACGAATTGGATCGGGTAAGGGTATAGGTTCAGGCGTGCCGGTGGCCAGCCAGTGCTGAAGATTGGCAACGTCGGCTTCGGGTAATAGAGTGGTGAAACGCAGGCGAGTCGGTTGCTGAGCAGGTAACGACCGGTGCTGACGTGGCCAGATAGTACCCGACAACAGCACTTGACCCTTATCGAAATGTAGGCTAAATGACAACGTACAATTTTCACCCTGAAAACGCATACAGCTAGTTACATCCCGATTGCGGGCTTATTTTTGCAATCAGTAAATGTAAACTTTTTTTGGACGATTCTTCTTGATGAAATCTGTTTTTGTTTATAATAAGTTTAACAGAATAAGAGAGTACATAGATCATAATCAGTAATCCTGATCATTTTAGCTTAGTCATTGATTCATGCCTATTACACTATATATCGTTCGTCATGCCAAAGCGGAAGACCGGACGATGTTCATGACCGACCACGATCGCGAACTGACCGCCGATGGTATTATGGCTGCTGCTCGAATTGGCCGCTACCTACAGGAGAAAGATGTTCAACCAGATGTTATTGTCAGTAGTACTGCTCCACGCGCTAAAGATACGGCCAAGGTTATAGCCGAGCAGATTAATTTCGATACGGCAGAGATTCGATTAGATCAGACGTTATATGAAGGAGGGCCTAAAGCCTATCTGTCAGTCGTAAACGCGCTTCCAGAGTCGACTAATACTGCTATGGTCGTGGGGCATAATCCTGATGTGTCGTATTTCGCCGAATTTCTGACGCACCAAAGCATAGGCTCAATGAGTAAAGGAGCGGTTGTAGCTGTTACGTTTGAGGATATTAAATGGGCTGAAGTGTCGGGCCAGACGGGTAGCGTGGCCTTTCAGATTGCTCCAAAACAGCTAGCCGAATAGGTAATATCTTTATAGGATGGCATTATAGAAAGGCTGCTTCAAATTTCGTGTTGGCTACTCCTCAGGAACCTTATGAACCGTAATCGCCGAATTTTCATTGTTGTTTTTATTGTGTTCACTGCTATTGTGGCCCTGTTTGCTATCGACATGGCCCGTCGGACCACAGCGCCCTGGAATAAACGTCGGGAGGTAGAACGCGCTTTCCCGACCGAAAAAGACGGTACGGCTGTTGACACAATGGCTGCTGACACGCTACTTACTCCTTAAAACCCATGCTTCAACTGGCTGCCGTCCACCATGTGGCTATAATCTGCTCAGATTACGAAACGTCAAAGCATTTTTACACGAATATTCTTGGTTTAACCATTCTGGGAGAAGTGCACCGGGCTGAGCGGCAATCCTGTAAGCTCGATCTGGCCGTAAACGGACGCTATCAGATCGAGCTGTTCTCTTTTCCGAACCCGCCTAAACGACCCTCCCGACCGGAAGCCCTTGGATTACGTCATCTGGCTTTTGCGGTGACTGATCTCGACTCCGCCGTGACATCCTTAAACGAACACGGCGTGGCGACTGAACCAATTCGGGTTGATGAGCATACTGGTCGACGGTTCACGTTCTTCGCCGACCCTGACGACCTGCCGCTGGAATTGTATGAAGTGGGCGAGCAGGTGAAGTAAGTGGGGTGGGTCTATAAATGTACTCTCCGCACTTATTCTACTTACTTCACTTCAATACATCTGTAAGCACCTCAACCAGGGCTTCTACGTCGGAAGAAGTGTTGTAGAGGTGTGGAGCAATACGCAGTGCTCGGGCACGCGCGGATACCGATACGTTACGACTTTGCAGGGCCTGCTGTACGGTCATGGGGTCAGCATGATCGGGCAACCACAAGCCAACCAGATGGTGACTACGACCTCGATTTCCATTTTCTGGTTCAAGGCGACAACCAAGCCGCTCCAGACCTGGCCAGGCGTCAGCCAGGAGTGCTTTCGTGTAGTCCTGAATGCGTTCGGGTTGCCACTCAAGTAATTGTGAAAGGGCAGCTTCGAGCATCGGCATTTGCAGAAAATGGGTGTGTTCGCCAACGTTATACCGGTACGCTTTTGCACGATACGTTGGCTGATAATCCATAAGGCGATGGAACTGATTGCTATCGAGTCGGTTCATCCAGCCTTCTTCAAGTGGAATGCCATCATCAAAGACCGGACCGTAATAAGCTAACCCAAGCGAGTAAGGACCCATCAGCCATTTGTAACCGGCGCAAATAACGGCATCGGGTTGGACCGCTGCCAGGTCAAACGGTAAGGCACCGATCGCTTGAGTACCGTCGATGGCCAACCAGGCGCCAACCTCGCGCGCTCGCTGACCTACGGCTTCCAGATCGAAGCGAATGCCATACATCCAATGAATTGGTGGTACAACGACCAGCGCTGTTTCTGGACCAATTGCTTCTAATAGACGCTCATTCCAGACCGCTCCCTTGGGAAATGCATTGGGTATAGACACCGTTGTGATGGTTAGGCCCAATTCAGGGCAAACGCGGTCCCAAGCGTAGACATCGCTCGGAAATTCGCTACCAACCAGCACAATATGTTGCCCCGGCCGGATGCCGGGTTTGCGCTCTAAGTTACGAGCGACTACTGCCATGCCATACGAAACGGATGGTATGATTGCAATGCGCTCAGGATCAGCATTATTGATAAGTTCGGAAAACAACTCACGAACGCGAACTGCCCCGCTGAAGAAATCATCAGGTCGTAAGCCAAATGGATTAGCGTGGTGATCAAGAGCATCGTGCCCAGCTTTCTCGACCATCTTGCTAAAGGGCGCCCGGGTAGCGCAGTTTAAATAATGAATGCCTTCGGGTAGGGTAAACAAATGAGTTTGAGCAGTGAGCAGACGAACATCAGTAGCAAGCATACAAAAAAGCAAATATGAATTAATAATTAACGTATTGTTTATTCTGGCATAAGGTTTGTTTGCAATACTAACAAATCCTAAACACCATATTAACTATGACTACTCTGTTGGGAATAGGCTCCCGCGTTAGTCACGCCGAATTTGGCGATGGCGTCGTCATTAATCTAAAAGCATCTGGTTACACCATTACGTTTCTCCAGCATGGCGTGAAGATACTCAAATTTGATGCACCCCTGACCATTATTGAGGTCGTTGAACCGGACAGTGATCTAGTTAGTCTGTTTGATGTAGAGCAGGCTTTAACTCGAGTATTGCAGCGCTGGTGCGATCAGACGGAGGTTGTTCCGCTGGGCGATAAATGGAAAGGTGGTAAGTTGATATTTAAGCCCGGTCGTCCAGATCTAACGGGAAAAGAAATGCCAATCGATGCGTTTTTTCACAAGATCGTAATGGTACGAGATCGACTACGAGTGCTCGAACAGCGCGTTAATGCCAGCGCTTTGGATGATGAGGAGAAAGTTAATATTCAACAATATATAACGAAGATTTACGGCAGTTTAACCTCGTTTAATCTGTTGTTCAAGCATCAGCACCAGCAGTTCGTCGGCGAAAAAGCCACCGTTGACGCGTAAGATATTTCATGTAGTTTTGGGTTAGTTAGGTTGGAGAGATCCCCGCTGTTAATTTGACGGCGGGGACTTTTGTTTTGGGCGCAGGGGGTAGGGCAGAGGGTATAGCGATAAGGGTCTGACTCTCTGCCCTACCCCCTGCGCCCTACCCCCTTTGCTCTTGGATGATACTCGCGCAGGGTTTGCTGTAAATAGTCGCGGTCGAGGTGGGTATAGATTTCGGTAGTTGTGATTGACTCATGGCCAAGCATCTGCTGCACGGCCCGCAAGTCAGCCCCACCTTCAATGAGGTGCGTTGCGAACGAATGCCGAAAGGTGTGTGGGCTAATCGTTTTTTTTATACCTACTTCAGACGCCAGCTTTTTGATGGTTGTAAAGACCGAAATACGGGAAAGCTGTTTGCCCCGCAGGTTCAAAAATATTGTGTCTTCGTCACCCTTCTGAACATCTAGTTTGCTGCGAACGTGCTCTACGTAGATTTGGGTATAATGCATGGCATCCCGCCCAATCGGTACTAATCGTACTTTATCACCTTTACCCAATACGCGAACAAACCCAGCATCGAAGTAACAATTGGTGAGCCGTAGGTTAAGCAATTCGGATACGCGCAGGCCCGAACTATAGAGCACCTCAAGCATGGCCCGGTCGCGAGTGCCGCCTGGCGTTGAGAGGTCGATCACATCGAGCATGGCTTCAATTTCGGGAAAGCTAAGTGTGTCGGGCAGCTTACGACCAAGCTTTGGCGCTTCCAGCAGCTGTGTGGGGTCGTGCTGGATTAAGTTTTCGAGCAGTAGATACTTGAAAAATGATTTTAACCCCGACAATATACGTGCCTGGCTGTGAGCTGAGAGACCCAGTTCGCCTAGATACGTCAGAAAGCCTATCAGTTCTCTTTCTGTTATGCTCATAGGTGTACAGGCTGGGTCTGTGAGCAAAATATACTGGTATAGCTTTTCGGCGTCGTGCAAATAAGCTTCCACCGAGTTTTCAGCGAGCGACCGTTCTAATTTGAGGTAGTTCTTAAAGGCGTTTATATAACTTTGCCACATAAGCAGTAGCCCGAACGGCCACGTCCGGGGAATAAATAATTTTAGACTTGTACTACCCGGACGTGGCCGCCGGAGTGCCGTATTACCCAGGATACACAAGATGAAACAGATTCTGATTATCAATGGCCCTAACCTGAACCTACTGGGCAAGCGCGAACCCGGTATTTATGGTAACCGATCATTCGTCGATTATCTGCAAACCATTGAGGCTATGTTTCCCGACGTGCAACTTCGCTATTTTCAGTCGAATCACGAAGGCGAACTGTTAGATAAGATTCATGAACTGGGCTTCGATGTAGATGGTATTGTTATCAATGCGGGTGCCTACACGCACACATCCATCGCCATTGCCGATGCGCTCTCGGCTGTGACGGCGCCCGCTGTTGAGGTTCATATTTCAAACGTTCACGCCCGCGAGTCGTTTCGACACCATAGTTATCTGTCTGCCAAGTGCCAGGGCGTTATTGTCGGTCTTGGGTTAACAGGCTATGAATTAGCCATTCGATACTTACTCAATTATCAACCACCAGCTATAACCTAATAGTAATTCAAATCAATTAATTGCTGACTGTTGGCTGATACCTGTTCACTGCTATGATTACGTTTTATCCGGGGCCCTCGAAAGTATATCCCCAAGTGGCTGACTATGCGGCCCAAGCGGTTCGTGAGGGCATTGTAAGCCAGAATCACCGCAGTGTGGGCTTCATGGACGTAGTGAAAGAGACGATTCAGCTTCTTCACGAAAAACTAAATGTGCCGTCCGACTATCACATTGCCTTTGTGTCGTCGGCGACGGAGTGTTGGGAGATCGTAGCGCAATCACTAACAATTGAGACGAGTTCACATCCGTATACGGGCGCGTTCGGGAAAAAGTGGATGGAGTATGCGCATCGTATCAAACCATCGGGCAACGGTCAGAACGAAGATGTTTTATGCGTTGTCCAGAACGAAACGTCCAATGGTACGCAGGTTCGCATGGAAGCGCTGGCACAATACCGGCAACAATTTTCGGGCCTGATTGCCGTCGACGCGGTCTCGTCGATGGCCGGTGTTACGTTCGATTGGCCACTGGCCGACGTCTGGTTTGCATCAGTGCAAAAATGTTTCGGTCTTCCGGCGGGCTTGGCAGTATTTATCTACTCACCAGCGGCACTGGAACGAGCGCAGCAAATAGGGGAGAATGCCCATTACAATAGCCTGCTGTTCATGCACGAAAATTTTTCAAAGTTTCAGACACCCTACACACCCAATGGCTTAGGTATTTATTGCCTGATGCGTGTATTGCAGCAAGTGCCGCCCATTGCCGAAGTCGATGTCATTACTCGCCAGCGCGCGGCCGATTGGTATGCCTTCTTCGAGTACGAAATGAGCGACTCACCGTTTCAACTCCTCATCACCGATCCGGCCGTTCGCTCGGATACAGTCATCGCCGTTGAAGGGGCCGAAGCTGATATTAAAGCAGTTAAGGTGGCTGCTCAACAGGCCGGCATCACACTCGGCAATGGCTATGGCGACTGGAAATACACCACCTTCAGGATTGCGAACTTTCCGGCTATTGCGCAAAAGGAGATTGAAACCTTAATGCAATTTCTCTTGTCATCTCAGCAGTAGAATGATAAGCTCACCACCATGTTTGATCTTAAAGAAAGTGTATCGGTTACACTTATCCTCTTTTCAGTTATTGACGTTATCGGCTCACTGCCAGTAATTATTGACCTGCGCAAAAAAGTGGGTAAAATAGAATCGGAGCGAGCTACGTTTGTCTCCGGAGCGTTGATGATAGCCTTCCTTTTTGTAGGCGAACGAATTCTGAAACTATTTGGCGTCGACGTAGCGTCGTTTGCGGTGGCCGGCGCCTTAATCATTTTCCTGATTGGGCTTGAGATGATCCTGGGGCGCACCATATTCAAGTCGGAAGTGAGTACGGGCGGAGCAACGCACATTGTGCCCATCGCTTTTCCGTTGATAGCCGGGGCCGGTACACTCACAACCATTATTTCACTGCGTGCAGAATATCAGATTGTGAACATCATTATCGGCATCATCATTAACCTCATACTGATTTATGCCGTTCTGAAATCGTCGGAGTGGCTCGAAACCAGGATTGGCCCCGGCGGCTTAGATGTGTTGCGTAAGATCTTTGGCATTATCCTGCTAGCCATTGCCATTAAGCTGTTTAAGACCAATCTGATTGCTGATTTTTAGCCAACCCGTCTCGGAGTAGAGTTCTCTTTACGTATGCATCTATTTTATCAGCCAGGCGGAGTTACGTATCTTAGCGAAGACGATTCGCGACATGCTGTCAAGACGCTACGACTAGGTATTGGCGACGCTATTGCCGTGACAGACGGACACGGAAACCGCCATTCAGCCGTTATTACAAAGGCCGATGCCCGCCAGTGCACATTTCGGATTACGGAAACTGAAACGACTCCTGAACGTCCGTTTTCCATCCGAATCGGCGTAGCGCCGACTAAAAACTTAGATCGCATCGAGTGGTTCGTGGAGAAAGCGGTGGAGGTCGGTATTGAGCGAATCAGTTTTTTTTACGGGCAACACTCCGAGCGTCGGGTGCTGAAACTAGAGCGGTTGGAGAAAATTGCCATTGCCGCCATGAAGCAGTCGCTACAGTCTTTTTTACCACAACTAGACGAGGCCGTTTCGTTCAGTGAAATGCTAAAAACAGTTGATGAAGAACAGCGGTTTATAGCCCATCTGCCGCCCGAATCGTTACCCGATTATTTGGCGAGAGCGGCTACGGCAGGAGGAAAGTATGCAGTACTGGTTGGCCCCGAAGGCGATTTTTCGGATAAAGAAATTGAAGAGGCTGTTAGGGGCGGTTTTCAAATAGTAACGCTTGGCTCGAATCGCCTACGTACCGAAACAGCAGCATTAACGGCCTGTCAGATATTGAATTTTGTAAATGCATGATGGACACAGATTGTGCGGACAACCATTAGCGGGAATTCGTAAAGCTGTGCCATCTGGGTTCCATTAAAAATTGACTATGAAACGGTTACTCATTTTATTAATAGCGGTTGGCTGTGTTGGATCGGCCGCTCAGGCTCAGTACGCCTACAAAATTGCTAAGCTAAAATATAACGGTGGGGGAGACTGGTACGCTAATAAAACGTCCCTGCCGAATCTGATCAAGTTTGCTAATGCAAACCTGCGGATGAATATCTTCCCCGAAGAGGATATTGTCGAGCCCGGTAGCCCTGACATATTCGGATATCCGTTCGTCCATATGACTGGGCATGGCAATGTGAGCTTTAGCGATGCCGATGCCCAGAACATGCGTCGGTACTTGATGTCGGGCGGCTTCTTACATGTCGATGATAATTACGGCATGGATAAATTCATCCGGCGCGAGATGAAGAAGGTATTTCCGGAATTGAACTTTGTGGAGTTGCCCTTCAACCATCCTGTCTATCAGCAAAAATTTAAATTCGCGAGCGGTCTGCCCAAGGTTCACGAACATGATGGTAAAGCTCCCCAGGGGTTTGGACTAATTTATCAGGGAAGACTAATTTGCTTTTACAGCTACGAGTGCGACCTGGGCAACGGCTGGGAAGATCAGAGCGTGTATAATGACCCCGAACCCGTCCGTCAGCAAGCCCTGCGAATGGGCGCTAATTTGCTGCAATACGCAACTACTACAAATTAATTACTATATTATTACAAGAAAGCAAGCCAAAACGGCTTAAATTTCGTTAGTTTTGTAGTAGTATTTTTAGTCACCAGTTGTTTACCATCTAACCAAGCCATATTGTGATAGTACTGGCCGCATTCATTGGACATTGGTATCTGTCTCTGTTCTGCCAAACCTTCTTCTTACACCGTTACTCGGCTCATAAAATGTTTTCGATGAGCAAGTTTTGGGAGCGGTTCTTCTATGCGTTAACGTATGTTTCACAAGGTTCGTCTTACCTGAGCCCGCGTGCCTATGCTGTATTGCACCGGATGCACCACGCTTTCAGCGACACTCCAAGAGACCCTCATTCTCCTCATCATACGAAGAATATATTCACGATGATGTGGAAGACGAAAGATATTTACAACGCAGTTTTGCACCGGAAACAGCCTGTTGAGCGCCAGTTTGACCGGAATTATCCTGAGTGGAACCTGATCGAAAAAGTGGGTGATTCGTGGTTCTCTCGAGCTGGCTGGGGTGTGTTGTATAGCCTGTTCTACATTTTTGCCTTCATTTACCTGGATATGCACTGGGCGTTCTTTTTCCTGTTACCAGTTCACTTCGTAATGGGGCCTGTTCACGGTGCAATCATCAACTGGAGCGGCCACAAGTACGGTTACTCCAACTTCGACAACCACGATGAGTCGAAAAATTCGCTGATTCTCGACGTAGTGATGATGGGTGAATTATTTCAGAACAATCACCATAAGCGTCCGAATGCGGCTAACTTTGGTGCAAAGTGGTTTGAGTTTGATCCAACGTACCCAGTAATCGGCTTGCTTCATAAGCTTCACATTGTTCGGTTGAGACCATCGGCAGAAGCTAAGAAAGCCCAGCAAGAGGTTGGTCATGATCGGCTAATTGAAGAGGATAGAGAAGTAGAAGCTTAGTTATCAGCACAAGTTCATAAACAAAAAAGCATCGGTCGACCGATGCTTTTTTGTTTGCTAAGGAGTTATTCAGAACGCTCGCCTTATAATAGAATCGATGCTACGTCTTGCCAGGACTTTACACGTTGAAACGCTGATTCGTCCCGGTTATGAAGAGCGTCGAAGAGCAGGCCCTGTCCTTGAAACGTACGTAGATTTCGGGGCATATCGTCGATTAGGTATGCCGTGTTCAAGACACTTTTGTCGCCCATGAAAATGTAGTTGCGCCAGGAGATTGCCGGGAAGTGTTCCTGTAACCAATCCCACTTTTCGCGTAGCGAGTTTGGAAACTCCTGAGCGGCCGAAGCTATAAAGATCTCATACTTGGTCATTAGATCCGCAATTACGTCCTGAGCTCCTTCCATGACCGGAATGTCCCGAAAGAAACCGGGCTCGTATACCCGGTTTGACAGCGCCCGGTATTCGTGCTCGTCGAAGAGCTCGTGAAACGATTTTTCCTTTAATTCTTCCAGCGTGTACCGGGGCATTTCGCCTTCCAGATACAACCGAATAAACTTGGCGTGGGTGTCCGCCATGACATCATCCATGTCGATGGCAATGCGTTGTTTCATATCGTCTTAAACCGTGGTTTTAACAGGATTACAAGGATTAACCGTGCTTGGAAGAAATGACGAGCACACAGTCAAATCTTGTTAAAAGTTCGGTTCGGAAAACTGCTCCAGATAATCTGATACCCGCTTCACAAACTGGCCGCCCAATGAACCATCGACGACGCGGTGGTCGTACGAGTGAGAGAGGAACATCAATTGCCGAATGCCAAGCAGATCACCCTGGGGCGTTTCAATAACCGCGGGTTTTTTGACAATGGCTCCAAACGCCATGATGGCTACTTGAGGCTGCACAATGATGGGCGTTCCCATCAGATTGCCGAACGTACCAATATTAGAGATGGTGTAAGTGCCACCGGCCAGATCGTCGGCGGTTAATTTATTTTCGCGGGCGCGTTTGGTCAGGTCATTGACTTTTTTGGTCAGGCCAACCAAATTATACTGATCGGCGTCGTGAATGACCGGCACGATGAGATTACCGGTTGGCAACGCAACTGCCATGCCGATGTTAACGGATTTTTTGACTAAGATGCTGTCACCTTCAACCGATACGTTAATCATCGGGAAGTCCTTAATGGCTTTCACCACCGCTTCAATCAAAATGGGCGTGTAGGTCAGATTTTCGCCGGTTTTCTGCTTGAATTGATCTTTGATGCGCGTTCGCCATTGTACAATGGGTGTCATGTCAGCCTCCACGAACGAGCTAACGTGGGGTGAAATCTGCTTCGACTCCACCATTCGTTGGGCAATCATTTTCCGCATCCGATCCATCTGAATGATGTCAGACTGACCGTTTATCGAGCCGTTTACTTTGCCGTTTTGAGCAACGGGTTGGGGCTTTGGCTGAGGCTCTGCTTTTGGGGTAGGAGCTACTTGCGGGCTGGGCTGTGTTGGCTGAGCGGGGGCTCGTCCTTCGGCCCGGTCAATTACGTAGGCCAGAATGTCCTTCTTGGTGACGCGATTCTCTGCGCCGGAACCCGGAATACGGTCGAGTTCGTCGCGCGATACACCTTCTTCTTTAGCTATGTTTAGCACTAGCGGAGAATAGAATCGACCTGCGAAGGAAGATGTTTCACTTTGGCCAGTTCCCCCTGCGAGAGCCGTTGCTGACGCTGGAGCTGCTTTTTCGGGCGTTGCCGGACGGCTACTCATAGCCGAGATACTAGCTTCCAGCTCGCGGGCAGCTAAGTCAGCCGTCACGGCTAACTCTTCAGTATCAGCCTCCGCTGGAGCATTCGCTACGTCGCCGATTCCTGCCGATGCCTGATTCCCTTCTGCTGACGAAGGTTCAACGGGCGATGAGCTGGCGTGGCTACCAACAGTTTCTTCAGTTTCGATCCGGGCAATGGGGGCACCTACGGCTACTACGTCGCCATCTTTTACCAAAATCTCTTTTAAGATGCCATTCTGTGGAGCAGGGACTTCAGTATCTACTTTATCCGTAGCTACTTCCAGCACCGATTCATCCGCTTCTACACGGTCACCGGGCTGCTTAAGCCACGTAATAACCGTACATTCCATTATACTTTCGCCCATTTTGGGCATAACCATGTCGATGAGCATATATCAAAGAGTGAAAGATTGAAAGAGTGAAAGGGAGCGTTGTTAAACGTTCACTCTTTTACTCTTTCAATCATTGTTTCCCGCAGCAAATTTAGCAGATAGGTTGACGTGAGTTGAATGTTCTGATCGCGGTATTGCCCGAGCTTCAATAGCCGCGTTACCGTACGTTGATCCGTTGCGCAGGCGATCCAAACCGTACCGACGGGTTTATCAGGCGTGCCACCGTCGGGTCCTGCAATCCCGCTCGTCGCGATACCGACATCTGTATTGAGGACTTTGCGAACGCCCTCGGCCATCTGCCGAATGGTTTCTTCGCTGACGGCTCCAAACTGTTCCAGCGTTTCTGGACGAACGCCTAATTGCTTTATCTTGATGTCGTTGCTATAACTGACAATGCTACCCTGGAAATAAGCCGACGAGCCCGGCACGCTTGTAATGCGCGAGGCTACGTAGCCACCCGTACAACTTTCGGCGGTTGCCAGCGTAAGGTTTTTCTCCTTTAACAAATTTCCAACAACGGTTTCAAGCTCGTCGTTGTCATAGCCAAATACGTTTTTCTCAATGAGGGGTAAGACCTTCTGCACCTGTTCGTCCAGTTCCCTGTCAAGCGTTACTTCATTATCTCCCGTAGCCGTCAGACGTAACCTGACTTGACCAAAGTGGGGCAAGTAAGCCAATTTGATGTGCGCCGGCAAAGCGTCTTCCCAGGCTTCGATTCGCTCGGCCAGGAATGATTCTCCAATACCGACCGTCCGAATGATTTTATGCTTAATAATTGGTGTCTTAAAATGCTCTTTTAGCTTAGGCAGGATTCGGTTGGTCATCAGGTGCTTCATCTCAAACGGTACGCCCGGTAACGAAACGTAGACACGTTCTTGATGCTCAAACCACATGCCTGGGGCGGTTCCCCAATCGTTCTGCATGTAAATTGCATTGGCCGGTAAATCAGCCTGACCTCGGTTAAGATCCGTCATGTCGCGGCCTCGTTTCTCGAAGAAACTAGTGACCAGTGCCAGCGCCTGCTCATTGCGAACCAGTTCTACCCCGAAATACTGACAAAGCGTTTTCTTGGTAATGTCATCCTTCGTTGGGCCTAAGCCTCCCGTGATGATAATGACATCGGCCCGTTCATGAGCCTCGTGCAATATTTGTAGAATGGCATCGGCCTGATCACCTACTGAAGATTTTCGAACAGGGCGGATGCCAATGTTAGTGAGTTCGGTCCCGATCCACTGCGTATTCGTGTCGGTGATTTGCCCGAACAGGATTTCGTCGCCGATTGTAATCACTTCGGCCCGGATGGAATTATTCATATGTAATGCGGCTAGAAGGCCGCTAAAGTAAATGTCGCCGACGAGTCTTAAACCAATGACGGCTAGCGTGGTCAAAAGTACGAAAAACGTTTTAGGCTTTTTGGCCGTTAGCTAGTCATCAACCTGATTTAGTCGAAATGAAGAAAATCGCATTCATAGCCACATTCATCGCTGTTTCAATAAGCACTACACTACACGCTCAGGACTCTACCCGTAAGAAGTCGGGCGGTGGTTTCTTCGGAAAAGTTCTGGAGGCTGTTACACAGCCTAGTGGAGCGACCGGTAGTTTATCCCCTCTCGAGATTGCTTCTGGTTTAAAAGAAGCGTTGCAGGTAGGTATCAGTAAGGGAGCCGATCAGGCGTCGGCAACAGATGGTTATTTCAAAAACCCATTGTTACGGATTGCTTTCCCACCCGAAGCACAGAAAGTAGCCAGCAAACTGCGTCAGATTGGCTTCGGGGCACAGGTCGACAAATTTGAATTATCGTTAAACCGGGCGGCCGAAGATGCCGCTAAAAAAGCAAAACCTGTTTTCGTTAAAGCCATTACGTCGATGAGCATTCAGGATGCCGTAGGTATTTTGCGCGGTCAGGACGATGCCGCAACGCAATACCTTCGCCGGACTTCGGGACAGCAACTAGTAGCCGAATTTACGCCGATCATTGATAGTACATTAAAGAAAAATAATGCGACACGCTACTACAGTGACCTGGTGAACACCTACAACAAGATTCCGCTGGTGCAGAAGGTCAACCCTGATCTGACCGGGTATGCGACTAACAAAGCCGTTGATGGTCTGTTTGTGCTGGTTGCGCAGGAAGAGAAACGTATCCGTGAAAATCCTGCGGCCCGAGTGACAGATTTGTTGAAGCGGGTGTTTAGCAAGCAATAATGTCGTACAGGCTAATCGTCCACGCGGCATAAATTCGTAATTTTGAGGGGCCAATTGGCCCCTTTTTTAGAGACTATGAAAAAATCAGACATTCATTTTTCCGTTGAATTAGATAATCAAAACGTTCCCGATAAAATTTACTGGGATGCTACTGATAACCCGAACGAAGGCCTGAGTGACACCCGAGCCATTGCCATTGCCCTGTGGGATCACTACCATAATAGCACCCTGAAGATCGATCTCTGGACAAAAGACATGGAAGTCGTTGATATGAAGCGCTTCCTGATTGAGATGATGAGTGGTATTGCTGATACCGCTATTAACGCAACGGGTGATAAGAAAATGGCTACTGATATTGAGAACACCTGCCGCATTCTGAGCAAGCGACTAGAAGAAGAAATTAAGGAACAACAGAAGCAGCAATAATAGACGTTACTACGGCTTACGTTCGTTCTAAGCGCATATATGTTTACTATGAAAAAGATTTTTTTACTGCTGTTGATCGCTAACGTAGCGTTGGCTCAAAAGGCGGGGATTCAGTTTAAAGAACTACCGGTTGAAAAGGTATTTCAGGAAGCCCGGCGGACGGGCAAACCCGTATTTGTTGAGATCTTTTCGCCAACCTGTCACGTTTGTCAAAGCTTTATGCCAACGCTGGCTGACGCCCGGGTGGGTAAATTCTATAACGGTAAGTTTGTCAGCACCAAGTTGGACATCGCCAAACCGTCGACCCAGGCGTTTCTGAATAGCCGTCGTTTGTTTGTGCCGTCGTTGCCGCTGTTCCTGTATTTCGATCCGCAACAGAATTTGGTTCACTTTGCCATGAGTAATAATTCAACCGACGAAGTAATCCGTCACGGAACCAACGCGCTAGACCCAAAACTGCGCAGCCAGACGATGAAGTCGCGTTATCAGCAGGGCGAACGATCCGCTAATTTTCTGATTGACTATGCGATGTTTAGCCGGGTTATTAAAGATACCGTGGCTAACATATCGGCTATGAACGACTATGCTCAGCAGCAGACACCGGCAACGTTTGCCAATCAGACAAACTGGCTGGCGTTGCAGAAACTAGTATTGGATTATGAGAACCCTATGTTTCAATATATGCTCACGCATCTGGATACGTATCGTAAAGCGTACGGGGCTCAGCCAACGCAGCAAGTTGCCGAAAACATCCTGATGTCGTCGTTGTACAGTGGGAGAGGAGCGCAATTTCCGGTTAGTAAGATTCTGGAGATTCGTCAGGGTCTGGTCAAGATTGGTATTGAGTCAAAAGTAGCAGCCAACCGGACACTGCTTCCCGAAGTAAATGCTTATTTCCGGGCGCGTCAGACGGCGAAAGCTGTCGAACGAATGGATAATCAGGTTAACGCCAATCAGTTGTCGGTGCCGGAGTATCTGTACATCTCTCGCTTGTTCAACCGAGCCAGCCCCGACGCCACCGATGCACCAACGGTTATCAAGTGGGTAAACAAGGCCCTAGCTCTGAAGCCAACGGCTAAAGAACAAGCTGACTTATACACTGAATTAGCCAATGCGTACCGACGAAGCGGTAAAGCCGACGACGCTCAGAAAGCCGCTCAAAAGTCAAAAGAATTGGCAGGAAGGTAAGTCTGAACCGGGATTACACAGATTTATGGATTTACAGGATTCTGCTTGTTACGACAACTAGCAAAATCAGATTAATCCATAAATCTGTGTAATCCCGGTTCAGATTATTTTTGATAAACCGGTCGGGTGAACGGCGGTTTGAGGAGGAGATGAAACGAATTTTCGTCGCCCAGCGAAACGGCCCGACGTAAGTCATTTTCTGCTTGTGGTAACTGGCGCACCTGAATCCGGGCTAGTGCTCGCCAGCGGTAAGCATCCGGCTTCTCGTCGCGGAAGTGCCATACGGCTTTGTCAAACTCCCGAAAGGCGTTTTGAAACTCTTCTATTTGATAAAAAGCAATGCCGCGATCCAGATAACATTCTGCTAATGTATTGTCGCGGTTGACGGCCTGCGTTAAATCGTAGATGGCTGAATAATAGTTTTCCTGCGCTAGTTGACACTTGCCCCGGTAAGCATAGGCGATAGCTGACTTTGGGTACTGCCGAACAGCCTCATCAAAATAAGAATGAGCTTCAGAAATGTCTCGGTTCTTTACTAGATCGATACCCTTACGAAAACGCTTCCGGTCTTTATCCGCCGGTGTATCGTGATCCATTAGGTAATAGCGAATAGTTAGATACAGCACAAACAACAGACTCAACAGCGCAACTTCCATAACCTAGTCTGGTTTTACTCTCCGCGAAATTACAACTTTTAGGCCCGTTCGGGCAAGTAACGCATTCAGTTTAATTGGGCCTGCACGGCTTTGGGCAGGCTTTTTCTTACTAATTCGTATGAATGGTCAATCCATTCCTGAACTTCGCTGAACCGGACGCTTCCGTCCAGCGTAATGGTGTTCCAATGCTTCTTATTCATATGGAACCCCGGTTTCACAACTGGGTATTCTTCTCGTAGCTCCACGGCCCGTTCGGGGTCACATTTTAGGTTAATTGTTGTAGGACGGCCTTCTGTATCTAGTAAAGCGAAGATTTTATTGCCTACTTTGAAAACGAGCGTCACTTCATCAAACGGAAACGATTCAGTGACGCCTGGTTTTGCAATACAATACTCCCGTAGCGTTTCAGGATTCATATTATTACATTGTCATTAGTAGTCATTCGATTACCAAGCATAGACACTTGTCGATTCCGCAATGAATGACCACTAATGACCAATTATTCACCGAGTGCAAGCCCGAAAAATCATGACGCAGATACAGAACAGAAACATGACAATCGAAATCCGGTTGATGCCATGCATCATGCGCAGATTTACGTTTGTTGGGTGATTTGGATCTGGCTTGCGGAATACGCGAAGGAAGTACGCAAAAACAGGCCCTATTTTTAAATAATCCAGGATGCGATTCATAGGAATTAAGAACGAGGGGTATGTGATGTGACTGTTAACGATCCCGTCCTATTTATCTAACAAAATTTACAGCCTGTTCAGTCAAAATGTTTCAACTTTTTCAGGCTCAATCCAGCGGTTATCTTCCCGGATTAGCTCAATCAGTTCATCGACGGCGCGGTCGGCCGGCACTGACTTTTTAACGACCTGCTGGCCCCGATACAGCGCAATCTTATCCCGACCAATGCCCACGTAACCGTAATCGGCGTCGGCCATTTCGCCAGGGCCGTTCACAATGCAGCCCATGATACCAATCTTAACGCCTTTTAAGTGATCAGTCCGTTGGCGTATTGTAGCAGTCGTTTCCTGCAGGTCGAAGAGGGTGCGACCGCACGATGGGCAGGATATGTATTCTGTCTTTGTTATGCGAGTCCGAGCCGCCTGCAAAATGCCGAAAGCCAAGCTGTTCAGTCGCTTCAAACTACCCAATTCTCCCGAGGATGATAGCATGATACCGTCGCCTAAACCATCAATCAGCAAGCCACCTACATCGGTAGATGCATACAGCGGCTCGTCTTCCTGTGGCACCTCAGCGTAGCTCCGCTGTACGACGACCGGTGTAGTGATTGTCTGGTTCATCAACTGCACAAACAGCCGACGTAGTTCGGGCATGGCGTGCGCGTTGGTGGTACTAACAAGCAGAACAACCGTTTTATCAACACGTAATAAGTTGAGCAATTCGTCTGATAATTCAGGTAGCGACAACCGCACAAAGTTCAGACGTGTGTGCAGCTGGGCCGATTGTGAATGAGCCGCTAAAAACTCCTCAGCGGTCAACACCGGAAACGCGTTGATCTGATCGGCAATTGTTTTCCAGGCTGCATAATCCAGAACTTCTTTCAGGCCGTTAGGCAGCATGAACTGCGCTGGTTTCGAACCTGTGTAGATATAATCAGCACCAAGATCGTTCATGCGCCACTTATCGGGCACAGGTAAGTAAAAATGGCCGATCGGTTGCAGGATGTCATGGTCAAGAACTGTCAGTTGACTATAGTCGGCAATGACACGCGGTACGTTTTGACCCCCAAAGTTGGCAACTTCATGTGTAGTTCGACGGGTGTACTGGAACGGATTAATGGGGTAAGTCGTGATGCCCGGAATGGGTTGGCTGTCGGCGGCTCGGTTCGTGTACCGGTCAATCAACGCCTGAGCTACGGGGGCCTCACGTTCGGGCTCCTCAGTCAGCGAAACACGAACAGTGTCGCCAATGCCATCTTCAAGCAACGTACCAATCCCCAACGCAGACTTAATACGGCCGTCTTCGGCTTCGCCCGCTTCGGTCACCCCTAAGTGCAGAGGATAGGGTTTCAGTCCCCCTTCATCCAGCCGCTGAACCAACAGGCGGTAGGCTTGCACCATGACCTGCGGATTGCTGGATTTCATCGAGAGCACTATGTTATAATAGTGCTCATCTTCGCAAATTCGCAAAAACTCCAGCGCCGACTCGACCATGCCAACGGGCGTATCGCCGTAGCGGCTCAAAATCCGATCCGACAACGAACCGTGGTTTGTGCCAATGCGCATGGCTGTACCGTATTCTTTACAGATACGTACTAAGGGCAAAAACTTATCCCGAATCCGCTCAAGTTCAGCAGCATAAGCTGCGTCGGTATAATCAATATACTCGAAGCGTTTGCGGTCGGCATAGTTGCCCGGATTGATGCGAACCTTCTCAACAATTCGCGCTGCCAGTTCGGCCGCATTCGGCGTAAAGTGAATATCGGCAACTAGGGGCGTAGTGTAGCCTCTGGCCCGTAATTCCTTACGGATATTTTCTAGGTTCTGGGCTTCTTTAACACTGGGTGCCGTAATTCTGACATACTCACAGCCCGCTTCGATCATGCGAATCGTTTGCTCAACCGAACCCTGAGTGTCCATCGTGTCTACCGTTGTCAT
Source organism: Spirosoma soli (assembly GCF_042684525.1). Lineage (NCBI taxonomy): Bacteria > Pseudomonadati > Bacteroidota > Cytophagia > Cytophagales > Cytophagaceae > Spirosoma > Spirosoma soli. Next base: position 423,335 of record NZ_JBHULN010000001.1, on the reverse strand, counting down.
GGACTGTACCCGAATAGGGTAGTCTGAACCCATTGGCACATCACCGATGTTGACGGTGACGGTTTTTCGGCGGATGTATTGGGTCAACGAAGGGGTGTACAGAACCGGTGCATCGGGTGTTGCGGCCGATATAGATGGGGTGAGCAGCGAATCAAGCATACGAGTGTCGGCGGGGCCGTTTGACAAAGACAAAGGTACGGAAAAAGCCGCGTTTCGGATCGTTATCCGCCCATTTAGAAAACGTTAGGGCCGCAGGAAATGTTCGTTCGTGGCCGAAGGGCCGTATTGATCTCGTAATCGTTCGTTCAGGAGTTGAACGGTTCGCTGTTGAACCCGACTGATGTGCATTCGCAAGCCAACGTTTACCGACAAAGCTGCCAGCGACCCCCAAAATAAAGGCGTATTGAGTGTGGCAGAACCGCCATTAGCTCGGCGGGTGCCGTAAAAAAGCAACGATGTTGTCATGTAACCTGCTCCAAAACTTCCGATAAATCCGGCGATGGCCCCCACATGCCTGCTGTATCGAAGGCCATCTTTAACGTCTTTATTGTTGAGTCGGTCTGCTAACTTAACTAACTGCCAGGCTGGCTGAACCCGTATTTGACGGTAACTGTAATAAGAAGTAAATCCCCGTCGAATGATGGATACTGTGTCGGACAATGACAGGGTTAACGGTTGCGACGATAGACCAGTAATAGGAGCATAATAATCGCCAGTATGGTTGCGAATAACTAGGTTGCGCTGAGCTACCGCCTGCTGAAACTGTTGTTTTGCTCGCCCCGCCGGAATCAGTGAGCCATAAAACAGGCCTACGCCTGATAAGAGCAAACCACCCCTCGTTTCCAGGCGATAAGCAGGCATTAATAAACCAGAAAAAGCAAGGGTTGCGCCAACAAAGCTCATCGTTGTGGCAATGCCCCGTTTCCATTCACCGCGACGTACTATTTGTCGGACCGATGGGTCAGGTGTTCGGCGTAACAACGGAATAAGTTGCGCATCGGAAAGGTAGCTGGCGTAGTGGTAGTTGTACTGGCGAATCGTGCTAAGGAAATAGCGCCGGATAGTCAAATGAATTGTATCATCTGTTTGCAACGAATCATCCTGTACACACCTTAAGTTGCTGGCTTCAACCCCCGAAAGGTAACTGAGCAGAATTAGTGAAGTAAGCGCTAAAAACCTCATTGCCAGCCGTTGAACAGGTAGATAGATTTACATGCCGTTCAAGATACGGAAAAACAATAGGTTTTAGAATGAGTTATTTTAACAAGTTATCCTCTGTCATTTTGAGGACTTAATTATTCTTACAACCTGTCATTTACTCAAAATAACGTGTTATGAAAACTAATTTGTTGAGCGCTTTTGCGCTCGTTATGTTGTTGACAGCCGGTGCTTATGCTCAGGATACCACAGCCATGAGCAAGAAAGAAATACGCAGACAGGAGCGCGCCGAACGAAAAGCTAAGGTCAAGTCTGAATTGAAGAATGCCGGACAAAGTGTTGGTGAGGCTGCTTCAGAAATCGGCCAGGGAGCCAAAGAAAATGCCAAAGTAGCTGGCGAAGCCATTAAGAAAGGGGCTAAGAAAGTAGGTAATGCCATCGAAACTGAGGCCGACAAACTCAAAGCGAAACGCGATTCGTCAAAAGCCGCTAAGCGGGATACGTTATAAGTATCTGGTAACAAAGATGAATGGCAAAAGGGTGCTCCAGAGCACCCTTTTGCCATTCTACAGCAGGTAATCTAGTGCTTAACTCCATAATTTATTTATAAAAATATACAAAATCCACACATAAATTTATGTAAAACAATTTGATCAAATTGTTTATTAAACGGCCATTAAATAGGATAACAATTCCCTCGCTTAAAAGGCTCTTTTAAGGTCTTGCGATACAAAATATAGGCAGCACTTTTGATGGCAGCACAAAAACGGGTTGGCCCACTCAAGCAGAGTAAGTTATTCATTAATAATAGGTTTGGTTGGTTGATCAGTATTTTGTGTAGCGTAGTTGATAAACACTTTACAATTACTTCAAACTAACTTGACTATGTTACAAACATTACGTAGCAGGTGTGCAACAGGGCTAGTTGCACTGGGCTTATTGTGCCAACCGACGTTGAGCAACGCTCAAATTCCTGATAAAAAAGCTGTTAAGGCCGCCAAAATTTCGTCAGCTTTATTAGGGGTTCAGCAAAACGGTTTACCGAACAATGCCGCCCCCGTTGCTGGGCTAAAAACGCTAAACTTGTTTCAGACATCAGGCAATACCATCGCTATTGAAGCGCTGGCCGTGCCAGGGCAGGATGGTCGGGCACTACTAACCGAATTGCAGGCATTAGGACTCGCGAGGGGTGTTGTCTTTAAACAGCAAGTATCGGGCTATTTGCCCATGGATAAGTTGAGTGAACTGGAAAACGTACCAACCCTAAAATTTGCTCGTCCTGTTTACAAGCCAATCCATAACGTCGGTGCAGTGACGTCGCAGGGGGATGTCGCCATGCGCTCTAATGCGGCTCGTACGACGTATGGCGTCAGCGGAGCAGGCGTGAAGGTTGGAATCCTGTCTGACTCGTATAATAATTTAGGAGGAGCGCCGGGCGGGGTTGCCTCTGGTGATTTGCCAGACAATGTAGAGGTGCTGGCTGATCTGTCAGATCAAAGTGGTAGCGACGAAGGGCGAGCCATGGCCGAACTTATTCACGATGTAGCGCCTGGGTCGCCTTTAGCGTTTCATACTGCATTCGAAAGCGCGCTCGATTTCGCTCAGGGCATTCGGGACTTGGCTGCCGCTGGTTGCAAAATAATAACCGATGATATTTTTTACTTTGCCGAGCCATTCTTTCAGGACGGGCCCATTGCCCAGGCTGTCGACGAGGTGGTGAATAGTAACGGTGTGACTTATTTTTCATCAGCCGGTAATGCTGGCCGGTCTTCTTACCAAAGCCAATTCCAAAGTACTCCATTCCGTGATCCGCGTTACGACGCAGGCACTTACTCCGCTCATAATTTTAGCAACGGCGACCGGTTTCAATCACTCGTGGTGCCGCCTGGGGCGGAGGTAATTATCAGCTTCCAATGGGACGATCCCTTTTATTCAGTTAGTGGAGGAGCGGGCGCTCAAACGGATATGGATCTGCTGGTGTACAGTGGCGGGTTATTGGTGTCCGGTGCTTTTGATTCAAACGTTGGGGCTGACCCTGTTGAGGTTTTTGGTTTCACCAACACGCTGGGTTTTCCTATTGTTGTTGATCTGGTTCTTGTTAAGTATGCAGGGCCTGATCCATCCATAATCAAGTGGGTGAACTTCGGCAGCTCGGTAACTACCGAATACGACACGAAGAGTTCAACGACAGTAGGCCACGCCAACTCAACTCGCGCTATTGCCGTTGGAGCCGCCCCTTTTTACAATACACCAGCCTTTAGTTCTACGCTAACTACCGCTACCATCGAACCGTTTTCCTCGGCGGGCGGAACCCCAATTTTGTTTGATATAAACGGGCAGCGGCTATCCCAGCCAATTGTCCGGCAAAAGCCCGAAATAACGGCAGTAGATGGTACAAATACTACGTTCTTCGTTGCCGACTCCCGGTCAGATCCGGATGATTTTCCGAATTTCTTTGGTACATCAGCTGCAGCTCCACATGCCGCAGCGGTGGCGGCTCTCATGCAGGAAAAAGCCAGCAATAATTTGTCATCCAGTACTATATTGTCGATTCTGGAACAGACAGCGCTGGATATGAATGATCCCGCTACGCCGGGCTTCGATACCGGCTTCGATTTCGGCACGGGCTACGGCTTTATTCAGGCTGACAAGGCGTTAAAAGCGGTTAGCGATCAGCTACCAGCTCCCTTGTCCATCACTGGCGTAACGACTGTAAGTTGCGTGACTGTAACAGCCGGGCTACGTACGGTTACCTTCGCTCCCCAATACGCCGGGCCGAATGGCCAGCCTATTACATTCTCGGTTGTTAATGAGATCCTGCCAACAACCGATCCAGGACCTTATACGATTAACCTTTATACTGATAATCCAGTCATTACGCTTAAGGCTACCCAACCTGGTACACCCGGCGAAGCCAGTTTCGCTTATAACTGGTTAGCTGCCTGCGATAATACTGCTAGCGGGCCTGATCCAGGTGTTTTTGCCATTACAGGTGTAACAACCGTAAGTTGTACTGTAGCTTCAGCCGGGCAGAGAACCCTTACCTTCACTCCTCAATACAGTGGGCAAAACGGGCAGGCTATAACGTTTTTGGTGGTCAACGAAACTTTACCCACAACTAACCCTGGTCCTTACTCGCTTAATTTATACACCGACAATCCGGTGATTACTCTCAAGGCTACCCAAGCTGGTACCGAGGGCGAGGTAAGCTATACGTACAACTGGCTAGTAACCTGTGGGGCTAATGGGGCTCGTAGGGGAGCTGAACCGGTTGCTGGCCTTCAGGTACGGGTGTTGGGTAATCCGGTAGCAAAAGAAAACGCGGAAATAGAAATCAGTGGCGTTTTGGGGCGGCTGGTAAAAATAGAACTGATGGATACGCAGGGACGAGTGTTTGAACAGCGTATCATCGATCAGGCCGCGCCAATCGAACGAATAAATTTACCTATCAATGACCGGAAAGGGCTCGTACTGCTGAACGTAAGAGCAGGAACTGAGCATAAAGCGATCAAATTGGTGAAGCATTAATTGGCTATTGATGGCTTAGAATAAGCAAACGCCCGAAATTGGTTTCGGGCGTTTGCTTATTCTAGCTTCACTTCAATCTTCGGATACTTACCCCGCCAATGTTTCCATCGTTTATGCGACCAAAGCCAGTCGGAAGGGTGCTTTCGAATGGTTTCTTCCAGTAGATCCCGGTAGCGCTCCAAAATTGTCCCCGGTGGGAGGTTATCATAAGGGGGTTCACCAATTAAGGTAAAGGTTACTTCATAATGCCCCCGGCTAACCCGGACTAATTCCGTATAAAAAACAGATAACTTCCGACTGCGGGCTAACCGCTCGGTGCCGGGGTAAAAAGGAGTGTCCTGGTGTAAAAAGTTGGTCCAGTAGGCCTGCTCGGGCACGTCAGGTACCTGATCGGCAACTAAAGCAATAATGCGGGGTACATCTTTCTGAGCGACCATCCGACGCGGAAGGGTATGCATAGGGACAGGAACAGCGCCAAAGCTCGACCGCACCTCCCGCATCAGTTTCTCGAAAAACGGATTATTGAGCGGCTTGTAGATGCTATCCGTCGGCATCTGGTGTAATACCGATGCCAAAGGGACCCATTCCCAGTTGCTCGAATGGGAGGCCATGCCGATCACAACCTGTCCGGCCTGTAATCGCTCTTTAACTAAGGCCGAATTGGTAAATCGGACCCGTTGCCTTAATGCGTCGGGCTTCATAGCCGACATTTTAATGGTTTCAACAATGAGATCACTAAGGTTACGGTAAAACCCTTTCGCAATTGAATTGATTTCAGAGACAGACTTTTTGGGGAACGATCGCGTTAAATTCTCTACCACAACTGTGCGTCGGTAGCGTACAACGTAAAGCAATAAGAAATAGAGAAAATCGGACAGACCATACAACAAGCCGAGTGGTAAACGAGACAGCAAACGAAAAAAGACCATTTGAGAAATAAGCTACCGATGAGTCAAAGCTATGTTCTGCTCAGACGATACCCTAAAATTAAAAAATTGGTAAAACGAGTTGGTGGTATTGTTTTTTTGCTTTACTTGTGAACAGATACCTTTGTTGTTATTGAAAAAGTACCAGCCAGAGCTTAACTTACCCGAATTACTCATTGAATTACACTATTTGCCCTGTTTGGATTATATATCGGGGTTGATGCAATTTGAGCGGGTTAAGCTAGAAGCGAACGAGCATTACCAGAAGCAAAGTTACAGAAATCGCTGCTACGTCCTGACGGCAAATAAAGTAGATGCCCTAACAGTACCCGTACAGCAAGGAACGCATCATCTACCCATTCGTGAACTAAAGGTAGATAACAGGCAGCCTTGGCAGATGCATCACTGGAGATGCCTGATGGCGGCTTACGGCAAAGCTCCCTTTTTTGAATATTACGCGCCTGACTTTGAACCAGTATATTCTAAAAACTGGACTTTTTTGTTTGATTTGAATCAAGAACTGCTGACAATTTGTCTGAGATTATTGGGGGTGAAACCTCAAATAAGCCTGACAGAATGGTATGAGAAAACCCCGCCAGTCGGCCTATTTGACGCCCGGTCGAGGTTGAATCCGCGAAATAAGCCAGAAACGTATATATTCTATAATTCAGTAGCATATTCACAAAACTTTGGCCTTGATTTTGTACCAAACCTTAGTATCATAGACCTGTTGTTCTGCCAGGGACCGACCGCAAGGGACGTGTTGAAAGCAGGCCTTCAGGAGTGAACAAATCCCTAAAACTCTTCGTTAAGCCTGTATTACGCTTACCTAAGGAGACCCCAAAGCGAATGGAAGCAAAATTCTCAAACCGCGTTAAGGAAGTTATCTCGCTCAGCCGGGAAGAAGCCTTACGCTTAGGCCACGACTACATCGGCACGGAGCACCTGTTGCTGGGTATGATTCGTGAGGGTGAGGGTGTGGCTGTCGGGCTGCTGAAAAAACTCGGCATCTCGCTCGACGAACTCCGGGTCACCATCGAACAGGCAACGAAAGGCACCGCAACCAACAACGTGAAGAATCTGGCCAATATTCCGCTGACCCGTCAGTCGGAAAAAACGCTGAAGATCACGTATCTGGAAGCTAAGATTTTCAAAAGCCCGCTCATTGGAACCGAGCACCTGTTGCTGTCGATTCTGCGCGATGAAGACAATGTCGCCACGCAGATTCTGAACAAGTTTAATGTTAATTACGAAGTCATTAAGGAGATGTTGGAATATCAATCTTCGGGAAGCCGTCCGGTGATGGGCCCCGAAACCGATGATGACGACAACGACCGGGGCATGTTTGGCGGTAGCGGAAGCTCTGGATCTGGTAAAGATCCTAAAGGCTCCGAGAAGTCGCGCACACCGGTGTTGGATAATTTTGGCCGTGACTTGACCAAATTAGCCGAAGTCGGCAAGCTAGATCCTATTGTGGGTCGTGAGAAAGAGATTGAGCGTGTGGCCCAAATCTTGAGCCGCCGGAAGAAAAATAACCCGATTCTGATCGGTGAGCCGGGCGTTGGTAAAACCGCTATCGCCGAAGGTCTTGCCCTGCGCATTGTGCAGAAAAAAGTATCGCGGGTGTTGTTCGGCAAACGCGTTGTTACGCTTGATCTGGCATCGCTGGTGGCTGGTACGAAATACCGTGGCCAGTTTGAAGAGCGTATGAAAGCCGTCATGAACGAATTGGAGAAATCACCCGAGGTGATCCTGTTCATTGACGAGTTGCATACAATCGTGGGTGCAGGTGGCGCGTCGGGCTCGCTTGATGCCTCAAATATGTTCAAACCAGCTTTAGCCCGGGGCGACATTCAATGCATCGGTGCAACAACGCTTGACGAGTATCGCCAATATATTGAGAAAGATGGCGCCTTGGCCCGTCGTTTCCAGATGGTTATGGTAGACGCTACGTCTATCGATGAGACCATCGAAATCCTGAATAACATCAAGGACAAGTACGAAGATCACCACCACGTTAACTATACTCAGGAGGCTATTGAAGCCGCGGTAAAGTTGTCGGAGCGGTATATTTCGGACCGGTTCCTACCCGATAAAGCCATCGACGTACTCGACGAAGTGGGTGCTCGCGTACACATCTCGAACATCACCGTTCCTGAAGATATCCTCAAGCTCGAAGAGCAAATTGAGAATATCAAGAAGGAGAAGAACCAGGTGGTGAAGAGCCAGAAGTACGAAGAGGCTGCTCAACTCCGCGACAAGGAGAAGCGCCTGATTGATCAACTCGACCGTGCTAAGCAAGCATGGGAAGAAGATACCAAGAAGCGTCGTTACACGGTCAACGAAGAAAGCGTTGCCGAAGTGGTAGCGATGATGACGGGTATTCCCGTTACCAGCGTATCGAACGATGAAGGCAAGAAGCTGGTCAACATGGGCGAAGAGCTGAAAGGTCGCGTTATTGGTCAGCAATCGGCTATCGATAAACTAGTAAAAGCTATTCAGCGGACACGTGTTGGTTTGAAAGATCCGAAGAAGCCAATCGGCTCATTCATCTTCCTGGGCCCAACGGGGGTTGGTAAAACCGAATTGGCCAAAGTGCTGGCTACCTACCTCTTCGACAAAGACGATGCTTTAGTGCGTATCGATATGTCGGAGTATATGGAGAAGTTTAGCGTCAGCCGACTGGTTGGTGCCCCTCCGGGTTACGTTGGTTACGAAGAAGGGGGTCAGTTGACCGAGAAGATTCGTCGGAAGCCATACAGCGTTGTGCTGTTGGATGAGATCGAGAAAGCGCACCCAGATGTATTTAACATCTTGTTGCAAGTGCTCGATGATGGTATTCTAACGGACGGCCTGGGTCGTCGGGTTGACTTCCGGAACACGATCATTATCATGACATCGAACATCGGTGTGCGTGACTTAAAAGACTTCGGTGCTGGTATCGGTTTCGCAACGCGTAAGTCGGCCGAAAGCCAGGACGAGTTGATGAAGAATACGATTCAGAGTGCGTTACGGAAGGCATTCTCGCCAGAATTCCTGAACCGTCTGGACGACGTGATTGTCTTCAACTCGCTGCAACGCGAAGACATCCATAAGATCATCGATCTGATGCTGGGCAAACTACTCGGTCGTGTGACCAACCTTGGCTACACGGTTGAGCTGACGGAGAAGGCGAAAGACTTCCTGTCGGAGAAAGGGTATGACCCGCAATATGGTGCTCGTCCGCTAAGCCGCGCTATCCAGCGTTATCTGGAAGATCCCGTTGCAGAAGAAATTCTGAAAGGTGAGCTGAAAGAGGGCGATGTGATTCTGGCTGACTATGCTGGTGAAGGTGAAGCCTTAACCATTACGGTGAAGAAGCGCGAAGCAGTGGTTGAGTAACACTAATAGATTCTGATAGCGAAAGGCCGGACACCACTGTCCGGCCTTTTTTATGTTTTGAGTTCATCGGCAATCTATGATGTGCTATTTTTCTCTCTATTTTGCTTTTCTCTAAACTTTACAATTTCGGCGATCAAACGTAAAGGCATTGGTTTGTTCAGCGGAAATTGAACAGAGCCTTTACCTTGTTTATAAACAGAAAGCTCATCTTTAAACGCTTCATGCCCTGTGGGGGTGGCATAAAAGCCGATATGGTTTTTGAAACCAGCGAAGAAAACCAGATTACCACTCAGTGTGAACGCTGGCATGGCGTACTTGATGGTTTCCTTCGCATCTGGCGCGGCCTCATGAATAGTCGCACGGATTTGTTCTAAAACTTTTTGGACGTCTGTCGGAAAACCGGCAATGTATTCGTCAATGTCTTTGGGTTTATTCGTTGTCATGAGACGAATGTCATTTCGTTTACTAGTCTATAATTGATTACGAAAATAGTATTCATTAGAAAGTTTCGAGGTTGGTACTGTGGCATACATACGACTACAGATTCCGCTGTTTCACTTGCTCGATTAAGTAGTCTGATGTACGCATCGAACTGGCTAAAATTGTCCAGGTTACGTTTTTGTCGCCCTGCGAAACGAACGGAGCGGCATCAACCACGAAGAGGTTCTTAACTTCATGCGCCTGCTGATATTTGTTCAGGGCTGAAGTTTTAGGATCGTTGCCCATCCGAACCGTGCCAACTTCGTGAATGATACGTCCGGGAGCAGCCAAGCCATAGCCGTGCGCCGTGTCGGGGCCAGGTTTGGGACCAAGTGGAATACCACCCATCGAATGAATTATCTCTTCGAACGTGTCCTGCATGTGCTTGGCCTGCTTGACTTCGTAGTCTGACCATTTATAACGAAAACGTAATACCGGAATGCCGTACTTATCAACGGCGTTGGGATCAATTTCGCAGTAATTACTGGCAAGGGGAACCGGCTCACCGCGTCCCGACATACTGATATAGGCCCCATAGAAGCGCCGATAATCGTCTTTCAATCCTGCACCGTAGCCTCCACCGGCTTTCATTTTGCCATCACGGCCGGGGACTAACGCATGCATGGCCTCAATGCCTCCGCCAAACCCATAGCCTGGCATCCCCATACCACCACCATATTCAATGTGGTAACCGCGTGGAAAGTCGAGTTTGCGGTTGTCTAACCACCAGGGCGTGAAAACGTGCATGCCGCCTACGCCGTCTTCGTTATAACGCTTGCGATCCATTAAAGCGGGGACAAACCCCGAGCGGCTGGCACCGGTTGAGTCATTCAGGTATTTACCCACGACACCACTGCTATTAGCTAATCCGTTTGGGAAGCGAGCCGATTTGGAGTTGAGCAGGATTCGTGCTGACTCGCAGGTGCTTGCGCCCAGCATAACAGCTTTGGCTCGCACCGTTACTTCCTGTAGGGTGCGGGTATCTACATAGCTAATGCCTGTGGCCAGGCCGGTGTTAGGATCGGTCAGTACCTCACGCGCCATGGCCCCATTAATAAGCGTTACATTGCCGGTTTTGACAGCAGGAATGCACAGTACCGACGAGGCCGAGAAGTCGGCGTAGGCCTGACAGCCCCGGTTGCACTGATGGCAGTAAAAACACTGACCTCGCTCTTTGTTGATGGGCTTAGTTAGAATGCTTAATCGCGATGGAATTACTGGAATACCGATGCTTTTAGCGCCCTTACGAATCATTAATTCGTGGAGACGAGGCTTTGGCGGGGGTAAAAAGATGCCATCCGGCTCGTTCGGAAAATTCTCAATTGAACCGAATACCCCAATCAGTCGGTCGACCCGGTCGTAAAAGGGCTTGAGGTCGTCGTAGCCAATGGGCCAGTCATCGCCAACACCCGTCAGTGAACCGCGCCGGAAATCGTCGGGTCCAAAGCGAAGTGAGATACGCCCCCAGTGGTTGGTGCGCCCGCCGAGCATACGAGATCGGAACCAGTGAAATTCCGTGCCATCTTTAGCCGAATAAGGTTCTCCATCAATGTCCCAGCCGCCCCAGGCCGCGTCGAAGTCGCCACCCGAACGGGCGGCTGTGGCGGCACCACGTCGGGGCGACTCCCAGGGCCATTTTAATTGGGTAATGTACTTCGGATCGGCCGGATCGTAATAGCCACCTGCTTCGAGTAGCACGACTTTGGCACCTGCTTTGGCTAATTGATACGCAGCCATGCCGCCCCCGGCTCCGGAGCCTACAATGGCAACGTCGTAAACAAGAGGGGCCTTTTTAAGTTGTGGAGTAACCATCCGGAGAAGAAGTGAAGGTGGTTGGGATGCTGGTTACGGTTGAAAGCAAAATTCTATCTGCTTTTACTGCTAGCGCCTGACTACCAACCAGTCAACGGCTACCGCATCGCCTGCGCACACTCGGCCACTTTATCCGTATTGATCACATCGACACCCAATTTGCGAAGTTGTTTCCAGGCATTAGGCATATCAGGAATGGCCCAGAATCGAATTGGTTTGTTATCGTTGTGTGCTCGTTTAATCACGCGCTTGAGCTTCTCCCGGTCGATGTCCGACAAGTCGCCTGTACCATTCCAGCGAGAGTACGAAAGAAAGCTATCACTAATCAGGGCGACCCGCTTTAACGTTTCCTCGTCGTAAACTTCGCTGGGGCGCCCGTCAAACTGAACAAGAACCGGGTAGTCGAAATACGTATTTATCTTCGGTCGATTACCACTGATAACAACCTGAATTGCTTTTGGATTGGTAGAACGATTGAAGCAGACCAGATTCTCCTGTAAACTGGCTATCAGCTTTGGGAGCACCTCTGCCGGATTGTCTTTAACATCGATCACCAACGAGAACGTATAATCCCGATCCTTACTAACTCGGCCTTTATGCTCTTCAAAAAGTTTTACGATCGGGTTGAGATATAGCGAATCAAGCGTTGGGGCATTCGCCTGTGGTTTGTCATGAGAAACAACAAGTTTGCCGTCTTGCAGCCAAACGTCCGCTTCGATAAAATCGGCCCGTTGTTCGTAGGCCGCTACAAATGGGCGAGGTTGGGCGTAGTCGTTATGCGCATGGATTTTTTGGGCAGAGGCAAGGTGGGTCGTCAGTAGAAGTAAGACAAGTAAGCGGAGAAGCATAAAGCAGGGCTTTAGTTTGAGACAAAGTAACACAGCATATTAACGAAACCAAAACCAAAAGTAGCTTGCCCTTCGCAGCGGAAACGCTATTTTTGGTCAGCATTACTTTTTATCAATATGAGTTACCTCGAAACCACAGTTGACGTGTACCGGCAGGCCGCCGAAGAGCCCCAAGTAGGTCTGTGTTGCACAACGAATCCCGTCTGGCAATTGCCTGGTTTAAGCATTCCTAAGCGGATGCTCGAAATGAATTATGGTTGTGGCAGCACCGTAAATCCACGCGATCTGGTTAATGACCCCACTGTGCTGTATGTCGGTGTTGGGGGCGGCATGGAGTTGCTGCAATTCTCTTATTTCAGCCGTCGTCCAGGAGCAATCATCGGCGTCGACGTGGTACCGGAAATGATTGATGCCTGCCGTCAGAACCTTGTTGAGGCCGAGCAACAAAACGATTGGTTTAGGCCAGAATTCATGGACCTAAGAGCTGGCAGTGCATTGGACTTGCCCGTTGACGACAATAGCGTAGACGTTGCAGCCCAGAACTGTCTGTTCAATATCTTCAAAACCGATGATCTGAAGAGGGCGCTGCATGAGACGTATCGCGTACTGAAACCACACGGTCGTTTGGTAATGTCGGACCCTATCTGCGAGCAACCCATGTCCGACGAACTCCGGAACGATGATCGGTTACGGGCCCTTTGTCTGACGGGTTCAGTGCCGCTCAACGAGTATCTTAATCTTATTACAGGCGTAGGTTTCGGAACGGTGGAAGTGCGGGCCAAACGCGCTTACCGGGTACTATCGCCCCGGCATTACGCTACGGCGGAGCTGCTGTATATTGAAAGTGTTGAAGTGTGCGCTATCAAAGATCCGATGCCTGCCGATGGCCCCTGCGTGTTTACGGGCAGAACCGCCATTTATTTCGGCGATGAGTCTCATTTCGATGATGGGAAAGGTCATGTGCTGCTGCCGAATCAACCGCTGTCGGTATGTGATAAAACAGCGGGCGCCCTGGCCCGGTTGAACCGCGACGACATCTTTATTTCGCCTTCAACCTACTTTTACGACGGGGGAGGCTGCTGCTAATTGATTTACCCTGATCGATTGACGCCAGCACGCAACTTGTTGTTAGGGCCTAATGCGCTATTTTTGGCCTCATTTCTTGTTTATAATGACCCGCTATTTGGGGTGTTTAGTTAACCAATGGATTTACTGAAAGGAAAAGTTGCTTTGATTACCGGCGCATCGCGCGGGATCGGACGAGCTATGGCTCAGAAATTTGCTCAGGAAGGTGCCACCGTCGCCTTTACGTATTTATCGAGTGTTGACAAAGGGCAGGCGTTGGAGCAAGAACTCCAGGCGTTTGGCGGACAAGTGAAAGGCTACCGCTCCGACGCGTCGGATCACAAAGCCGCTGAAGACCTAATAACTCAGGTAGTAGCTGATTTCGGCAAACTTGATGTACTGATTAACAATGCGGGAATCACCAAAGACGGATTATTAATGCGTATGTCCGAAGAACAATGGGACGCCGTCATTAACGTTAATCTAAAGTCAGTCTTTAACCTCACTAAGGCAGCTATCAAACCAATGATGAAAGCCAAAGCCGGTTCGATTATTAATCTTACGTCGGTAGTTGGTATTCGGGGCAATGCGGGGCAGGCTAACTATGCGGCTTCTAAGGCGGGAATTATTGGCTTCACTAAGTCGGTAGCGCTCGAATTGGGGTCACGTAACATCCGCTCTAATGCGATTGCACCGGGATTCATTGAAACGGAAATGACCGGGGAGATTAACGAAAAAGCTATTGAAGAATGGAAACAGCAAATCCCGATGAAGCGGGGAGGTCAACCCGACGAAGTGGCCGATTGCGCTGTTTTCCTGGCTTCTGATCTTTCTCGCTATATCACTGGACAAGTGTTGCAGGTAGACGGGGGAATGCTTACCTAATGATGAGTAATGAATGATGAATGTCAGATTAGTTAGGGGCATTTGTGCATCATTCATCATTTATCATCGCACCGGCGACCCGGTCATCATAAACTATGAATTTTATCTTTCAGTCCTCGCCCTGGTGGGTTGTAGTGTGTTTGTTGGTTGGAGCGGTGTATGCATTTGCCATGTATCAGCCGTTGCCGAAGTTGGTTGGCGGAGCAACCGTTGGAGGGTTTGATAAACGAACAACGTATGGACTAGCAGCCCTGCGATTTTTTGTTGTCAGTTTGTTATGCCTTTTGCTGCTGAATCCACTCATCCGTAGTTTGCGGACGCTGACCGAAAAGCCTAAAATTGTGCTGGCCGTTGATAACTCTGAGTCGATTGTGGCCGGAGGGCGACCTGCATTAAATCAAGCGCTGGCTGGCCTACAAACCATTCGTCAGCAGTTAACGGATAAAGGATTAGACGTATCCATCCGAACGTTAGGCGACACGGTAACCGATGCAGATCTGACTCAAATACCGTTCACCAGACGCACAACTGATCTGTCTGGGCTGTTAGCTAGCATCCGCTCCGATTACGAAGGGCGAAACCTGACCGACGTAGTGCTATTGTCGGATGGCATCTTTAACCAGGGACTATCGCCAACGTTTGGACAGTATCCATTTGCGGTACAGACGGTTGGTCTGGGTGACACAATTCCCAAGAAAGATATTCAACTAAAAGGTGTAATCGCCAACCGAATTGCTTATCTGGGTAATCAGTTTCCGGTGCAGGCCGAGATCGTCAGTAGTGGCTTCCAGGGCCGAAGCGCAACGGTGGTTCTGCGTCAGAACGGAAAGGAATTGGGACGCCAGTCGGTAAGTTTTGGCAAGAACGATACCTTCAATCAACTGACGTTTCAGACAACGGCCACCCAGAAAGGAGTGCAGCATTATGTGGTAGAGGTATTGCCGCAAGCCGGTGAATTCAGCACCCGGAACAACCGGCAGGATGTTTATCTGGACGTAATTGATGGTAAGGAGAAAGTGCTCTTACTCGCGTTGTCGCCCCATCCGGATATTAAGGCCTTGCGTAATATTCTGGAAAAGAACCAGAATTACGAGCTCGACATTCGCATTCTGACCGCAACACCCGCCGAAGCCACCGCAACGGCGGACCGCCCGCCTGCTGATAAGACCTACGACCTGATCATCCTGCATCAAATTCCTGATAACGGTGGCGTTGGCACTGCACTCGTTCAGAAATACCTGGCTAAGAATACACCGGTTCTGTTTATCCTTGGCAACCAATCGGCGCTCGGACCGTTCAATACGTCTAACTCAGTAGTCCAGGTAGCGGCTCAGCCTAACCAGAGCGATAAGGTAACCGGCTTGTTCAATGCTGACTTCAAGCAACTTAACCTCGATCCTGCGCGGCTGGAGCTACTTAGTAAACTGCCACCGATGTCGGTACCCTACGGCGAGTTTCGGCTACAGCCAGGGAGTGAAGTAGTGTTGTGGCAGCAGGTAGGTAACGTCCGGACAACTAAGCCACTGTTGGCATTGAACGTAACGAGTCCACGAAAAACAGCTGTGCTGTCGGGGGAAGGGCTATGGTCATGGCGGCTCGAAGAATTCGCACTGACCGAGAAACAGGAAGTCGTTGATGAATTGATACAGAAAGTCATTCAGTTGATATCTGTGAAAGAAGACCGGCGGAAGTTGCGCGTCTATCCGATTCGGAATGAGTTCGTGGCAGGGGAGAAGGTTGTCTTCGAGACGGAGCTTTATAATGATATTTACGAGCGGGTGTATGACAAATCTGTTCGGCTCGAAATCAGTGATGAAAAAGGAGTAACTCGGTCTTACAACTACACCCCGACAGCGGCCAACAGCCGGTTTGAGATCAGCCGTTTGCCTGAAGGTGCGTACCGGTTCAAAGCTAGTGTTACGGTGAATAACCGGGCTGAGCAGTCTTCGGGCCAGTTTGTCGTCCGGGACTTACAGCTGGAAGCACTCAACACAACTGCCGACCACGGTTTACTTCGGCAGTTATCGCAGCAAACGGGTGGCCAGTTCTACAAAGCCAATCGCATGGACGATTTAGTGCGTAACATAACGAGTCGACCGCGTCAGGCCCGCTTAACAAGTACCGAGGAAATGAACGAAATTATCAACTGGCGATGGCTCTTCTTTGTGGTGCTAACTATAGCGGCAATAGAATGGGGCTTGCGTAAGTTCTATGGAGGATATTAAGCCAACTTCTGCTAATAATCTTTAGACAAAGAAGTTTCGGTATGGAGGCTAGCTCTCTAGTTGTTTAAAAACGCCGGAGTCTACTAGTAAATAAGTGATACCGGCGTTTATACAGATTCTGGTTGTAGCCTGTATTTCCCTGTTTTTATTTTTAAGCTTTACCAGCCAATTGCCCCAGGTGGGGTAGTTGGCTGGTTTGTTTTTGTCCTATGATACATCCCAAACAGAGTAATTCCACTTTATAATTACCGCCAATCTCGAAACAAGACAAAAAAATTTAGTTGAAAGAACGCTTAAGTATAATCTTAGATCATCACATCTATTTAGCTATATAATTATAGAGTTATAAATTAAGTAGTATTACGACTTTGAATAACCAAATTGGCTTTTAAAAATTGTTATATATTATATTCCTATTTGGTTACTTATTAATATAAATGTAGTTACCATCATTGTTTTATATATTTTATTTATTTGAAGTGTTATTTATTATACGGTAGGTTGTACATACCTTTGCTCACAGGTAATGAGTAACAAAGCAAAATTATTTTCTTAGTTATGTTACTAAAAGAGGCTATTGAAAACTCATTGTTTAAAATTGAGTTTAGGGAATTGTTTGATAAGGCTTCAATAAGTATAAGCTCAATTAGCTATTAATCAGCGCTTTTTGGTTGTACACTGATTTCTTGTAAGCACTGTAAGTCAGGCTTATAAAATTTTTAACCCTTGTAGTAACTTAATCTATGGAGTAATTATACTGACGTTCAATTCATGAAACTCTGCTGTCACTTCACTAAATAGGAAGACCTGCAGGTCGTGGGTAGATAGTCCTTTTATTAATTAACTAACCTCCATTGATGTGATGAAACTATCTAAGGTACTCAGTATGGGATGTATAGCGATCATTCCCTCCGTGTTCTTCCAATGCTCAGAATCAAACCTTGCTCCCGACCCACAGCCTGGGATTTCAAAAGCTCAGGCAATTAACAAGATACGAGGCAAGCTGATGACCATGAACCAGCTACGGTCGTTGCGAGTTGCTGCTGCTCCAGACAGCATCTACATCACTGATCCTGGCAAAGAAGGCGTTTTTAGATTAGAGAGTACCGACACAAAGTCGCCCGATAATACCGGAACTACCGTAGTAACGGTTGATGGACTCCGTTACAAGCGCGATTTTGTCGGCGCAGCGAATGCTTCCTGGTTCGGTGTATCACCGGAAGATAATGACATTGGGCCCGAATTGCAGAACGCGGTAAACTCGTCGAATGAAGTTATTATTCCCGACGGCGAGTACACGCAGCTAACAAAGGTTATCATTCACAGTAACCTCGCTATCCGGGGAAATCCGGGTCGTGTAAAGCTCAAACTGACTGGAGACAACTATATCTCGTTTCAGAACTATTGGCTGGAGCAAAATCTGGAAAACATTACGATCGAGGGCATTGACTGGCTAGTCGCTTCGACGGCTCATGTAGATGGTTCTTATGGCCCGATTACGTTTGATGGACCTTCTGTTAAGAACCTGTTAGTTCAAAACTGCCACAGCGTTCATACGTCGCCAACGGCTCGCGTGAACTTCTTTTTCCTGAAGGTGCAGCCGGGTAAAGTGACTGACAATATTGTGGTGACTAAAAACTCGGTTACGGGGGCCCGTATGGGCGTCGAATTCCTGAGCCAGCGTCAACCCGTTCCGTATCTGGGTAAGAACATTACCGTTTCTGAAAACTACATGGATAATTGTGGCTTCGGTATTTCGATAGCAGGTTCTTTTGTGAATGCCGCCGTGGATAATAACTATCTGAAAAACTGCCCGACTTATGGTGTTGAGTTTGCGGGCTGGCTACACAGCTCGCGCCTGGCGAATAACCGCTTTGAAGGAAGCTTTGCTGCTATGTTCTCGGGAAACTGGGAAAACGATGGCGACGGGACAGTTGGCGAAGGAACGCGTATGTATGGCAATTCGACCGTCGGAACCTGTAACGGTAAATGGGAAATTCGTAATGGCTTCAACATGATCATGGAGAACAATTACATCAACATGACCGGAGTACTGGCTCTTTCGGGTAGTACCAATAACGCGCAATTTGTTGGTAATACGCTTATCAGCACAACTCAGAACAAGGTGATTGAAATAAATGACGTGGGTAACCTCCGATTTGCTAATAATTACATCAGCAATGAGAGCGTACCTAATAACTGGTTTGTTATTTGGATGAATGGGGGAGCTGCCACCAACAATAGTTTTTACAACAACACAATTGTTAAAAGCTCAGGTAACTACATAGGAGCAGGCAATGGGGCTAGCTACTCATTCTACAATAACGCGGATCGAAACGGGGCCATGATTAATCAGTAATCAGAAGCGGAGGGGCCAATAAATGCATTTGGCCCCTCCGCTTTTAGTTAATTATCTTCTTTTACTCTGCCGACCGCAGGGCATTGTACACAAACCGGATCTCACTGTAGGTAACTTCGTTGCCCAAACCTGCCCTGATCTCGCCCAACGTTTTTGGCTCGTTTGCGTCAATGTATGTTTGAATGGCAGCAATCTTGTCAGGAGGTAAGAGGTCTTCTACCGAAATGTCGCCCATGCTGACAGACTGAGCTAAGTGACTCTCGATCGTAGAGACGGCTAGTCCGCGTTCAGCGGCAATCTCCGCAATGCTCTTCCCCGACCGAAAGAAAGCCAACGTAATGGCGGGCGAAACCCCCTTAGGGTCTTTGGCTGGTTTTGGCTCTTTCGATGCTTTTTGAACTTTAGGGGTAGTATGGCCTGCGTATTCCTGAATGATACGCAATATATCCTCGCCAATCTGCTTAACTTTAGTTTTGCCGAAGCCTTTTATGGTCAATAACTCGGCCGTAGTAGTCGGACGAACCCGCGACAGTTCATGAACCGTTTTTTGTGGCAGCACCATGTAGCCTGATGTACTGTATTCACCAGCCAGGTCATTCCGCCATTTCATTAACGCGCCATATAGCCCACCTTTAGCCGCTCCGTCGCTGGTTGCTGTCGTTTCGTTCTTTTTGCGTTCGGGTTGGAAATCTAGCTCAGCGCGGTTGCGGGCTTGTAAGTACACCAGCGCATCAAAGCCGTCGCGAACGCTCTCAAAACTCTGTCGTTTGGCAAACAGCTCTTTTTCAAGTTCATCCATGGCTTCCAGCAGGAGTTCGCGCACTTGCTTATTGTCGCAGTCAGTGGGGCATTGATGCACGAGAGGTAGTAATTCATCGGCTAGTAGTGTCCGAAAATAAGCGCTGGCTTTGCGAATGCGTTCCTGTAAGGGCTGGTTAGCCTCGGGCAAAGAATCGCTTCCAAAATAGGTCGGTAGTTGCTGTATAAACCGGCGGGCTACGTTGTGGGCTTTGGTGCTCTGTGTGTTTGCTAGTTGCTCTAAGTTTGTATGCAGCTCGTCGGCCAAGATGCTATGATATTGCGTAGCGACCCGTCGGCAGCGGTAAATCAATGAGTGAGCCTGATCGAACGAAAATAACTCTTGCAGGAGGTTTTCCTGATTGGTACGCTTAGCGTCGTGCAAGTGCTGCTCCGTGGGCGTCTGCTGTTGCACCTGCTCGTGAAAATCTTCCAGGGTTTGTTCGGTTTTAATACTATGCGACGGTATAGGGGTGCGCAAGACAAGCCCGTCAAGGGTTTTACATCGGCTCAGCGCTACATACACCTGCCCATGCGTGAAAGCCGCCGACGCATCAATAATGGCTTTCGCGAACGTTAGTCCCTGGCTTTTGTGAATGGTTATGGCCCAGGCCAGCTTTAGCGGGTACTGGGTAAACGTACCGATCACTTCGGCCTTAATCTCTTTCGTGCTTGAATCTAACGTATAACGGATATTTTCCCAGCTCACCCGATCAACCGGAATGACTTCACCGTCTTGTTGGCTTTTTACATAGATCAGATCGTCGTCAATCTCGGTTACGCGCCCAATCTTGCCATTATAGTATAGCTTTTCGCGGGAAATATCGTTCTTGATGAACATAACTTGCGCCCCAACTTTCAGATCCAGTTCGGCTTCGGTGGGGTAGGCGTGGGTCGGAAACTCTTTCTCGATAACGGCCGTGAACGTATGCAATCGACCTTTGAGGCTCTGTAACTTCTGGCTGTTAATCTGTTGAGCCGTGGTGTTATGCGTCGATAGTGTAATATAACCCTCATCATCGCTGGGCGAAAAATCCGGGACGTAACGCTGATTCAGGTCGTCTAATTGAGCCCGAGTTACCGTCTTCTCCCGAATGCTGTTCAATAAACTAATGAACCGTTCGTCGGACTGTCGGTAAATGTGCGTTAGTTCAATGGATACGTAAGGCGTCCGACGTAAGGCTTTACTCCCAAAAAAATAGCCTGTTTCGTAATGTGGGCTCAGTAACGTCCAGTCGTCGTCGCGAATAACGGGGGGCAACTGCTGCATGTCGCCAATAAGTAACAGCTGTACGCCACCGAAAGGATCGGGGCGGTTCCGATAGCGCCGAAGTACATCGTCGATGCCGTCGAGCACATCAGCACGAACCATACTAATCTCATCAATCACTAACAGATCGAGCGTACGCAGTAAGTTTATTTTGTCCCGATTGAATTTGCGGCCTTCGCGTTGAACCGTTCCTGGCACCAACGGACCGAAGGGAAGCTGAAACAATGAGTGAATGGTAACCCCACCGGCATTGATGGCGGCTACGCCCGTTGGTGCCACAACAGCCAGCCGTTTAGCACTAAGCTGTTTGACCTGGTGAAGAAACGTGGTTTTGCCGGTACCGGCTTTCCCAGTCAGAAAGATGTTCCGGTTGGTATGGACAACAAAGTTGTGGGCAAGGTTTAGCTTTTCGTTTAGGGACATTAGTACGGTAGGTAAAAGCAAACAAAAATAGGCAAACAGACAGACATAGAGTGAACAAGAGTAAAGCCGAAAAAACTCAGTACATCCTTTATTTTCTCTATTGCTTAGCGTTTGGATAAACCAAACTCATTTATGTCCCCGTACGTTGTACTTTTGACAAATTGACTGACCCTTTTATGAATATTGGCGATAAAGTCCGATTACTACGGGCGAAAGAACAAGGTGTAGTATCGCGGTTTTTACCCGGCGATATGATCGAAATCGAAATTGAAGATGGTTTCCGGATTCCGGTTATGCGCTCGGAGTTAGTCGCCGTTTCTCCCCTGGAAGCTGAACGGCTTCTGAAAACGAGTACGTATGCTCCTCAGAAAGCAGCACCTTCATCGGCACCGACGATCCTGTCGAATCAGGGGATCTATCTGGCATTCGTACCCGTTAACGACCGGGAGTATACCTTACACCTGGTTAATAATACCGACTGGGAATTTCCTTATCTGATTGGCGAGGAATCGGCGGCTGTTGGGGGAGGGGTGCAGTTTATCGGCCTACAAAGCGGAGTGCTAAAGCCCAAGTCGCAGCAGAAAATGAACGAGTTGTACGTCCATGCTAAGTTCGAAGACTGGCCTACGTTTGTGGTGCAGGGCTTGTGGTTTAGGTCGGGTAAGTCGTCGTTGCGCCAACCGTTGATTAAACGCTTCAAAGCGAGAGCCGCTACGTTGTTTAAGGCTAAAGTAACTGTGCCGGTACTGAACCAGCCCGGTTTCCAAACCCAATTAGATGCCGAAACACCAGCCGAACAGCCGTCTCAGGCCCCCTCTAGCAACCGCAGTGCGCAACCCCGTCCTACTACCATTCGCCCAGATGAATTAAAGGCGGAGATGCTAAAGCCCAAAAATGATCCGTCAGCGGTATCTGTCGAGCGGCCGTCGGCAGTAGTTGATCTGCACGTTGAAGCGCTGCTACCGAAAGGCTCTGGTAATCGCACGCCAGCTGACTTGTTAGCCCTACAACTTGAAACATTCGAGAAAGCGCTTGAAAATGCAATTGCCAGTGGCATGAATAACATTACGTTTATTCATGGAGTTGGCAGCGGGGCATTGCGTACTGAATTACACCGCCGTTTAGGACAACATCCTAACGTTAAATTCTTCGAAGACGCCCAAAAGCAGAAATTTGGGTATGGAGCCACTAAGGTTACAATTAAATAGATTGATTAGCATGCTTTTTCAGTTTAGTGGCCTGTGTTCTCGCAGGTCACTTTTATATCAGCAGTTATGCCACTGGATTACGCTTTGGCGAACTTTAATCATTGCATTGTTTTTTGGGACATCTATGCTGGTCAGTTGTCAGTTAACAACGAACAAACTGACAACCAAAGCACCCAAAGAAGCTTATACTACCACCGAAATGGAAGTTCGTAACGAACGCTTTTTATCCACCGTTCACGTACCCGTGTCCATTGCCTTAAGCGACGTTGAGCGACAAATCAATGCGCAGGTCAACGGTCTGATCTATGAAGACAATAGCCTGGAAGACAACAACGACAAGCGCGAGGGTACACCGTTTATGGCAAAAGTCTGGAAGCGCGGGACCATTATTGTCAACGCCGAGGACAGCCTGTTTCACTTCACAGTACCACTAAAAATATGGGCTAAAGCGGGCGTATCAGTATTGGGCTTTACTCAATACAAGGAAACGGAGTTTGATATTGATTTACAGTTCAAAACAAAGTTTGATCTCGACCACGACTGGTCCGTACATACCCAGACACAAGCCGACGGCTACGGCTGGGTACGCAAACCGACGGTTAGTATCGTAGGAATCAATATTCCCATAACAAACATCGTAGGGCGAATTATTGATAAAAATCTGGGCACTATTACCAAAACGCTCGACCAGCAGATACGCCGAAATGTTAATTTGCGAACGCCCGTGCTTAAACTCTGGAATATACTGCGGGAACCTTACCTAATTTCGGAGAAATACCGCACGTATTTGCAGGCAGTTCCCAAGCGGGTACTGATTACACCGCTTCGTTTTGAAGGAAGAACCATTCGCGCTACGATTGGTATTGAAGGCTACACACTGACAACTACTGGCGCAAAACCCGACATTCGTCCGGCCGTATCGCTACCAGATTTAACGGTAGTGTCACAGGTACGCGACGATTTTCAGATCGGTTTGTTAAGCGAAGCCAGTTATCAGGAAGCAGCCAAACTGGCGGCTGAGGAGTTCGTGGGGAAGACCTACAGGTTCAATAATGATCGGTATAATGTCACCATCACAAGTATGGACATGTTCGGGCAGAACGAAAGCCTGATTATCAAAGCAGGCCTAAAAGGAACCATCAACGGTGACATTTACCTGCGGGGACGACCCTATTACGATCCTAAAGAACAGACTATCTCGCTCAAAGACCTCAAATATGATCTCGATACCCGGAACGTACTACAGCGATCGGCAAGCTGGTTGCTGCAGGGGACGTTTACGAAAACACTGGAAAAAAATCTTACGATCCCGGTCGGCTCTCAACTAGTCGATCTCCAAAAACGGCTACAGGAGCAGCTCAAGAACAATCAGGTGGCAAAAGGCATTACGATCAACGGCCGTATTGATCAAATTCAGCCCGACCAGGTGTACTTGACCCCAACGGCTCTATTGGCGGTGGTTAATGCAAGAGGACGTGTTGATGTGAAAGTTGAGGGTTTGTAATTATCATCGGTCGTCGTCAAATTGTTGTGCAGTGAAAAACAACAAATGACTATTTATGACGACGAATGACCGTATCTTTGTAGCCCCCAACCAATCCAGGCTGGCTTGTCGCGCCTGACCATTCAGGTGAGGAAAGTCCGGGCAGCGTAGAGCACCCTACTTCCTAACGGGAAGGCGGACGGCTGGGAACGGCCGTTCGACAGACAGGGCAACAGAAAACATACCGCCAGAATTAAAGAGTGAAAGGACGAAAGAGTGAAAGAGTAAAAGGCTACCGCAGCCAATTCACTCTTTTACTCTTTCACTCTTTCGCCTTTAAACTTGGTAAGGGCGAACCGGTGGGGTAAGAGCCTACCGCCCGGTGGGTGACCAACGGGGCACGGCAACCCTTAGGGGCTGAAAGACCAAATAAGCGTCGGACGCGCGGCTGCTCGTCGCCAGCGGTCCGTAAGGGCCAACACCGACGCGGGTAGGTCGAACGAGGTGTCGGGTGACCGGCATCCTAGATAAATGATAAGCCATTCGATGCAAATCGGAGGACAGAACCCGGCTTATAGGCCTGGATTGGGAGGGATTTTTTATCATTATTGGGTTTTGCGGGATGAAACAATAAGAGTTGATGCATTCTTGAAGACGCTCATCAGCAGTAAGGTATTGTTTCATCAAGTGTTGGCTACGAAATACCAGTGGTTTGTAACTTTTGTTATTTCTATTGGATCGTAGAAAATATAACTTCCTCTGTGTTGCCCTGATTTGATTTTCTTGATAACCTGCTCATTAGGTACATAAACAAATCCGGAAAAATTATCTGAAATTCCTCTAAAGGTAAAAAAGAATACGCATGTTTTTTCGCTGATTTCTTCTACAACTACATTGGGTTCACCGGCGGATAAGTTTGCGTACTCATTAGGTATTTGAACACTAGAAGATTTATTTACATCATAGTATATCTCTCTGGCTGTAATCATTTTAACTACCTTTTCTCTGTCGCCTTTCTTTAAAAGGAAATCAATGCCCAGTGTAAGTTTTGTGAATGGAAAGTATAGCATAAAAACAAATGCCGACAAACTAAACAAAAAAGGAGCATAGGGCTTATCCACTTGATTCCTGCGCCGGGCCCAGTACACTATTGATGAGATAAGAAAGGCGACCTGACCTAAATACATAATAAATAGTAAAGGCCCATATAAGAAAATAAAGGCTGAGTTAATTAATAGATTTTCACAAAACTTGATAAGTATAAACAAAGCTGTCCATCGAAAAGCTGGCTTAAATGAATCATATAACGTCGGCTCTATCTTGAACTTCATTACTTGTCGGAATAAAGGCCTAAGCCTAAACAGATGCGATACATTTAGCTTACTATTGATCAAATTTACTGGTCTATTTACAGTACATCAATTATCTTTTTTATAAAGGACCCAAATTTCATTAATAGTATTTACATTTTTTGCTTGTAAAAACCTGTTGATATTCCATAACATAGTAGAAGAATAAAACTGTGGTTTGAAGCCTAAGCTGTCCAAGTAAGTCAGTTTAGGTTTAGCATCGTTATACGTAGTAACCAGCCAAGCGTTCTTTAGATACTGGGCTGAATCTGCGTTGTAAAATTTAACTACCTTAATGTTTGGCGCGCTTCTGCGATAAAACGTTAAAGGAAGGCCACTTTCCGTTTGAAAAGGCGTCCGGGCCAGACAGTATATAGTTGGGTTTGACCCTTCAAATTTGTTAACCAACTTGCGGGAAAACTCAATTGATTGCGAATACGGATTGAGCGGTAATACCACAAACACCAGTATAGTGAGGCCTATACTAATAGTCAGTACTCCTTTTAGAAAGCTGCGGATTCTTTTTTGTGCGTGTTGATAATAGGTAATGAATGAGGGTAAGCCCCAACCGGTTATAATTGGCAGCACATTCAGCACTGGAAATATGAAACGTTCTTCTTTGTGAGCGACCAGGCAATGTCCTACAACAAAAAATACTACTGCGAAAACTAACGGTTGACGATACTGCTGTATAGCGCCTTTCAATGTATAATAAAAAAGAAAAAAGCTAATTGGTGGCGTACCAATAACCAGCGCTATCATGAAGATGTATACCAGAAAACTGGATGTACCAAACTCAGCTGCCTTACCTTCTAGAATATTTACCCTAAAGTAGTCATACGGAGTAAAAACAAACTGGTTATAGAAATGATAATCCAGAAATAGATTAAAGACTACTCCAAAACCAAAACCAATGGCCATTGGTATTAGACGAATATATTTCCGTTCAATGAACAGCATCCATACGCCAAAGCCAAGAATACCGAATGCAGTTTGAAAACGAAGATAAAACGCGAGGCTGAACAGAAAACCTATCAATAATACATACAGATATTTTTCTCCTTTTTTTTGATACAAAACAATAGCGCTGAAAAAGACAATGGACGAGGCCATTTCAGAACTAAACAGCGTACGAATGTAGGGGAGCGTCCAGGACAGATTGATTAGTAACAGTACTGGATACAGTAACTCCCGGTTGTGCTTGAAATAATAAATACCGATTGCATTGAACGTAATAAATGCCAGTAACCCGAATATAAGCCGCAGGATTGTTAGTTGTACATAAGCATCGTAGATATGAAAAAAGCGACAAATTTCAACAAACCCGGAGAACAAATACACCTGAAGCGTTGGCCGAATATGACTGTTTAACTCCCACACACTGGTAGCGCCAGAAGGCTCTCCCAGTTGCCAGGAAGAAAACTCGATGAGTTGGAAATGCTGGTCAGGATGTAGGTAACCTACCTGTGTAATACAAAAGACGATTTGAATAAGCAGAGAGAACAGAAACAGCCAACGTAAACGCGAATCTTGAGTGATTATTAGTAAGCCTTTTTCTCGTATACTGTTAAAAGAGGTCGACATTGAGCAGATGTGTATTGTCAGCGAAGAATGGACAGTTAAGCTGTGAGTTGATGTATTAGCTGCCCTTTTGTACCGGAAAAGTAGGGCTTTTCCGCCATTTGGGGGGCTGTTTCATGCTTTATTCTCGAAAATTTGACCCTGGTAGTTTGAGTAAGTGCCACGGGTTAGTACGTCTTTGTGGATCGTTTAGAACAAGAGAACCGAAAAATTCAGTTTACTTACAAAGTAAGTCGTTAAAGTCAGAATAATTTCCGTACCTTTGCGGCCACGTTTTACGCGGGGGATGCGTCCCCCATCAAAACCAAGCAAGCACAAATGGCTGTTAAAATTCGTTTAGCGCGTCGTGGACGCAAGAAAATGGCGATGTACGACATCGTAGTGGCAGAATCAACCTCTCCGCGCGATGGCCGGTTTATTGAGAAAATCGGTACGTATAACCCCAACACCGACCCTTCGACGGTCGCATTGAAGTCGGAACGGGCCGTTTATTGGCTCATGGTGGGCGCTCAGCCGACTGATACTGCTCGTTCAGTATTGTCGCACGAGGGTGTCATGTACCGCAAACACCTGCAGGTGGGCGTAAACAAAGGCGCTATTACGCAGGAGCAGGCCGATGAAAAATACTCAGCCTGGAAAGAAGATAAAGAAAATCGCAAAGCGGGGGCTGCTGAAACTAAAACCCAAACCAAAGAGCAGGCTCGTGCCGCTCGTTTGGAAGCTGAGCGTAAAGTAAACGACGCTCGCGCGGAGGCTATCGCCAAGAAAAACAAGGTTGAAGAGCCCACAGTGGACACTGCTGTGGCAGAGGCTCCGGCAACGGAAGACGCTCCGGCTGCTGAAGCGGCCACCGAAGAGACTCCAACCGCAGATGCTGCGGCAGCGGAATAGTTTTTCGGCTAAATTTGTTAATGAAGAGCCTGTTCTCCTGTGAGCAGGCTCTTTTTGTGTAGCGCGGCCGGAAGGTCGCTACTTTAATTAATCAATGCGGCTTTCCAGCCGCGTTACCCATGACAAAAGACGACTGCTATCAGCTTGGCCATATCACCAAAACGCACGGCGTCAGTGGTGAACTAGTGCTTTTTTTAGATGTCGACAACCCTGCCGAATATGCCGATCTGGAGTCGGTGTTACTGGAGGTGAGGGGAGAGTTGATTCCTTATTTCATTGAATCGATTGCCATTGTAAAAGGTAGCCGCGCTATTATCGCCTTTGAAGACGTAGACACCATTGAACAAGCTGAGCGGCTTATCAACTGTGGAGCTTATCTACCCCTGGAAGAATTAGAACCGATCACGGATGAAACCCGGTTTTATTTTCATGAGATTGTAGGCTATCAGGTTGTCGATGCTGAAAAAGGTGAATTAGGTATCGTTCGGGGCGTGTACGCCATGAACGCGCAGGATCTGATTGCCATGGACTACTTAGACAAAGAAGTGTTGATTCCTATCAACAGCGACATCGTTCGAACAGTGGACCGCGACAAGCAGAAGTTGAACGTGGCGCTACCCGACGGTTTGCTGGAGATTTATATGGAAGACAACACCGACAAGCCGGATGCGGCCCACTCTGAGGTAGACGGCGATATTGACGATACGGATGAGGATTGATATTATCACCTGCCTGCCCCGACTGCTGGATAGCTTCTTCGCCCATTCTATTCTACAGCGGGCGCAGCAGGGCGGCTACGTAGAGGTAGTCGTGCATGACCTGCGCGACTACACCGCCGATAAACACCGGCGTGTGGATGATTACGCGTTTGGCGGAGGAGCCGGTATGGTTATGCAGATTGAGCCAATCGCCCGGTGTATTCGTGCTCTGCAAGCTGACCGGACTTACGACGAAATTATTTATATGACGCCCGATGGGGAGCGTTTGAATCAGCGAACAGCCAATGCACTCTCATTGCGACAAAACCTGATTATCCTTTGTGGCCACTATAAAGGCGTCGACGAGCGGGTTCGCGCGCTATTTATTACCAAGGAGATCAGCATCGGCGATTACGTATTGTCAGGGGGGGAATTGGCCGCCTGTGTGCTGTCTGATGCCATCATTCGTTTATTGCCAGGGGTTTTAAACGATGAAACGTCTGCTTTGACCGACTCATTTCAGGACAACTTGCTGGCTCCTCCCGTGTACACACGACCGGCTGAATTTGAAGGGCATCGGGTACCAGACATCTTACTTTCCGGCCACGAAGCGAAGATTGATGAGTGGCGACATGAGCAGGCGCTGGAGCGGACGCGAATACGGCGCCCCGATTTGCTGGAATAACTCGCTAATCTTGTTTTAAGGGCAAAATAACCGTGAAGGTGGCTCCTTGGTTGGGTATGCCATCGGCATAAATGAAGCCGTGGTGGTTATCTACAATTTTCTTACAGATAGCCAACCCAATTCCTGTACCGCCGTACCGCGCTCCGTGGAGACGCTGAAAAAGGCCGAAAATCTTTTCCCGGTAGGTTTCGTCGAAGCCAATGCCATTGTCCCGAACATGAATACTCACGTAATCGGACGCTTTAATATGAAATCGGTTTGATTCAGATTCGCTGACGGGTGCTTGCTCAATATGAACTAGTGGTGTGGCGCCAGCACTAAATTTAAGCGCGTTACTAATCAGATTTTGGAACAGTTGGTGAATCTGTCCCGTGTTCGCTTCAATAGTGGGAAGTTCACCGACTTGCACTTTGCCCCCTTTCTCAAGGATATTGATTTCCAGATCGTCTGTTATGCGCCGAATGACATCGCTTAGATCTGTATCAGTATAAATAAGGGATTGATATGATAACTTGGACAGGTTCAACACGTCATCGACCAAATCCTGCATTCGGCCCGAAGCATTGATCATTCGATTAAAATAATCCAGTTCAACATCATCGAGCTTGTCCGCGGCTGTTGTCTGCAAAATATTACCAAACGCCTGAATCTTGCGAAGAGGTTCTTTCAGATCGTGCGAAGCGACCGACGCAAACTGCATAAGGTCGAAGTTGGAGCGCTCCAGGTTGTAGTTGGCTTTACGGAGCGCTTCAGTACGTTCGTTTACCCGCGCTTCGAGCGCTTCGTTTAGCGTTTTGTTTTCGTGAATGTCTATGCAACCCCCAATGTATCCTTCAAAATGGCCGTTGGCTGTAAAACGGGGTGTTGCCGAATCCGCAATCCAGCGGTACTCGCCATCGTGCCGACGAAGCCGGTATTCCATGTAGAACGGTTGACGGGCGTCGAACGAGGTTGTGTAAGTAGTTAGACAGCGCTTCAGGTCATCTTCATGCACCCCTGCCGTCCAGCCATTACCGTATTCCTGCTCCATAGTCCGACCCGTGAAGGCAAGCCAACTGTTGTTGAAAAACGTACATAGTTTGTCAAGGCCCGACATCCAGATCATAACCGGCGCCGTGTCGGCCACCGTACGGAAGCGGGCTTCACTTTCTTCAAGCTTTTGGCGGGCAACCACAGATTGGGTAACTTCATTGGTAACCACCAACACACTGTTTACCCGGCCGTCAGAATCGTGAATGGGTTGGTACGATGCACTAAAATAGGCAGTTTCTAAAGTGCCCCTGCGGAACAGCGTCGTCATCTGATCGGTGACGGTAGCGGGCTGGCCCGTTTGCAGTACGTTCTGCAGGAGTTCCTCAATGCCAAGTTGGCGGGATTCATTGATGACTTTAAACAGGGGGTTGCCTATCATTTGCGATGCTTCCCGATCCCAGATCTGGTACTGCCGTTCGTTGGCAAGCTCCACAATGAATTCTGGACCGCGAAGAATACAAATGGCGACCGGGGCTTGTTCGAACAATAAACGAAGCTGCTTATTAGCCTCGGTCTGGATCATGAACTTAGTTCGCTCCACCTCTAACTGGGCCTGTGCCTGAGCGCGTTCTTCCTCTAAAACGGCTGCGTTCGAAAAAGCCGTTACGATGTAGTTAGCTAGCGATTCAAAAAATAACTGATAATCGCCATCGTAAGCTTGATGGGGATTAACGCCTACAATTAGTAAGCCATAAGCCTGGTCTCGACCTGGTTGGTAAACTGGTAGCACATAAGCCTCGCAGACCATTTCCGGCCAATCCTTTGATGGCTCATTCCTGGTTAACAGAGTATCAGCGTTGTTTGAAAGGCTGGTTAATCGTTGGGGCTGTCGGGTGTGGAGAGCATGCGCCAAGCCTGCCCATTGAGTGGATGCGGCCTGGGTCAAATCAATAACAGCTGGAGCGTCAATGGCGTAACTCTCCGCGCGAACACTATCGATCAGTCTGACTTCTTGCGAATTTTTCTGCACCTGATACAGTAACGCAAAGGGAACATCTTTGGCGTTGTGCGCTAGAGTATGCCTGAGCATTTCGCTTATCTGCTGGTCTGTTTTTACATGGGCAACATAGGCGGCTACATCACGTAATGTCTGAGAGCGACGTTCCCGAATGACCCGGTCTGTAGTTTCTGAAATGGTTACCAGTACGCCCCCCGTCTGACCATCTTCGAGTCGAATTGGACTGTATGAGAAGTCAAAATAACACTCTTCCAAAAAGCCGTTACGATATAAAGGAGCCAGGAAATCGTCAAATACAACGGCCTGCCCTGTCATGACCTGATTGAAAAGTGGCCCGATAGAATCCCATATCTCAGCTAAAATGTATTGAGCGCTGGCACCCATTGCCTGAGGGTGCTTTAAGCCAATCATAGGCCGATAGCCATCATTGTAGAGCATGGTGAACGCTGGTCCCCAGGCAATGGCCATCGGAAAGCGGGTATCCAGCATAATATTCACGGCCGTACGTAACGTAAGAGGCCACGTTTCCGGCGGACCGATGGGCGTTTTAGTCCAATCCATCTTTCGGATAAGATGGCCCATTTCACCACCATCAGCCAGGAAAGGATTGTAAGAGGTCGGTTGAGCAGGTATCAAAATATTGAAAGACAAAAGGATACTTTCAAAAGTACATATTTTAGCTTGCCCCGAAGAAATATGTTAGTTAATTACGTCTATAGGAAGATAGGAAACATTCAATTACTATTGTACTATCATTCTGATCATCAGTTTGTTAAACTTTCATTCGACAAACTGGTGGTTAGGGCACAAAACTTAGTAAAACGCTAACCACTGTCCATTCTATGGAAGAGACATTACACATTTTGCTGATCGAAGATGATCAGGACGATATTGATTTGTTTCGCTATGCGTTAAAAGCGAAGTGCGTTCACTGCAAACTCGCCGTTATCATGCAGGGCGACGAAGTAGCTCCTTACCTGGCAGCGGCTACTGAGCAGCCTGATGTAATTGTCATGGACCTGAATTTGCCGATGGTGCATGGGCGAGAGGTGCTTAAGCTCATTAAACAAGCGGAGGGCTATCGGGATACCCCAGTCGTAATACTGACAACTTCGTCAGCGCGCGAAGATCGTGAATACTGCTTAGCGCTGGGGGCAGATGACTTTATTACGAAGCCGACGTCTGTGGATGCGTTCAATGCAACTATCACTACGGTTGAGAAATTAGCGCTCGCCAATAAATAATCAAAACGGTACATTTATTGACTACCGTTCTCCTGTTCTAATCGCTGCTGTTCTTCGCGTTCGCGACGTTTCCGTT
Organism: Spirosoma soli; assembly: GCF_042684525.1. NCBI lineage: Bacteria > Pseudomonadati > Bacteroidota > Cytophagia > Cytophagales > Cytophagaceae > Spirosoma > Spirosoma soli. The sequence goes on along the minus strand of NZ_JBHULN010000001.1, from coordinate 390,972 downwards.
CCCGCCTTTCCAGCCGTAGTTGTCTGCGACTTTTTACCGTGTCCGTTGGTGCTGCTTCAACGGGAGCGTCTGTGCTTGGGCGATCTGGCTGAACGGTGGGTTGGTTATCGGTTCGCCCGCTATTACCTCTAAACAGTCGCCGGAAGAAGCCCCCCAGACCATTCGTTTCCTCCTGTTCCTCGTCGACATCATTGTTGATCGGGTCAATCAACAAACTATCCGTTGGGGAGAGTGAATCGACGGGGGCCACCTGCCGACGTAATCCTTCACGCAACCGAACATCGTAGAAGCCGTAAGCGCCAGAGTCAGGAGCTGTTAAACCGCGTCGGGCCATAATTCGGCCAATAAGCCGAAAATAGCCTCGTACGTTACGTACCTGAAGAGTACCATCGGGCAAGAACCAGTCGAGCGCCCGTTTCGGACGTGGCACCACAAACGCCAGAAAGATACTCTCGCCCAGCGTCAGATAAGCCGGGCTCTTGCCGAAATAGTACCGCGATGCTTCGCCGATGCCGTAGATATTACGGCCCCACTCAATGATGTTCAGGTAAACCTCATACATGCGATCCTTCGGAACGATGTGCTCGTTTTCGATCAACCAGACAATTAAAATCTCCTCCACCTTGCGGGAAAGAGTCTTGTTGCGGTTCAGGAAAGCGTTCTTTACCAATTGCATGGAGATCGTACTGGCCCCGCGCTTAAACGATTTCTCTTTAAAGTTTGTCGCAATTGATACGCGAAAGGCTTTCTCATTGAAGCCCTTGTGGGTGAAGAAATTATAGTCTTCTGAGGTCAGGAGGGCGTTGCGCAAATCGGGCGCAATCTGATTTAAGGGCGTATAGTCTGGGTTTTCTGGGCCGACAACAATAGGCCGGACGGGCTTGCCTTTTTCGTAAGGGGTATAAACGAACGGCCGGTTAATGGCGGCAAAGTCAGTGCGGCCCATCTTCAGAACCTTAAAACCATCGGAGGTTAGACCGGAGTTGAATTTAACCGAGTCGGGCAGCGACGTGTCTAACTGAAATGCCAGGTCATATCTAAGTTTACCAGTCACTTGCATGCCTTCCAGCGACTCGAACAAGCCTTGTGGAAACGAGTTGAACAGGGCCTGGGCGTCCATTGGGTCTGTATGCAACTGCACTTCATACACTTTAGTGGGTTTAAGCGTGTATTTCAGAAACGGTCGGGCGCTGACTTGACCTAAACGGAGCGTTGAGGAGCTATCGATGCCGACGTAGTTCTCTCCAACGAATACATTGGCGTCCATGGAAGCCTCAGGTACCAATACATCGGTACGGGCAATGGCGGGGTGGTTGATGCGTAAGTTACGCACGGAACCAGCGCCTTCAAGCCGGAACTCCCCTCCAGAGCGACCCACATCGCGGAGTTCGGCCCGCAGCGTGTCGGCCTGTAGTTTCAGCTTGTATTTTTCGAAGATGTAAGGCAGTTCGAGTGGTTTCCCCTCAGCATAGAGCGCAACGTTGTATTCGCGGTCGGCCGGGTCCGCCGTTCCGGTTACGTGCCAGGTAGCCTGATTTCCATTGACTTTAAGGGTCGAGTTAACGGCCTCATCCGCAATGTAGGCTGTCTGCGTGAGTAAGCTGACGGTGTCTTTGTTGTCCATACCTCTAAACTCCAGATTGCGGACGTTGAGGTCATCTGGAATCTTGGACAACACATTGTCGATGATGTTTTCGGCAACATCAGACAGGTCCGTTCTCCGACTCGACGTTACCGTAGAGTCCTTGCGTTTACGGCGTAGCAAGAAATCAATATTCGTGAGCGAGTCACGTTTGACAACCTGTACCAGACCATTATCGAGGGTTAGCCCCGAGAGTGCTACCTTACCCATGAGGAGTGGCCAGAAACGAACGCTTACTTCGGCTTTTTCGATACGTGCGAGGCTATCCCGGTTATCAGGTACGACCGAAATATCGGAGAAGGCCAACGAACTGAAGCCTGTAAACCTGGCTGAACCAATATGAACGTTGAGTGTGTAATCCCGCTTTGCCTTGCGAATGGCCCGGTCTAAGGCGGTTTGCAGCAAGCTTTCACGCTTGGAATAGGCAATGCCAACCCCTGCAACAGCCAGCAAAAAAATACCCAGGAAAATCCATCCGGCAATGCGGAGTGCCTTACGTTGACGATACGTCATGCTTAATCTCTAGTCGGAAGCGCAAAGATAGGGTTTTTAGGCATAGGGCTGGGGGCATAGGGCCAAGGAAGCGTAAAACCCCTTCGCCCTGAGCCCCCAGCCCTATGCTAGAAGTCTAAATGGCAATTTGTCCAGCCGTCGTCGAAGCGGGTACCGAATTGTTGATAGAAACCAATGGCAGGCTGGTTCCAATCCAGAACCTGCCACATCATACCGGTGCATTTGGTTTCGTGAGCCATCTCAATAGTCGCGTCGAGCAGAAGTTTGCCGATGCCATACCCCCGAAAATCTTCGGTTACAATGATATCTTCAAGATACAGCCGCTTGCCCTTCCAGGTTGAATACCGAAAGTAATAAATCGACATGCCTACGATTTTCTGCGTGTCAGAATCTTCGGCTACGAGGATTCCAAACAAAGGGTTCGGCCCGAACCCATCTTCGGCCATCTGCTCGGCGGTGTTGGTAACCTGATCAGCGGCTTTTTCGTAGACGGCAAGTTCAGTAACCAGGGCAAAGGCCTGTGGAATATCGGCACGGGTGCCAGGGCGAATTGAAATCATGGTTGTGTTAGGTGTAGTTGGTGGTAGATTGGTGCAGTTAGTTAAGTGAGCTCACTCACGGTACTACGTACTTGCGCCATTTATCGAGGACGGCCTGAAAATCGTCAGGTAAGTCGGAGTCGAATTGGAGCCACTGCTGGGTACTCGGATGCATAAATCCAAGCGATTTAGCGTGCAAGGCCTGCCGTGGCAGAAGCTTAAAGGCGTTCTCGACAAAGGTTTTATAGCTGCCAACGGGGTTGCCTCGCAGGACACGATCACCGCCGTACATGACATCATTGAACAACGGGTGACCAATGTGCTTGAAGTGAGCGCGAATTTGGTGCGTACGGCCCGTTTCCAGATTGCACTGTACCAGGGCGACGTAACGTAACGGCTCAAGGGTCTTGTAGTGGGTAACCGACCATTTGCCTTTGGTTTCATCGTCGTAGATCGTCTGCACTTTACGATCTTTTGCCGAACGGCCAATGTAGCCTTTAATGGTACCGTCGGCTGGTTCGGGTACGCCCCAGGTAAGCGCGTTGTAGGTACGCTCGATGCTGTGCTCAAAAAACTGCCGCGCCAGGTGGGTCATCGCGTATTCGGTCTTGGCAATAACCATGAGCCCCGATGTATCTTTATCAATTCGGTGGACCAAACCTGGTCGAATATCACCGTTTCGCGACGTGGGCAGGTTTTGAAAATGATACACCAGAGCGTTTACCAGGGTGCCCTCCCAGTTGCCGTGGGCCGGATGGACAACCATACCCGCCGGTTTGTTAAGCACCAGCAGATCATCGTCCTCGTAGTGAATAGTGAGCGGAATATTTTCGGGCTTGATATCAGTATCACGCGGGGGATGCGGCAGCGAAATCGTGATCACATCCGACGGCTTGATCTTGTAGCTGGCCTTGGTCACGTTACCATTGACCCGGACTGATTCGACATCGATAGCTGCCTGAATTTTGGTGCGCGTTGCGTTTTGCAACCGATCCATCAGGAACCGGTCGATACGTAGCGGGCTCTGGCCTTTGTCCACCACAATGCGGTGATGCTCGTATAAATCGTCGTCCTCTTCTAAAATTTCTTCGCGCTCGTCTGTCACAGATTCCCCCGATTAACGCAGATTTAGGCCGTTAATCAAGTCACGAAGATACACAGATGCCGAATATAAAGCAGCGATTCGCCACGTTTGCGGCCGAGTCACCCCTCCAGTTACTAGCCGATCCATTCCCCGAACGGGTGGATATCAAGCTGTTTCTCAAGCGTGATGACCTGTTGCATCCGCTGGTATCGGGCAATAAGTGGCGTAAGCTTAAGTACAACTTGTTGGCAGCTAAAGAGCAGGAGTATGATACGTTGCTAACGTTTGGGGGAGCTTACTCAAATCATCTGTATGCCACGGCCGCGGCTGGTCAGGTGTTTGATTTTCGGACAATCGGTATCGTTCGGGGCGACGAACTGGCCACTGCTCCCCGGAATTCGACCTTAGCGTTCTGCGAAGCCTGCGGTATGCGTCTTCACTTCGTTAATCGCACAGACTACCGGCGTAAGGACGAACCCGATTATTTACGGGAGCTACAGAATATGTTCGGAACGGGTTACGTATTACCGGAAGGCGGGACCAATGAGCTGGCGATGCAGGGAACAGCCGAAGTTGTGCCCGAAATAATAACGCAATTAGGGCAGATATCCGACTACATCTGCTGCCCGGTCGGAACCGGGGGCACTGTAGCGGGACTGGCGAGAACAGCACCAGACCAAACAACTGTGCTAGGCTTTTTATCGATAAAGGCCCCCGATTTTCAGTTACCCATATCAAGTCCATCGGTTCAATTGTTGACTGATTATTCTTTTGGGGGATACGCAAAAACAACTCCGGACTTACTGACCTTTATAAAAACGTTTGAGCGCCGAACGGGGGTATTACTGGAGCAAGTGTACACAGGTAAAATGCTCTACGGTATCTATGATTTAGCTCGGCAAGGTTATTTTGCCGATGGCGCAACGGTTGTGGCCGTGCATACCGGTGGTTTGCAGGGGAGAAGTCGGGCGCTTGATTAGTTACTTGGCTTCATTAAGCCTTTACTTATAACTTATCGGTTGTTCCTCGTTCGGCATTTTTACGGTCAAGTCGGGCAATAAGTGATTGTTTCTTCGGGTCGTTTCTATACTCCTCAATCGCCTTCTGCCCGCTTGTTAGCTACCATCTGAGGTAACGTTGTTAACGCCCGTTCACATGGTGCGTCCTATTTAGTGATTTCTTCGGTTGCCATGATTACAGCATTGCTTACCCGAATGCAAAACTGATGTATACAGACAAACCTTCATAAATAGGCATGTTTCTGTAATGTTACGGCTCGTAACATCCAATCACTTTCCTATGTAAAGCAATTTGAAAAACTTTTACCTCCAATATCATGAATTTGGAAGCAAAGGTAAGGCTTTCCTTAGACGTTTGTCCCAAGACCGGACATCCATCTAATCATGCGCTTCCTTTTTCAGCTTCCATACTTTGTTACACTCGTCTGCTTGTTTTTGGCACCGTGGGCACTAGCCCAGAACGTAGATTTTAGCCAACAATTTCATTTGACTATTCAGCATACCATGACCCAGATTAATGTGGATGGTGTGCTAAACGAAGCCGCATGGCAACAGGCCGAAAAAACATCGCCTTTTTGGGAAAGTAAACCGAATGATAAAGAACTGGCCAAAGCCCAAACTAGGGTTCAAACAACCTACGATGATAAGTACCTCTACATCGCGGCCCATATTGTCTGTTCCAACTTTACAGCACAAACTCGGAAGAGAGATCAGGCTTTTTGGGAGAGCGAAAGCTTTGCTGTGATTCTAGATCCCATGAATCGAAAGTCGAATGGCTTTTTCTTCGGCGTGTCTGTTAACAACGTTCAGTCAGACGACAACCTGACCAGTACATTGTTCAATGAGATGTCGTTCTCCTGGAATAACAAATGGCTGTCAGCGACACAACGATATGATACTTGTTGGACGGTAGAAATCGCGATCCCGTTGAAAATTCTTCCTTATAAATCCCAGAATCTGGCTTGGGGCATAAACTTTTTAAGGGTCGACTTTGGCAATAACCAAATTACAACCTGGACCAAAGTACCGGTTAACTTCTGGCCCATCGACCTAGGCTATACCGGAACATTACGCTGGCAGGAGACCCCGCCAATCCAATCGAAAAACGTAGCTCTGATTCCTTACCTGACCGAACAGATTGAAGCTGATAGCCTACAGACGCGCCACACACCTAGCGCTGGACTTGATGCTAAAGTGGCTTTGAACTCAGCGCTTAATCTTGACATCACCCTGAACCCTGACTTTTCGCAGATTGAAGTAGACGCTCAGCAAACCAACTTGGGACGTTTTAGTCTGTTTTATCCCGAACGCCGGAATTTTTTCCTGGAAAATGGCGACATATTTGGTAGCTATGCCATTCCCTGGTATATGACGCCGTTTTTCTCCCGACGAATTGGCCTTGACAAAGCAGGAAACGCTGTGCCCATTTTGTACGGCGTCAGACTTTCCGGGAATGTAACTAGTGCTCTGCGCATTGGTGCTATGAACATGCACACGAGGGCCAATGAGATAGTTCCGGGACAAAACTACACGGCCATCTCTGCCTATTATCGGTTGCTGAAACGGTCAACCTTAAAAGGCTATGTGCTGAGCCGGGTCGCGATTGACCCAAAAAAAGAAAAAAACGTGTCAGCTGTTGATGCCTATGGTCGCAATACAGGACTGGAATTCCAGTATATCAATCAGTCAGGTAAACTCTCCTTCACGCCGAGTGTGCATTATTCGGCTAAATCAGGCATCAGGACTGACAATTGGTTCTATAACTTACAGGGTCGATACCGGAGTCGAAATATGCAATTATTTTCGGATTTCATTCGGGTAGGAACCAACTATTACGCCGATATGGGTTTTTCAACCCGTCTGGAAACCTACGACCTGAAACGGGATACGACTTTTCAAGTGGGCTTCAGCGAGTTTTATAACCGGTTCGACTATTTTATTCGTCCCAAAAGGTCAGTGCTTAATACCATCAATTTCAAGATTTGGGACAGCCACGTCTGGAATCCAGACGGCAGTCAGAATGAGATTATTAAAGAGTTTGGCACCCAATTCGACTTTAAAAATCGCAGCTACTTAAACCTCACCGTCAATCACAGTAGCGTCAACATCAGGTATCCGTTCAGGGTGACAGACGCACTGATGGTTGACAAGGGAAGCTACCGGTTTTCAATGCTTAAAGCAGAGTACAGCTCGTCTAACATCAAACCCATATACTATACCATAAATGTTGGAAGAGGAGGCTACTATGGTGGTACAATCCAAACGGTGAAAGCTGGATTGACCTACCGAGTACAGCCTTGGGGAAATATGGGGCTCAATACGGAGTACAATCAACTCACCCGGTACGGTATTACCGAAACAATCTGGCTGATTAGCCCTAAGGTGGAAATCAATTTCTCGACGAGCTTATTCTGGACCACCTTTTTACAATATAATACGCAGCTCAATAACGTAAACGTTAATAGCCGTTTTCAATGGCGCTACAAGCCGATGTCCGATGTATATTTGGTTTATACCGATAATTATTTTGTCGATCCGTTACTCAAGAATAAAAATCGAGCGCTTGTCCTGAAATTCAATTACTGGTTAAATCTTTAACCATCATAATCATTTCGATGACCATTTTTCTACTCACTGTCGTATGTCGTTACCTACTTACCTACTATCAAGCCTGACCAGCTTAGGGCTTTTGCTGAGTTTGGGCCTGTCCTTTTTTTTATTCCGATACAAACGGCCAAACTCTTTTGTTAATAAATTGCTTGCAGGCCTATTGTTCGCCATTAATCTGCGCGTAATGAAGCCTATTTTTTTGCTTTATGCCGAACTTCCGCTCTGGCTTGAGCAATGTGGGATCATAGCGATGCTTATCGCACCTGTATTGTTATTCCTGCACCTGAAAGCCCTGCTCGAAAACAAAAAACGACTGGTGCTTTTTGACTTCCTGCATTTGGGTGGTGGGCTTTTCTATATCTTTCTTTCATTCCCGGATTTCAGTTTTAATTCACATTTATATCCGTTTGTGCTAGCCCAGAATCTTGTGTATTGGGGAGCGTGTGTTTATTTAGTTACTGCCCATTACCAAGCGCAGCAACAAGCCACCTATCAATGGTCAATCACCTTGGTTGCGGCCATTGGCGTAATTATTGGAAGCTATTTATTCGCGTATGTCTATGATGGTAGTATCTTTTTCATGTGTACCACGTCTACTCTTTCCTACTCGGTGATTGTGTGTGGTTTAGTGTGGTTACTTGCTGGCAAAAAGCTGGTTTTTGCCGATCCTATACCTATCAAATACAAAAACTCAACGATCGAAGCCGATCAGAAAACTACGCTTTTTAACAAGATAAAGGAGTCGGTTGAGTATCAGCAACTGTATTTAGATCCAGAATTGACGTTGCAACTGCTCAGCCAACGGACCAGTATCCGACTGAGGGATATTTCGCAGGTGGTGAATGAACAAACTGGTACCAATTTCTCGGATTGGATCAATGGTTACCGGATTGAGGTCGCCCGACAAAAGTTGGTGTCTGCTGAATTTGAAAACGCTAAAGTAGTCACGATTGCCTTTGAGACTGGGTTCAATACGTTATCCTCTTTTAATGCTGTCTTTAAGGCCAAAACGGGTTTTACACCCACTGAATACCGCAACTTTCATCGTCTGAATAACCCCAATTAGGTGTCTCGCTTTTCTATTGAGGGGCAGACAACATGTATATCGTCTTGAAAGCGGTTACATAGGGACAAATCGATACTTTGGTGACAGAAACCTGAGTAAGTTTCTGATAACCTGTGTACAAGTGACTATTGGTCAGTAGAATTGTTATGGGAAGTACTATAGTCTTATTTACGGATCTATAAGCAAACAGGCTTGGCTTATTCACAAATTACCGAAGGCAGGTCCTTCTTAAAAACTCATCGAAAGCCGGTTTAAATGTCTCTCCAACAGGTATATAATGATTAGGTTCGAGTACGATTCGCTCCTGAACGACGCCTTGTACTTTATCCAAAGCTACTACGTAGGATCGGTGTACACGCATAAACTGGCTTGGCGGCAGCTTTTCCATCAGCCGGTGAATACGGCTCGTTACGATTAAAGGTTGTTTTCGATGGGTTGTAAAGATTTTGACGAAATCGCCCAGGGCTTCAATCAGCACAATCTCGTCCAGTTTCAACTTTTTCCAATCAGAACCTACTTTCACGAACAGATAACTTAAGCTTGCCTCCGTATCCGTATTTAAGCCAGGAACGCGGCTTAGGCGCAAAGTGACCTTCAGGAAATCCTCGTAGCTAAACGGCTTCAGCAAATAACCCAGGGCTTCCAAGGTAAAACCCTCGTAAGCATACTCCCGGTAAGAGGTCGTAAAAATTAGAATGATTGGTTTATGAACAAGGCAACGGGCTAAATCAAGGCCATTGAGCAGGGGCATCTCAATATCCAGAAAAAGCACATCAACCGGCTGACTTTGTATAAACTCCAGCGCCTGGACAGGATTGGTAAAACGATCAACCAGCGTCAGGAAGGGCGTTTTTTCAATGTAACTGGCTGTCTGAGTAAGCGCCCATGGCTCATCATCCAGGGCGATACAACGGAATGGGTGGCTCGGGCTCATGGCACTTGGGAATGGTTACGGTTATGGTAAATAATGACTGGGTGGTTTCGGTATGCATGGCAAAGGTATCCCTATAAAGCCGTTGCAGGCGACTCCTTACGTTCTGAAGGCCTACGCCCAGGGATTCTTCGCGTTTTTTCAAACCAGAAGAGAAGTCACGGTTAGTTATGCTAAAGCTGATCTGAGAAGGGGCTTCCTCTATACATAGTGTAATGAACGACTCGGCCTGAGGATGCACCCCATACTTAAAGGCATTCTCGACCAGCGGTTGCAGGAGCATGGCCGGTAGACGAACGTCGGTCGTCGTTATGTGTCGATGCCAGGTAACAACAACCTTCTGCTCATACCGAAGCTGCTGCAGGCTGATGTAGTGTTCAAGGAACTCAATCTCTTCGTCAAGTCGGACCAGTCCTTCGCCTAGTTCGAGCGTATAACGCATGAGACGGGCAAACCGATAAACGGCCTGCCTTGCCAAATCTGAATCCCGGTCAATCATGGCATAAATCGTGTTGAGTACGTTGAAGAAAAAGTGCGGCTGAATTTGGTTACGAAGCAGCGTTAGCTCCGTTGCAGCCAGATCCCGTTCTAGTTCACGCCGTGCAATTTGCTCCTGATAGTACCGTTGGCCCAGCCCATAGCCAGCGCTTAACCCCAACACGAACAGTGTGATTAATAAGGGCATCACGTCCAGCCGATGTAAAAGCTCAGGGGTAAACGAAGAACTGGTGATAGGAATGATATGCGGCTGACCTTTTGGTAGGTTCAGTGATACCATCATGCGATCTGAGCTGCTGACTTGCCACAGCAGTTGATCAACGCCCAACAGAAGAAGCAGGCCGATGATGACGCTCAGCCAGTATCTTCTGTATCTTTTGCGCAGGAGGTCATTAGGGAGCAGGTAGAAATGGTGAAACAGCGAAAAGGCGTAGATGCTCAAAAAAAGTAGTCCGTAACGCCCAAAGGGCATTGGCGGGTTAAGGGAATATGCCAGATGGCGAGTCAGTTCCCGCATTTCCCAATACGGCTTCCAAACGCACCCCAGAAACAAAAAGAACAGCAGAACAAAGAGTCCTGCCGTTACTCGTAGCCGTTCCTGATTTGGTTTATGAGTATCGTTCATTTGAAAATGGATTGATCAAAGTAGCGCACTGGCAGTGGCTTACACATGTCCTCGGCCGTTGTCCGTAATGGCGGGGGCACATTCACCAATTGCTGGCGTTGCAGCAGTTCCTGCTTCCAGGCTTCATCTTCAGGCTTACCCGTACAAACACCGAGTGAGGGGCTTGACGTGGAGAGCTCCCCGCGCTTACCAGCAAAAATAATAGCGTTGAAAAGTTGTTTGAGCTTAAGGCCAGGGTATAAATCAATCAGCTGCCCATCAGGTCCTTTGGCCGCCGTGTTGATGCCTGCTGCCAACTCGCCCTGCGGAGTACCTTCCAGCAAGGCAATAGCCGGTTTCGACCAACCAGAAAACAGACCTTCTACCTGGGGAAGTTGCTGCTGGTCTAGCCCAAAGCCGCTATAGAATGCTACGTTGAACGTAGTCTTTGGATGCTTTTCTTCTAACTGGGTTAGTGCACTTTTCACAGGAGCGGTTGGTAAATTCCGTTCGACATGAGGTCCGCCAGCAATAAATAGTATTTTTTGGTTATTGACGTAGACCTCCTTTTCAATAACCCGGGCCATGCTCGGCTCGCGATCCAGCAAAAACGGGAAGTAGTCGGTTTCGCCCTTAATCGACGACCAGTCGATGGCTGGATCGAGCAGAATAACCCGCAACTTCTGGCCAGTCGCGCGGCTCTGGTTGATACGTCTGACGTGGTTAATCATCCGAAGGTACACTGGCGCATCGTAAGTAGTGTTCACCTGCGTGTTGTTTCGCCAAACCTGTTTGATCTGCGCTTCGGTTACGCTTTCTCCATTTGTGTAACGGTCCATTAATGGCTGATACCGTGCATTGCCTCCTTCCAGGGCGATATTCTGAACCGTGCTTTGAAAACGGGAATTGTCTAATACTGCTTCAACGATGTCCCAAATCTCCTGATTATAGTGAAGCTCGGAGAGGGCAACGACCTGGTATTGATCGAATAAAGATACAATTCCTTTTGCCGCATCAACCGGTTTCGTTGATACAACGACGGCATCGGGAGCGGGATCTTGCTTAGGCTCGCAGCTCGTCAGACAGACCGGAAGTACGGCTGAAACTATCAGCGAAAATAGGGTAGTCCAGAATTGGTTATGGAGTCGACTCAACAACTCGGTTGGCAATAAAACAAAGAGTTTTCTGATAAATAACATAGACTTACATCATAAGGTATAGGCCTAAGCTACGTCGGGACGCTTGCAAGCGTCCCGACTATTCGATTAACGCGCGGGTTCTATCCATGAAGAGGTCTCTTTCCTCCAGGAGTACCTCTTAACGATGCACGTGACTTGAGAGGCAAGCTTGACGTAGTAGAGCGCAATAAAGGCACATGGTCAATCTGCTGCTGGCTGTCGCTCGATCCAACGACGAAAACCAGCAGCCGTCTTTTGGCTGATCGTTAGTTCAAGATTGAACGGAGGAATCAACCGTAGCGTCAGTTTACTAAAATCAGCGGGTTCATACGAGAAACAAGCCGACAACTGAACGATATATTGACGATTAACCCGGAAAAACTGGGTCGGATTGAGTCGCTCCATGAGTTGGTGCAAGGGCTCATCGAGATGATACCGGGCATTATCAAAGGTGAATAGCCACGTTATACCGTTTTCTACGCAGATAAAGGCTATGTTATCCGTAGGCACATTTATCCTTTTATGCCCATGAATGCCAATGACCGTTGTTACGTAAGACGTTTCGGGCGGGCTCGGTTGTTCCTGATACGGCCTTATCTGCGACTGCTCTCGCCATCGAAAATAGGAACCTCCCACATATAGGCTGTTAACGAACAGCAGGCACAAAACCATGACCGGGAGCTCGACCTGCAAAAACGAATCCGTTCCAAAAACGTGCTCCCGGTCAACGAATCGATACTGAGCATAAGCCATTCCGTACGCCAGCGCCGAAGCCCCCACTACGCCCAACACACCCTGTGCCGTTAACCGCCACAGCCCACTACCCGCCCAGCCGGGCCGTCTATCAAGCTGACTTGTTATAAAACTAACGTAGCTAAACAACAGAAATGAAGCGATGAAGGTAAGGCTTAAGTCGCGGTAATAAGTAGGCTTCTGAAGAAGATCAACCAGCGGAACGTTATCAAACGTTACCAGAAAGACAGCCGTAAAGACCGCCCCAACCAGTTGTATCCAGCGCTTACGGGTCATTAATGATCTGATTTAGTAATCGAACAAAGAATTGCCAGCCGCTCATGATTCAGTGGGTTCGGCCTTCGCGGATTTGGCGCCGACTACCCAGTAAGACAAACCCCGCCAGGCCCATTCAACGGGGCCAGATTTATGGCTTGAGAGCCACCACCGGCTCAGCAATACCTGAACGATAAACAAGCCCAAAGCACAGCCCAACATTGTCGTTGGGGCTAGGCGGCCAATCACTCCGGTGCCATAAAAAAAAGCAAAGGCCAGCACTGTTTGACTAAAGTAGTTAGTCAAGCCCATTCGTCCAACCGGAACTAAACTCCATTGCCATAACGCCCCTAGAAAGCCAGAATAGCTTTTGATAAACAAACCAACGTAGAAAAGACTGTGGAGCACCAGACCTCCGGCCACCAGAAAAATAACTGGAATCATGTAAAGCTCATCCATCGCCAATCGCCCGGTGCCAATTGCCCAGAAAGCCACACTACTGCTAACGCCGACCGTGCCGCCCCACCAGAGCCATCTTCGGATAAGTCGTTGATAAGTTGCCGGATTACGAAAAAAACCAATTTTCGCCAGCCAAACGCCCAGCAGCATTCGGCCAAACATTAACACTAAGGCAATTGGCATGTCCTGCATAAAGTTGTGCCAGGGATCAATGATCCAGTTGGCCCGGAGAATCTGGGGATACGACCCGGTTGTGAAAGCGTTGAAGACATACGTAGCCAGCGGCATACCGTCAACCTGATCTGGGTTGGTGTGTATGCCAATTGCGTCACGGAGGATGTACGTTACCGGCGTTAAAAACCCAATGAAGAGCAGGGCAAGCCGTAGCGTTGCCTTGGCCGACAGATGTCGTACCGTAAGTAAAGCCACCCCCAACAAGGCATAATTACGGACAATATCACCGAACCAGAACAGGTAAGCATGCAGGCAACCAATGCCGAACAAGATCAGCATCCGTTTGGTGTAGTAAGCGGGAAAGTTTACCCCCTTCGCCAGTGCCCGTTGCTGCTGAAGATAGAAGCCTGCCCCAAACAGCATGGAGAAGATGGTCACAAACTTAGTCTCGATCAGTATCTTGAGTGAATCAGTGAGCCAGTGCTGAGTCTGCTGCTCGGCTGGTAACCACTCAACGCGTGAAAATGACCAGATATTGACGACTAGAATGCCAAACAGAGCGAAGCCACGCAAAGCATCCATCAGGTGTATACGCTCGTGTGGCTGAGTAGGTTGAAACGGCGCGTTCGATGTCATGGCGTTCATTGTTTAGCTGTGGTGGGTTGAGCCGAAACCGCCGTAATCCAGTTTACCAGGTAGCCGCGTAATGCTTCCGAGTAGGAATGTTTTGTGCTATCCTTCAGCTCGTCCCAAGCCAGAACAAAGCCATTAGGCACTATATGCAGTATGTGTTCGCCCTGGGGCAGCATATACGTCTGCATACGGGTTGGTACGCCCTCCGGAAATAACGAACGCAGATGGGTTAGGTTGGCTTCAGACCATACATACGCATCTAATTCAGCAAAGACCATCAGCGAGGGCACTTCTACCTTTTTCAACACGGCATCGTGGTTATAATGTCGGATGCGCGCCCACTGACCAGCCTCGCCCCCGTTGAAAACGCGCCCCACAACAGTACCGAGGGCTAATTCTCGTTTCTTCCAGCGCAGTTTGCGGGTTAAGCGGTTGCCTTGTAGGCCTTCGCACTCGTACTGTCGTTGGTACGTTTGCATGGTTTGCGTATACACATCAACCGTTGCCCCACAGAGAGACACCGTAAAGGCTACGTTCGGATTTTGAGTAGCCGCCAGTTGCACAATGCAGCCTCCCTGACTATGGCCAACCATACCGATCTGATTGGCGTTGATCTGGGGCAGTGACGCGAGGTAACGGAAAGCCGCATTGGCATTGGCGGCCCAGTCCTGAAATCCGGCTTTTTGCCAGTTACCGGTCGAGCGCCCCTTGCCGCGTTTATTCATGTAGAGGATGGCATACCCTTTGGCTAACAACTCGTGTTCGAGGTAGTAGCGGTACAAGATGTCCGGCTCGTTTTTGTAGTTGCTGATCATTTCCCAGTCACCCGAGCCGCCTACCCAGATAAGGGCTGGCGCTGGCATGGTCTGCTTCCTGGGCAGAATGAGTAAGCCGTCTAACACTACATCGCCATTGGGAATGAGCACTCGACGGACCGTCGTGTCAATCTGGGCCTGCGCGGCAAAGCCCATCATTAAAAAGAAAGCGGTGAAGGCTACTGCTATTTTTTTCATTGACTTGTTGTCTGAACCGGCAGCAAAGAAAGAGGGGCAACTGGCCCCCATTGTCAGAACAACATCAGGAAAAAACTGAAGTAGAGTAATTCGGGAGTGAAGTAGAGCCAATACTCCGATAATTCGGCAGTGTGTTCCTTTCAGGGTAAGTTAGCCGGGCTAGGCTGCGGACAGATAAGTACAGGTATACCGGGCTGCTTTCTGCTTACGACGACCAGCCGACGAGTTGGCCCAGCTGGCCGCGGTACGACCGGCTCCAGCGGAGAATGGCGCCACCCGTTAGCTTTACGTTATACTCCCCGTTGAAATACGGCTCCATCTCCTGATGGCGTATTGGTTGATCATGTAAGACCGGTTGATGCGAATGAACTGAGCGGGCGGCAACCGGGGCTCCAGCGAACGGATGGATTCGCTCAGCAGGTGACGTCGGGCACCCGTATAAATCCAGAGGTAGTTGCCGTCGGCTTCGACGTATTGAATGTCGTCTACCGGCACGAAAAAGATCCGCTTGTTTTCTTTAATTTCCTAACGAATGAACGAGAAGCCAAGCTTTTCGGTGTAGTAATCTACCATGTTATCCAGGTTGTTAACGAATAGGCCGATGAATTGCGCTTTAGCAAAAGATTTAGGCAAAATCCTGACTGTGTTAACACGTGATGAGAACGACAGACAATAAAGTTGACGTGATATTATCCAAGAGCGAGGATTAACTCAAAGGGATTTAGCCCATTTGCTTTACGTGAACGTAACGTCCCAGCAGCCAACCCCAAAGTGTCCCCGAAGATACCAGCTCCCAAAGGTGAGCGTACCGTACGGGTTCGGGCATGAGCGGGTTTGGCAGCAGTAAGGCCCCTGGGATTAACACTGCCCCAATGAGGACAATACTAATCTGGAACAATTTCCTGTGGTTAGTGAAGAGATGACTTAATAAACTCGCCAGAACCAGCCAGCCAAGGCCACGCCCGTATTGAAACAAAATCAACCAGGGATCAACGTCCAGCATATGCGTCAGGAAACCGTCCAGGCGGGTCGAACCGGTGTAGAACTGACGAAGGGACGGCGACTGCCACGCAATCAAATAGCCCAAAAGGAAATAGATACAAACGTAGACCAGCGCCAGTAAAAGCCAACTGCGGTGCCAGCCAATTACCCCCGGAGTAAACGGTTGGGTCGATGTAGTTTGCGACGTTTTTGGACGTAGCAGCCAGACGGCGATGGGCACAATAATAGCTTTTTCGAGCAGGCTACTCATAAGGAAGATTCCCACATTTCGGTAGCTCAGGGCGGGGAAGGCCGACCGAAACCAGATTGTTTCCAGTTGCATAAGTACCGTTTCCAAGCCAAAGAGAATGAGCGCCAGCCACACCGCAGATCCATACGTTGGGGATGATAAATGCCTGATTAAATAGACCAGCACTGCCGTTCTGATTAGTAGGTACACCAGCAAAAACACCGGAAGCTGGGCGGCCTCACCGGCTGGTATAGTCGGAAAGGCTGGCCGAAAGGAAGGCATCAAAGCGTTGACGACCACGAAGGTCAACCCGTTTAGTATCAACAGAAGCCCAGCCCGGGTAAGTAATTTCCAACGGGATAGAGATTGGCGATTATTCATTTGAAAAGGTCATGAGATAGGCTGCTGTAAACCAGTGGCTTGCAAAAGAAAATAATCCCCTGACTGTAGGGCTATGTATTCTCTTAGATGAAACCTTTTCTATCCAAACGCGCTAGATAGTCTGTTAAGGCGAATGAGTTGTTAACTAACTTATGATTCGCGAAGATTTTGTCTGGCACCGCCGTAGTTGCAAAACTAAAGCTCCTATTCAGTACGTTTCCAAGTACATAGCCTATATTCATTGGTCGGGTAGACTTGACTTCTTAAAGATGTAAAAGCGTCTACAAGCGTTGAGGAAGCGCTCTGGTCTCTATAGAAGTAGAGCCAACGGCTTCCCCGGCCTATCTCGAGCGTTTCCTATGTCATCAATGAGACACCAAGACCTTACGGGTAACTACTTTACTGCCTTCGCTGGCGCGGACAATGTATATTCCAGCCGACCAGTTGCTGGTAGTGATTCGGATCGATGCATTAACGGCTATGTTCATATCGCGGACGGCGTATTGAAGCTGACCGGTTGCGTTCCAGATGGAAATATCGGGCCGGGCGAAGTGCTGATGGGGCAGCCGGATTTCCAAAAAATCGGCTGCCGGGTTTGGGTGGATGCTTATATCTGTCTGGTTCTCGTGGGTGATATACTCGGCGGGTGCCAATTGGCGGGCTGAGCCGTTAACCAGATCCGGATCGCCCGCGCTGGCAATGACTTCAATCTCTCCCAAGCTGATAATCGTGTGCTGAAAAAGCCGACCGGTGCCGTCGTGCAAATCAACCCGAACAGCTTGCGCTTTAACGGCCTTACCCGAGTGGGTGGTCAATACTACCTCTTCCCCTTTAACGCCCAGTGGTCCGGTTACTTCCTGGCTGGTGATTAAGTCAGTCGCAGCCGCATCGGCGTACAACCGTACCGTAGCGCGGTTAATCTGGCTGGCGACGCTATTCGTCGTTTTTACGTCGTAAAGGCGCACTTTCTTCACCCAGATGGGTACTTTAAACGTTAATTGAACCCACTGATTACGGGTTTGGCCCGATGCGCTGGTCCATATTTTATACGCATTTTCGTTGGGAACGGTGTTTACCTTCCGGTCGATCAGCGATGCTACGTAGCGCGCGTGGTTGCGGGTGCCATCCACCAATGAACTCGACACGCTCACATCGGCACCAGGAGCCAGATTTGAGAATATCTGGTCTTCTCTACCCTCGGGAATGGGTAACATCGTATGGCCAGCGTGACAGCCGATGCACCGGGTTGTCGTCAACGGCCGGTCAAAATTCAGGCCCGTTACGTGCGCGGCACCGTCGGGGTTGGGACCACCCGTGAACGGCACTTTATAACCCATTGCCTTCGATGTCCGCAACTGTTCAAACAACTGCATGTTAGCCGGAACACGTGTGACAGGCACCCCACCGTAGGCATCGAGTAGTGTCTCGGCGAACGGAATTGGCCAATCGACGTTGCTGAATGAGCCGGGGTTGACGCGTTGCGGATTGGCGTAAAAACGGATGCTGCTGGCTTCACCGACCTTGGGCGCACTCACAATTGGTACGTCGACCGGAGCGTTGAAAAACACATTCGGATTCGCGAACGTAAAGCTGCCATCGGCATGTAACGCTTCAACAGAATCACCTTTAATGGCGGTAATAGATGGTGGCAAGGGCTTCGGGGTGCTGGTTACCCGGTCAGCGATGATGGGAGGTACAGGCCGCGGACGTAGTGCTTTAGCCCGTAGCTCAGCCGTACCAGCGTTGTTATAGAGCAGCGTCAGCGACTGGCTAATGGGGTCGTAGTGGTATAGGCCGTAATCTTGTAAGATACGCTCCGGCGTGTTGGGCACGTATGAGATAATCAAGTTGCCATTGGGTAGAACGTACGGCTCACCCGCATAATCGCTTTTATAAATGCCGTGCGAGGTCGGTAACACGAGGTTATTTAACTGAAGCTCCGTAACGCCGATGAGCTTTCGGGGGGCACCAGGGCCACGGCCGTAGACTCGAATGCCGCCGAAGCCTGCAGCCTCCGTCATGTTGAACATGGGAAAGAAATTGGCAAAGAAGGTACCGTTGTCCGAAAAACTTCCGCCGTAGGCATGGTTACTGACTTCTTCGCGGAAGTTTCCGGCAAACATACGGAGGTCTGTGCCATCGGGGTTGACTGACTGAAGCTGCCAGGAGTTCCGGAACAAGTTATCACGCGGTAAGATACCTTCCTGTTCACCGGCGGCTTTCAGGCGGTGTCCGGTGAGACCTGCTTTGGTATCATAACCCGATTTGGCAATGTTGGCTGGTTGGCCAACTCCTTCTGTATATGGCTGTTCGGCGAGTTCTGCACTTGTTAACGAGTGATGAGGATAGTGGAAATTACGCCACCAACGGGCGTAAACAATACGGCCCGTGATCGGATCAACGACTGGCCGGTCGGCGCTGTTACGCTCGGTGGTGATACGGTGCAGGTCGGTACCATCAGCATTGACTACGTACAGATGCGTAGCCCGCACCCCTGTGTACTGTGCTTTGACTGGAAAGCGCGTGGACGAGAACACCACCCGACCATCGGGTAGCCAGGCTGGATCAGTGTCATCGTACCCGCTAAACTCGACATTATCACCGTAAGGGCCGCGGAACTGGCTGACGTCAAGCTGCTGATCAGATGTCGTTAGTTGCCGCAATCCGGTTCCGTCGGCGTTGACAACGTAAAGCCGCCAGGCACCGGGCTCCTTGGCATGTCCTAGCCGTGTAGGGTTCGCTGGGTCGTATTTCAGTGATTCATACGGGCCTTCGGGTATCCCCGCAAATATAACCCGCTGGCCATCGTAGGATACATCCGGCGCGTTGACGTCGACTAGCCGAAACGGGGTTGAGGCTGGATTACTTCCATCAATGAGTGTTACCAACGTACCATCAACGCGCCGGACCATTAGCTTTCCACCTGGACATACGCGGAATCGGCTCCGAGCGCCAACGCCGGGCATGTCTTTGGGCATAGCACGGCCGAGCCCTTCAAAATTCGCGTAGTTGCCCACGTAGAAGCTACCGTAGTCGGCGATCGGCCGAGAAACAAAAACCAGGTCATAATCCGGCCTTGCTACCAAAGTAGTAGCGTTGATACGCTGCTGCCAGGGTGAAAACGGGGCAAAGAAGTAGCTAAAGAAACCCAACGTTACTAAAAGCAAGACTTCAACGCGGTTGGAGGTGTACAGTTTGAGGAGCATATAATGAAAGCAAGTAAGGTTATGGTAGGTTAGCTTGAATTCCTGGCTAACTCAAGACGTAAATAAGGATCATGTCTAGGGGTAAGACAATAACTTTAGTCTGAGACGAGCTTATCTTTATGTGAGTTACATTTAGCTAAAAGTGGGGTGGTATAAAAGTTTGGATTGAGGCCATTCGGGCGGGCGGTCATAGGAAGCCGGTACATTCCGGTGAGGTGGCTTTATAAGCGACAACTTGAGAAACTTCTTGCCAATTGACTGTGTACCTCACCGAACGGATAGCATCCAACGCAGCTGCAAACCCAGCGTTGTGTACCGAAGCTGTTCTTTGCTTACCCTACCTAGCGGGTACTTAAGGTACGGTTCGACCGTGAGCGATTGGCACCGGCCAATACTATAGTCGACCCCAACCGAAACGTTGAGTAGTCGGGCGGGTTGAATGGCACTGCTCATCGGCGATTGGCCCGCCTGGGTTTCTTGGGTGGTTACTAATCGTTGAACTTCCTGCGTTTGGCCGTTCAGCAAGGTGATTTGGGTTGTAATCACCTGATTGGTTTCGTATCGCCGGGTATAAGTTTGCCCGAACGTTGCTACCGACGACGTCCCCGCCGTCAGGAACCAGTTGCGGTCTGCCGTTCTACTAAACTTATAACGAAAGTTTAGCGGAATGTCGAGCCCCCACCAGGCATATCTGGTATCGACTAATTGGCGCATGCCTGCGGTGGTAGCCGCGGCCGTTTGCGTTGGTTGAAACTGCACGGACTGATGAGCCAACGTAACGCCACTCACTAGCGACAACCGCTTGGAAAGTGGCAGTTCAGTCGATAAGCCGCCCCCGACCGTTGTTAATGGCTGATTGGCCTGTGCGTAATTAGACTGGGGGAGCAACGACAACCCTAACCGCATGGGCTGGTTGGCTTTTAGGCGTTGACGGGGAACTGACGCGGGTTCGTACGAGACAGATCGTACGGCTTGGTGCACTGCCAACAGACTAAATGGGCGAATGGCTATCCGTTCGATAACTGGTCTAGCTGATGGATGAACAACCTGCGCTAGTTGCAAACTCGATATGTTCAGCTCATCAGACGCGTTGTATTGCCAATTCGTGTGACTAGGTTGCCTGCCTGCTTTGCCAGGTTCCAGAATGCTCATTCGGTCGTTAATCCTGCGAGCGTACGGGTCATTTGTTGGGATTCGAGGGGACGTAACTTGTTCGCTGGTAGGCTGCGGGTGATTCATATGGTTTGCGAACTCGCCCGGCCGGTCGGTTAGACTCAACGATGAAGATTGTCGGGATAGCGTCGGCAGGGATTCCGGGTGGTGCGGCCGGGACTGCCCTTTTCGCGTTGTAGCCCCCACAATGGGTTGACCAATCGAGGGTTTGTTACTCAGCCAGCGAAGCCCCATAACCGTGCCGAGCAGTGCCAATAACAGGCAGGCCGCCAACCGGCTCCACCATAAAATGACCCGCCGTTTTTGCTGTATTTTGCGCGATTTATCAAAAGCCTCCCAGGCTCCCAGCGAGTAAGGAGGCTCATAATCGGCAAGCTCCCGCCGGAAGGCGTTCGACAATTTATCGTTCTTCATCGTGTTCGCAGGTCATCGGATTGCACCAGCTTCCGCAAGCGATTTTTGGCTCTGGACAAATACATGCGACTCGATCCAGCTGGTATGCCCATCATGGTTCCAATCTCGTCATGGCTGTAGCCTTCAATCTCGTACAGGTTAAATACCAGCCGATGTTGGTTAGGAAGTTGATTGAGCAATCTCAATAGTTCTTCGGCACTCAATTGGTCAAAGATGGCGTCGTTGGCAGGCAAATGCTCATCGAGGTTGTCCAGCGACTCCGCCAACGAATACCGTTTCTCCTTTCGATAATGATCCAGGGCCGTGTTAACGACCAGCCGGCGCAGCCAGCATCGGAAATTCAGTAGATTCTCTTCGTGAGGAATACGCTCAAATACTTTCAGGAAACTATCATTAACGATCTCTTGAGCCTGGTGGCGCGAAGGGGCGTAACGTAGACAAATACCGGTTACTAATCCGTAAAAGTGTTTGAACAGCTTCTCTTGGGCGCGCGGGTCTTTATGACGGCACCCGTCGAGCCATTGCCGTTCCTGGACAGAACAATCGTTGTACACTTCCACACGGATAAGAGCGTAAATGGGTACCCAGGCCTGGGTACCCAACTGGTCGATGGAGTGAATTATTTATTGGAAACAACTCCGCTGGGATCAACCACAACGTCTTTAACTTTCGACCCGTTTGAGACCTGTACCTGCGTCTCCGACGGACTAGCGACCGAGCCTAATAGGGCCTTCAGGTCTACCGTTAGTGTATAAGCGCCCGGCGTTGAGCAGTTGCTATTGCCTTCGTAGGCAACCACCAGATTCGTTTGCATGGGGTAACTCTGCATCAGGTAGCCATTCCAAACGACTTTGTAGTTGTCCGCTGAGCAGCCACCTTTTACCTGAATGGTTAATACGTCGCCCTGCCGCTGTACGCTGGTGATGTCGAACGTGACTCCGGTGTACTGCTGGCGGGCGTTCATCAGCCGTTGGTACTCGGCCTGGTTGGTTTGCGTTGCCGTGCCCGATGGTTGTTTGGGCGTTGCTTCGTTGGCATGATTACAGGAAATCAATGCGGTCGATACGGTTGCAAACAAGGCGAACGATAGAGTTTTGATAAGTCTTTTCATACGTACTATTTGTTGGTTTTACCCACATGACGGACGTAAGGACGAGAACGCAACAGGCTTTCGAGAAAAAAAACACGTTCTCTTGTGCAGGTTTCATCTGAGCCACTTATTCATCCCGCATGGCCCGCAACTCCCTGTGCACCAAAGCACGCATGTTGAGAGGTGGCAACCGGAGTAATCTTTTGTAGCTATACCCCTTGCCAAGCAGTCGTCGGGTAACCTCGGCACCGATGTAGTAAGCGGCCCGATCAGGTACGGTTGTTTTTTCGCTTTTAATCGAGAAAAACTGGTACAGGTCGGTCTTGTCTTTCGAGTCGATAACGCGGAGCAATTGGCCAGCCAATTGACCCTGGATGGGTTTACATTGCGTTGCCAGCGAGTCATTAAACAGGGCTTTCCCCAGGGCCATACTCGGATTCAAATGTTTAGGGAAATACGTCGCCAGGCCCTCTGAGAAAAGGTGTACGTAGATAGGGCAGGTGTCAGCGCTCGAAAAGCTGGCGTTGATCTGATCGTACACGGCTGGATTTAGATTAGCTTGTAATAAATGAAAGTATTCGTGTTCGATCAGTGGCAGCAGATCGTCGTGTTCGGCTTTAAAGTAGGCCGCCACATCGAGCCCGTAGTAAACCACATACTTTGTATTCAACTTTCTTACCTGCCCGTTCGATGAAAACAGCGACAGGCAGACGTACACCTTGTTTGAGAACTGGCGGGCAATGGGAAATCGCGACGTAATCTGTTGCATCGCTTTGGCATACTGTCCGTTAAACGCAGCCTCCAGCCGACGAATGCGCCCGTTCAGATTGCCATCGACCAACGTAAGAAAAGAAGCCAATGAGGCACTATCTCTGGAGCCGATGACCTGTTGATAAAACGCTGAATCAGCCCCTAGTACATGTTGGCGAAATAGCGCCAGTTTATCCACGTTCGGGTTAGCCAAGGCGGATTGCTGATAGGCGTAATACGGCTTGATCAGGTTAACGACCATCGACCGGTGTTGGGCAATTGCAGCTGTATAGAGACAAATGAAGAAAGTGATGAAACTACTGACAGATTTCATTGGGTAACAAAGGAGCTCGCTTCATTCTTTCACGAAGCCCCATACAACAACTCCGCTACAATGCGCCAGCCGTTGTTGGTTTCGTTCTTCCAGATGCGGATGTAAACACCCTTTTGCTTTACGTCATTGTCCGACTGAAACGAGCCGTAAACGTAGGCCAGGTCACCCGATTCGGCTACTTCGCTTCGTTCAGCCTGATAGCGAAGCGGAGACTCGGTTGTGAGGTAGGTGTGGATAGTGGGACCCCGCATCGGAATACGATTTGGACGGAATAGATAGGCGTCCTGGCTAAGGTGGGATGCGTACGCTTTAGCCGTTCCATCGGTCAGTAAGCGCCCGGCAAACTGCTGATCGGCTTCGAGAATCGTTTTCGGTATGGCCGCCGTCCGCTGCGTAGCTACCACTGCCCGCTCAACCTGATTGGGTATCGACTGGTCAGCCTTGGTGTAGTCAATGCCCAGATCGAACAGGAATTTGTAGTGCCCGTCGGGTTGCCGTTTCCAGATGGTAAGGAAGCTGCCTTCGCCTGCCCGTTTGTTATCGTTCTCAATGTACCACGGACCGGTGGTAAATCCCATATCGCCCGCCTGCGAGATATCGGCGAAAGCGGGACCCCAGTGCAGTTTGTCGGTCCATTCGGGGCGCTGCTGCCAAACGGGCTTGGCGTAGGTGAGCTGACCTTTGTTGTACATAATGGCCGAATCTGCCATGAAAGTCAGGAAAGCCTGTTTGTTGCCGACGTGCAGGGCCTGGCTGGCAAACGACCGTTCGGTGGAAATCATCGTGTCGAAGGGAGCCTGAGCCATACTCAGCGAGCCTGACACCGCAAACCAGGCTAAAAGAATCCGTTTCATGTTGCCTTTACGCAGGGAAGAGTTGAACAACGAAATGATGAAGGGTTAACAGGTATATGCGTTGCAAACGCTTCACAAAGTTGTTGCTCCCGATAGCCGCTCAGACTACTATTTATCCGAACTGACCGTTTTTTTATCCCAGTGCAATAAAGGAACTGGCTAACCAAGATGTAGTGGGCGAACTATTCTTTCTTAGCGTAGAATGCTTTGATGTTGTCGCGGTAGAAGCGCGTCCATTTTAGCACCTGGCCGTTGGTCATTTTTACGTGATACTCCCCGTTGAAATACGTCTCAACCTCCACAACGTAATCCAGATTGATGATATAGGATCGGTTAATCCGCACAAAGGTCGACGGGTCGAGTCGCTGTTCAAGGAGCGTCAGGCTTTCGTAGACGATATGGCCCTGTTGGCGGGTTTGCAGGGTAATGTAGTTGCTGTCGGAATGCAGATACAGCACATCGCTGAGCTTTACGAAACTCATCCGCCGACCGTCTTTAACCAGCATCCGCTTGAGATACGTCTCACGTTCATCCGCTTTGTCGCGGAGCAGTTCGTTGAGTAAGCTGGTTAGCTCGGAGGGCGGTTGTGGGCCAATTCGGCTGACTACCCGGTCAATGGCTTGCCGGAAGCGCTCTTCGTCGAATGGCTTCAGCAAATAATCGATGGCGTTAACTTCAAACGCTTTTAGCGCGTACTTATCATAGGCGGTGACAAAAACAACGTAGGGCTGGTGGTGGGGCCAGAGTTCTTTCAGCGCTTCGAAGCCGTTGAGTTCGGGCATTTGTACATCCAGAAACAGCAGATTTGGTTTGTGCTGAATGGTTTGCAATACTGCGTCTGATCCGTTGCTGGCTTCACCAACGATCTGGATGTGTGGTGCGTCGGATAGATAGGACTTGATCAATTGCCGGGCAATTAACTCATCGTCGGCAATGAGTGCGGTCAGAATCATAGCAAGAAAACGTATAGTTAGTTTAGTGGGATGCTGACGATGAAGGTGGTGCCACCGCCGAGCGTTTGACAGTAATTGAGTTCAGCTGCTTCGCCGTAGAGCTGCGCCAGACGCCGTTGCGTATTCTGAATGCCAACGCCCGACCGTGAGATTTCACCTTTAATACCCGGACCATTGTCCTGCACTTTCATGATGAGTTGGTCATCGTCGCGGGAAGCCGAGATCACCAACTGCGCCTGCGACGCTATTTTCTCCAGGCCGTGTACAAAGGCGTTTTCAACCAGTGGCTGTAGGATGTACTGGGGTACGGTGCAATCTAACGTTTCGGGCATTAGATCGATGGCCACGTCGAGTCGATCTTGAAACCGAATCTGCTGAATGCGCAGGTAGCTTTTGATAAATTCCATCTCTTCGGTCAGGGTCACAAACTGCACGTCGGTATGGTCGACGATGCTGCGGAGCAAGCTACTTAGAGCCGTCAGCATGGCAATGGCTTTCTTATTTTCGTGCTGCACAATCAGGCCAATAATCGTGTGGTGGGTATTGAACAGAAAGTGCGGATTCAACTGCATTTTCAGCGCCTGAAGCTGAGCCTGATCAAGTTGTGCCTGTAACTGCTCAACCGTCATTTCAATCTGAAGTGCCTGTTTCTGCAATGCCTGGTAGCGGTAACTGGCCACAATGATCTGATAGCCAACCACGACCAGCATATAAATGGCGATGACCAGACTGTAGCGCGAAAAAAACCAGATAATGATCTGATCAGGCGGCATCGCTTTTCTGGTTTCCAGCTCGTAGAATCGCCAGACAGCCAGGTACTCCAGGCAGATCATACCCAAGCTCAGCAGCGACAAAATGAGCAGGTGCGTACCAATGCGCCGAATCAGGACGAACCAGCCCTGATCAGTAGAAATGGGGTACCGGTTGGCGGCCCACAGAATAACGGGCGATGTTGCCCACCAGAGTATCCATTTGACGAGCCAGTGCCATGTTTCGGTGTAGTACATCGATCCCTGAGTAAGCAGTTCCCAGATGGTGTAGTGTACGTACGAAATCACCGCAAAACCGCCCCAGAACCAGGCTGAGTAGCGCCAGAAGGTTTTGGGCGTGAGCGGAATGCCGGATTGCTGAAACAGCCGCTGTAAGAGCCGGTAAAACGGATCGATCACTGTAAAGTAACAAATTAAGTATATCCACCGGCTATCAGGACGACAGCCAGGAGGAATATATGCCGTGCAGAACAACACAAATCTAAGTTACCCAAGTGTGAAGTCATACGCCAGTTTTCTTCTCTAACCTGCCACGTTGCTTCTCCCTACGCACGTAGCGAGCCTCTGTATAACATCCGCCTGTTTGCCCGGTAGTGAAAACGTCGGTAAAAGGCGTCGTTTTGATTAAATCCCGTTTGAATTGTCACAGACGTGTAAAAAAGCAGCAGTCAGAGAATTAATCCATCAGCTGGCATAATCAATTGGCTGGATCTGCAAGCGCAGCGGCAAACTTCGCTTTGGCCGATGTCCACGGCTCTAAAACTTCATACCAATATGGTAAGACGAACTTTACTCACAATTTTCATGCTCACCGGCCTCGCTTTCAGTTTGTTGGCGCAAAACCGTACGATTACGGGAAAAGTGACGGCGGCAGAAGATGGATCTGCACTACCCGGAGTGAACGTGGTAGTGAAAGGCACGGCGCTGGGTGTAACCACCAATGCTGAAGGCACCTACCAGATTACCGTTCAGGTCAATAGTACACTTATCTTTAGCTCCATCGGCCTGGAAACAAAGGAAATCAACATTGGTACGTCGAACACGCTGAACGTAACGCTGAAAGCCGACACCAAGCAGCTCCAGGAAGTTGTAGTTACGGCGCTGGGAGCACAACGTGAAAAGCGCACCTTAGGCTATGCCGTTTCTGATGTGAAAGGCGACGCACTCACCCGGTCGGGGGAGGCCAACGTAATTCAGGGGCTGGCAGCCAAAACGGCGGGTGTTATCGTTACGGGATCGGGGGGTACACCGGGTGCGTCGAGTAAGATTGTTCTACGGGGGGCGTCGACCTTTACGGGCGAGCAGGAACCGTTGATTGTAGTCGATGGGGTGCCGATCAACAATGAAACGTTTACGTCGGCTTCAGCCGATTACCCATTCAACCCGAATCTGCAAGGCGTTAACAACTCAAACCGGGCGCTCGATCTAAATCCTGATGACATTGAGTCGGTTTCCATTTTGAAAGGACCGGCTGCCGCTGCACTTTACGGGGCACGCGCGGGTAACGGAGC
The DNA here is from genome assembly GCF_042684525.1 of Spirosoma soli. Taxonomy (NCBI): domain Bacteria; kingdom Pseudomonadati; phylum Bacteroidota; class Cytophagia; order Cytophagales; family Cytophagaceae; genus Spirosoma; species Spirosoma soli. The sequence continues at coordinate 363,334 of NZ_JBHULN010000001.1, read as the reverse complement.
TATTGTATACACCACCAAAAAAGGACGTAAGCAGAAAGGCATTGGCGTGACGGTCAGCTATCGGCTCGAAGTGTCGGAGGTGAACAAACTCCCTAAGCTGCAATCAGAATACGCGCAGGGTACAGGTGGTAAATACCAGACAGCCGATCCGGGGCCCGATAATCGGTTAAACACCGACGATGATGTGAGCACAGGGACACCCAATAGCTGGGGACCAAAAATCTCAGGCGATCCGAGCTTACAGGCGTTTGATAATCCGGGCAATTTCTTCAAAACGGCCATTTCCCACACGACCAACGTAGCCTTAACGGGCGGTAATGAGCGGGCGAACTTCCGGCTGGCGTTCGGCAATCTGAAGCAGAACGGCATCATCCCGAATACCGATTATACCCGGAACACGGTACGCCTGACCGGTGAGGCCGCCATGCGCGACAACCTGAAAATTGGTGGGACGGTTAGCTACATTAAATCAGGCGGCATTAAGGCGCAGAACGGTAGTAACGTAGCGGGTATCATGCTGAGTCTGCTGCGGGCGCCGGCCTCGTTCGACCTGCGTAATTACCAGTACGAGAACGGCTTCAACCGGAATTATTTTGCTGCCTACGACAACCCATTTTACTCGGCCTACAAAAATCCATTTACGGATGATATTAACCGGGTGCTGGGTAATGTGTTCCTGAATTACCACGCGTCGAAGTACCTCGATGTTACGTATAAAGTTGGGGTTGATGCCTACTCGGACGCCCGCCGACAAGCCGTTTCGATCAGCTCGAACGGCGACGATAATGCCCAGACGTATGGCCAGGTCAACTACGACAACCTCACCAGCCGCGACATCTACGGCGACCTGATTGTGCGGGGAGAGCATCGCGTAAACGAAAAATTTGGCATCAACTATACAGCGGGCCACAACCTGACGTCGTATAACTTCACCGAGAACTTTGCGCGGGGCCGCAACCTGTCGGTACCGAATTTCTACAACCTTGGCAATGCGGCCGAACTCTACGCATCAAACACGGCCAACCGCCGACTGACAACCGCCCTGTTTGGTCAGGTTGATTTCGATTACGCTAACCAATTGTACGTATCGCTGACCGGCCGTAACGAATGGTCGTCAACCTTCGATCGTAGTAAACGGAATAATTTCTTTTATCCATCGGCGTCGCTATCGTGGGTATTTACGGAGTCGCTGCTAAAGTCGAACGCTGTTTCGTTCGGAAAGCTACGGCTGGCGTATGCCGAGTCGGGTATTCCGCCGATTTCCTATCAGACACGCACCTATTTCGGTAAGCCTTCGTTCACGGACGGCTTCACCAATGGTCTGATTTTTCCGTACGGAGGTATCAACGGCTACGCCTATTACAACCAGATTGTGGGAACCCCCGACCTGAAACCCGAACGGGTGCAGGGGCTGGAAGCCGGTATGAACCTGAAGCTGCTACAAAACCGCATTGACCTCGACGTAACGGTGTATCAGCAAAAAACAGTGGATATTCTGCTGGTGCAGCCCATTGCGCCCGGCTCCGGCTTTGCGGGCCGCTACACCAACTCCGGATCGTTGCAAAACCGAGGTGTTGAAGTAAGTCTGGGCATCAATGCCGTCAAAGTGCCATCGTTTAGCTGGGATGTGAACCTGAACTGGTCGATGAACCGTAGCAAAGTATTGAAGCTAACCGAAGGCGTCAATGAATTAAGCCTGGAAGCAGCCTTCACGGGCATTGGTGGCTACGCGATTGTGGGTCAGCCGCTGGGTGTGTTCTATGGCACACGCTGGAAACGCAATAACCAGGGACAATTAATCATTGGCACGAATGGTTTACCACTACTGGAAGACGTGCAGGGAAATATTGGTAACCCGTATCCTGACTGGATTGGTAACCTACGCAATACATTCACTTTTAAAGGTATTACGCTATCGGCACTGCTCGACATACGCAAAGGAGGGGCCATCTGGAACGGTACGTATGCTCGTCTACAACGGTTAGGCCGGACGCAGGAATCGGTGGACCGGGAGCGGACCTATGTCATTCCGGGTGTTCGCCAGGACGGCTCACCAAACACGCAGGCTATTTCGGCGCTGGACTATTTCTCACGCTATCTGGGTGATAACGGCGCAGCCGCTGAACAGTTTGTTGAGCAGGTGAACTGGGTGCGTCTGCGTGAACTAAGCCTAAGCTACCGTATCAAACCCAAGAAATACCTCGACTACATTGACCTGACCTTTACGGGCCGCAACCTGTATTTAACTACCAACTACAAAGGTGTAGATCCCGAAACCAGCCTGACGGGTGCGGGTTCCAACCTACAGGGCTTCGATTACTTCAACAACCCAGGTACGCGGTCTTTCCTGTTTGGCGTCAGCCTTGGTTTTTAATTTCTTTAATCGCATCATATGAAAACAACACTCTGTGCTGTGCTGGTGCTGATGGCCAGTGCCTGCAGCAAGCAATTTGACGAATACGGCGTTAACCCCAACGCTCCAGAAACGGCCTCGGCCCCCCTGCTGCTTTCGGGTGCTGAAGTGTCTACGTTCGCTACTTACAGCGGGCAACTGGCCCGTATCAGCAGCATTCTGGTGCAACAAACGGCCGGAAATCAGGCGCAATTACAAACCATCGGGGAGTACGTCATCGGCGAAGGAACGATTCCCAATGAGTGGTCAACGATTTACTCGGGCGCGTTAATAAGCTGCCGAACCTTGATTGACCGGTACGGCGATGATAACCCGCACTACCTAGGTATGGCGAAGGTGTTGATGGCACTTAATTTCGGTGCGGCCACCGATATGTGGGGCGACATCCCGTTTAACGACGCCCTACGGGCGCAGGAGGGTAATTTTCAGCCGAAGTACGACAAACAGGAGGAGGTATTGAAGGGCATTCAAATGCTGCTAGACGAAGCAATTGCAGAGTTGAGCAAGCCAAAATCGGCCAATCGTTTCGTGCCGGGAGCCGACGACATCATCTTCAACGGGAATGCTGCCGCCTGGATTAACGCGGCTTATATCATCAAAGCCCGCTATGCCAATCGGCTAAGCCAGGTCGATGCAACTGGTAGCGCCACCGTGGCCTTGACAAACATCGCGAAAGTGAAGGCCGACCAGCCTGAGATGAACGCGGTGTTCTATAACTCGGCGGGCAACTTCAATCAATGGTACGACTTTCTATCGTCGCGCGTCGATTATATTAAGATGGGAAAATACTTCGTCGAGTACCTGAAATCCACTAACGATCCTCGTCTGCCGTTTTTTGTTGCCAAAGATGAGCAGGGTAATTACACCGGCATAGCCCCCGAAGAGTCGGACATTACGGGTACGTCTGATCCCGGCCCTGGTATTGCGGCTCCCGATGCGCCTATTCCACTGGCTACGCTGACTGAAGCTAAGTTTATTGAAGCCGAAGCTAACCTCCGCCTGGGCAAACGGGCCGAAGCCGCGACCGCTTTCAATGACGCGGTGTCAACGTCGGTGCAGCGGGTCACGGGTCAGCCCATTGCATCGGCATTCAAACAGGCCATAGCCAGTGAAACGGCGGGCAGCATTAGTCTGGACAAGATCATTCAGCAGAAATACGTTGCTTTGTTTTCGCAACTGGAAGGCTATAATGACTACCGGCGGACGGGGTTGCCGCAACTGAAAGCCAATCAGGTTGCGCAGCAGAAGGTAATTCCAGTCCGGTTACCCACTCCGCAGACCGAGCGGAATTATAACAAAAATGCCACCGTTGTCAGTGACATCTACCAGCCACTATGGTGGGATAAGTAAAGCCGTTTATCTCTTACAAACTAGATGATCAATAAGCAAAAACAAGATATACTATTCACTTCATAATTCATTATACTCAGTCGAAGTATACATTACCATGCTCTGTTTCAAAGGCTGCTCGCCCTGAAACAGGCCTTTACATCGCTAAACGAGAGTAATCTGGTCAAAAATGAACTGGCAATCTGCCTAATAATCGGATAAACGCCAGCAAATCATCTAAGGAGCCAAATCGACCAGTCGTTAAGCCGGCATTTATTGGCGTTATTATTTATCGTCCACAAAACTCACGTTGGAAAAGGCAGTGGTAAGAGTGAATGTCAGTGCGATTGGCATAGGGCCATCAAGGCGTAATACCACAATGTTTTCACCAGATATTTTACCATATACATTGCCAGTTGCTCAAGCGCTTTCCGCTGGTTGACAGAGCAATGTTTGTTGTGAGCTATTAACCCAACAGAAAACAACCTTGTATGAAACGATTCATCTTCTTCCTGCTAGCAATTAGGTATACCGCCTTCGGCCAAACGCCAAATACGACGGCCAATCCTGTAGATCTTGCACCAAAAAGCGACTTTAGGTACAGCTTATTTACAGAGTTAGGTGTAACAGTAGCTTCTACTAGTGTGCCTATCATCCGGTCGTTCTTTAGAAACAACCAGATAAAGCCCGATGTCCATATTGATCCAATGCTTAATCTTGGCTTCGGTACTCGGTATGCCCGGTTCAAAGCTATGCTACAGGCTGGATACGGTATTAATTTAATTTATCCATTCAACCAGGAGGCTACCGCAATTGCTCGGCAGACTGATGCAAGATACGGCGGGATGATGGTTGGCTACGATGTCGCTAATGCCCGAAACCGACGGCTGTACATCAATGCCGGTTTGGGCAATATCAGTTATGAATACAGTATTTATCGCCGAACGAATCAGGTTGTTACTTTTCAAGACGTACTACAATCTAATCAGTCCGGCACTATTCCCTCATTACAGTTACGCAACACGTATTTAGATCTTAATCTGGAATATACACAACGCGAAAAGCGAAAACAGGGAGCCGAAACTGTACTCCGGCTGGGATATCGACGCGCTGTGCACGCCAAAGCCTGGGAGTCTGATGCTTTCCAGATAACGGACGCCCCAACTGATCGCATCAGCCAATTCTATATCCAGGGCACTTACTATTTCTCCAGTAACTACACTAAATCGAGTAAGCGATGAAAGTAATACTATTGGTTCCTTTATGTTTGCTGTTTAACGGGCTAATCGACCAGCCAGAGCAGGAGCCAAGCCCAAGCACAAGTTAGCGAAACTGCCCCCGACAGGGGTGGCCTGGCAAGGTGCCTGCTAAGTATTGTGTTTGTAGTTTCACCCACGGCCTGACTGACAACTTGTTATATCAAACAGTAAATCAAATCTTTAGCTTAACTACGCTTTGTACAGAACACTAAGCCTATCTTTAATTTGTTTATCTTTATCGACCCGCTGAGATTTAGCATACCTGGTCGCTCAATGGTACCTTACCCCTTTATATATTTGCTGAAGCGAGGCCTGACGCCGAGTATTAATAATTTTACCCATTTCATCCACTCTGCGTTTAGCTTACCTGTTTTGGAGGGTTGAATCGTGATCTAAGCCCTTGTCAACCGGTAACTTCTTGAACCGGGCATTTTTAGTCTCTAGAACTTTTTTTCTGAAGCTCCTCAGTATCCATTCTACTGTACTTGTTTCGAAAATTTTGGGACGTAGCAGTGGAGATGTTTTATTGGGGGCCAAGCGTTCTTAAATTATTGAGGGTCGACCTGTAGGCAATCAGACTACCCTTTTACCGAAAATTGAATCTCATTGGAGAAAAGTGTCCTGGTTACGAGTGTGCCATACAAGCAAACCAGGTCAGGGAATAGGTTAGTTATGGTCTACAGAGCCAATTGGCTTCCCGATAGTGCAAAAGGAAGGCTTGGTCGTTAACGAATATGAAGAGTCGTCAACGAAATATTTACAAATGGGTTGCCCTATCCTGGGTCGCGCTGGGTTTGCTCTACGGAATGCAGCAGTACCTATTCTACGCGTTGGAAGGCATAACCTGCAATTTTTGGGGCACCCTTGTGCATCAGGTGCCAACTTTTCTGCTTTGGAGCTTATACACTTTGCTCATCTTTAAGCTCAACGTACGATTTCCGCTTGAAGACACTTTTAAACCCTCCTTGGTAGTCATTCACGTTGGTACAGCCACCGTCCTTGCCAGTTTACACAGCTTATTTTTAGGTTCCCTTCAATGGTTGTGGTGGCAGTGCTGCGACGCCAGTACCTGGGCTCAGGTTATAACGACCTACTCACGTACCTGGTTTTTCTTCCAATACATTTTCTACGGTGCTGTTTTCATTATGATCAATGCGTTACAGGCCTACCAACAGTATCGAACCAACCGTGAGCAATCGTTGCTGCTGGAAAAACAACTAACCGCTGCTGAGCTGAATGTGTTGAAGATGCAGCTCAACCCACATTTTCTGTTTAATGCGCTCAATACGGTGAGTATGCTGGTGCGGGGACAACGCAACCAGCTGGCTACCCAGACCATTACGTCGTTGAGTCATCTGCTGCGTGAGTACATAAAGACCCACTCAACTCAATTGGTCCCGCTAAGCCATGAATTAACCAACCTACGCCGATACTTAGGCATTGAGTGCATCCGATTTAGTAATCGCTTTTCGTACCATATCAAAGTACCGCCCGAGCTTGAAAGCGTACTGGTTCCTGATCTGCTGCTACAGCCACTCGTAGAGAATGCCATTCGTCATGGTTTTGAACACCAAGTGGCCGACTGTCGGCTACTCATCCGGGCTAGCCTGGCGGACGACCAGTTAATTATACGAATTGAGGATAACGGGCAGGGCTTCACGCCAGCCGAAGCTACCTATGGTGTCGGCTTATCCAACGTTCAGCAGCGCCTGGTCAAAATCTACGATCACCAGGCCAGTGTTCAGGTTGATAGTAAATTAGGTGAGGGAACCACCTGCACTCTCCGTATTCCGTCTCGCTGGCATGAGCTACCCATCCCTTCATCAGCCCTTGCGGGTATGCGTGATTGACGACGAGCCGCTCGCTTACCAGGGGCTTTGTCAGATTATCAATCAGCAGTCGTCGGTTACAGTCGTTGGCGAGCACGCCATTGGTCAGCACGCTGTTGACCAGGTCAGGCAATGGCGCCCCGACCTTCTTTTTTTGGATATACACATGCCGCAGGTAGATGGCTTTGGTCTGCTGAGTGCTTTGCCGACGAACGGGCAGCCGCTAGTCGTTTTCGTAACGGCCCACGAACAGCACGCTCTGGAAGCGTTCCGGATTCAGGCCCTTGGCTATGTGCTCAAGCCCTTCGACGACGAGCAGATTTTTCAGGCCCTTGAGCGGGCAAGCCGACAGCTTCGTGCGCAATGGGCGTTAGAAAGCCTTTCGGCCGATTATGCATCTCACCTGACAACGAAGACCAAACGTGGTCAACAGTTGATCCCGGTTGAGCAGATCGACCTGATTCGGTCCTACGATTATTACGCGCTTGTTCATGTTGGCTTCCAGAAATACTTAGTTCGTCAGTCGATGAATGAGTTAGAGCAACGACTCGATCCTCGTTATTTTGTCCGGATTCACCGCTCTGCCATTGTGGCAACTCGCCAGATTGCCACAATTTTGGGCCAAACGCTCATCACCGTTACCAACCAGCAGTTGCCCATCAGCAAGGCCGGCAGCACCAAACTGCGTTACTTTATGCAGCGGTTGGCTCAGTAAGTTAGCGGATTACACGATAGGCGGTCAGTGGTGATCAAGTAATCGTCCGGGGCTGTTCCCTGCGTAATCCGGACGATTCTCTGCAAAAGTATAGGCTTGTCGGGCAACATTAGATTAATTCGTGCCAATGGCTGGGCAACAAACGGCTCGCCGACTTTGCGCACGACTAATTATTGGCAATGGCCCTGATCAACTTACTTATCAATCATCAAAACCATTCGGTCAACGTCGCCCCCGATACCCCGCTGCTATGGGTCCTTCGGGATGAGCTGAACCTGAAAGGCACCAAATTTGGATGCGGACAAGGGCTTTGCGGGGCTTGTACCGTTCATGTCAACGAAAAAGTGATCCGGTCCTGCGTTTTTCCGGTTTCGGCCGCTGTGGGCATGACGATTACCACCATCGAAGGGCTTTCAACTGATGGAAGTCATCCCGTGCAGCAAGCCTGGATGGAGATAGATGTTCCGCAATGTGGCTACTGCCAGGCCGGTCAGATCATGGCCGCGGCTGCTCTGCTGGCGGAAAAGAAAACACCCACCGACAAGGAAATTGATCAGGCCATGACGGGTAATCTATGCCGGTGCGGCACCTACGTGCGGATCAGAAAGGCCATTCACGTAGCCATCTCGAAACAAGAACGCCCATGAAAAACCGTCGTTTAGAAACGGAAGCAGCATCCCTCGCACAGAATGGCCTGAAAACGGGGCTGTCTCGCCGGGATTTTATCCGGGCTAGTTCAGTTGCTGGCTTAGGACTGGTCGTCAGTTTACAACTCGTTTCCAACCCAGCGAAAGCAACTCCAACCGAAATCACGTTTGAACCTAACCTCTATCTCAAACTAACCAATACGGGGAAAATTATCATTCTGGCTAAAAATCCGGAGATCGGCCAGGGTGTCATGACGTCGCTGCCGATGATCATAGCCGAGGAGCTGGATGTCGACTGGCAATCTATTGAAGTGCAGCAGGCACCGCTCGACAGTGGTTATGGCGAACAGTCAGCTGCGGGTAGCTATGCCATAAAAAACAACTACGATCAACTCCGTAAAGCCGGAGCCGCAGCCCGCGAAATCCTGACCGAAGTAGCGGCCAAGCGTTGGAATGTTCCGTTAAACGAGTGCTACACCAGGCAAGGTTACGTCTACCGCAAAGGGTCTGATCAACGATTCCGCTACGCTGAGTTAGTCGACGAAACGATCAAAAAGGTTATTAATCCAGACTTTCCCCGGTTGAAGAACCCAGCCGATTTCTCGATCATTGGGAAACCGATTCCGGGCGTTGAAAATCCTAAACTAGTCACTGGAAAGGCGGTGTTTGGTATTGACGCACGGCCTAAAGGAGCCTTAGTGGCGGTTATTGAGCGGTGTCCTGTTTTTGAAGGAACCGTCAAGCGGTTTGATGCCACCGCGGCTCTGAAAGTTGAGGGCGTCCTGCAGGTTATCGACATTAGTACGACACAAAAAAATCTAACGCTGGTTGGGGTCGCCATTGTAGCGACCAATACATGGGCCGCCCTGAAAGCGAAAAAAGTCTTGCAAGTCGAGTGGGATTTTCGCGAAGGAGAGACGGAATCCGACCAAACGATTCAGCAGAAGACAAACGACTTGTTCCAGAAAGTACCCGACTCGCACCGGCGTAACGATGGCAATGTGGAACAGGCGTTGGTAGCCAGTAAGAACGTATGTGAGACTGTGCTGGAAGTGCCTTACCTGGCCCACGCCACGCTGGAGCCCATGAACTATGTAGCCGACGTTCGGGCGGACCGTGCGGAGCTAATCGGCCCAACCCAATCCCCGGATGCCATCCGGACCCGCGCAGCCCAGATTACCGGCTTGCCAATTAACCAGATCACAGTTACGATGACCCGGGTAGGGGGTGGTTTTGGCCGGCGTCTGGAGATTGATTATGCGTTGGAAGCTATTCATTTATCCAAAACCATTGGTAAGCCCGTTCAGGTAGTCTGGACGAGGGAGGACGATTTGCGCCATGATTTTTATAACCCAACGGCTCGTTTTAGTGGTAAAGCCGGGCTTGACGAAACAGGTCGGCTGACTGCCTGGCACGCCAAGACAACCGGTATGTACTGGCCGGACAGCTTTCCGGCGGGATTGATTCCTAACTACCGGGTGGACGGCCATTGGGTGCAAACAAAAATTCCAATTGGAGCCTGGCGAGGACCTGGCCATAACGTAACGGCCTTCTTCAATCAATCGCTGCTGGACGAACTGGCTTACCTGGCCGGTAAAGATCCCGTTACGTTTCAACTGGAGCTTCTGGGTGATGACAACAAAGTCTTTGCGCAGAATAGCTACGGCAATAAACTGGTCAGTACAGAGCGTATGCGAAACGTTATCAATTTAGTTGCTGACAAGGCGGGCTGGTTTCAACCGGCTCCTCCTAATCGGTACCGCGGCTTTGCGGCTCACTACACGATGGGCTCCTACGCGGCTGAAATTGTGACGATCTCAAGGCCAACTGTGGATTCAATTAAGATAGAGTCAGTGGTGGCGGCTGCAGACTGCGGCCGAGTGATTAACTCCAGTGGAGCCGCTGCTCAACTGGAAGGCGGTATCATTGATGGCCTAAGCGTTGCCCTCAACAGTGCCATTCACATTGACGGGGGTAGCGTTCGAGAAACTAACTTTCACGAGTATAAAATCATGCGGTTTCCGGAGGCTCCTGCAACAATTGAGGTGCATTTTGTGCCCAGTCAGGAACACCCTACCGGGCTTGGTGAGATAGGTTTACCACCAGCCATACCGGCTTTGTGCAATGCTATCTATGCCGCCACCAGCAAGCGAATCCGAAAACTCCCTGTCGACTTCACACGATGATATTACGTTTGGTGGTGGTTTAAACAAGCATACCAGGTAGGCCTATAGACACCTAAAGAATGAATTCAGCGCACCTAATCGTAAGACGTAGTTGGGGTAAACTGTATAACTGGTACAAAACTTTCAGATTACTGGACATTCATCCATTGGGGAGTCAAAAGTGTTTGAGCGATGAATTATAAGTAGCGGATAAATATAGAAGCTGTTTAGTACAATAGAAAAGACTTTCCATGAAGTGGGCTAATTTGAGTTTCGCATCTCAAATTAGCCCACTTCATGGAAGTCTTAGACAAAACTAAAATTGAATTCTGCCCTAGTTGAGTGAAGGTACAATTGAACTTAAGCCCAACTTTGCAGTAGAATAATGAAGTTTTATTAGAAAAATACAATATATAGACAACTTTAATTTCGTTTACAAAAACGCTTAGTCATATTAACGATACTTGTTGCTCACAGACATAGCTTGCCCTTTGCCATTAACGGCCAAAAGCGTTCACGAAAAGGTTACTCAGGTAATCGTTAAAAAAGAGCTAATTTAGATTTGAATTATACTATCACCAATTGGTGAAGGATAGATAAAAAGATGGACACTGTATTCACCACCGAACGAGTACGACCCTTACTAACGAGGGTTCGCGAGTTTGTTGAAACCGAGCTAATTCCGCTCGAAGAAGGCTTTTCGCATAATAGAGTTGGTGAGCTGCTTCCTGTTCTCGATCAAAAACGGGCGAAGGTTAAAGCGGCTGGCCTTTGGGGCTTACACTTATCAGCGGAAGATGGTGGGCACGGCCTGACCCTGGTAGAATTTGGCCAAATCAGCGAAGCACTAGCCTATTCTCCGTTTTTTGGTCATTACGTATTTGGTTGTCAGGCACCTGACATTGGCAATACCGAACTGCTCCACAAGTTTGCCTCAGCGGAGTTAAAGGAACGCTATCTCAAACCGCTGATGGCGGGTGACATTCGGTCGTGCTTTTCTATGACTGAGCCTGAATACGCCGGATCAAACCCAACTCGAATGGCGACTACGGCGGTGCGCGATGGAGACGAGTACATCATCAATGGGCATAAATGGTTTACGTCGTCGGCCGATGGCGCTGCCTTTGCTATCGTGATGGTGGTCACAAATCCTGATGCCGCTCCCCATCAACGAGCCACTATGATTGTTGTGCCAACGGATACGCCGGGGTTTGCCATCGAGCGGAACATACCCATCTTCGGCGAAGTAGGGGCCGGGTGGTTTAGCCACGCTGAAGTGACATACACCAACTGCCGGGTTCCTGCTTCCAACATTATTGGGGGCGAAGGAATGGGCTTTCGACTGGCACAGGAACGACTTGGGCCAGGGCGGATTCACCATTGCATGCGGTGGATTGGAAATGCCGAACGGGCCATGGATCTCATGTGCAAACGGGCGGCTACCCGCGAGATCGAGGATGATGTGATGCTGGGCGAGAAGCAATTTATTCAGGACTTTATCGCCGAAAGCCGGGCCGAAATTGATGCTAGCCGGTTGTATGTCCTGAACACAGCTCACATGATTGATATGGTCGGGGTCGTTAACGTCCGCGATGCAGTTTCGGCTATTAAATTTTATGTAGCTAATGCGTTTCTGCGCGTGCTGGACCGGGCGATTCAGGTACACGGTGCTTTAGGCGTTACCGACGATACGATCTTGTCGGCGGTCTATCGCCACGAGCGGGGCGCCCGTATTTGGGATGGCGCCGACGAAGTGCATAAGCAGAATCTGGCGGCCAGTATTCTAAAGAAATACGGCCTGGATATTAAGAAGAAAGCTCGTGAACTACAGGAGTTCCGTCGGATGATGGCTGCCGAACAAGTCTGAGTTCTATGAGAAGTATGATGGAGCAATAGAACGCTGATTTTTATGGTCATTAAGATTGATGTGATTTTTTGTGTTTTTGAAGGGGAATAGGTTTGGATGATTGAATTCAAACATGAAAATCATAGGGTTCATAAAAATTAGCGTCTCATTGATAGTGAATACATGAATTTTCTGGCAATATGCACTCTCTATCATACCGTATACATTTCAAAAGTACATGATTGCACTTGACGCTGCCCGTCCGGTTCGCACGGGCGAAGAACTCAATATACACATACTCAACGCATACCTGCGTGAAAACGCACCTGAAATAGGCACAGTGCTGGACATTCAGCAATTCCCGGGTGGTTTTTCTAATCTAACGTATCTGCTTAAAACACGTAAACGAGAGTACGTATTACGTCGCCCACCATTCGGGGCCAATATCAAAGGCGGGCACGACATGGGCCGTGAGTTTCGGGTGCTATCCTTGTTGAAAGGTCACTACGATAAAATTCCGGCTCCACGCGTATACTGTGAAACGCCAGACGTGCTGGGTGCGCCGTTCTATATCATGGAGCGAGTGCCGGGATTGATCTTGCGGGCAGCGATGGCTCCTAAACTGGCGATCTCTCCTCCGTTGATGCGGCAACTCTCCGAAGCGCTGGTAGACAATTTAGTGGCTATTCATAGGTTGGATATTACAACAATCGGACTTATTGAATTAGGTAAACCAGAAGGTTACGTACAACGCCAAGTGGAGGGGTGGATGAAACGGTATCGCGCTGCTGAAACCGACTCAATTCCGGCTATGGACGAGGTTGGTGAGTGGCTGCCTGCCAATTACCCGGTTGAGCAGGCCCCGGCCTTTTTACATAATGATTACAAATTTGACAACGTACTATTTGCTCCTGATGAAGTTAGTGGTCAGCCAACGCCAATGATTAAAGGGGTATTGGATTGGGAGATGGCGACCGTTGGCGATCCGCTGATGGATCTGGGCGCTACTCTGGCTTACTGGTCAGAGGATTCGGATAGCCCAGCGTACAAAAACTTCAACTTGACGTGGCTTCCTGGTAATTTTGCCCGGCAAGAGGTGGTGACCTGCTACGCCGAACGAAGTGGCCGTGATGTGTCGAACATTCTGTTCTATTACGTATTTGGGCTATACAAAAATGCCGTGATTGCCCAGCAGATCTACGCCCGTTGGAAACAAGGCCATAGCCAGGACGCTCGTTTTGGCCACCTGCTACCCATGATTATTGAATTGGCTACCAAAGCGGTACGTTCAATTGAGCAGGGGAGGCTCTAATTACCGGGTACTTGCCCGTCTTAACCGGTCATTCATCGCCCAACCCAGACCTTGGTTGGGCAATGGTTCAGCGTAGATGACATCCACGTCGATCGCATCCAGCGATCGAAGGTGGGCAAATAGATTCTTAGCCGCTTCGTTCAGATCGCCAGTGGGGGACAGGATGCGCTGAAAATTGACGTTAATACCGCCAAACGGCTCGCGGAACGCTAACGCACCAACGCGTTCGCCCGGCTGAGGGCTTTGTCCAGGGGCTAACAAGATAAGTGATTTGCGCGGAGCGTAATGACTGCTTAACATGCCCGGCGCTTTGGGGTTGGACGTTGAGTGATTGCGTACGTCGACTGGCCCGATAACCGCTTCCAGCTGATCCAGCGCCATTCCTCCAAGCCGGAAAACAGTTGGCTTTCCGGCTTCAAAACCAACGATAGTCGATTCCAGACCAACGGAAGATGGACCGCCATCCAGAATGTAAGGAACTTGGTCGCCTAACTGATCGGCGACGTGCTGAGCTGTCGTTGGGCTTATATACCCGAATGGATTCGCGCTTGGAGCTGCCAATGGAAAGTCAATCGAACGCAAGAGATCGAGCGTCATTGGGTGACCAGGAATGCGCACCGCAACGGTTGGCAGACCCGATGTGACAAGGTCGGGAATCAAATCGCGCTTAGGCAACAATAAGGTCAATGGACCGGGCCAAAAGGCTTCGGCAAGCTTACGGGCAGGCTCTGGGATGTCAGTGACAAACTGTGGGACCTTGTCGAGTGAATGGGTATGAACAATAAGGGGGTCGAAGACCGGACGCTGTTTTACCCGGAAAATTGTTAAAACAGCGTCGGGGCTGAGAGCATTGGCGGCCAGGCCGTATACCGTTTCGGTAGGGATCCCAACCACCTTACCTGCTTCGAGAAACGACTTTGCTGCCTGCTTATCCGTGCCGATCTGTGCCATAATTGTATGGCGCGAAGATACGTAGGAATTAAACACACCGGCTATTTAGCTCTAAACAGCCGGTGTGCACTATTTATTAATGATGGCCACCGGGACCATGAACATGACCATGAGCTAACTCATCGGGAGTCGCATCGCGAACGTCTACTACTTCCACGTCGAAATGTAAGTTCTGGTCAGCCAGCGGATGGTTAGCATCCACCGTAACCGTCTCGGGCCCGACATTAGTTATAGTAATAACTTGACCATCGTTAGCCTCAAACTGCATCCCAACTTCGATATTCTGTCCACCAAAGGCCCGCCGTGGTACTTCTTCAACCAGTTGAGGGTCACGGGTACCGTAGCCTTTTTCGGGAGAAACATTCAGCTGAAGCTTGTCGCCTTTAGCACGGCCTTCCAGCCCTTCTTCCATGCCTGGTATAAGGTTGTTCTCACCGTGAAGGTAGTACAATGGGTCGCGGCCCTGGCTGGAGTCCAATACGTTACCGTTGCTGTCGCGCAGAGTATAATGGATGGCCGCTACTTTGTGTTTCGTGATATTCATGACAGAAGTTAATGCACTGTTTTGGTTCTTTTATCACAACTATCTAAGCGACAAATCGGCTTTTTTTGCCCTAATTTTTACTCAAATTAGCTCGTGAGTCACTGATAAGTTGCAAGTGGTGACGGTCAATTAGTAATTTAGCTTAAGAATATTCTTATAAAAAAGCCGCGTTCGATTCCAAAACGCGGCTTTTTACTTAATGAATGATTGCTTTCGTAAGTGTCCGATCAATCAGACTTACTGCTTAACAACCTTCACCGTTATTGTTTCCTGCTTTGTACTTACTCGAAGCAGGTATAGTCCTGCCGAACGTTTACCCAGGTTGAATTGCTCCTGATGTTTCGTGCTGGTTACGTCAACAGATCGCTCGGTCACCACTTGACCGCTCATATCAGTTAGCAATAACTGTACTCGGTGGCCTTTTGCTCCTTCCAAACGAACGACAAACTCATCTTCAACCGGATTGCCTAGCAGTGTGACTGTGAGCGGAACCTCCGCCTTAGCCCCTACACGAGCTTGACTGTTACAAGCTGCTAGCCAGTTGTAGACAAAGCTGGTAGTGACCCCTGCCTGCTGAGCCTGCAAGGTGATGACCGGATTGTCGGAGTACAGACTCAGGCTGTAAGGCCCGGGCTGAGTGGTAGGCAAGAGCTCATTGACCACCGAGAAGCTCACCGGCCCTCCACTCAGGCCAGCGTACTGGGGAGTGAAGCTCAGATTGATCCGATCGCCCACGGGTGTACAGCTGAGGGTGGTTACTCCCGTAATGGCAAAGGGAGCCGTGCTGGTCATGGACTGAGGTAGCACCGTGAGGGTGAAGCTGGTGCTTACCGACAAGCTGCCGGGATCAGTAGCCGTGAGGGTTACAGTGCTCACCCCACTCACAGAAGCCGTACCGCTGAGGGTGCTGCCTGTCAAGCTCAGGCCTTGAGGCAAGCCTGTGGCCGAAAGCAGCAGGCTGTTGGGCGTCTGGGCATCGGTGAAGGTGCCCCCCAGGTCGAGACTAAAGAACTGCCCTTGGGTGGCTGTCTGGTTGGCCACTGGCGTGGCTACCGTTGGAGGGGTGTTCTGCCCACCTTGATTGTTCTGACAAGCTGCTAGCCAGTTGTAGACAAAGCTGGTAGTGACCCCTGCCTGCTGAGCCTGCAAGGTGATGACCGGATTGTCGGAGTACAGACTCAGGCTGTAAGGCCCGGGCTGGGTGGTAGGCAAGAGCTCGTTGACCACCGAGAAGCTCACCGGTGCTCCACTCAGGCCAGCGTACTGAGGAGTGAAGCTCAGATTGATCCGATCACCCACGGGGGTGCAGCCCAGAGTGGTTACGCCGGTGATGGCAAAGGGTGATGTAGCCGTACCTGACTGAGGTAGCACCGTGAGGATGAAGCTGGTGCTCGCTGACAAGCTGCCGGGATCAGTAGCCGTGAGGGTCACTGTTGAAGTGCCTGTCTGGCTAGCCGTCCCGCTGAGGGTGCTGCCTGTCAGGTTCAGCCCTGCTGGTAAGCCTGTGGCCGAAAGCAGCAGGCTGTTGGGCGTCTGAGCATCGGTGAAGGTAGCCCCCAGGTTGAGACTAAAGAACTGCCCTTGGGTGGTCGTCTGGTTGGCCACTGGCGTGGCTACCGTTGGAGGGGTGTTCTGCCCACCTTGATTGTTCTGACAAGCTGCTAGCCAGTTGTAGACAAAGCTGGTAGTGACCCCTGCCTGCTGAGCCTGCAAGGTGATGACCGGATTGTCGGAGTACAGACTCAGGCTGTAAGGCCCGGGCTGGGTGGTAGGCAAGAGCTCATTGACCACTGAGAAGCTCACCGGTGCTCCACTCAGGCCAGCGTACTGAGGGGTGAAGCTCAGATTAATCCGATCACCCACGGGTGTACAGCTGATAGTGCTCACACCGGTGATGGCGAACGGTGATGTAGCTGTACCTGACTGAGGCAGCACGGTGAGGGTGAAGCTGGTGCTTACCGACAAGCTGCCCGGATCAGTAGCCGTGAGGGTCACCGTTGAAGTGCCTGTCTGGCTAGCCGTCCCGCTGAGGGTGCTGCCTGTCAGGCTCAGCCCCTGAGGCAGACCACTGGCTGAGAGCGTCAAGCTATTGGGCGTCTGGGCGTCAGAGAAGGCTGTAGCCAGATCCAAGCTAAACGCCTGTCCTACGGTAGCGGTCTGATTGGGTATGCCGGTGGTGGTAGGGGCGGTGTTGGCCTCACTCACCGTCACACTCACCGAGGCCGAGAGGGTCTGGCTGGCAGGGGTGGTCGCATCGCTCACCAGCAGGGTGAAGGTCTGCACCCCGGCTGTCAGGCCCGAGATGGTCGCTGAGCTACTAGCTGGCGTTTGGGTGATGGTGCCCGGTCCTGCGAAGCTGAAGCTGTAAGGCATTGTGCCTCCTGATACCGTAGCTGAGAGTGTGGTCGTACCGCTAGTCAGAAGCTGTGGTGGACTGGCTGTCAGCGTTAGAGCCAGTGGAGCTATAACTACTGGAGCGGGGCTCACTGTAAAACTAAACGTGCTGCTGACCGATAAACTACCCGAATCGGTGGCTACCACTGTTACACTGACCGCTGTGGCCGTTGTCGGCATCCCGCTGATGGTCGTTGTGCTTCCGTTAAAGCTGAGTCCCTGTGGTAAACCGCTTACGGATAGTGTCAGAGCATCACCATTAGCATCCGCGAATGTATTCGCCGGAATGGCATAACTATACGCCTGACCAACTGTAGCCGACTGGGGCGGTATCGTATTAGCTACCGTTGGGGCTACATTGGCTGGAATAATGGTAACCACTACTTCGGCTTGACTACTCACGCAACTACCTACTGTACATGTGGCAAAGTAGCCAAAAATACCCGTCGCTGAGGTAGGAGCGTTTAGCGTTGTGGTCCCCATTTGAGTGATACCAGTCCATTTGAGCGTTCCGCTGCAATTAGTAGCCGTGAAGATAACTGCTGGACTATTTTGCGTAACCGTGACGCTTGTCAACCCATCGGCGATTGCTTGATTGTTTCGAGTGGCGAAGTCAGGCGTTGATACATTAGTTACTGATGTGACTGTAGTCGTCTGTACCGCTGTACAGCCGCCAGCTGAAGTGACCGTCACTGAGTAGAGGCCTCCTAGATTGGCCACAGCCGTACCCGAGACAGGGTCCTGAGATACTAAGCTTGGGCCCGAAAAGGCGTAGCTCTGCCCTCCACCTGCAGTAAGCGTAACACTAGTCTGAGCGCAGGTCAATGTACCGCTCGCCGTCAGTGTAGCCGTTGGCACAGCTGTGTCAGAGGTCACATTGGTGATGGCCGAGACAGAACAGCCGTTAGTTGAGGTGACCGTCACCGAGTACAAGCCTCCCGTACTGACGGTAGCCTGGTTGGTATTACCCACTTGGGTAGCGCCAGGTCCGAAAGCGTATGTGTACGAGCCCAGAGGTGTGACGTTAGCCGTCAGTGTAGCACTGCTTACTCCACAACTGATGTCGTTGCTCTTAGCTAGAGTTAACCCAGGTACAGCTGTGTCAGATACCACACTGGCTGTTGCTACGCTGGTGCAACCGTTAGTGCTAATTACCGTTACAGAGTAGGTCCCCGAGGTACTCACAGTGCGAACGGGGTTGGTTGTATTATCATCCCACAAGTAAGTGGTACCTCCGCTGGCCGTCAGCGAAACCGACGGGCTAGCACAGGTAAGCGTGGCACTGGTGGGGAGGATGCTGGCTGTAGGTACTGCTGTCTCAGAGGTCACGTTCGTAGTGGCGGAGACAGAACAGCCGTTAGTTGAGGTGACCGTTACCGAGTAAGTGCCTGCCGTATTGACAACGGCTGTACCTGAGATCGGATCTTGCGAGACTAAGCCCGGTCCGGTAAAGAGATAGCTCTGTCCGCCACTAGCGGTGAGCGTAACGCTAGTCTGAGCACAGGTCAACGTACCGCTCGCCGTTAGTGAAGCCGTTGGCACAGTTGTCTCAGAGACTACAGTGCTGGTAGCAGCGCTGGTGCAGCCGTTAGCGCTCGTTACCGTTACTGAGTAAGTGCCCGAGGCACTCACAGTACGAATAGGATTGGTTGTGTTGTCGTTCCACAGGTAAGTGCTTCCTCCACTAGCAGTGAGTGAAACTGATGGGCTGGCGCAGGTCAGGGTTGCACTGCTTGGAGTAATGCTGGCTGTTACGGTTGCAGTGTTCGAACCTACACTAGTCGTGGCCGTGTTGCTACAACCGCCCGCAGATGTGGCTGTTACCGAGTAGGTACCTCCTACATTAACAACGGCTGTACCTGAGATCGGATCTTGTGAGACTAGACCCGGTCCCGCAAAGGCATAGCTTTGTCCGCCACCAGCCGTTAAGGTTACACTGATCTGAGCACAAGTCAGTGTACCACTCGCCGTCAGCGTAGCCGTGGGTACGGAGCTGACCGTTAAACTAAACGTGTTTGACGTAACAGTGCTACAGGCTCCTGCCCCACTGACTAGTACTGAATAACTTCCCGCGTCACTCGCTTGAGCATTAGCAATGAGGTACGTAATGATACCTGTTTCTGGGACGGCTCCATCGGTAAGAAGCGCACCATCTTTGTAGAACTGATAAGTGGTAGCATTGGCCGTACTTAAACTGATGCTTACTGGACTGCCAGTACAAACAACAGACGATGCCGCAGGCTGGGCTGTAATGACCGGGCCAGCCGCACTCGTTACGCTCACGGTATTGCTACTGATACAGCCAAATGTGTCGGTTGCCGTGACCGTAAATGTCTGTACGCCCGAAGCGGCTACCGTTGCCTGAGCTGTGATAGCATCAGTAGGAGAAACCGAATTGCCGGTTGAGGCTGTCCACTGGTACGTATAGGGGCTGTTGCCATTGACCACCAGTGCTGACAGGCTAAAGGGTTGGCCAACGCACACGCTGCTAGCACTAGCTGTAGCTGTTACGGCAAACGGTGCTGGTCCTACCCGGCGCTGGTCGGTGATCGTGTTGCCACTGACGTTGTTACCCGTGATGACACCGCAAGCCGCTAATGAGTTACCCCGATCGAAATAGTCGGTGCCATCGCCTTGCGGAGAGTCATTAGAAGGACGGCCGCGTTCACCGATTAGCGTTTGCTGCTCTTGGATGCCTACTTCGTTACCCGTTACGGTGTTGCCCGTCACGAGGTAATTCACTCCTTCTACTACAATACCAAAACCATCCCCTGCCGTTGGATTGACAAAACCACTGACGGTATTGTTGCGGACAACAATCCCCCGAGGTGTTTCAGGTGATGGGATACTAACAGCAGCACTACGATGAATAATGGCAATACCCGCCAAATCGCGTGTAGCACCTGAAGGGGGAGTAAACGCGCTTGTGCGACTAACGGTGTTGTTTTCAACGACTAAGCTACCCGGACCCGATGTGGCACCGGTACCAACAGAAGATTTTACTTCAATACCAAAACGGCCGTTGTCAATCAACGTGTTATTGGCAATCAGGTTTGCCGCTCCGCCTACATTAGCCCCCAGTACTGACAAACCCGCATCTCCGTTACCGGTGAGTGTATTGCTGGTAATCGTAGCGCCGGTGACAGTTCCTTCACTCACATCAAGACCCGTTAACCCGTTATTACGAGCCAGGTTATTGGTGATTGTTAACCCTACTTTATTGCCATTAATGATCCATAGACCTCGGTTCGTGTTACCATCGAGTATATTGTCTGTAATCGTGACGTTACTTAACGGTAACCCATTTGATGGTTCGAGGTAGATACCTCGTTCCCCGTTGTTAAGAGCTTCTACATGACGAACGACGAGGTTGTCGTTGTTCTTAGCGTAGATGCCACTATTGGCGAACGACCGAATACGCATGTTGGCGACTGTAATACCGGCCACCCCATCGGTTAGTGTTAAGCCGTTACCAGCCCCCAACCCTGTACCATCAATGATTGTCCCCGTCTGGCTAACGCCCGTCAGTGTTAATGGCTTAGTAATCGTAGCTCGCTCACTAAACACGTTTTCGGCGAGTTCAATTACATCATTAGCGTTAGCTGCATCAATGGCTGACTGGATGGTGTTGAAGAACGTATTTTGTGTGACGTTACGTACTGGCGAGAAATACGTGATCAAGCCTACGTTCGCATCGTCGGGCTTGTGGAAGAGTTGGGTTTCCAGCGTGGCCCGTTCGGAAGCCGTCAAGGCAGCCGCTAGTTTAGGGCCGGTGCCTACGTCAAACTTATTATTGGACGCATTGAGATTGGGCGTCCAGTAACTCATCGTGGTTGGAACTACGTTTCCACCATATTCCGGAAAACCGGGCGCTCCTATGTAGTTGTTCGGTCCAGTACCTGTTGCGGAAGGCCCGGTGCTGTTATCATGCCGAATAAACGTAGCAATTCCAGCATTAAAGGTGTTTTCATTCCCAGCCGTTCCCAATGTGATCGCGCCGAATGTCGGGCTATCATTATCGTGGTTATAAAAGGCAACGGCGGTCCCACCTGTAGTTCCTGACCCATTAAAGATGTTTTTGGTAAACACGCCCCCGACAAATGGAGCTGCCGAGCCACTGGATGAACTGATCTCCTTCGTATTAACCGTTACATGGCGATACGTAGTCGAGCTGGCAGCGGGCGTAAACTGATTATCACTGACTGTTACTGCCGGATAATTTTCTAGGCTGACTCCCCAGTTGTGGCCGGTAAACGTGTTGCCAGACACAATAGTCGTTTTATTGGCGTTATTGTTCTTGAGCCGTAGCGCAGAGGTGTATGTACTGCCGAAAGTTCCATCAAACGTATTAGTAGACACGGTGATTGTACCCGCTCCTGCGTTATATTCGGCCAGGTTCACGCCACCACCTCTTATTATATTGTTGGTGATGGTGATGTTGCCAGCCGAGCCAAATCGTGCTTCAATATCCTGACTAACGGTCTGGATGGTATTCCCCGTGAATAGTCCACCGCCTTCATCAACGGCAAATCCCGCCCGAAAACCAGCGTCGTCTGCCGTATTGCCAGCCGTGCCACCATCATTGTACGTAATACTATTACCATCAGCCAGAATATTGGACGGATTGGTATTGCTTACCCGGAAGGCACCATAGTTGATATTAACGGCATTTCGTACTCCGAAGGCAACCAGACCACCCGAACGGTAAGGTTCGATAGTATTAGTTTTTACGGTAAGGTTGCTCACGTTAGCCGCGCTGGCAATGATGGCGCTCCCTAGTTTGCTCAAATCTACTTTGAAGTTTAGGTTCTCAATAGTCACCGAAGGAGCCGTAATTTCAAATAGCGTTAGTCGTCCGCTCGCCAAGGCTGGGGTGCCTGTAAAATTGATGATGGGTTTGGAGCCGCCAACTCCAATAATTGTAAGGGCTTTGTTAATAAACACCTGCTCGTTATACGTCCCCGAAGCCACCTGAATGACAGCGCCCGCGCAGGCTGCGCTGACTGCCGCTTGAATGGTTGGATAATCAGCGGGCACATTAATGGTGCCGCAGGTTGGCGCTGGACTTTTTGCTGTAATAGTAACATTGCTGCTCGATGGCGTACAAGGCGCATTGCTGATGGTCCAGGTCAACACATAATCCCCTACACCACCAGCCGGTGTAAAGGTTGCCATTGGGCTAGTTGTACTGCTAAACTGAGCCGCATCTGTTGATGGTCCGCTGAAAACGGACCAGCTACCAGTGCCGGTTGAAGGCGTATTAGCGGCTAACGTAGCAGCGTTGCCGGCAACAATCGTCTGCGATGCTCCGGCGTCAGCGACGGTAGGAACAGAATTAACAGTTACGGTTTGACTGCTTCCACTTACTACAGCGGGACAGGCATTAGCATCTGCTATTCTAACAATTGAATACGTTGTCGTAGCTGTTGGGCTAACCGGAATAGCTGCCCCACTGGTATAATTAGAGACTACCGTATTCGTTGATCCGTTTGAGTATGTTAACGAGTAAGGTCCTGTACCGCCCGTAATGATCGCCGTCAGATTGGCACCGCTGCCCGTGCAAATAGTTGTTGCGCCGTTTAAAGAAGCGGTTATGTTGGGGCAAATAGCTTGTGAAGTAACAGCGATATTATCTAAGCGTAATTCTGGACGTGTACCACCTCCGGTAGTAGCTGCTTGATAGTAAACCCAGCGTAACTGAACTAGTGACTGGTTGTCACATGTGGACGGTAGCGAATACGGTCCTAATAACTGAGTATCTCCTGTAGACGAAGATGTGTAAACCGCTCCTGTAACATTTGTGAATGATCCAGCTGCTCCTATTCGATATTGTAACTGTATACTCCAAATACGGGGTGTTGGGCCATCGCTTCCGGCGATAGTGCCACCTGTCCATTGGACCTGAATAGCTGTCCTACCTGTGGAGTTTAATCCAAGTGTAGCATCTAATGCGTAATTATTTCCGTTAGCTGAACAGTCGTTGTTATTGCCATTTGAAGTATTAACAAAACTGATACCATTTCCATCTAAACCTTTGATACGAGAGCGGCTTGTAACGTTGTAAGCACACTGGAAATCGCCCGTTGCCACATTCGTAGTAGATGCGGCTGAAGACACTGTAGTATGGAAAACCATACTCGCCGGATAAGTGGTGGCTAGCGAAGTAGCTGCCCAACTAGTAAAGCTGTAAGGCCCAGTTGAAAGGTCAAATGCAGCCGGATTCGTTTGTGCCTGCATACCTAACGCACTAATAAACGCAATGAACATGCAGATTGCTTTTAGCAACCTACCGCAGAGTAGATAATCTCTCATAAATAGTGAATGGAATTAGTTGATTAAAGAATTCGTAAGGGAAAATTGTAGTAAAACTTGTGGTAATTAAGGACCTGCTCGATTGAATGATTAATACGAGCTTAGAAGGCCTTGCGCTCAATCAAGACATGTTGAATTTGGGCGAATGCCGTAATAAATTGAAACTGGTTGGCAGAGCTGCACATCGTCCGGAGAGGACATAACCGAAAACAGGAATAGCGGAACACATGCTCTCGCGTTGAGCATAAATCATGGCGTGGAGGGATAACAATACCTAATTGGACTTTGAAGTTACTACCTTGGATTTGTATAAAAATTATATTTAATTGTATTTATTATACGGTAGGTAAACGATTACTGTGCATTTGTATATAATTTATAGATGCGATAAACATATTATAATCTATATTTATAATAGATTTTTTATATTTGTTTGCATATAAATTTTTATGGTATTTAAGAGTACGACTTGGTAAAACGCTCTTATATGTCTTGTATAAGTTAAATAGAAAAAATACTGGAGGATTAGCTAATTATACTTTACTTATAGATTGCATATGGGAAGTATTTATATAATATAGTAATTGTAAACTTAATATTTAATATATCTTTTGTGGGAATGTGTGTCTTTAGCTCTGTTTAAACCTTGCTTAGCTATTATAAAAACTAAAACTGCCCAGGCTAGCTAGCCTGGGCAGTTTTAGTTTTACGGAATTACAGTATGTTGGCTAGTCAGCCTTCAATACCCGGACCGTTTGCGATTGGCCTGGCATAGTAGCTCGGAGCAGTAGCACACCTCCGGTATGATTACCAATTGAGAAACGTACCTTCTCAACGGCACCTGCTCGCTCCACTTGGCGTTGGTGCAAGACCCGTCCCTGAGCATCCGTCAGGAAGAGACGAAGTGCATTGCCTTCCGCGCCGGTCACCTCGGCCTCTACTACAGTATGAACCGGATTGCCTAGCAGTGTGACTGTGAGCGGAACCTCCGCCTTAGCCCCGACACGAGCCTGACTGTTACAAGCCGTCAGCCAGTTGTAGACAAAGCTGGTAGTGACCCCTGCCTGCTGAGCCTGCAAGGTGATGACCGGATTGTCGGAGTACAGACTCAGGCTGTAAGGCCCGGGCTGGGTGGTGGGCAAGAGCTCATTGACTACTGAGAAGCTCACCGGTGCTCCACTCAGGCCAGCGTACTGAGGGGTGAAGCTCAGATTGATCCGATCACCCACGGGTGTACAGCTGATAGTGCTCACACCGGTGATGGCGAACGGTGATGTAGCCGTACCTGACTGAGGCAGCACGGTGAGGGTGAAGCTGGTGCTCGCTGACAAGCTGCCGGGATCAGTAGCCGTGAGGGTTACAGTGCTCACCCCACTCACAGAAGCCGTCCCGCTGAGGGTGCTGCCCGTCAGGTTCAGGCCCTGAGGCAGACCACTGGCGGACAAGGTCAGGTTCGTAGGCGTCTCTTGGTCAGTAAAGGTGCCCGCTAGGTTTAAGCTAAAGAACTGCCCTTGGGTGGCTGTCTGGTTGGCCACTGGCGTGGCTACCGTTGGAGGAGTGTTCTGCCCACCTTGGTTGTTCTGACAAGCTGCTAGCCAGTTGTAGACAAAGCTGGTAGTGACCCCTGCCTGCTGAGCCTGCAAAGTGATGACCGGATTGTCGGAGTACAGACTCAGGCTGTAAGGCCCAGGCTGGGTGGTAGGCAACAGCTCATTGACCACCGAGAAGCTCACCGGTGCTCCACTCAGGCCAGCGTACTGGGGAGTGAAGCTGATGTTAACCCGATCACCTACGGGTGTACAGCCCAGAGTGGTTACGCCGGTGATGGCAAAGGGTGATGTAGCTGTACCTGACTGAGGCAGCACGGTGATGGTGAAGCTGGTGCTTACCGACAAGCTGCCGGGATCAGTAGCCGTGAGGGTCACCGTTGAAGTGCCTGTCTGGCTAGCCGTACCGCTGAGGGTGCTGCCACTCAGGTTCAGACCCTGGGGCAGACCACTGGCGGACAAGGTCAGGTTCGTAGGCGTCTCTTGGTCAGTAAAGGTGCCCGCTAGGTTTAAGCTGAAGAGCTGTCCTTGGGTGGCCGTCTGGTTGGCCACCGGGGTGAGCACCGTTGGAGGAGTGTTCTGCCCACCTTGGTTGTTCTGACAAGCCGCTAGCCAGTTGTAGACAAAGCTGGTAGTGACCCCTGCCTGCTGAGCCTGCAAGGTGATGATGGGGTTGTCGGAGTACAGACTCAGGCTGTAAGGTCCGGGCTGGGTGGTGGGCAAGAGCTCATTGACTACTGAGAAGCTCACCGGTGCTCCACTCAGGCCAGCGTACTGGGGAGTGAAGCTCAGATTGATCCGATCACCCACGGGTGTACAGCCCAGAGTGGTTACTCCCGTAATGGCAAAGGGAGCCGTGCTGGTCATGGACTGAGGCAGCACGGTGAGGGTGAAGCTGGTGCTGGCTGACAAGCTGCCCGGATCAGTAGCCGTTACCGTCACCGTTGAAGTGCCTGTCTGGCTAGCCGTCCCGCTGAGGGTGCTGCCTGTCAGGTTCAGCCCTGCTGGCAAGCCTGTCGCTGAGAGCGTCAAGCTATTGGGCGTCTGGGCGTCAGAGAAGGCTGTAGCCAGATCCAGGCTGAATGACTGTCCTACGGTAGCGGTCTGATTGGGTATGCCAGTGGTGGTAGGGGCGGTGTTGGCCTCACTCACTGTCACACTCACCGAGGCCGAGAGGGTCTGGCTAGTGGGGCTGGTCGCATCGCTCACCAGCAGGGTGAAGGTTTGCACACCCGCCGTTAGCCCCGATACGCTGGCGGTGTTGCCACTTGGGGAGATCGTGCCCGGACCGCTAAAGCTGAAGCTGTAGGGCGTTGTACCCCCCGATACGGTGGCTGACAGGGTAGTCATACCACTGGTGAGCAACTGGCTTGGGCTGGCCGTCAAAGTCAACGCGAGTGGTGCAATGATGACGGGTGCCGGGCTCACCGTCAGGCTAAAGGTGGTGCTTACTGACAAGCTGCCCGGATCGGTCGCCACGACCGTGACACTGACTGCCGTTGCCGTTGTTGGCGTACCACTGATTGCTGTTGTACTGCCATTAAAGCTCAGGCCCTGGGGTAACCCAGTTACGGTTAGTGTCAAAGCATCGCCATTGGCGTCAGCGAAGGTGTTAGCTGGAATCACGTAGCTGAAGGCCTGCCCGACCGTGGCTGACTGGGGCGGAATGGTGGTAGCTACTGTTGGGGCGATGTTGGCCTGGGTGACGGTCACACTGACGGTTCCGGTAATGGTCTGGCTAGTGGGGTTGGTCGCATCGCTCACCAACACCGTGAAGGTCTGCACACCCGCCGTCAAACTAGAAACGGTAGCTGAGTTGCCATTTGGAGTGATGGTACCCGGTCCCGAGAAGGCATAGCTGTAAGGGATAGTGCCGCCCGATACCGTAGCTGAGAGTGTGGTCGTACCGCTAGTCAGAAGCTGTGTTGGGCTAGCTGTCAGGGTTAACGCCAGCGGAGTAGCCGCTACAGGATTAACTACCGTTGTGACCGACGCTGAGTTGTTGTTCAGATTTGGGTCTGAAACCGTAGTCGCCACCGTTGCTGTCGCCGATAAAGCTGCGTTTGCTACAGTAGGTGTGACACTTACCGTAAACGTTGCTGATGATCCGGCAGTAACAGCTCCAGAACCTGTAAACGTTACTGAGCCGCCTGACCCAACGGCTGGAGTCGTTGCCGAGAAGCCGCCAGGCGTTGCTGCACTAAAGAAAGTAGTACCGCTCGGCAGAGGGAACTCAACGCTGACGTTCGAAGCACTCGCTGGTCCGGAGTTAGCAACAACCAACGTGTACGTTAACGTGTTGTTGACCGTCACCGGATCTGGGCTAGCCGTTAAAGTAATCGCTACGTCAGCTTGTGTTGGAACGGTGTTAACAGGCGATCCCAGCGAGACAATATCAGAGCGGAACTTCTTGAAATTATTCTGGGCTAATTCTTTGGCAATAGTGCCGTCATTGTACAGAACCGCATCGCCATTATCGACCAGCAATTGTAGCTGGCTATTGTCGTCTAACGAAGCTGGGAGCTCAACAATCGATTCAAAACTACCATTGGCGTTTAAGGCGGTCAGGTTCGTGTTACGTTCTACAGGCGCGTCGTTAGCATTACCCGTCCAGGTGAACAGCCGGAAATCACTCGGTGCCGTACCCGTTGCATCACCGGCCGGACCCGCAATGATTACATACTGGTTGCTAGCATTTTTTCGGATCTCACGAATACCACGGCCACCCAAATCAAGCTCAATTGGGGCTCCGAATAAAGCCGAACCCTGCGTTTGACCACTTACCAGACTCGTTAAATTGGTTACGGGAATGATCAACGCTTTGGTCCGATTGGCTGGCAGAACCTGCGGAGCCCGGAAGCCCAGATACACCGCAATGTCATCTGGAGCAAATTCCGCCCCTTCGAGGTTGAATGCGCTCGATTGCTTAGCACCTATGCCATCAGCCGCACTAGCCTGAAGTCCATAATAGTTGGCTCCTTTGCCGTGGCCGTTGTTTACGTCCCAGTTAATGATGTCTTCGCGCAGGAAGTCGTAGCGACCAACGTAGCTCAACGTACTCGCGGCTCCATTTCCGGTAACATCCGTCGCAAAGATACGGTCGCGGTTGGGCCGGAGGTTACCGCCATCAGCATTGCTGATCGAACCCAGCCAGAAAATACGGTTGTTTCGCCGAATGGATGCTTCAATGTCTACTTCACGCGGAGTGCCACCCGAAATGTCGGTTAAGCCCAGCGACGAGGTGAAATCAAATCCGCTCACCGGTAGACCTGAGTTCTGGCGATTATACAAACGCAGTACCTGATTCTCATCGTCGGCAACGAACATATAGTTGTTGTCGACCAGTATGGCCGTCGATGCATCGCTGACACCGGTATGGAAACGGGTTGTATTTGGCGTGTTTGACCCGGCTGACGACGCGTAGTTGATAACGTAGTTGGCTACATTGCTACCATCAGTAGCTGTTACGGTGATGGTCGAATAACCAACACCCGCTGGGGTGATTTTCAGGTTACGGGTGCTGCCCGTTCCGGTCAGATTCACTGTAGCGTTGGCCGTACTGCTGCTGGCCGTAACGGTCAGGCTATTCACATCCGTATCAGTGTCTGTTAATGTGAAGCTGACACCTAGTGTGCTGGCCGGATCAGTCGGATCACCGATCACGCCACTCACATAACCTGGGCCGTTGGCTGGCAGATTAATATACGGAGTGGCGTTCACCGCCTGAATCGTCGGCGGGGCAGTCGTCGCTACATCATTGTCCGTGATGGTTACCGAAACCGGATTCACGGCAATACCGTTGTAAGTCACATCGGCACTGGTCGCGCTCTGCGTAATCGTTACCGAACGAGGAGCACCCTGGAAAACGGCATCATCAACCGCGGTTACAGTTACAGTTTGCACTGTGCTGTAATTCGATGGCGTAAACGTTAGCGTACTTGGGTTAACCGTTAGTTGCGAACCCGGATTAATCGTTACCGTTACGTCTGACGTTGGCTGACTGTTCAGTGCAACGGTGTACGTATCTGTGGTACCGCCTTCGGTAACAGCCGTGTTGGCACCGGTTACCCGAACTAACACTCGGTTCAGCGGAATGAAGTAACCCCCTGGATTACCAACGTTGCCCGCTACCGAGGAATACGAGTTTTGAACATCAGGAACGGTCGACGCGACCCAGCTAGAATTGTAAGTAGTAGCACTCAGGTTCGCTGGAGCCGTCCAGGCACTAACATTTTGTGTACGAACTAGTCCGGCTGTACTTTGGTCATTGTACGTAAGTCGGTCAACCAACGCGCCAGTGTTGTCGTAGATGTTAATCTCATCACTACGGCCGAGGTTGTTCGTATTGCCTCCCACTACCTTAACAGAGCCTGGGAGATACCAGGCGGTGCGGAAAGCCTGTTCTGATGCTTCTGAGATGATAACTGATTCTCCAGGCTGTACAATGCCGAAACCGCTGATGGAGAAAGAGCCCGGCGCTCGGCTGTTATCATCAAAACTCCAGCCGGTCATGTCTACAGGAGCATTACCAACGTTGGTTAACTCAACATATTCACCTGGATTGCCATCGTACATAAATTCAGTAATCTGAATATTGCCCGCAGCAACTGCATTCACGGTTACGCTCACCGTCGCCGAAATGGTCTGACTGGCAGGCGACGTAGCATCGGCTACCAGTACGGTAAAGGTCTGCACCCCGGCCGTCAGGCCCGATATGCTGGCCGTGTTGCTGGCTGGCGTTTGCGTAATTGTGCCTGGCCCCGAGAATGTATAGCTGTACGGTGTAGTACCACCCGATACCGTTGCCGACAAGGTCGTAGTTCCCGTCGTTGCTAACTGGGTTGGGCTGGCTGTGAGCGTCAACGCTAGGGGAGTGGCGACTGGCGCAAAAGTAAACTGCGCTAAGCTTGGATCATGGTCACTCAACTGATCGAGGAACTCTGAATTGATGTGAACAACATCGAACCCATTCAACTTACTGAACAGGCTATTGCTGGCCAGAAAATGGTCGAGCGCCTGGGCGTTACCATCGAAGTTGTAAGTGTATTGCTCCTGGGCTGGTAACGTAGTGATCAGGTTTACAAGCACAGGCTGCTGGCCGGATACGTTGCCTTTCAGAATCTGGAGAACCGGAAAGAACTGAAACTCGTTGAAGTCACCCATAACGGCGATGTTCGCCGATGGATTTATTGCCAGCAGTTGATCCACAAACGCATTGACAATAGCTGCCTGCGATTCACGGGCCGTTTGCCCACCCTGGGCTGGTGGTTGTAAACGAGACGTAGGTACTCCGCTACCACCCCGTGAGGTAAAGTGGTTACCGATGACGAATATCGTCTGTCCGTTGAAGGTGAATTCGCCCACCAGTGGCTTACGGCTGCCGCTGAATGCTGAATTCGTCGGGTCGATCAGACCGGGGCTGGCCGAAAGTTGCGGATTGCCGTTTACGTTCGTTACCGTTGTTGCCGTAGTTGAACCGCCACCTGGCCGATCAACAAAACTAACCCGAGCCGGATTGAACAGGAAACCTACCCGAATATTGCCTCCGCCTTCACCACCATTGGTGCCATCGACCGGGTTAATCTGCCGGAACTGATACGTTGGTCCGTTGGCCGCTGTGATGAAATTAATTAGCTTCTGGAAGGTTTGACTGGCATCAACGACACCACCGCCACCGGCCCCGTTGTTGTCCTGAATCTCTTCCAGGACGATAATGTCCGGCGATTTTAGGTTGGTAGCGATAGCACTGGCCAAACCGCTGAACTTGGCGTCGGGATCGCCCGGATCGAGGTTCTCAACGTTGAAGGTAGCAATCGTTACTTGGTTAGCACCGTTCGTTAAGGTCGTTATTTCCTTGGTAGCCGGATTAGGCGTCACTACCGTTGGAGCGATGGTTGGCAGCACCCGATAGTTCTGGAAGTCATAGGTAACTACCCCAACAATTGTGCTCAGTACAGCCCCAACGTTTACGTTCGGCAGCGAGTTGGCCCCCGATAGTAAATCGTCGATTAAAATACGCTCCGGATTGAAGTCGCTGTTGATCAGCGCAGCGTTGATGTCCGTCTGGTCAGCACCACTGATCGTAATCGTATTCCGAGCGTTTTTACCAGTTGCTCCATTACCATTATCAGCAATGACGAAGACCTCGCCATTGTCGTTCCGGAAGCCCGTCGTTACTGGATTGTTAATCTGCACTCGCATGCCTTCCAGACTCTCGAAGAAATCGAGACCATCTTCGGCCGGGTCAAACAGTGAGTTTTCAACATCACCATTCACAAAATCATTCGAGATAACCTGGGTTGGAATTCTCCGTGCCCCATCAATCACCGCCGAACTAATCACCGTCGGGTTAGGCAGTGTATTGTTAACTGACTGCGTTGCAACCGTCGGGTTCGAGATCTGCGTTATACTGAGGTTGTTGTTATTGTTACCCGGACGAAATTCGGCTACCGTTCCTGATACCAGCACCGCAGTGCCAACCGCTACGCTCGGAGCCGATGAGGTAAAGACGAAAATACCTTCTGAAGTAGCAGGGTCGGCGTCGGGCGTGGTATCTTCCATATAGAAGCCATTCGGCGCTAGCGTCGTGACAACACCCGGTACGTTGGTGACCGTTTGGGTAGCCAGCGGAGAAACATGGCTGGCCCCCTGGATATCGTGAATGCGGACACCTCCCGCTACAACGTCATTATCGGCAATGACTACAGTTGCTGAGCGAGAGCCGCTCAATGCATATCCTTCACCAGTGGTTAGTGACAGCACCACCGACTCGTTGCCTTCGATTAAGGCATCGTCTACCGGCGTAACGGTGATGGTAGCGCTGGTCTGATTGGCATCAAGTGCAACCGTTCCAGCTAGCGTTGGGTTATAATCGGTACCGTTTATGGCCTGGCCGGTTCCAGTGCCAACCACGTAGTTGACGGTTATAGGAGCCGTTGTGCTACCCGTACGTGTGATGGTAAATACACCTGGGTCAGCCGCTGTTTCAGCAGCGTTTGCGTCGGTAGCCTGAATCGATACGATCGAGCCGGTTGGCGTGCCTGTTGTGCCCGAGATGACAATGTCGTCGATACCTACCCACTCATCATTACCAACGGCGTTAGACGTAATAATGCGCAATTGAACCTGCGATTGATTTTCGGCTTCGGCTGGTAACGTAACATTGACAGGGGTTACCTGAGTGGCCGCACTCGCCGATGTTGCATCGCCAATATACCCTTCTGGAATGTTGATAAAGTTGCCAGACTCACCAATGCGGTATTGTAAAGCCACCTGTTGAATCGCGTTATCCCCACTGCCATCCAGATCACGAACGTTATAGGCAACGTTGATATTGGTTTGGTTGGTGGTGTTGAGGTAGATGACAATATGCGGAGCATCGGCCGTACCCGACCCTTGCAAACCAATGGATGGGTTTGTTATCTGAAACTCAGCAACGCCACCTGCAGTGAGCGTGTTTGGGTTAGTCTGATTCGCAATGACGTTTACCGGAGTTGCGGCACCGCTAAGAATTGTCTGCGGATTTGTGCCGGTGGCTGTCGTCAGCTCGTCGCCCCGGTAGCCGATAATGCTTTGCACTCCGCTCCAGTTATCATTTGTGGTAATGAGTCCTGTGTTTGTCCAGTCCTGAGTAAACGGAGCTACTGCCAGATTATAGTACAAAGAATTCGATGGCGCGTTCACTTGTCCGCTGACGGCTACTGTGGCGGTCAAACTGCCTGCCGAATTCGTGATGCTTCCACTGGGTGAACCTGTAGATGCACCTGTTAAGCGAACCGCAACGGTGGCCGAAACTCCACCTGAAACCAGAGGTACTGTCAGCTGATCCTGGAAAGTTGTGCCATCCAGACTTACCTGAAAGCCCGCTGGAGCGGATACGGCTACCGGTGACGTCAGGTTACTACCGGTCAGCGAGTAAACCTGCGGAGCCGAAGTCGTACCCTGTGTGGTTGTAAAACCTGCCAGGGTAGTTGGGTTAGCCGTTAATACCGGCTGAGCGACATCGTTATCGGTTATATTTACCGTGATGGACGGAGCTGCTAATCCGTTATAAGCAGCATCAGCGCTGGCAACGGATTGCGTAATAAGGCCAGTATGGTTGCCCTCTACAATGGCGTCATCCACGGCTGTCACCGTAACGGTTTGAGGGGTGCTGTAATTGGCCGCTGTAAACGTAAGGCTTAGCGGATTGGCACTAACCTGAGCATCGGGTGTAATTGTGAAGATGACGTTAGCTGTTGGCTGGCTGTTCAGCGCGATGGTATACGTATCAGTAGCACCCCCTTCGGTAACGGTAGTAGCCCCGTCGCCTTCCAGGGTTGTAAATCCGGCCTGATCGTTATCCGTGATAGCAATATTTTGCGTTGTCGTACTTCCAAGCACAAGCCCCGACGATGGACTGCTGATGGTAAGTACAGCTGTTTCGGTGCCCTCTGCCAGCGCGTCGTTAGCCACGGTAAATGAAACCGCGCCAGACGTTGTACCATTAGGAATCGTGATGGTTGCACTGCTGAGGATGTAATCCTGAGTCGTAATACCGGTTCCTGTAACGGCTAATGCCACTGTTTGATCGCCTGTAACTGCGGCCGAGGCTGTTGCGGTTACCGTAACTACCGTAGCATCTGCTTCGGTAGCCGTATTTGTGCTCACCGAGAGGTTAACCGTTGGTGTGACAGGCACTTGTGTCGTTGCCGTTATGGTCAGATCGTCAATGGCTAAGCCTGCATCTGCTCCTAAATCATCAACGTCAGACCAACGTAGCCATACTGTTTGTCCGTTATTTACGGTTACGGGTATGGTCGCGCTCACTACACCTCCGGTGCTGTTACCATCTATGTTCAAAGGGGTTACTGTTCCCGATTGAGGACTTGTAAAGCTTAACGAACCGACGGAAGTGTAATCAGATTCGGTGATTGAAGTAGCCCCTACTTTGTAGCTGAATGTAAGACTGTTGGGGTTAGCGCCTTTACGCCACTGCTCACCTTTGTACTGTACGTTAATCGATGTAATGGCATTTCCCGTGTTGTTAATGAATTGTACTCCATATAAAACAGGGTTGGCACTACCGGACCCTAAAGAACCTAGCGAACGATCCGTAGCATCGGCTCCGAAGCTGTAAAGACCACCAGTATTAGTGTTACCGTTGTTAGCTAAGTATAGGGTTCGACTACTATACCAACCTATTATAGTTGAATTGTCAGTCCATGGGTTGCTTGAGCCCGTGTTAGCTAAATTATTAAAATTTTGGGTGTACGATAGAACGCCGGAGGTAAAACTTACCTGCGCCCATGCCGCACCAGGTGCCACCAATAGCACCATCAACCAAAGCCACGTTCGGATGGTTTTTTGTAATTGTTTGTTCATAAAGTTTTGGGAATTGTATTTTGGATACAAAGCTACCGGTCTAGTATCTGAGTCATGTTAATAAATTGTTATGTTACAGAGGTGATAGCCCAATTTATGAATGTACCGTTTATCTATACGTATCACCGAGGCTCTTTGTCACTTTCGTTTTAGGCCCGTAAGTAATTACTGACGCTCTCTTCGGGTCTATTAAAGATTATCTCATCTTTAAACGAAGGCTCCAAAACTTCATACCCCGCCCTTAGGTAGATACACGTTGCTGGTCACGCGGGTTCTGGAGGGCTACCCAATGGAACATTGTCTTACGAACAAGGCTGGTAAGTAAGACCAGCTGTTGAAAATCGCTATCTTTACCGTATGAATGAGCGGTTTAAATATTGGTTTAAGCGCGTTGGCTGGCTGGGCTTTCTTTTCTTCTTAATCAAGGGCCTGCTGTGGCTGGTAGTTTCTTATCTGGTTACCAAAGGGGTTCTCTCAAAATAGCAACCGTGCTTATAGAACGCTTGGTTTTTAGCGTACTCAGCGACCTAAATAAGTAGTCAGCGATGGTCAATCGGCTTACGACTCCTGACTGTTTTTGACCACATCTGACAATGCTTGACTCCGCCTGACCATACCCTAAAACTGGTCCTTTTGCTCGAATTCTGTTTTTTCTGCTATCCGAACACAATTTATTGATACGTACCTACCGTTTACTCAATTAGTCGAAGTGTGTTGCTTCGCGCTTGTCTAATTGGGCAAGCTGTATGTATCATTCACCAACTATACTCAAATGGCTAGAAAAACATGTTTCGGATGGGCTTTAGCGATTGCCCTGCTCACCAGTGTCAGCGGATCGGTTATGGCTCAGGATCAGAATACAACGGCCCAAACCGCCACGACCACATCGTCAACTACCTCCGAAAGTACAATGAAGCCGGGTGGCGCAACCGGTAAAGATTTGGCCATCAGTGCGGCTAAGTCAGCTAATCATACCATTCTATTCCGGGCGCTACGGGTATCGGGCTTGACCGAGCAGGCGGCCGGAAAAGGACCATATACTGTGTTTGCTCCCACAAACGAAGCGTTCGAAAAACTTCCTGCCGGAACGGTCGATGAGTTACTAAAGCCAGCCGCCAAGAACAGACTGGTTAAGTTGCTGGCCTACCACGTTGTGAAAGGTAAATTCACCGCCGAACAACTGCAGGATGGCCAGAAGCTGAAAACCGTTACCGGAGGCACCCTGACGGTGAGCCGACAGGGCGACGCTGTAGTAATTACCGATGGCGCGGGTGCTACCGCCAATATCAACCAGGCTGATATTGAGGCTACCAATGGCGTTATCCACTCTGTCGATACCGTGCTGATGCCTACCGCAGCCGGTAAATAACCCAAGCTAATTCGATAGTGTAACGTCGGCCGAAAGGCTGATTTATACCCCGTCAATACTAGCCCGCTGAACCAACGTTTGGCGGGCTATTTATTTTATCGATCTTCAGAATAGATAAACAATGGAATAAGTAGAGCGTTATTACAGGCAAGCGAATCGCTCATTGAGTAACCCCTAAAAAAGAAGCATTATGGCAAATCAAGATCCAGATAAGGAAGATATTCTGCGGGCGAAGCAAGCCGTTTCTCCCGCCGGTTTAGGCGACCGTTCGGACAAAGCAACGAGAATGCCGGGTAACGAACGACCCGAAGACTCACCCATTGATGGCCTGGAAACCGATCCGGAAAACGATGTAGATGATCAGGACGTATCAACAACGCATCCGAACCGAAATCGGGATGGTAAACCAAACCTCGACAAGCCAGCTTATGGCGGCACCTAAGATACATTGAACGTTTATTGTAAAAGGGCTTACCTCATGGGGTAAGCCCTTTTTTGTGCCGGTACGTTTAAAAAATCTATGACCTGCAATTTGTTGTTAGCCTATGCCCATGATTGATAGGCGGTTGCAATTGAACAACTGAGCGTATACAACTAATGATGAGTTTGCGTGGTTATATAGAGCAGATAGTACTCAACAAATGAACATGGATCAAAGAAAATTAAAGATTGGGGCTGCTGTCGTAGCTGGCCTGGTAATTTTGTTCATAGCCGGAAGGCAGTTTCTAAAGTGGCAGTCTACTCAGAAAGATCAGGCACGCGTTGAACAGGCCAACAAACAGGCCGAGAAAGAAGCTAAACAGACTGTCGCTAGCCTCCATCAACTGTGCCGATACGCCGATTCGGTGGGTATTGATACGTCTCGCTATGTTGTTGAGCCTGATGCCGATAAAGCGGAAGCAGGTGCGAAGCTGACCGCTTTGCTCATGGAAGTGCGTTACGGTAAAAAGCCTTCACGCATGACGTATAATGGCTTACCCGAAGCGGTGGATTCATCGTGGGCTAAGAAAGTGGGTACTACGGTTTCGCTAAAAATGATGACGGAGTTTGCCACGTTTGCACCTTACAATCAGCTAGCCACGTACTACAACCGACTGCGGAAGCGGGCGAAAGGAAACCCGGCTGTAAGTGATTCGTTACGCCAGATCCGGCAAACGCTTAACTTTTATCGGTACGTCAACCGCTTCAACCCCGATCAGTTTGTGATCGTTAATATTCCGGCGGGTGAGCTGAACGTGTTCGACCGGACGGGCAAGCGATTATTGCCCATGCAGGTAATTGCCGGTAAACCCGACAAACGCACACCCTGCATGACGACCTATATCAAAGATATTGTGGCCTATCCGTATTGGAATGTACCCCGTAAAATTGCGCTGGAAGAAATGCTGCCCCGGATGCAGCGCGACCTGTCGTATATCTACAATCAGAACTTACAGATTCTGGACGAGAAGAACCGCGAAGTCGATCCCGAAGAAATTGACTGGGAGGGGTTGTCAACGACCAATTTTCCGTATCGCGTTCGGCAGGCGTCGGGTTGTGAAAACTCACTTGGCCTGATAAAATTCGACCTTGAGAACCCGCTGGCTATTTACCTCCACGACACCAATAGCCGCGACCTGTTTACCCTCACCGCCGACCGCTGGCGGAGTCATGGTTGTGTACGGGTGCAGAAACCAGTCGAGCTGGCGAATCTGGTATTGGGTAAGCAAACCTTTGATGCTGGCTTCATGAATCGCTGCATGATCGACCAAAAGCCGCAAACGTTGTCGATTCCTAAACGATTCCCGGTATTCATTGCGTATAACACGGCTGATGTAGACGCAGCCGGAAAGCTGAAGTTTTACAAGGATGTATACGCGTTAAACGAATAGATAATAAACACAGAGGGTACAGAAAGAGGCACAAAGAGCACAGAGATCAGAAAACCTTTGTGCTCTTTGTGCCTCTATGTTTGAAAACTACTCTATAACGCGGCCAGCGTATTGCTTAGGTAGGTTGACTTCTTCAGATAGTCGGTATTGGGCGAATACACAAACAGGCAAGAGCCTCCTTTCACGGCCTGGATGATGTTTTTCGAATCGGCATAAGGAACGGCCGGGCAACCCTGACTGCGACCTAAACGACCGGTTTTGCGGATGAAATCTTCGCAAACGTAGTCAGCGCCGTGCAACACGATGTTGCGGTTATAGGCGTTGTCGTTAAAACCTTTTTCAAGACCTTTTAGCTGCAACGACAAGCCGTGCTTACCCATATATGTGTTCAGCGTCTGGTAAAAGCCCAGACTGGTCTGAAACGACGAGTTAATGTTGGAAAACTTGCTGGCTACCAGATCACCGGAGTTACGTCCGTGCGAAACATAGGTGTTGAATAAGAGTTTTCCTTTGATGAGATCAATGACATACAATCGCTTCTTGTTCGATGGCTGGCTGAGATCCACAATGGATAAGATGGGGTTAACGGCTCCCATTTTCTGCCAGCCGCGAAGCGCGTATTCAAAAACTTCTTTTTGTAAACCTGACTGACTCAGGTTGAGTTGATCGTACACCTCCAGGTGAGCGATGTTGTTAAAGGTGTTAGCAACTGTTTTAAGAGCCGGAGCGGGCGATGCCGTTGCTACATTACGAGTGGCTTTGGGTCCGGTGCTTGCGAAGTTAAATAAGGCAAGCGTAGCCAGAAGCAAAAGAACTTTCTTCATACCTACAAGCGGGCGGTGTTAGGAGTTTATGAGGAAATATACGACTAAAACCGATAAAATGGCGTTTTAATTCGGCCTACCTACTAGTTTTCATCAATTTATCCACCATGACACCTTACGAGCAAGCTGTTAAAACAGAGCTAACCCGCTGGCAATTAGCGATGCAGAAGCCACCCTCCGCGGTTGGTAAGCTTTCTACTTCGTTGCAACGCCGAATCAATCGGATTATTCCAAAGCGGGTACACAACATCATTACGGCCACCATCAAGCAGATGACCCGGGCTGTGTTGTTCGGGGCCGAGTTTCTAACCCGTGCTCCGGCCGAGGGGATGACGCTGACCCAACGGGAAGCGGCCGTGGCTGGCCGTATCGAGTTTTATAAGAAGGCTGGTGCTGCCGAAGGCGGGGTGACCGGGGCGGGAGGCTTACTGCTCGGTCTGGCCGATTTTCCGTTGTTGCTTGGCCTCAAAATGAAAATGCTATTCGAGATTGCTGCTCTATACGGCTACTCGGTTAGCGACTATCGGGAGCGGGTTTATATTTTATACATTTTTCAGTTAGCCTTTTCGAGCCAGGAGCGTCGGCAGGCTATTTATCGGTATATCGCCGATTGGCCCGAGCACAGCCGCCAGTTGCCTGAAGACATTAACCAGTTTGACTGGCTGACCTTTCAGCAGGAGTACCGCGACTACATCGACCTCGCCAAGATGGCCCAGCTCATTCCCGGCATTGGGGCTGCGGTTGGTATTGTGGTCAACTATCGCCTGGTAAATCAACTCGGTAAAACAGCCATGAACGCGTACCGAATGCGATTGCTGGCCGAAAACAAAACGCTCGACATGAGCCGCTAGTGCCGCCAAATCGCTCGGCTGGGGTAGTGGTTAGTCGTTTGTGGCGCACGATTACTCTGGATAACAAAGTAGGATTGATCTGGTTAATCGGGTAGCATTCATATCCGTTACCGAGTATTTATGGCAGTTATTGGCGAGTTCGTTAAAAAAGCAATTGATGTATACGGGTTTATTGCCTCGGAGCCCGATCCGGCCAAAGCCCAGCTTGCCGTATTAGAAGGTCTGTTGACTAAGGCAAAGCTGACCGCTTTTGGGAAGAAGCATGACTTCAATAAAATCTTAAACAACGTAGACATCGTTGAGGCTTTTCAGCAGGCCGTACCCATCCATGACTACGATAAAATGTATAACGACTGGTGGCATTATCTGCTAGAAGGCCATCAGAATGTGACCTGGCCAGGTGGTCAGCAATACTTTGCCCTGAGCAGCGGCACCACCAGCACGAGCAAATACATCCCTGTGACGGATGATATGCTCGACTCCATCCGGAAAGCGGGCATTCAGCAGGTCATGAGCCTTAAAAACTTCGACCTGCCCGGCGACTTTTTCGAGAAGCAGATCATGATGCTGGGCAGCAGCGTAAGCCTGATCGAGAAAGATGACCACCAGGAAGGTGAAATTAGTGGGATTAGTGCGGGTAATATTCCGGCCTGGTTCAGAGCCTATTACAAGCCGGGCGTTGAGATTGCGTCCATAACCAACTGGGACGAAAAAGTCCGTCGGATTGCCGAAGAGGCACCCGGTTGGGACATCGGCAGCCTGAGCGGTATTCCTTCCTGGATTGAGATGATGCTCAAAGAGGTCATTTCGTACAACAAGCTCAATACCATCCATGACATCTGGCCCAACCTGCAAGTGTATACCTCGGGCGGAGTAGCATTCGAGCCATACCGCAAAAGTTTCGAGAAATTACTGGCAAGACCCTTGATCTACATCGATACGTACCTGACATCGGAAGGGTACCTGGCTACGCAAAAACGACCCGACACGTCGTCGATGGCGTTGATGCTAGATAACGGTATCTTCTTTGAGTTTGTCCCGTTTTCGGACGATACCATGGACGACGAGGGCCGGGTGAAACCCGATGCTACGGTGCTAACGCTGGAGCAGGCCGAAGAAAATGTTGACTATGTACTGCTGATTTCGACCGTTTCGGGAGCCTGGCGTTACATGATCGGCGACACAGTCATGATTACGGATAAGCAACGGTCGGAGATAAAAATCACAGGCCGGACGAAGCACTTTCTGAACGTGGTCGGCGAGCAGTTGTCGGTGTACCAGATGAACCAGGCAATGCAAACCCT
This sequence comes from Spirosoma soli, assembly GCF_042684525.1. Taxonomy (NCBI): domain Bacteria; kingdom Pseudomonadati; phylum Bacteroidota; class Cytophagia; order Cytophagales; family Cytophagaceae; genus Spirosoma; species Spirosoma soli. The sequence goes on along the minus strand of NZ_JBHULN010000001.1, from coordinate 322,489 downwards.
GCAAAAGCGGTTCGACATCGAGATTGAAGAATTTGTGGTGTCGGCGATTCGCAAAAACGGCGAATACATCAATAAGTGGTTTATTGGCTCCAACCGAGTTGTCGATGGCCAGGAGTTTGCCACTCAGTTGGATACTGAACTCCGGGAGCTTAACAAAAACTATAACGTGGCTCGTACGAAGTCGTTAAAAGGCGTCGAAGCCGAGGTGATACCCGTCGAGAAATTCCATCGCTGGAGTGAGGAATATAAAAAGCTGGGTGGGCAGACGAAGATTCCGAGGGTAATGAAAGAAGACGACTTCCTGGACTTTGAGCAATACGTTCACGGGCTGTCATAGCTGGTTGCGTTGCTGTTCCAGTTTGGCTTCTTCCAGCTTCCTGACCTGTTCCACAATGACCTCCGGCGAAACATAAAGCCGGGCAATCTTGTCTTTGTAAGCCTGCGGAAGCTCGGCATGGTCGAGAATGAAGCGCTTGGTAACGATCAGATACTTGCCGAGCCCGTGATCAACAGCGTATTGGTCGGCCAGTTGCTCGGCTTTACGGACGTAGTTAGCCGAAAACACGTAGCCAAGTCCAAAGCCAACCATGCCGATGTTACTCCGGCTTTCGTAGTCCATGATGTGGCCTAGCTCGTGCCCAATCCAGCCGATCATAATGTCGTCGGGCAACTGATGAATCGGGATGGCCGTGTGCGTCAGTTTGAACATGGCGCTGATATTAATCCGGTAAGCCCTGGCTGATCTACTACGTAACAAACTCACAAAAACGGGCTGAGCCTGCATGACCGACGACTTTATGTTTCGCCTGAAAACGAAGTCGATGGGAGTTTTCGTCAACTCCGGATAGAACGACAAAGCCGTTAACACATTCTTTCGGATGATTGAAGGAATGTGCTTATTTGTTTCAAACTGAGCAAGCTCAGGCGGAATGTCGCGCTGTTGAGTGATGATGCCGGACGTTAACATAGACGTAGTGTGCCAGACAAATAAGTAGTCTACACACTACTCTTAAATGTAATTGGCTGGCTTTTGTTCAGGGCCAGGCAACGCCGGTGGGGGTGATCCGTTATGTTCAGTCATGGACATGACTACTAATAATCAGTTTGGAACGCTACGTGGTTGGGGGAGAGAAGTTGCCCTTACTCATGCCAACAGTATTCAGAAAACCGCTGTTCGACCACTATTTATACTCAATAATCTTCGCTGGCAATAGGTGCCTAACAGCTACGCAATTAGGTAGGATAGGTGATGCGCTTGTTGTAACGCGATTGGTAACCCGCGGTATAAAAACATAGCCACAGTGCGCCCTGAAAAAAACCTTATTTCTTACGCGATGCCGCCAGGGTCTTGTAGGTTTTGTAACCCAGAAAAACGACGGCTGGATGCTGACCACCGATTGTTTTTTCGAGTATCTCCTGGGTGATGCTTAAGCCATTGCTGCTATTGGTGAAATAAATCACGGCCTGCTTACTTGTTGGATTAGCCGCAACGAAACACTTATACGCTCCGTTGTCGCCCCAGTGCCAGAAGTAATTGCCTGTAGATGCGGACTCCAGACCGAAGCCCAGTCCCCAACGAAGGTTAGTTGACAAGGTATCTTCACCGAACAACCGCTGGGGCAACCGGCTTTGCGGAGACAACATTTGATTGACGGTGCTCGGCTTAAGGCCTTTGTTGTTTAAGATGGCCATGACAAATCGGGCATAATCGTCGGCCGTCGTCTGAAGCGAATAGGCCATGTTCGCCATCTCAGATTTGAATTTCGGTTCGGGCTCACCATTGTCACCGTGCGGGAGGGCAAAATTGGCATCAAAGGCTGGGTACCATACGTAACTACTCCGGCTCATACCCAGTGGTATAAACACCCGCTCCGTCATGAGGTCGTTTATGGGCTTACCGGTTATTTTCTCCACGACTTTTTGCAGATAAACGAACCCTTCGCCCGAGTAGCTGAACCGCTCACCGGGCGTAAACAGCATTGAAAGTTGGTTCGACTTGCGGTTTTTGCGCCAATTCGGAAAGCCCGTTTTATGGCTCAAGACCATTCGGGCCGTTATTTTTTTATACCGTTCATCGTCGGCCACGTCCGGGTAGGGGAGGTATTCATACAAAGGCTTGTCCAGGTCCAGTACGCCCTGCTCAACCAGTTGCAGAACGGCGTAGGCAAACACCGGTTTGCTTAGCGAGGCCGCGTCGAAAACGGTAGCCGACGTTACCTTTTGGGTCGAGTCTGCTTTAGTCAGGCCATACCCTTTGCTGTAGGCCAGCGCCCCGTTGTTAATAATGGCCATAGACAATCCCGGTATTCGGGCACTATCCATGAGTTTTGGAATAAACTGCTCAAGCTGAGCAGGTGACAGCGTAGTTTGAGCAGTGCTGGTTGCTGTCGTCAGCCAGCTTACGATTAAAAAGGATAGAATAAGGCGGCTGATAGGAATAAGTGCTTTCATAAGAAGGGGATTGCTGATAATGACGGGTCCATCCAGCGATTGTTGCATGGAGTAAGTTGTAACCGGTCTACGCAGTAGGTACTTCGCCGTTAAAACGAGTAAGTAATCTGGGCCAGTAAACTCAACTCATTGGATGGATTACGGCTGTCTGTACTGCTGAACCGCCCCAAATTATACGTCCAGATGGGCTGGAGCATAAGCTGGTATCGGGGGGTAAGTTGGTACTGTGCCCCAGCCCCAAACACAGGCTGAAACAACGGGCTGCGTGCCGTGCCAAGTCGAAGGTTTTGAGTTGGTTCTCCACTCCGATCGGCAATGACACGGGTTACAAACGGAAAATCGATGGCAAGCCCAATTGTGAAATAAGGAGATAATCGTTCCGTTGAGGAGCGATAGTTAAGCAGGATCGGAACACGTAACGCCCGGTTGCGAATGGACATAGTTCCTTCTCCGGCGGCTGCCAGCCGAGGCTGACGAATGGTTTGCTGCACATACCAAACGCCCGTTGCCACCGACCAGCCAGGGGCATACGTGTACTGAACGGTTAGCCCAGTTATGAAGCCTGTAGCCCATTTTTTGCCATTCAAATAGACCGGTTCAACAATCTGGCCGTCGCTTTCCGGGTAAAAATACCGGTTGTTGTAACTGATGTTCGTGAAGGCGGGGGCAACCGTGGCCGAAAGAGACAGCTTTTTCTGACCGAAAGCCGCGAAACAGGTGAGGAAGAACAAGAAAAGGAATGCGTACCGTTTTTTTATCATAACGTAACCTCATTGCAGGACAGGCTAAAGATACGTGCGTAACCGATTGAGCCTGTTAACTTCGCCGGGAAATTACCCGTTTACTTACCTACGCTCATGCTCTTTTTAGGCCTTAGCATTCTGCTGTCTGTGTTGCTGTTGCTGAATTTTCGACTTTTCCCACGCTACGACGTCAATACCTTTCAGGCCATTGTGTTCAATTACCCGGTTTGTTTTCTGACGGGCTTACTGTTGCTGCCTGCTGGGCAGTCGTTCACGATTGATTTTTCTCAGACCTGGACCTGGCTGGCGCTTGGGTTAGGCGTTGGCTTTATTCTGACGTTTCTGTTGTCGGGTGCTTCAACACAACGTATGGGCATCACGGCCACATCACTGGCCAATAATCTGTCGCTGGTGATACCGGTCTGTTTTAGCCTGTTCGTGTTTCGCACGGGCGATAAAGCGGGGAGTGGCCAGGGGTTCGATGCCCTGAACTACCTCGGGTTGGTGCTGGCCGTGGTAGCCGTGGGCTTAAGTACGTATAAGAAGCCCGAAGAACCATCGCCGGAGACGTTACGTACGGAAGCCAATCTTAAACAACCTCGCCGTTTGGGAGCGTCGGTACTGCTGCCGGTTGGGGTGTTCCTGTTCTACGGAGCTACCAACACCATGATCAACTACATGAACCTGCGCTACATTCCCTCGGCCGATAAAACTGTTCAGGTTACGCTGACCATGGTTGTCGGGGCCATTGTCGCCGGGTTGCTGATGCTGGCGATACGAATCGTTCAGGGCAAAGAAACCATTCAGCCCAGAAGCCTGATAGGAGCCATTACGTTAGGTATTCCTAATTTTCTGAGCTTCTACACACTGTTGCTGGCTTTATCGGCCTTTGGGAGTAACGGCGCGTTTGTGTATCCGTTATACAACATTGGCGTCATACTGCTGGCAGCGCTAACGGCCGCATTATTCTTCAACGAAAAGCTGTCAACGGCTAATAAAATTGGCCTGGTGTTGGCCGTTGTGGCTATTGGGTTGATTTCGTGGCAGGAGTTTGGACGGCGGTTGTAAGGCAACAAAAAGCGTGTTCCCCAAGCGGGCGACTTTAGCCGCCCGCTTGGAGAACACAACAGTCTAACGCAGCAAGCTTAATTCTTAGCAGCGGTGCTGTCGGCTTTTCGTTTCGCTTCTTCCTTGGCGCGCTTCTTGAAAAAGCCGCGTAACAGAAAGTTACTTTGGGCCGCTTTAAGGTCCTCGTTTAAAAGCACCGTGCCGCTGTTCAAATTACGGAGCGTTGCGCGTAGGTTATTGGCTGTTTCCTGATCGGTGAGCAAGACCCCAAGTGGGCTGTTGGTGTTGTTGAGCTTCTCGGATGCCCGGTTGATATTTTCGGACGTCTGACTCAGATTGCCTACGGTTTGTTCGGCCGAGTTAGCTACCCCTTCGAGCTTGCTGGCGGAGCGGCTCAATCGGCGGAAGACCGTTGTGTCGGTCACCAGTTCATTGGCTAACGTGCCAGGACTATTTAATTTAGACGCAAACCGCGACACCGACCGGGTAACACTGGCCGTGTTTTCGGAAGCTTTTTCCAAATTTTGCATGGCCCTTTTGAAATTGTCGGCCACCATCGAATCCGTCAATACCGCACCTACCGTACCCTTACCCCGTCGGATATTACCCACCAGGGCTTTGAAGTCGTTGGTGACGCGGAGCAGGTTCCGGTTGTTTTCCTGTAACGTTTCCAGCACCTGATCCGAGCTCAAGGCTTCTTGGGTGCGTAGCCGGTCACCTTCTTCCACTTCGGGATGGTTGGGGGTACCACCGGTGATGAGAACGATCTTGTTGCCAATCAGACCGTCGGAGCTGATGGTGGCGCTGGCATCTTTACGGATGTACTGCTGCGAACTCTGTTCAATATCCATGTCGACTTCGACCTGGGCCGTGCTAAAGAAGCTCACCCGCTTGACGGTGCCTATCTTCACCCCCGAAAACCAGACATTGTTCCCGGCTTTCAGACCGGCAACGTCTTTAAAAACGGCAATGACCCGGATGCTCCGGGTGAAGCGCTTCTGCTGCCCGCCCAGCACAAATACTCCGGCCAGGAAGATCAGAAAACCCAGCACTACAAAGATGCCGACAATAACAGAGCGTTTATTTGATTCTGTACTCATTTGGTGCAATGATTGAATATAATGTAGGTAGTGTTAAGCGTGTAATGAGTGCAGCTAGCCATTTGTTTAATTAGATTAGTGATTTGCCATACATCGCAGCACATCACTTAGTACCCTAACTTCATTACTCCACAAAATTGTAGTTGTAAAACTGTTGTACCCGCTCGTCGGGATCGGCGAATACCTCCTCGAACGTACCCACCCGCTCAAACTTTCCGTCCAGGAGCATAGCGACCCGGTCGCCGGTGGCTTTAGCGCAGGTCAGGTCGTGGGTGATGATGATAGAGGTCGCCTTATAGCGTTCGCGGACTTCGTTGATGAGATTGTTGATCTCGATACAGGTGATGGGGTCGAGTCCGGCGGTAGGTTCATCATAGAGCATAATCTCTGGTTTGAGAATCAGCGTTCGGGCAATGCCAATACGTTTTCGTTGCCCACCTGATAGCTCCGACGGCATCTGGTTGATGGTCTGCGACAGTCCCACGTCATCCAGGGCTTCTTCAACAGCGCGGTCAATGTCGGCCCGGCTCAGGTTACGGACATTACGTACCAGCGGAAACTCCAGGTTCTCCCGGATGCTCATACTGTCGTACAACGCACTGCTCTGAAAGGAGAATCCTACCTTCTGCCGAAACAGGTCCAACTCCCGACCCCGTAGTTGCTCAACATCCTGACCAAGTACCCGCACTTGCCCGGCATCGGGTTTCAGCAAACCAACAATAATTTTTATCAATACCGATTTACCCGTGCCGGAGCGCCCCAGCACCACCACGTTTTCGCTACGGTTCACATCCAGATCGACGCCCCGCAGTACATGTAAATCGCCAAACGACTTGCGCAGCCCCCGGATAAAAATGACCGGATCAGTTGGTTGGTTCATGAATAAAGAGACTATACAGTTGTAAAGTCATTGAGTGGTATAGTTGGTATCAGACTGGTATCGCGGACTTGGTAGTCAACTATATAACCCTGTAACTATTTTTTAACTTCCCCGAATAGCGGCCACGATCTGGAGTGAGATCAGTTCTTCGATGAACACCAAAAACATCGACGTTACCACCGCAGCGTTAGCGGCCTTGCCGACGCCCTCCGTGCCTTTCGAGGAGTGGTACCCTTTGTAACAGCCCACCATGCCAATCGTAAAGCCGAAGACAATCGACTTCAGCACGGAGGCAAAAATATCCAGGTACGTGATAGCCCCAAACACCTCTTGTATATAGCTCGTGAAGCTGGTTTGCTCATTCTGATTAACGTTGATGTAGGCCCCAATGAGCGCCACAAAAATCGTATACATCGTTAGAATTGGAATGGTAAACGACGTAGCCAGCACGCGGCTTACCACCAGGAATTTGAACGGGTCAGTGCCCGATACTTCCATGGCGTCGATCTGCTCCGTTACGTTCATCGACCCTAACTCGGCCCCAATACTTGACCCTACCTTACCGGCTGCAATCAAGGCCGTAACCAGCGGCCCGAGTGCCCGAACAATGGCAATGGCAATCAGCGACGGTAGCCATGAGGTAGCGCCAAACTCCGATAACGAAGGCCTCGACTGATTCGTGAATACGATGCCGGTGATAAAGCCCGTAGTTGAAATGAGCAGCAGGGAGCGATAGCCAACTTCGTAACATTGCCGAATGATTTCCCTAAATTCATAGGGAGGCAGTAACATTTCCCGAAAGAAACGGACAACAAACGCCAGTACGTCGGCTAAATCAATAAAAAGCTTGTCCATCCGTCGGCTTACAACCGGGCGACTTGCTTCGTTTTCAGTAGTTTTGGTGGTGTCAGACTGCATTCAAACACTGGATATAGGCCAAATATAGGCCAAGCGGATTGGTATCCGCTCAGATGTACCTTAATAACTGATTTGTACGGCTAGGGTTTATTTTACCTAATGTCGTATACGTCTCTCCGATTGGCAATGAATAAGAAGCCGCTTATCAGAAAGATCAACTCTCAACAACAGCCCTTTAAAACGCAAAAGCAGCAGGCCGGGGCACTGCTGCTTTTGCAAATGTAAGCGGTAGTCGAGCCAAATCAGAACAGATTCGGATAGTCGGTAATGATACCATCGACACCCATCGAAATCAGGTTATCAATTTCGGGTTTTGTGTTCACGGTCCAGGGAATAATCGTTAACCCCTGCTGATGGCAGGCTTTGACCGTTTCGGCGGTTACCGTTTTGTAATAGGGGCTGTAAACCTTGGGCTTGAAACCCAGCGTCGTCAGGTTTTCGTCGAGGGTTTTGTTATTAGCCGTCAGGTAAGCAATGACTACATCGGGCGACTGCTTATGAATGAGCTGCAACGGGCGGGCATCAAACGACTGGATGTTTGCCCGTTTGCTCAGGTTCTTGTTGTTAAAAATAGCCATAACTAACTGAACAAATTCTTCCGGAGCGGGGTGATAGACGCCATCCGTCTGCGGACTGGATTTGATCTCAATGTTGAACATCGGCTGGGGCAACCCCTTCGCTTTGGCGTAGGCATCTACCGAGTCGATCAGTTCAGCCAGCAGGGGTTTGTACGCCTTAAATTTCTGCTGCTGCTCGAACTGCGGATGCGGCTTGCTGCCGACGTCAAACTTCTTGATCTCGGCATAGGTCAGCTGGTATAAGTTGATCTTCTTTTGCTCGTCGGCCGAAACGGGGGTGCCGTCTGGTTTCAGCGATATGTCGGCCGCCATGTAGGGATCATGCGAGACAACCACCTGCTTGTCTTTCGAGATCACAACATCCAGTTCCAGCGTTTGAACACCAATGTCCATGGCTTTTTTCATGGCTGGAATGGTGTTTTCGGGCATCAGGCCCCGGCAACCGCGGTGACCCTGTTTATCAAGTTTCGTTTGGGCCAGCACCAACTGTGAGCACAGTAGCAGACTAGAGAGGAATAAGGTACGCATACGATTAAAGTTGTTTGTTGTCATTAAGTGGGCATTCATTGTCATTTGGGGAACCGGTTGATGGAAACAATAAATGACAATGGATGCCCACCTAATGACAGCGTATTAAAAGCTAAGACGGGCACCCAGTTGAATCTGGAACGGATCACCTGTTGGCGTAACAGCCCCCGTATTGTTGACCCGGTACACAAACCGCTGGTTCGCCGTATCGAATCCCGGAATGGCTGGTGTGGTGTTTGTTCGAGGGATACCTATTGCATACAATGCCTGAGAAGCCAGCGACTTGTTGGTGCCCCATGATCGGTTGAACACGTTAGCAACGTTGAACACATCGACCGACAAATCGGCGTAGTACTTTTGAAACAGTTTGAATCGCTTGCTGGCCCGAACATCGAACACACCGTAGAAACCGTTGATGCCACCATTCCGCTCGGCTAATTGCCCCGAGTACTTAACGATATAATCTTTGAGACTCTGGCTAGCGCCTGGGTTATCCAGCAGCGCCTGCAAACCCGTTCTGATGTTTGCTGGCGTGCCGTCACTGTTTCTATCGAAGACATAAGCCAGATCATTCGTTCCTACAAAGTCGGCATTGTTATTAGCGCCCGATAATAAGGAGTACCGAGTGCCGCCCAGCCCTGAATACCGAACGCCTACTGTGATACCCAAAAAGCTGGGCAGTGTACCGTAAACGACGAGTTTATGGCGGAACTGGTTATCCGAATAGCTCATCTTGCTCAGGTCGCGTGGGTCATCTTTTACCGGCAGCGAGAGCGTAGCTGTGTTGGCCACGTTTCCGTTGTAGGACGTATTATCACGGGTGTCGTTCCAGGTGTAGCTTACTGTAATCTCGCCGTCTCTCAGGTACTGATACGTAGCATCGGCAACCACCGCAAACTGGTTCACTTTTCCTTCGCTGTTCAGCTCCAGCACCCGGCCTAGTTTATTGCTGATCCGGCCGAGCTGCCAGTCGCCCAATCCACTAGGTGGCATCGAATTCAGGGGCACATACACTCCGCGGTTATCTTCGTTGGCTAACCGGAAGAAAGGCTCAGCCACCATGTTCCGATCGACGTACATGTAGTTGTTGCGGGCAAAGCTGGCAAAGCCGGTGATACTCGCTCGCAACCGATCGGTTATAAACCGGGTGTATGAGAGGTTGGCTTTGTACAATACCGGTACACGGGCATCGGGTCCGGTTAGGTTAATCGTAGGGACCTGGAAGGCGGGCAGCGTAGGAATGCTGGCGTAGTTACTGCGGTAAGCCGCGAAGTCAGGCGTTGGTACGTTAGCGCCCCGAACGTCCACCGTAGCCAGGTGCTTGCCATCGAAGGTCAGGTTGTTGATGATGGCGTAGTTGTTAATATCCGACGCAAATACGCCCGCTCCTAATCGGATAATGTCCCGGCGCTGCTCGTTAATATCCCAGTTGAACTGCAAACGCGGCTGAAGGATGAACGACTTAAGCTGATTGTCTGTGCGAAGGCCTAACTCATCAAACACGAGTTGGTTTAACGGAGCCTTGGGGTAAAGGGCGTAATCAAAGCGCAGACCGGCAGTCATGTCCAGACCCAAAGCCAGTTTAGTGCTCATTTGTCCATACGCACCAATGTTCCAGGTGTTGCCCCGAACACTCCAGTCGTCCAGCAGCGGAACCTCGCGGTAATACCGGTATGGCTGCTTGTTCTGGAATTGCGTCAGCCCAACCTGGCTTGCTTCGTTGTAATAAAAGCGACCATTCACCTCACTACCATACGTTGAATTCGCCCGGGTGTACATTACGTCTACACCGAACGTAAACTGAGCCTTATTCGTGTTGTAATACAGGTTGTTAATGAGCTGAAATACGTTGTTCTTGAAGCCTTCCTGGGCGAAACGATGGCCACCCATCTGAATGTTGGTCGATATAATGGAGCTGTCCGCAAGTCTCGACGCCACGTTTTCGACAACATTTCGGGGGATGTTGGCCGCTGGTAGCTGGTCACCGGGGCTACTCTTCTGATAGGTGTAGAGGTGCTGGACTTTCAGCTCGTTCGTAACTTTTGGATTCAGGGCCGTACGCAGCGTGGCCAGAAAACTGTTGTCCCAGTTCAGATCGTTGCCGTACGACTCGTAGAGGTTAATCGCCGTGTTATCGGCCAGACCCAATTTATTGCGGTCGCTGGTGAAGTTGTTGCGAACTGTGAGGAGACTTTTAGGACTGACCTGCCAGTCGATTCGGGCGAAGGCCGCATCGGAACCCCGGTTTTTGTCGAACGTACCGAATTGGGGTGTGTTGGCCGTACCATATACACGCCGGGCAATGTCGACGTACTGGTTAAGCGTAGCATTGGTCACGTTGAACCGGCGCTCGTCGGTCGTCGTTTGTACGTCTGCAATGATCAGCGGGCGCGAATCTTGCTGGTGATCCCAAACGACGAAGAAGTGCAGTTTGTCTTTAATGATCGGACCACCCAACGAGAAACCGTACTGGTTGGTCGAGAATGGGTTGTTGCGTTGGTTACCCCGGATGTCATATTGGCTCGACAGCCAGTTGGCCCGCAAGTAATTGAAAATACTACCGCTCAGCTTGTTCGTACCCGCTTTGGTAACCGCACTCACGATACCACCCCCACCACGTCCGTAAACAACGTCGTACTGGTTCGTGATTACCTTGAACTCGCGCACGGCTTCGATGGAGATCGAGTAAGGAGCCCCGCTCCGGCTGGTTGTCGGACCGGCCGAAGTTGGGTTCTTAGCGGTTGTTCCGTCGATGGTGAAGTTGGTTGATGAGCCCAGCTGCCCCGACAGGTTCCCGTTCCGGCCCGCTAACGGCGAAAGGTCCGTCAGTGAGACGAAGTTACGGCCATTGACCGGGAGCGAGGCAATCGACTTGGCCGTTATGGCGGTAGCCGCTCCCAGGATCTCGGTTTTGTTTTTCAGACCGGAAGCGACAACGTCTACCACCTGAAGGGCCTGGCCGTCTTCCTGCATGGGCAGGTTGATCCGAATCGCATCGCCCTGGTTCAGGAAGTAACCGGTTCGCGTCTGTTCACCATAGCCAACAAACGTAACCCGGATGGTATACGGACCTCCCAAGGGAAGTTCTTTAAATAAATATTCCCCCAAAGTCGACGTGATCGTTCCGGTACTAAAACCGGTCGACTCGTTGCGCACGCGAACCGTAGCGCCTGGCAGCGGCTGTTTCTGATTGTCGACGATAACCCCCGAAATGGAGGCCTGTGTAGTTTGAGCAAAAGTACTGTTGAGCGCTAAACAGCCTAGAAGTAGCACTATAGCGTTTAATAATAGATATTTTTTCATGCAGCAGGTTGTGAAATTTCCTGGTGCAAAGAGAGCGCAACTGTGTTAAGCCGATGTTATGTATGTATTATCATTTTATAAAGCTTTTAATCTCTTTATAATCTTTAAAACAAAAACGAGCGTTTTTGGATGCCTCGTTGGCCGTAGTCTGGAGACTACGGCCCAGCGTTATCCGGTCTTTGACCGGAATAGTTGACCGGTACGTTATCAATCAACTAATCCGGTCAAAGACTGCAACGGCAGCCCAGCGGATAACGCCCGAGCATAGTCTCAGGCGATGCCCAACAAAGTCTTGTATTATGCTAAGCCGACGTACTGCAAGCTAGGTCGTAATGACCACTGATAGGCGGTTTGCTGAGCGGGCGACAGGAACAACGAGTAATCATTCGGGCGCGACATAACTTCCTTATAGACCAGCACCCGATACAGATAGTACTGTGTCTCGCGGGGAAGTCGCATCCGATAATAGTCGCGGTGATCGACGCGTTTGAGCTGGGCTTTCAAAAAGTTAGGACCGGCATTATAAGCCGCAGCTACCAACGACCACGACCCAAGTTGATCGTACAGCTTGCGGAGGTACTTACAGGCGGCTTCGGTGGCTTTTTGGGCATTGAACCGTTCATCGATTCGTCCGCTCACTTTAAGACCTAGTTCGCGGGCGGTGCCGGGCATCAATTGCCAGTAACCAGCTGCCCCAGCCCGCGAAACGGCTTTCGGGCGAAGGGCGCTTTCGGCTAAGGGCACGTACCGGAAATCGTCGGGAATGTCATATTTGGCCAGGATTGGGTCAATGACGGGGAAGAAAGCGTCGGCTCGCTCGCGAAGGTTACCCAAGTCGCTGGCGTGGCTGCGAAACAGCGTAAACACATGTTTCCAGCGGTCAACAACGTCGGTTTGATCGAGCGGTAAACATTCACCGCAGAAATCGACGTCGAGCAGTGGCAGGGCAGGAGGGGCACTCTCGGCGGTAGGCATCAGCAACGGCGCGATGCTGGAAGCCGGTCCGTGGGACTGGGTTGCATCAGGGGGCGCTACCCCAGGACGGGATGTTGTATTGTTTTTAGAGAGATTTAACTGAGAAACTGGAAGAGCGGTAAATTGAGCGGCAACCGCGACGACCGGCCGAATGACGGTCATCAGCAAGAAGAATCCAACGCGTTTAAACAAGACTATTTACTGGATGGTTATGAGAGGTTAACGACCCTGGCACTTATATTATTCTCTTCATAATCAACATATTACACAGTATTCGTTTATATGAAAACGGACTGTTATGTGAATGGGGGAGAAAACCAACTGACCCTCAAACGCTTACCGGGTCAATTGGGTAGTTAAAATTTGTCTGGTATATACGTAGAAACGAAATGTTGATTCAAGAGAAGTTTGGGCGTTGCTTAACTGGCGTCCTGCTGCTGAAGAGTCGCCCACGCGGAGCGAGAACTACACTAACAAATCCATTGCTCCGCACAAACCAGCCCCGACGATTAGCAACCACGATATCCAATCCTTAAACTCGTTGCGCTCGTGTTTGAGAAGCAGTAAATGAAGGCCCACATGAATTATCATAAACAGGTCAAATCCTGTGATAAACGTTAGTGTATTCTCCCGACTGGTTAAGTTCACGTATACAAAATAAAACAGTGGAATGTGAGCCAGACAAAAAATTAGGTATCCCACACTCGGTCATTCAACAAGGATAAACCAGGAAATATTCGCCATTCTCGACAGCGAACTGCGTCTAATTCGTGGGTTGTCAAAAATGCAAGTCCGAGATAGAAGAAAATTTCATCAGGCATAAAGTGGGCAATAAAATTCTACATATAGCCAACGTTTGACTTGTCGCCAGCCACTTTGCAAATCTCAACCGTCCCAACCAGGGCGTTTGCACAGTCGTCGGGAGCTGAAAATAGAGACTCGGTGCAGACGATCACCCAACGTCAATAAGGGCTGATAGATGAGGAAGCAACTCCAGATAACGAACGGAACGTCAACCTTTACACTCTCATTTCGGATGTACTGTTAAATTGCAACCCATTGTTTATCAGATATTGTTTAAAAGGGCAATTTGACAGTTCTCCTGGGTTCATTCGCCCGCGAACACGGTGGCGGTTGGGCTGCTTGGCTTCCTGAGGGATGTGCGGCTTGTCGCCAGAGACCAATCCACGCGGAGCAAACTAACAACTTAATTTATACATTGATTAACCTGAGCACTTTAGTAAACAGTTTTACTTTGGCTGAAAGAGCCAAAAACTATTATCGTATCGAAGTAGGTTTGTTTCAGATCCATATCCCGATCCTATTATTGCGCTGCCCCCGATCACCATACTCTGCAACCATACCGACCCTACACCCGGATAGTCTTCTATTTGAGTCCATTCATCGGTTGTCGGATTGTACTTCCAAAATTCTTTAAAATACTGAAAAGTGCTCCCCCTTCTGTAACCTCCACCACAATAACCGTATCCGTTTAGACTAAAACTTGTTGGAAGTATACGGGGTTGACCAGGAAAGTCTTTTTTCCTGCTCCAAATATCTGTTATAGGGTCATATTCATACACTCGTTTGTTCTGCTCGATATCGGGATCGCCTAAGAAAACATATCCCTTATTATTTAGCGAGAACGCGCCACTGAACAGGCCTATAGGACAAGCTGCTCGTTTCCGGAAAGAGTAGGTTACTGGGTCAAACTCAAGACACTCACTAATAGTCAAGATATAAGCCTTATTATTTATAACAAAAGCCGTAGCGTACCGTAATCCAGAAATTGAGTTAAAGCTAGCAACTTTACGCCATGTATTGGTATTTGGATTGTATTCCCAAACGTCGTCGTAATACATAAAATCACAAAGCCCACCATTGGTGGGACAAGATGTTGAGTAGCCAAAAGCAATATATCCTCGTCCGTTTATAGAAAATGAAGTTGCTCCACTACGTTTACTTCCCTGAAAGTCAGTTATACGACGCCAAACGTTAGTGGTGCTGTTAAACTCCCAAAAATCATTATTATATGTTGCATTTGCATTATAGCGACCGTCGTTGTTTCCAAAACCTAAACCGAAGTAAGCGTTAGTCCCAATGCTGAACGATGACGCTTCCTCACGATATACATTAGGGATGGCGGGAAGTTGACTCCAAGTCAGGGGAGTCGGTGTGGAATTATGATCTTTACATGCTGTTAACAGAATGATGATAACTAACAAGATAGACGGTGTTACTGTGATTGATTGTTTCATCATATACTGTGTTGCGATTTTAAAACACTTTGTTAGTATTAGATATCGCCGAGCATAACCTGATTTGTAAGCCTAACTTGCCTAACTGGGGCGTATGCTTTGTCGCCCGAAATTCAGAAATAAAAGCCTAAACACTACCCTATCGAGACGAGTGGCCTGTCACGAGACGAGTGGCCTGTCACAAGAACGCTGGCACTCGCGCATTGCTTGGATGCTTCACCCAACGACCCTGAGTGCTTATGGCCTTGCAAGACACTTAAAACTACGCACGGACCTGCTGCCTTTACACACTCAGCAGAATGTATGCAATGTTTTTAACGCACTGGTAATCAACAGGGAAAGGCATCACATTTTCGGGGGTTCGTTCGTCCGCGAACACAGTGGATGTTGGGCTGAAAACTTTACGAAGGGGCGTGCTGCCTGTCGCCCGGCAGCCGCCCACGCGGAGCGAGAAACCCTGTTAGCTTTCTTTTTCAAAGAACAGGTAAATATAAATAGCGGCTCCAAAATTAGTGGAGGTAGTGGAGGCTAATCGGTAGCCTTGAGCCGTGTATTCGTCCAGCTTTTGCTGAATTTCTTCTTTCGACTTCTTGACGATGTGTTCCGAGTCCAGCGTTAATTTGGAGTAATAAATCAGGGCTTCAACTTTGCACTCTTTCATTGATTTACGATTTTGTTTTGAAACTGACTTAACCGGGGCATTCGCATTGTCGCCCGAAACCCCAAAATGACGACCCCAACCCAACTCAGGCGTTCGGCTTGTCGACCGAAACACCGAAATGGAAGCCCAAACTTGCCCATGCGGGGCGTTCACACTGTCGCACGAAACGGCTTGTTGCGGCACCCAACGACCCAGGGGCTGATGACGAGCATAGCGAGACATGTACACCCCCTGTCCGTTGGGCTGCCGCTTTCCTTTGGGGGCGACCAACCTGTCGCACGAGGCCAACCCAGGTGGAGCTAAAGACCCCCTTATTGATGAGCTTCTTTACGACTGATCGCAGCCTTTAGGGCTTTCTTGTTTTGTTCATGTCGGTAGCCAATAAACAGGGCAACCGCTAACAGACCAACAGTGAAAATAAACTTGCCAGAAGTAGCTGTCCAAACGGCTACGCCTATCAGCATACCGATAACAAAAGCTATTGCAGTGGCCCCTGATTTCATCTTCTTATCTTCTGCCACTAACTCATCCTGTGTGAGTTTAGAGTAATCTTTAGTTGCGACCATATTAAGGTGTAAAACTACTGATGCTACAAATATAGACTTCCCTTTCGGGGCGTTCGCCTTGTTGCCAAGATGCTGCCCCGTAAATCCAAACCTGCCCAACCGGGGTGTTTCTCATGTTAACCGCAACCCGCCGAACAAGCAAAAAGCCTGACCTCTGCGGCCCGCTTCCTGTCACCCGAACGCTGGACGTGGAAGCTAAAACTTGACCCCTGTGACGCGCTACCTGTCGCCAAGACGCTGATTTGCAAACACTTTATGGACACGCACCCAACGCCCATATCTTCGCTCTCAAGAAAGTGAACCAAAAAAGTACAACTTTACCTAAAGCCATTGGTAGATCGAAAAAGCGTGAACCCAACGCAAATGCTTCCTTCGGGGATGACATAGTTCGTGGGGCGTGGCCCGGCCTACTTCTTTCTAAAACTTAACAGTACCCAATCGTGTGGCTCTGCTGCAACGAAGAATTATGTGCTAAATTCAGAAAGAGTAATGGCATAATCAATCTCTTATCTTAAACTTTTTATGCGATGCAAGCCGTATTTAGTGCCGTAAAGTATGGAGTAGGCGTTGACATGGGCAAGGACAAATTTTATGCCTCTCTAAGTGCCATCGATCAGGGAGGGCGCATCAAAATTAAAGCCACCCATAGCTTTGCGAACACTGCCAAAGGCATCACCGAGTTTCACCGCTGGGTTGACCACCATGCCAAAGAAAAGCGCCTGCCGCTTTACTATCTGATGGAAGCCACAGGCGTCTACTATGAGCCGTTGGCCCTGTCGTTGCATCAGCGTGGAGCGCATGTTTGTGTGGTGCTGCCCCAGAAAGCCAAGCATTACCTTAAGGCCCTAGGCCTGAAAACTAAGACCGATGGGGTGGATGCTCAAGGGCTGGCAACGATGGCCTGTCAACAGTGGCTTGAGGCCTGGCAACCCCTTAGCGAAGCCATGTATAAACTACGTCAGTTGACTCGTCAGCAGATTCATTTACAAGAAGTTAAAACCCAGATGGGTAATCAGTTGATGAATTTGGAGTTAAGTATCTATACCTCCCCAGAGGTTAAAAAGCAACTGACTAAACTCATTCATGAGTTGGAGAAACAAATTACCGAATGCGAAAAATTAATCGCCAAAGCCGTTAATGATAACCCGGAGTGGAAGCGCAAAGTGGAACAGATCTGCGCCATCAAGGGAGTGGGGTTACTCACCGTGGCCAATCTGATCACTGAGACAAATGAGTTTACCTTGTTCGAGAATCAACCGCAACGGCGGACCGTGCCAGTTGGTCAGCTACGCGGGGTATGACGTAGTGGAAAATCAGAGCGGCAAACGAGTGGGCAAGACGCGGATCAGCAAGCGGGGCAATCACCGGATACGGCGGGGTTTACACATGTCGGCTCTGATGGTGGTTCGTTATGAACAGAAGCCCTTTGTGGGCCTCTACGAGCGGGTCTTTGAGCGTACCGTACTAAAGTCAAAATGAAGGGGTATGTAGCAGTACAGCGCAAGTTGCTGACAGTGATCTATGCGTTATGGAAAAAGGAGGAGAAATACGACGGAGCTTTTGTGAGTGTGGGACAAAAAAAAGTAGCCCCCTCTGCTGGGGCTACACAGCATCGGCCACAAGTGGACGTGCTTGAGAAGGCGAATATAGAAGAGTTAGTCGACTCTTGAAAAAATTATAGCGTTTTTCTTGCTTTCAAAGACAGTACCACGCGAGGGCTGATGGATACCGCAAGATGGAGCAAACGCAGGGACATCGCTACCTTTACACCCTCGCTTTTGTTGGGCTAGGAGGACGCAGTGCGTACAAATGATTCTTGTCCCCCGACAACATGGAGCAGCAGAGCTAAAACTGTATAGATGTTTTATTAGTAAAGTCTTTGCCCTTGTTTTTATTGACCGCGAAATCTATTGTTATACCTATGACAAGAGCCACGAGCATAAATGAGATCATCCCAAGTATATAGGCCACAAAGGCTTTGAGATAGTTTGTCTTGCGTTGCTTATCGTAAAATTGTCCGATTGCCCAACTGGCATAAATAATAAAGATAAAAGAACCGACCTGCATGAGTGAAGTCTTCGTCAGCTTTTCGAGAATGGCGAACACAGCTAAAACCAGCATTCCCATGCCCATCACAAAACAGAGCGCAATAAGAATTTCAAAAAAGTTGTAGTCAAATTTTCGGAAAAGTAGCTTCAGCCAAAGAGCAATAAATGCTCCCATTAAGAGATTGCCATACCCGTAATGTGATTGAATCCATTTGAAGATGCTCCCGGTTATGGATGGGTTTTGTTCGCTAAATTTGACATAGCCATCTTCAATGTGTAGAACGCTACTAATGAGAGAATAAATAGCCGACGTGACGATGATAAAAATAATCGGCTTTACCAACCGATTCCGATCTTCAACAAAAAAACCCTTAATTGCTTGTCCTGGGGTGAGTAGCAAAGATTTGACGGTGTAAAGGATGCCGCGTTCAAAGTGTAAAACATGCTCGATCTCATGGATGATGTAATGCCCGTTGATTCGTTTTAAGGTCGCGGGTTGTCCACAGCGCGAGCAGAAATTCTCATCAACTTTATTGCCACAGTTGCGACAGTCTGTCACCGTTTCGGTAAGGGGCTGAGTTGAGTATGTGTCCATGCCAAGAGGTACTATTGATGTGTGAGTAGGTTTGTAAAGGTTGATTCTTTTGTAATCTATGACCACTTATACACCGTCGGACTACGAGCTATTGCGTCGGCGATGCGCTCACTTAAAAGATCAGGGTTGGAAGCAAGCTACCATTGCCCAGGCCTTGGGCCTGACGGAAGGTTGGGTCAGTCGAACCCTGAAGAAATACCGTCAAGAAGGGCAAGCCGCTTTAGCTTGGCGCAAACCCCATGGTCCTGCCTGCCGCTTGACCGATGAGCAGTTGGCTCAGTTAGTGGAGGAGCTAAATAAAGGAGCAGAAGCGCACGGATTTCCGGGCCAGATTTGGACCCGCCCTCGGGTGAACCAAGTCATCAAAAAGCTCTTTGGTGTGAGTTATGATGTTTCCCAGGTAGGGCGTTTGTTAAAGAAACTGGAATGGAGTCGGCAAAAGCCTCAACCCAAAGCCCGTCAGCAGGACCTACAGCGGGTCGAGCAATGGCGAGCCGAACGCTTGCCCGAGCTCAAAAAAAGCCCAAACTGAAGGGCGCGTCATCCTGTATGTGGATGAATCGGCCTGTTACTTGTTGCCTATGTTAGGACTGACCTGGGCTCCCCGGGGCCAAACACCAATTTTGCAGCAGCAGGCCGGTCGCGACCACCTCAGTCTGATTGCGGCCATTGCTCCTAACGGTCGGATCTACCTGGCTGGTCAAGACCGTTCGTTTACGGGTGAAGATATCGCGTGGTTTTTGAGTAAACTCTGTGGGCGTTACCGCAAGCGGGACTTGCTAATCGTTTGGGACGGAGCACCAATTCATCGTGGTGAAGCGGTAAAAGCCTTCTTGAGCGAGCGGCCTGGCCGCGTTCATTTGGAATGTTTACCGGCCTACAGCCCAGATCGGACCGCCGAAGCGGCTAAACCCGACAGAACTGGTCTGGAATCAGCTCAAGGGAGGGCTAAAGAACCGGGTATTTCTTTGTTTGACAGACTTAACAGTGGCCGTGATTGAACAGGTCCGTTTGTTAGACAAGGACCGTAAGTTAGTGCAGGCGTTCTTCTGGAAGAAGGAAGTGGCTTTCTTTACAGACTAATTCACGCATCAATAAGTAAAAAAATTGTGGTAATATATGTAAAAAAAACGCTGTCTCAAGTACGTTACCCTGTCACACGAAACGCGGTATACGAAAACGGCTTAGACAGCACCCAACGGCTCCGTGTGGTGATGACGACCGTAGGGAGACATTTACACACACGGGCGGTTGGGTTGTCAAACCTCGACTTTGCGGCCTGCAACCTGTTGCACACAAGCCAGCCATGCGGAGCGTAATGTACTTTTGCAAAGCTATCCCAAATTTGAAGATATATGAGTCACGGTACTCGTACTGACAATATTGTTTGCCTTCAAAGTAGTAGCAGGTAGCCTTGTGGAATTATACAAACCATTAGTATATATTTTAGTGAACCAATATATTTGAAAAAGTATATTTTCAAAATCGCTTTGCCCGAGTTTATATTTGATAATTATAGGATTGATAATTCTCCCTTGCTCTTCTACTTGTGTATTAGTTACCATAATTGCATATTTTTGATGTGTAAGCACCCATGCTTCACCAGATTGCCAATTGATGTATGATTTACTGCTACTATCATATTTTGCAATTACGGGATACCCTGATTTAATGACTTCAACAATATCTACACAGTCTATATCAAACAACTCTGAAATTTTGGTCAAAATATTATCAATGTCATATTTATGCAATTTTCCATCTCGATGTATTATTAGCTTGTTTGGTAAAGGAAGTTTTTTCTTTTTTAGAAAAGTTAAGATGTCTTTTAAAGGACGTTCAATGGCATCTACGGTTAATGCTTCATTCCTCGGTATATTTTTGT
Source organism: Spirosoma soli (assembly GCF_042684525.1). Classification (NCBI taxonomy): domain Bacteria; kingdom Pseudomonadati; phylum Bacteroidota; class Cytophagia; order Cytophagales; family Cytophagaceae; genus Spirosoma; species Spirosoma soli. Next base: position 301,932 of record NZ_JBHULN010000001.1, on the reverse strand, counting down.
TTACACTTTTTTTAATTATAACTCCCTGATAGCTAAATAAAACCATTGCAAGATTAGAAGTTTTCTGTCCTTCTTGTGTGGAATGGCCCAAGTCAATTCCAAGAAAATACGTTGTGTTAGGTTCTTTTGTGCTTCTAATAACACTTAATATCCCACCCAACTTTTCAATACATTTAACTACAAAATTCGACATTTGGTACTTATCCTGACGACCCAAATAAATTTGAGTTTGAATTCCCAGTTTTTGTAAAGACTTTAATTCAGTTTTGGGCAGTTTAAATTCAGTAAAAACTATAATCAAGAGGTTCTCTTTATACTTGGTTCTCAAGGATTTAATAAAATCTATAAATGAATTTTCCTCCGGTTGCAGTTGAATAGGTTGTAAAATTTGTATATCGGCTCCGCCTTGGTTAAACACTCCAAACAATTCTTCAAACATATTAAGTTTAATATTGCTTCCGGCATAGACTGGCAAAATACATTTGCCGTTGACCGGCTGAAAAACACCTTTGTAAAAAGCAGCCTTATGCTCTTTACAGGCAAAGTTACCCCCTATTAGTAGGTTAGACTGGTTAGAATATATATTCGTGTCAATTTTAGTGAACTCTTTAGTACTGGAAAACTCAATAAAATCAGGCAGTTTAACCTTCTGCATTACTTCTCTCAAAAAATGCAAAGACTTGTTAATTTCTTTTACTGTGCATTCAGTAATTTTTGCAAAAATCTCAGGTGAAAAAGTGGCTAAAAAGTGATAGTCAAAAGTCCCCACGTATTTACCACCAGAAGTTAGTTGTGTGATCCTGTCAAAATCTTCAATTATTCTGAACTTTCTACTTTTAAACTTATCTAAGGAAATTACATTGATTTCTAGGTCACCCACGTTTGAAGTAACCAATGCAGTTTTGAGATTATTTAAGTAAACCGATGTTAATTGTGTATTACTAACAATTTTTGAAACAGGCAAAAAATGAATCAAAAAAACTCCGTCAGTAAAGACTTCTATATTAAACTCGAATGCTTTAAGAAGTTTGAAGGGTAAAAAATTTACACCTTCAACTACAAAGGTGTTATAGTTTAGGAATTGCTTGTAAAAAGAGGACAAGTTTGTTCTTAATAAATGACCGAGGTAAGAAGAAATCTTGGTAGTATTAGCAAAAGGTGGTGCTATGTAAACCGATTGCAAATGTTCGTACTGAGAGTTGGATTTGGATTGAAGAGGTTGCAAAAGTGTGAAATAATCTTCTGCTAATTCGTACAAGCATTGATGCTCTAACCAACTTATAAATTTATTCCGCTTATCAGAATTAGTCTTATATTCTTCTGAAAAAGCATATTTATGAATAGAAATCTGATTTAAGATTCCTGTTTTGCTCGTAACAATAGGAACTACCACAAAAGGTCGCTTTTAACGCTGATAATAATCAAATAAACACAGATTCGAGCAATTTATACTTATAGGCTGTTGCCGAACTTTTGTAACAGATTTTGTCAAAACCCGAATTCCGGGGCGTGCTACCTGTCGCCAAGATGTCGGCCTACAAACCTAAACTTGCCTAACGGGGGCGTTTGGTCTGTCGATCTCAACCCGCCTAATCAACAAAATCCTGACCTCTGGGGCGTTTGGCTTATCAGCCGGAACCCGCCCCGCAAGCCCAAAGCTGCCCTAACGAGCCGTGCAACTTGTCGCCAAGACGCTGGCACATAGGTAATTTTTTGGACTGCACCCAACATATACAAGTACGCAGATTGGCGGAACTGAAACTTATTGATATTGAAACTTTTATAGTTCTTCACAGCGCTGATTTATTCCGCTTATTTCTTGCGCAACCAGTGACCCAGATGTAAAGATGTGAAACTTATTAACTGCGAATCAACGAAATGAGTAAACGGTAGGCCACACTTTATGAAGCCGATTTTGTCTGGCTTACAATGGCCATAAGTCGCCTTCTAATGGGTCGGCTGTGCATGGCAATTGGATTGTTCGTAAGTCCAGAATCCGTCATTTTTCTTTAACGGGTCGCATCTCCGGGTAAAAATCCGACCTTTGTTAAGCAGTTTCCCGCTTCGTGCTAATGGGCGGATCTGTACCTACTCATGATTGACATCGGACGAATCAATACCTTAACGGCGCTACGCGAGACCAGCGTCGGCTTTTTCCTCGGCGACCTCTCCGACCGCAGAAGCCAGAGCTATGACAACGACATCCTGCTTCCGTTCAAATACGTACCTAATGGCCTGAGTGTCGACGATCAGATCGATGTGTTTGTCTACACCGACTCCGAAGATCGGCCCATCGCCACCACACTCACTCCCGCCATTCAGTGCGACGAATTTGCGTCGTTACAGGTCGTGGCTGTTACCAGTGCGGGCGCGTTTCTGGACTGGGGGCTCGAAAAGGATTTGCTGGTGCCCCACCGCGAGCAGAGTCGCCCGATGGAAGTGGGGCAGTGGTACGTCGTGTTCATGTACCTCGACAAAGAAACGAACCGACTGGTAGCCTCGAGCAAAGTCAACCGGTTTCTGGACCCTGACGTTCGTGATTTGTTCGTTGGCGAAGAGGTGCAGTTACTGGCCTACGAAACAACCGATCTGGGCGTAAACGTCATTATCAATAACCGCTACAAGGGTTTGGTCTACGGCAACGAAATCTTCCGCACAGTTCGGCCCGGTGATCCGCTGATTGGCTATATCAAGCACATCCGCGACGACAACCGGGTGGACGTGAGCCTGCAAAAACCCGGTTTCGAGAACGTAGAACCCAACGCCCGACGCATTCTGGCTACGTTGAAAGCCGAGAATGGGTTCCTGCCCTTAACTGACAACAGCCCACCAGAGGAGATTTACAAAACGCTCGAAATGAGCAAGAAGACCTTTAAAAAGGCCGTTGGTACGCTATACCGGGAACGGAAAATCGCGCTCGAAGAAAACGGAATTCGATTGGTGTAAAGGTGTCAAAAAAGAGAGGGAACCGAGACCGGTTCCCTCTGGAAAGACAGTCGCAAGTGGTCGCTATTACTGAAGCTTAGCTAACCACAGCGAAGCATTGATGTGCAGGGCTGGATGTGATGTATAGCCCGATGGTGCATCACCCGACCAACCATTGAAGAGGTTATCACCGGTATCGCCCGTGCCGTCATCGGAAGGTGAACTGTCGCCGACGAACACGATTCGGCCACTGCCGTAGGTCGACAGCAACGCCATCACGCCCGATGTGCTGCCAACCGTGCTGCTCGTTCGCCAGAAAAGCCCCTGAACGGTTGTGTTGTTGGTCGGATACAGCGTGGCCGAGGTGCCCGCGTAGAAGGCCAGCTTCGAGGACGTTCCCGCTACGCCGTTCAACACTTTCTGGGCGTTCGTGTTGCTACCGGTGTACACCTTAGTCGTCGGTTGCTCGTCGATGTCTACGTAATCGACAGTAAAGCCAAACGGGCGATTGTTGTTAATGCCGTTGTTCGACATCAGGTCGTTCCAGACTCTTGGTGAATCGGCACCGTCGCCGTCCCGGTCCGAAGGCAGGTAGCCGTTCGGGTCAGTACCCGTCAGCGAAGGGGCCGTATGGTCGGCAATCATCATCAGACCGCCACCGTTCGATACGAAGTTCATAATGGCCGTCTTCTCAGAAGCCGTAAACAAGCGGTTGGGCTCAATCACAACAAACACATCGTAGTTGCTCAGGTCCTGCACATTGCTCGCATTGCCGTAGGTGATGGCTGTGCCATTGGGCAGCGACTCAACCAAATTACCCCGTTTTACTAACTCAACTGCCCAAGCCGACATACCACCTTTCCAGTAGGTTTCGGGGGTTGATGAGGTAATGCCCGTGTACGATGGCGTTGGGTAACGCTGGGCGCGGGTTTCGGTAGTTGTACCACCGGTGTACGTCGGCACCGACTCCGTTCCATCGGCATCAATCTGCCAGTCGGCATTGCCTGCATTCTCGCGTTTGCTGGCATCGAACAAAAACTTCTTACCGGTAGCTGTCGGCGGAGGATCGCCACCACCGGCGTAATCATTGATAACAAGATCATCAATGTTGATGCGGTTGGTTGAGCCCGACACTTTGCGAACTTCCAGCCGCACCGAGCCCGAAACGTTCAGCGTGAAGATTTGGGTTTGAAGCGAAGCGGTTGTCGTGATGTTGGTGCCCGACTGCGTCCAGCTGCTGCCTCCATTGGTTGAATACCAAAGGCCCCACTGGCTGGCGGCATCGGTGCCATAAGTCGCGTGTTTGACCGTAACCGTGCTGGCTCCCGATGTAACGTCGAATAGCATGGTGATTTTACCGGTATTACGAATCCTGGCCGACCAGGAACCAACTTTCTTGTCACCACTTAAATTACCAATTACCGCGTCGTAAACGTTCCAGGATTTGGCTTGCAGCGTTACGTTATCGCCACCGGATGACCCCGTCGGTGCCACATCGTAGGCTGTCTTGGGGCTGCTCGAACCGACCTCGAACCCTTCTGACAGCGTAACGGCCTGGGCGCGAGCCGAGCGGAGGGGATTGTTGGTCTCAAAAGGAGTAAGATCGTTTGCCGATTGGCAACCCATCAGCAGGGAGCCAATCAGAAGACAGGTGAACTGGGTGTGCTTTAAGCCTTTAAAGCTGAACATAAGAAGTATAGGATTGCGATAAAACGTTAACCACCGCAAAGGTCATACGCCTGCTTTCAGGATGTATTCTTCAGTATGTTATGATTCTATTATGATATGAGTGGCAAATGACAGGACATCTGAGTACGTGTCAGAACGTATAAACGAGCTGCGTTTGCCCGTTAAGCTGGTAGGAAACAAACCGCTCGTAGGTTCGATTGGGCCGAAACCGGTACAAGAGCATCGGCTGCACAATCACTGAAAAGTGGTTATTGATCCGGTAGGTCACGCCAGCACCGAGTACGGCACGATACGTAGCACTGCTGGCAAATAGAATGCTTTCGTCAGTATTGGGGGCTAAAACATTGATCAGCCGCGTTGGCTGCGCCTGGTTGATTAACCCGCCAACGGTGAAATAAGGAGCCAGCCGCGTAGTGAACGGTTTGTAGTTGAACAACACCGGAATCTTCAGCGACGACATAATGATTTTGGCGTCGGCGCTGACCGGACTAGGGTCGGGTTTTGTTTGGGTAAGCCGATCATACCAAAGCCCGGTTGAGAGCGACCACTCCCGGCTAAACCGGTACGAAGCCATCGCGCCAACCGAAACACCGAAGAAGGCCGATTCGCTGGTGAGGGTAGTTGGCACGAACTGCCCATTGGTTCCCGGTATAAGCACAGTACCCGTAAAATCAGTGTAACTATAAGCGGGTGCGCCCGTCACCGAGATCGAAAATCGACGCTGTGCATGCGCCTGTAATGAGAATAAACTAATGATACTGAGTACGCTGCAAAGTAGAATTTTCATAACCGGGCGATTTGACTGGCGAACCTATGCTCATAACGTATAAATAGCGGTAGATTGCCCGGCTTGTCGGCTTTTTTACGTACTGATTACTCTATCTCACTGGCGGTTGCCAATTGCTGTATAAAAAATGCCCCTTCGTTCTCAAGATTGGTTTGGCCGCACCGGTAAAGACGGCTTTATTTATCGTGCCTGGATGAAAAACCAGGGGTTCCCGCACCACGAGTTTGAAGGGAAGCCCGTTATTGGAATCTGTAATACCTGGTCGGAGCTAACGCCCTGCAATGCTCACTTCCGCGAATTGGCCGAAGCCATCAAGCGAGGGGTGTGGGAAGCGGGGGGCTTTCCGCTGGAGTTTCCGGTCATGTCGCTTGGCGAGTGCCAGATTAAACCCACGGCCATGCTGTTCCGCAACCTCGCCAGCATGGATGTGGAAGAAAGCATCCGGGGGAATTCGCTCGATGCCGTTATCCTGATGTGCGGTTGCGACAAAACAACGCCTTCGCTCGTCATGGGGGCTTGTAGCGTCGATATCCCCACAATGGTTGTGTCGGGCGGACCCATGCTGGCCGGGCGGTTTCAGGGCCGTAAGATTGGCACGAGCGACTTGTGGCGATTTGCCGAAGACTATAAAATGGGGCTGATGTCGCAGGCGGAGTTTGTCGCAGCCGAAGCCAGCATGGCGCGTAGCCAGGGGCATTGCGCCGTTATGGGTACGGCCTCTACCATGGCTGCGATGGTTGAGTCACTGGGTTTGGCATTGCCCGACAACGCCACAATTCCGGCGGCCGATTCGCGCCGGAAAGTGCTCGCTCACCTGACGGGTATGCGGGCCGTTGAGCTGGTGCGCGAGGGCGTAACGCCGTCACAGCTGCTGACCCGTCAGGCGTTCGAGAATGCCATCATGATCAACGCGGCTCTGGGGGGCTCCACGAACTTCATCTTGCACCTGACGGCCATTGCCGGTCGCGTAGGCGTTGAGCTAACGCTCGATGATTTTGACCGGATCTCGGCCAGGATTCCACTATTGACCAATCTTCAGCCCTCGGGTGAGCATTTCGTTGAGGACTTGTTTTACGCCGGCGGATTGCCTGCGGTAATCCGCGAACTCCGCCAATACCTGCATAACGATGTCTTGACAGTCAATGGCCGTACGATTGGCGAGAACTGCGCCGAAGCCCAATGTTACGATCCGGCTGTAATCGCGACGGTCGATCAGCCGTTTAAGCCAGAATCCGGGGTGGCTGTCTTGCGGGGCAATCTCTGTCCCAACGGAGCCGTGCTGAAACCTTCGGCCGCTACGCCCGCCCTGATGCAACATACCGGTCGTGCGGTCGTCTTCGAAAATATCGACGATTATAAAGCACGCATCGACGATCCTGACCTGGATGTTGACCCGAGCTGCGTATTAGTCCTGAAAAATGTTGGTCCCAAGGGCTATCCTGGTATGCCCGAAGTAGGCAATATGCAGTTACCCGCCAAGGTGCTGGCCCTCGGCGTTCACGACATGGTTCGTATTTCGGACGGACGAATGAGCGGTACCGGCTTTGGAACGGTCGTGCTACACGTATCGCCCGAAGCGGCCGTAGGTGGCAATCTCGCCCTTGTGCAAAACGGCGACCTCATTACCCTCGACGTCGAAAACCGGAGCCTGCACCTGCACGTCTCCGACGAAGAGCTAGCCGGTCGGCTGGTTCATTTCAAACCGATTGATCTGGGTTATTCGCGGGGCTACGTCAATTTATATATCCGCCACGTGACCCAGGCGCACGAAGGCGCTGATTTCGATTTCCTGAGGGGTGGCTCGGGCAGCGAGGTGAAGCGGGATTCGCATTGATGTTTTGTTTATGGCAAGCGTTTCATGGTCTAGTACGTTGGGCCACCGTTGGGCAGTACGTATTCAGCTATTGTTCGGAACTCGTGCTTCTTATAAAAAAACGTAGGTGCCCGCGCCCAGCCTGTTCACCACTTCTCCCACGCCTTTCGCAAACATTTTGGCTATCTTCCGGGCGAGTTACACCATCGCTGACCGGGCGAACGCCTGCCCTTCACTCCCGTTGCCTATGAACAAAAAAATGGACCTGGATTCGTTTGATGTGTACGCGTACATCAAAGCCAACCATGCCGATAGTCCTGACAGGAACTACGTTTTGGTTGACCACCAGACCTACCACGACGCTTCCATCCGGTTCCCTTTCCGTAATTTTTTCCACGGCATCGGTCTCCTGTACGGGTCAGGCGGTTCATTCCGGGTGGGTAGCCAGCAGTATCAGATGCAGGAGGGTTCTCTGATCACCATTGGACCGGGCATTGTGGCGCAGTGGCAGTACGACTCGCCGAACGTACCCGCCGACACCATTCTGTTCCGGGAGGAGTTGCTCACCCCGCTGGTCAACAGCTCGTTCTGGGCTTCGCTGCCCTTTTTTCAGCCCGGCGGTGAGCACGTGATCACGTTAGACGACGAAAACAGAACGAACGTACAGTGTCTATTTGAGGCACTTAAACGATTTGGCAACGAGCCTGAACTCGTGGCTGGCCTTACGTATTCGCTGCTGATGCTGGTCCGTAAAATTCACCACGGCAACGATCAGAGTGGTAGCCGGGGGTTGTCGGGGGTGGCGCAGTTGGTGCAGGGGTTTCACCAGTTGGTTGCTCAGGAGTTTCGGGTAAAAAAAGACGTTGCCTACTATGCCTCCCGGCTTCATGTGACCCCCAAATACCTCAGCGAAGTGCTGCAAAGCCATACCGGCCGGTCGGCAAAAACCATCATTGATGATACGATCTTTCTGGAAGCGAAAAGCCTGCTTCGACAGACCAGCATGAACGTCCAGGAAATCTGTTACTACCTCGGTTACGCCGATACGTCGTACTTCACGAAAGCCTTCCGCAACCGGGAGGGCGTAACCCCGTTAGCGTATCGGAGGCAATAAATCCCTTATTCGCTGCTTGTTTCAAGGCAATAGACGGGCGTCAAAAACTACCATTTTTACCGACATTAGACCAGTCGGCCCCCGGTCGAAAAGGCGTAATTTGTAGTACATAAACGCAGTTACTACATCTCTTTTTCGCCCGTGCAAACCTCACATCCGTTCACGCTTCACGTACCCCAGACTGATCTGGACGATCTGTTCCAACGCCTTGACAACACCCGCTGGCCGCATCAACTTCCCATCGATGACTGGAGCCGTGGGGTTCCAGGCAGCTATTTGAAGAAACTAACGACCTACTGGCGGCATTCCTTCGATTGGCGCAAACAGGAAGCCAAACTCAACTGCTTTCCGCAGTTTATCAGCCAGATCAACGGTCAGGACATTCATTTCATACACGTCCGGTCGGCCGTTCCCGATGCGCAGCCCCTGTTGCTGTGCCACGGTTACCCAGGTTCAGTAGTCGACTTTATGCAGGTGATTGAGCCGTTGGTCAATCCGGCCGAGTCGGTACCGGCGTTTCACGTCGTGGCCATCTCGCTGCCTGGTCTTGGGCTTTCGCCGGTCGTGACCCAACCCGGCTGGAACCTGATGCGCACGACCCACGCGGTTGCGGCCCTGATGAAACAGCTTGGTTACGAGCGCTACGGCGTACAGGCGGGTGATGCCGGAGCCGGTATTGCTTCGTTACTGGGCGTGCTATATCCAGACTGCATCATCGGGATTCACCTGAACGGCCCGGAACCGTTCCCCGAACCAACGGCGGAGGAACTTGCTATTTTGGAACGAGCCGATGATCTATCGCCAACAGAGCAGGTACGGCTGGAGCGGATGCAGACGTTCACGCGGGAGGGGCGCGGTTACCAGGCTATTCAATCAACCCGACCGCATACCATTGGCTACGGCCTGCACGATTCGCCGGTGATGCAGTTGGCCTGGATCGTGGAGAAATACAAAGAATGGACTGACCCACAGAAAGCGCTCCCCGAAGACGCTATCGACATTGACCAGTTATTGACCAACGTCAGTCTGTACTGGTTCATGGGCAACGGGGCCGGGGCCGCTACGTTCATCTATGAAAACATGTATCCTGCCCCGCCCACTGCCTCCGCGGATTGGTCGGCCGGTGGCGACGGAGACGGTTCGTGGGCAACCGGCGAGTCGGAAGCGAAGGTTATACCCATGGGAGTAGCCGTGTTTGCCGCCGATAACACCATCCGCCGATTAGTCGACCGCGACGGCAGCATCGCCCACTGGTCGGAGTTTGACACCGGTGGGCACTTTGCCGCAATGGAGGTGCCGGATCTATTTGTGGCGGATGTCCGGACGTTTTTTACCTCCATCCGCTAAACGCTTCACAAATCATAACCCAGTTGATCATTTAACCTTCTAGCATTATGAACCCAATTACCCCCTTCGCCATTAATGTTGCCCAGGACGTACTGGATGATCTTCAGCAGCGATTAAAACAGACGCGATGGACCGATGAGCCAGCGAATGCGGACTGGAATTACGGTACGAATCCCCAGTATCTGCGCGAGCTGGTCGAGTACTGGCAAACCCAATACGACTGGCGTAAGCAGGAATCGGCCCTGAACCAGCTCCCGCAGTTCAAAACAACGATTGATGGCGTCGGCATTCACTTTATCCACCTGAAAGGCAAGGGCGACCATCCGAAACCGCTTATTCTGACCCACGGCTGGCCGGATAGCTTCTACCGATTCTACAAAGTCATTCCGATGCTGACCGACCCGGCAAGCTACGGGGGCGACCCGAGCCAGTCGTTCGATGTAGTTGTCCCGTCTATTCCGGGGTTTGGTTTTTCGGACCGGGTGGCCCTCACGGATGACCGAACGGCGGATCTGTGGGCGAAGCTCATGACGGACGTGCTGGGTTATCAGACGTTCGTAGCCGCAGGTGGCGATGTCGGCATGGGCATCACCAAGTCGCTGGCCAATCAGTTCCCAGACCGTGTGCAGGCCATTCACCTGACGGATGTTGGTTATCCCACCGGGCAGGAAGACTGGTCAACCATGTCGCCCGCCGAGCAGGAGTTTGGCCAGTTTATTCAGCAGTGGTGGTACACGGAAGGAGCCTATGCCATGCTTCATTCAACGAAACCGCAGACGCTGGGCTACGCCCTGAATGATTCGCCGGTTGGGCTGGCGTCCTGGATTATCGAAAAATTCTATACCTGGAGCGATACGCAGGGCCAGATGGAAAACAGCTTCACGAAGGATGAACTGCTGACCAACATCATGATCTACTGGGTCACCCAAACCATCAACACGTCGATACGCACGTATCTGGAGGGAGCACGAGCGACTTATATGAGCGAGGGTGGCCTCAGATCTTCTCAATACGTGGAAGCACCGACTGGCGTAGCTATTTTTCCAGCCGAAGCACCCGTGCCCGAGGAATGGGCCAACCGGATGGTAAACGTGAAACGATTCACAAAAATGCCCAAAGGAGGACACTTTGCCGCGCTGGAAGAACCAGAGCTGTGGGTAAACGAAATCAGTACGTTCTTTTACGACGTTCTGGCAGGAAAGTAAGCTCGTTTATACTGAGCGGGCGTTTGTCGCTTTAATTTTTGTGGTGAAGCGAGGCTTTCTTTAAAGAAGCTTTTAGTACAAGATGCACCGTTCATTAAAACATATACTGACCAGCAATCAATACGTAGGCTGAATTTTATCAAATCGGCCAGGCAGCGACTACTCCAACCAATGTTAAATTGTCTCAATGGCGTACCTTTAACCAAACGGATTTTTGTTGTAGTCGCTGTCAGTTATTTTGCACTAAATGTTCGATTTCACGCATCAAACGGCCCTCATCACAGGAGCTGGCATCGGAATAGGGTTTGCCATCGCTCAGGCGCTAGCTCGGCAGGGCGCTACTGTTATGCTCAATGATTTTGACGAAGCACTGGCCCACAAAGCTGCAGAGTCAATACGACAAACCGGAGGTACCTGTGAAGCTTGCCCCGGCGACGCGTCGGACGTAGCATTCATTGAGCAGATGGTTCAAACGGCCGTCGAGAGGTTCGGCTCGGTAAATATTGCCATTGCCAATGCGGGGATTACCGTTTTTGGCGACATTTTCACGACAACGCCCGACGCCTTTCAGAAGATTGTGAATCTTAATTTGCGAGGAAGCTTTTTCCTGGCGCAGGCAGCCGCTCGCCAGATGAAACAGCAAGGGCAGGGTGGAAGCATTCTCTTTATGTCTTCGGTTGTGGGGCACCAGGCGCATCCGGGCTTGCCGGTGTATAGCATGACAAAGGCGGGACTAGAGATGCTGGCCAAGCAACTCGTCATTGATTTTTCACCCCTGGGTATTACCGTTAACGCAGTCGCACCCGGCGCAACCCTGACTGAACGCACGCTTGACGACCCGACCTACATACCAACCTGGTCGCGGATTACACCCATGGGACGCCCGGCTACAGTCGATGACATTGCCAACGCGGCTCTGTTTTTGGTCGCCCCGGCATCACGTCACATCACCGGACAGAGCCTGGTCGTCGACGGTGGCTGGACAAGCGTAGGCATTCCACCGGTTTAAGGACCTAAACACCCTTTACTAACTAGTGCCGTTTATTTTCGTCCCAGCGTAATCAGTATCACCCCGATTAAGGCGACGATGGCTCCGATCAGCGACTGGCTCGAAAAGATTTCTCCCGCGAAGAGCGCCCCTAACAGCATGGCGACCACAGGGTTGACAAACGCATAGGTCGATAGCAGTTGAGGAGAAGCGTTACGTGCTAACCAGGCGTAGGATGAGAAGCCGATAATACTGCCAAAAATGACCAGATAAAACATTGACCCAATCGCTTTGGCCGGCGCGTCGAGGATGCTCCAGGGCGTAACGGGTTCCACGCACAAGCTGATTATCAACAATACGGTGCCGCCCACGAGCATCTGAATACCACTCGAAATGGTACCCGATGGCAGCGATACGCGAGGAGCCAGCAAGGTACCAATGGCCCACGAGAAGTTGCCGAACGTGATGAGACCAGCACCGATCAGGTTGGCGTGTACACCGCCCGTTCCCTGCATCTTGTCGGGTTTGATGAGAAAATAAATGCCGACCAGTCCCACGATCAAACCAGCCAGCGCTAAATTAGTGGGGCGTTGTCGTCCAAACGATACCCAGTTGAGTGTCAGCAAAAATACGGGAAGCATGCCCCCCAATAAGGCCGCAACGCCCGTTGGGATGTACTGTATTCCCACCGTCAGGCAACCGTTGGCGATGGTTAATAACAGGATACCAACAACGCCGGCCGACTTCCATTCCGCCCGAGTAGCACGCTTTGTTCCCGTCAGGCGGGCATAACCGTACAGAATTGACCCCGCTACAATGTATCGGATGGATGCCATGTACAGCGGAGGCATTCGCTCGGTCATGAAGTGAATGAAGAGGTAGGTTGACCCCCAGAGAATATAAACAGAGGTCAGGGCTGACCAAAGTGTAATTCGATTAGGAGTGGTGGTGGCTGGTGATGTAATGGCTTGCATACAACTGAATACGTTGACGCTGATGTAACACCCGCCCCACCACTTTCTATCCTTGTTACCCCTGAAAAATTGATTTTTCTATGATTGATTATGAAACCTCTACGCAAAATATTATTTGGCTACAGTAACCGATGAATGCTGTAGCACGGACTGTGATGACAAGCTGTTGGCGTTTTTAGGATTCGTGGCGTTGAGCACATCGGTCACCATCTGCGCCGATCCGGCGAAAATAGGCGTGCGGGCGTGCAGACCGCGAGGTGTTACATCCAGAATGGCTTTCGTATTGGCAACGGCCAGGCCACTGGCTTGCTCTGCCAGCCATGCCATCGGGAATGCTTCGTAGAGCAGGCGGATTTTGCCGTCGGGTTGCTGCTGAGTGCCTGGATACATATATAAACCGCCCTTTAGCAGGTTACGATGAAAATCGGCCACAAATGCACCAATGTAGCGGGCTGAACAGCCTTGCTCCCGGCAACGGGTCAAATAATGACGTACGGATTCGTCGTATGCATCAACGTAGCCATCGTTGCAGGAGTAAACCGATCCTTGGGCTGGACATTGAATCTGCGGGTGCGACAGCATAAATTCGCCCAGGGAAGGGTCGTAGGTGAAGCCGTTAACGCCGTTGCCGGTCGTGAAAACCAGCATCGTAGAGGGGCCGTACAAAACGTAACCGGCGGCTACCTGCCGACGGCCACCCTGCAAAAAATCGGCAGCCGTGGGGGCTGTTCCAATCATGGACGTCCGGCGGTAGATGGAAAAAATCGTGCCGACTGATACGTTTGTATCAAAGTTCGACGAGCCATCGAGCGGGTCCAGCGCCACCACGTATTTCCCTTCGGGATGGTCGGTATGAATGATTTCTTCCTCTTCTTCTGACACGATGGCGGCCACCTCTCCGCCATTGTTCAACGCGCGCAGAAACCGAATGTGGGCCGACAGATCAAGCTTTTGCTGCATCTCACCCTGTACATTCGTGCTACCCGCCATGCCAGCCAAACCTGATAATCCCGCCCGGTTGATCTCGCGGTTGACGATCTTACTGGCCAGGGCAATGTCGCGGATCAACTGCGAAAAATCACCAACGGCCGAAGGGTATTGACTTTGCTGCCGTTTGATGAATCGGTCTAAAGTGGTACCGATAGGCAGACCCAGGGCCGCCATGATTGAATCGTTAAGCGTACTTTGAACGGTCATAAGCTGAGCTGTTTAAGTGAGAAATTGGTTGAACTCGGTGACTGGTCAAGTATGGTCAAGCGTAGTCAGGTAGTTAGATATGGTCAAGAGCAACAGCGTTTTGTGCATCATACTTGACTACAACTGACTATACTTGACCAGTCACGTGCTTAAATCTCTTTTAACTTCTCAGTGAAGGCATTCGCCAATCGTTTGGCGGCAGCGGTGTACATGCCTTTGTATTCCCAGGTGTCAATTGGGTTTAACAGATCGGTCGGCACGCCTGGGCAACGTGTCGGAATGGAAAGACCAAATTCCGCGTGTTGCACAAACGGCACACTGTCCAGAGCACCCGATAAGGCAGCATTAATCATGGCTCGAGTGTGCGGCAGCGCCATGCGTTTCCCAATGCCTAAGCCACCCCCTTTCCAACCCGTGTTAATCAACCAGACCTGCGTACCGTGCTGTTCTATACGTTCTTTGAGTAAGGCAGCATACCGGCGGGCGGGCAGGGGAAGGAAGGCTGCACCAAAGCAGGGCGAAAACGTAGCGGTAGGTGTGGTAACACCATGTTCAGTACCGGCTATTTTGGCAGTGTAACCAAGCAGAAAATAATCTAACGCCTGCTCGGGAGTCAGTCTGGATATTGGAGGGAGTACCCCGAACGCATCGGCTGATAAAAAGAATATGTGCCGGGGGGCCACCCCAACAGATGGTTCTACGACATTGTCAACGTGGCTGAGCGGGTAAGAGCAACGGGTATTTTCGGTTATGGAGCCGTCCGCGTAATTGACAGTTGCGGTGTTGGGGAAGAAGCGAACGTTTTCCAGAATGGCACCCGGACGGATGGCGGCATGAATCTGGGGCTCGTTCTCAGGGCTTAAGTGGATCACTTTAGCGTAGCACCCTCCTTCAAAGTTAAACACGCCTTCGTCGGCCCAGCCATGTTCGTCATCGCCAATGAGCCGACGAACCGGGTCCGCTGATAGGGTAGTTTTTCCCGTTCCGGATAAGCCGAAAAACAGGGCGGTGTCTGCCTGACCGTTAGGTCCCTGCTTGCCAACATTAGCGGCACAGTGCATGGGGAGAACCCCAAACTTAATCGGCAATATAAAATTCATGGCCGAAAACACACTCTTCTTAATCTCTCCGGCATAGCCCGTACCCCCAATCAGAATGACTCCTTTGGATAGACTGATGATTGTAAAATTGGTGTTACGCGTACCATCTGTGGCTGGGTTGGCTTCAAAATTTGGATCGACGATAACCGTAAAATCAACTGGGCCGTCTAAGGCTTCGCCGACTTTCGGTCGGAGGAACATATTATAGCTGAACAGGTTGTGCCAGGCCAGCGTCGTAATAATTCGTAGGCGCAGGCCGTATTGCGGCATAGCACCCGCCCGGGCGAACCGTACATACACATCCCGGTCAGTTAACCCGTCCAGCATGCGTTGGTGTAGCTCATCGAACGTGTCAGCATCAATGGGTTGATTCACCTCGCCCCACTCCACGGTTAACGCGGTCGTCTCATCACGAACAATGTACCGGTCTTTAGGCGTACGACCCGTGAACTTACCTGTGTCACAAACAAGACTGCCTGTATCCGCTAATCGTCCTTCACCACGTATTAGAACATGATCAACCAATTCGTCGGGTGAAAGATCAACATGAAGCCGACCCGGAATGGATTGATCAAGTACCGGTACAATATCTGTTTTGAAGAAGGCGGAGGCAGTAAGTGTTTCCATAGGACTTTAGAGTAGAGAAGTGCGTGTCTTGATGTTTGATAACTGTGGATCAAATGTATTCTGCGATATTATACTAAACAAGCGATTAATCGCTAAAAGTTAAAAACTTGCTGTAAATCATTGGTTTCGTACCTTTATATCTTCAATAACTGAGCGTATGGACTTCAATTCCGGAAATATCCGGTTGCTATTTGGATTAAAACTGCGGCAAATGCGTCTCGATAAGTCATTGACGCAATATGAGTTAGCCGACCGGGCTGGTCTGTCGCAGTCCTACATCAATGAGATAGAGAAAGGCAAAAAATATCCGAAGACAGAGAAGATAATTGCGCTGGCCAGGGCGATGGACACGACCTATGATATACTCGTATCACTCCAGCTCAACAAAAAAATGGAGCCGATCTATCAGCTCCTGCGCTCTGACCTGCTTACAGAATTGCCCCTGAGTATGTTCGGCATCGAGCCCGGCGACCTGCTGGAACTGCTGTCCGAAGCGCCGATTAAGCTAAGTGCCTTTATCAGCACTGTCGTTGAACTGGCCCGTAATTATAACCTCGACCTGCCGCAGTTTTACTTTACTGTCATGCGGACGTACCAGGAGATGCATGATAATTACTTCGCCGACATTGAAGAGGCTGCTGATTCGTTTCTGCGCGAAAGCGGCCTGCCCGACAATATGCTGGTGAGTGAGGCTTTCCTGAGCGATTATTTGACCCGCCAGTACGGCTACGAGGTGGTGTTGTTTACCGAAGAGACGCATCCATCCCTGATGCGGCTACGGTCGGTGTTTATTCCGCACGAAAAGCGACTGTTGCTAAATCATACCCTGACCACCGACCAGCGCGTGTTCACGCTGGGCCGCGAACTGGCTTTTCAGTACATGAACCTCACAGCCCGGCCACTGACCTCAACCTGGGTTGAAGTCGATACGTTTGAGCAGGTGCTGAACAACTTCCGGGCGTCGTATTT
This sequence comes from Spirosoma soli, assembly GCF_042684525.1. Taxonomy (NCBI): domain Bacteria; kingdom Pseudomonadati; phylum Bacteroidota; class Cytophagia; order Cytophagales; family Cytophagaceae; genus Spirosoma; species Spirosoma soli. The sequence continues at coordinate 285,197 of NZ_JBHULN010000001.1, read as the reverse complement.
TGCCGGGGCCATATTGATTCGGCGCGAGGCTCTGCGCGCCCGACTCGAAGCGCTTCTGAACCTAACTACCTGGGCCGACGCTTCGACTGCGTTGATGGCCATGCTGGATCAGTTTCAGGCGACACCCGAAACACTGTTGTTACGCATGAGTAACTTGTTGCCGCATTATTTCGGGGTTGACGAGTTCGCTTTTCTGCGCTTTGAACATGAGGCCAGTAGCTCCGTTGTTAACCTTACTCGCGAAATTCACCTGGCCCGGCTGCACAACCCGCACGGTACTACCGACGAACATTATTGCCGACGCTGGGTGTCGCTGACGAGTTTATACGAGCTCGAAGATGTACTGCGGCATAACACCTACCGGGCTCCGTTGTTACGAGCGCAAGTATCAGATTATGTCGGTTCGCAAAACACCTACTTCATTCTGGCATTCACGCGACCCCTAACGCCCATTCGGCACCTGAACCATAGCGTTTCGATGTGCATATTGGTCAATGAGGCCTCCCGCTCACGAATTCGTTTTCTGGATGATCCTGCCGTACGTCGCCGGGAGGTAAACGAATCCTGTGAACGGTGCCCTTTGTCGGATTGTCTTGAGCGGGTGGCTCCACCAGTAGAACTCAATCGGCAACAGCGTATCTCGGCTATTAAGCAAACGCTGGCCGAACTGGGCGTTCATCGGGTGTAAAGAAGATGTATTCTTCGACAGGATGAATAGGATTTGCAGGATTCCCTGTTCATCCTGTCAGAAAACAACAAACCAATAACCCAGGACAGATGCTTGACCAGCCCGTAAGCGAAGACAATCCGAACGCATGGCATGTGTATCATTTTGAGAAAGATACAATCGTGACCCTGACTGATAACTTCTTAGTAAAACATAGCTCAGAAGTAGCGTCGTTGTCAACTCGGGCGGTTGATGTTCAGCCTCTGGAAATCAGTATTAACGAGGGAACGTTTACCCAGGCGTCTCGACTAAGTCATTACCCTACGGTGGTTGTCAGGCAGGAGAGGCAGGCCATGTGGGTAGCCTGTACTTGTGGAGCGCAGACCGACAATTTATGTGATCACCAGGCCCAGGTATTGTGGACTATCGTAAACCGCAGAGAGTTACGCGTTTTCTTCGACCAGCCGTTACGTTACGAAGCCATCAAGACGGTGGCGAAGGACTACGGCCTGGAAAACGAACTTCAGCTAGACGATTTTTTCGAGCTAACGTACGGAAACCGGTCGATTACGATTCAACCCATTCGCAAAGAACTTCTGCCGATCACACCCATAACCACGGCGCAGCTCATCGACCAGTTAGTACCCAATGCCGCTGCTGAATCGCTGAAGGTCGTGAGCCATACGGGCGTTACGCAGCCGATTATTGTATTCACGAAACACCGCTACTACGATAACTTCTGCATCCAACTGTTCGAAGCGGCCGCCACCCGCGACGGGAAAATCAAGAATCCCTTAGTCATACTTAACCCGCTGGATTTTGCGTATAAGTCGAACAACCTCGATGAGGTGAAGTTTTTCACGGGCATAACCAGGTTCCAGAACCATCACCGCACCAAACAAGCCGAGACGGACATTGAGGGGCTGAAATTAGTGGTTCGCAATCCGCTCCAGCTACAAGCGTTTTACCATAACGCGAAGGCGTCAGAAGCTATTACGGCCAATTCGCTGGTGCCTGTGAAGCTACCGAATACACCGGTTGAGCTTCGTTTGTCGGTACATCAGGCCGATACGCTATACCAGGTGTCGGCTAAGCTTCTCATTGGCGATAAGCCTTATGAGGTAGAGAACGTAAGTCTCAAGTACGACTACTTCATCGCTGTCGATGATTTGCTTGTGTTGATCAATGATGCCGATTACTGGCGGGCCATTCAGTTCTTCACCCAAAAGAATAATAGCCTGCTTATTCATCAGACTAAATACGAGGAGTTCCGCCACGCGATTCTGGCGAAGCTGGAAAATCGAATTGCCGTTAATTACTCGTACCTGAAGCCCGCTACCCCGAGTCAACTGGCCGAGAACGGGTTCAACGATGCCAGAGAGCGACTGGTGTATTTGTCCGACACGGAGAATTACGTCTATCTCTCACCCGTGATGAAGTATGGCCCAGTCGAAGTTCCGGTATTGTCGAAACGGCAAATCTATTCCATCGACAGGGCGGGGAACCCGTTTATGGTGCAACGGGACGAACAAGCCGAACTAGAGTTTACGCTGACCATCGTTAACCAGCATCCCGATTTTCAGGAACAGCTCGACCAGCCTCATTTTATGCTGCACAAAGAGCAGTTTCTGGATGAGGGCTGGTTCCTGGATGCGTTTGATACCTGGCAAAGTCAGCATATTCAGGTTTTAGGCTTCAATAAACTCACGAAGAATAAACTCAACGGGCATAAAGCTAAGGTCTCGGTTAAAGTTGACCGGGGGCTCGATTGGTTCGAAACATCAATTGGTATCTCGTTTGGCAAGCAGAAGGTGTCGCTCAAGCACCTGCAAAAAGCCCTTAAGAACCGAAGCCGGTACGTAACGCTCGATGACGGTACCCTGGGGGTGCTGCCCCGCGAATGGCTCGAACGGTTTTCTTCCTACGTCAAAGCCGGTGAAGTCGTTGATGAGCAGATTCGAACGCCGAACGTCAACTTCTCCGCCATCCGCGAGCTCTACCCGGAGGAGGTGTTGGCCGATGAAGTAAAACAGCAGTTAACCGAGTACGTAACAAAATTAACGGATCATCAATCCATCAATCCCGTTGAAACACCACCGGACTTACGGGCCACGCTACGGTCTTACCAGCAGGAAGGGCTGAACTGGCTAAACTTCCTCGACGATTTAGGCTTTGGTGGCTGCCTGGCCGATGACATGGGCCTTGGCAAAACCCTTCAAATAATTGCGTTCATTCTGTCGCAACGAGCCAAACGCGAGACGAATACCAACCTGGTTGTTGTGCCGACATCGTTGCTGTTTAACTGGCAGGCCGAGGTTGCCAAATTCGCGCCGTCTATTAAACTCTATACACTTTATGGGGCCCACCGCCAATTGGACCGTAGCGAATGGGGGCAGTATGAGATTATTCTGACTTCCTACGGCACGCTTCTGTCCGACGCTCGGCAACTCAAAGAATACCGCTTCAACTACATTTTCCTGGACGAGTCGCAGGCCATCAAGAATCCGGATTCGCAGCGGTATCAGGCCGTCCGACAGTTGCGGTCACGCAACAGGATTGTGCTGACGGGCACGCCGATTGAGAACCATACTTTTGATCTATACGGCCAGTTGTCGTTTGCCTGTCCGGGTCTACTAGGAAGTTATCAGCATTTTAAAGATCATTATTCTACGCCCATTGACCGGTTCGACGATCGGCAGCGGGCCAAAGAACTACAGCGTAAAATCAGTCCGTTTATCCTGCGCCGAACCAAGGAGCAGGTCGCGCCGGAGCTGCCAGATAAGACCGAGATGATTCTGTACTGCGAAATGGGCCCGCAGCAACGAAAGGTCTACAATGCCTACGAGCAGGAGTTTCGCCAGTTTCTGCTGACGACAAAAGAAGGAGACATCCCACGGTTGAAGATGCACATCCTACAGGGATTGACCAAGCTCAGGCAGATCTGTAACTCACCCGCTTTGCTGGGCGATGAAGAGTATTACGGCGACGCATCGGCTAAGCTCGATACGTTGCTGGAGCAGATCCAATCGAAGTCTGCTCATCATAAGATACTCGTCTTCTCTCAATTTGTTTCCATGCTCGATCTGATTCGGGATGAGCTCCACGCCCGGCAAATTGACCACGAATACCTGACCGGCCAAACGCGCAACCGGGAAGCTGTCGTCAATCGGTTTCAGGACGACGAAAACTGCCGTGTATTTCTGATTAGTCTGAAAGCAGGCGGAACAGGCCTCAATCTGACCCAGGCCGATTACGTGTACATTGTCGATCCGTGGTGGAACCCGGCGGTTGAAGACCAGGCCATCGACCGGAGTTACCGGATCGGCCAGACGAACCATGTCATGGCCATTCGAATGATTTGTCCGGATACAATCGAGGAGAAAATTCTCGAACTTCAGTCGGTCAAGAAAAAGCTGGCTACTACGTTGATTCAAACCGACGAATCGATGTTGAAATCATTGTCCATGAAAGATCTGCTGGCGTTGTTGACATGACGGCTGGTTAACAAACGTCTTAATCGCTTACTATACTGACCAAGTCGTACTCATAGTTGACTAATTCTGATCAGGAGCTATTCACTTGGACCATACCCTTATTTTCATCACGCTAAAGTCTGCTCTCCTCGCTGATGTTTCGTTGGAGGGTATGGGATGTGGACGATCTGGCTCCATTCTTACGTATTTTCTTGCCAGACGTCGATAGAGGCTGGGCCTGGAGTTACTCAAGAATCTAAGCGGGCCATAGCTTACCTGTTGCTGTAAAGTCATCAACGAACCGAAAAACAACTCAACGATTATGAAAACAATGCGAAAAAAAGCTCAGGTAATCACCATGAGCGCACTCCTGATTGCTATGACGCCTGCACTAAGCCAGGCACAGGCAAGGTCGCGGGGATACGACGTGGATCAGGTGCCAAAGGAAACGGCGCAACGGGATATTGAAGATAAGGAGACCGATTTAGACTGGGTAGGGCTTTTTGGGTTGTTGGGCCTGGTAGGTGTAGTAGGGCGAAAGCGGAGACCGGACCAGCGGGAAACAACGATGCGTAAAGTAGCTGTCATTGCCACCGTACTGCTTACCAGCACAGCTCTGGCTGTTGGAACACCCGCTTTGAGCCAGTCAGGTCAGGGGGATCATGGTAACAGTTCGGAATCGGTAGCCCAGAACGAAGATAACAAGACAGGAAGTTGGGGCTGGATTGGGTTATTCGGGTTAGCGGGCTTGTTAGGCCTGGGAATACCCAACCGGAAAAAGGGCGGAAGTAATGTAGCTCCCCGTTAACAACGACTGTTTAAAAGCCGAAGGGACTGATTAACCTACACAGATTAGTCAGTCCCTTCGGCTTTTAGCCGGAGGCTACGTATTGCCCGGTGATGTAAGCTTAGCGCCCAGATACTCCCGGTTTAGGCGCGCAATGTTATCAAGCGAAATGGATGCCGGGCACTCAACCGAGCAGGCACCAATGAAGGAACAGGCTCCGAAACCTTCGGCATCCATTTGAGCAACCATACGCTCGGCTCGTTGTTTGCGCTCGGGCTGCCCCTGAGGCAGTAAGGCAAAGCGAGATACCATGGCACCGACAAACAGCATGGCCGATGCGTTCTTGCAGGCCGCTACGCACGCGCCACAGGCAATGCAGGAGGCCGCGTCCATGGCTGCTTCCTGCACGTCGCGCGCCACCGGAATTTCGTTAGCATCGGGGGCCGACCCCGTGTTAACGGAGATGTATCCGCCTGCCTGCACAATCCGGTCAAAGGCCGTTCGGTCGGTCGACAAGTCTTTGATGATCGGAAAAGCTCTCGCCCGCCAGGGTTCAACCACAATGGTATCTCCATCCTTGAAACTTCGCATGTGGAGCATACAAACAGCGGCACCCGTCTGCGGACCGTGCGGCCGACCATTCACGAACATGGAACAGGAGCCGCAAATGCCTTCGCGGCAATCGTGGTCGAAGGCAATTATTTCTTCGCCTTTCTTGGTCAGCTCGCCGTTTAATACGTCGAACATTTCCAGAAATGACTGGCCGGGTGAAATGCCGGTTACCTTGTATTCAACCAGCTTGCCCGGCGCGCCAGTTTTTTTCTGCCGCCAAACTTTTAAGGTGAAATTCATGTAAGTCGAAGGTTAGTTGAAGAAGTTGGCTTAGATAGTTGGCGACCCGTCCGGTACCTGTACCGTACTGCTGGTCATGTAACTCGAATCGTCTGAAGCCAATAGCACATAAATAGGTGACAAGCTGGTCTGCTTCGTCGGTACGTTCTGGTTCTCATGTTTGACTTTTACGGGAATAATAGAAGCGTTTTCTGCAGCAGAATTCATGATTTGCGTGTCTTGGGAAGTAGTTTTCCGACTGATATACATCCCTTTCTCTAAATCGTTTGTTACCGACTCCCTATGAGTGAGGCTATGGTCCAAAACACACGAATCCTGCCCGGAGGCCGGTAATCAGAGCAGGCGGACCGTTACATAAATTACTCGGCTACTAGTTAGCCATTCGTGTTTGTTTGAAGTTATTCGAGAGATTTTATGAATATTAGTAGATAAGATGTACATCATAGATATAAGTTGTTTGAGAGGGCCGAACTATTGGTCCATCAAGCATACGAATCTGGTAGTAATGAAGTTAGACCTCGAACAACTCGAAGACTTCCCTACCAACAAGATAAGTGGCTTTTACGAACGTTTGCAGGCTTTACTGCCCAGCTTAGATAATCACGAATGCTCAGAAGGGCACCGAGGAGGTTTTTTTCTCCGGGTTCAGGAAGGCACCTGGATGGGCCATGTGATAGAGCATATCGCGTTAGAGATCCAAACGTTGGCTGGCATAGACGTTGGCTTTGGCCGCACACGCGGAACTGGGCAACCCGGTGTTTACAACGTAGTGTTTGCTTATCAGGACGAGCAGGCCGGCATTTATGCTGCTCGTTGTGCGGTAGCTATAGCTGAAGCATTGGTGAGGGGCTGCTCTTACAATGTGGCCGTCGCCATTGACGAACTCCGACGGATCTATGAAACCAATCGCTTAGGGCCCAGCACATCGGCGATTGTTAGTGCCTGCACTCGCCGGGGCATCCCACATATCCGCCTGAACGCTGACTCGTATGTGCAGTTGGGTTACGGGGCTGCTCAACAACGTATACAGGCTGCAGTTACGGGTCGAACCAGCTCAATTGCCGTTGAGTTGGCTGCCGATAAAAGTGATACCAAACAAGCCCTTAGCGCAGCTGGGATTCCGGTGCCGTTTGGAGCCGTTGTTTCCAGTGAGGAGGGCCTGGAGGCTGTGCTGCGAGAGATCGACTTTCCGCTGGTAGTTAAGCCGCTGGACGGTAACCACGGACGGGGCGTAACGACAAACATTCAGAATGTGCCTGACCTGTTCGACGCGTTTTTGAACGCAAAAAGACATTCTGAACAGGTCGTGATTGAGCAATTCATTACGGGCAACGACTACCGGTTGCTCGTCATTAATTATCGGTTATACGCGGCAGCCTGGCGATTACCAGCCATGATTGTGGGCAACGGATATAACACGATTCGAGAGCTGATTGATGAGGTAAATCGCGATCCCCGCCGTGGAGAAGGGCACCAGAACGTGTTGACAAAAATTGACGTTGATTTAGTTATGCTTAATATGCTGGCCGAGCGGCAGTTGACGCTTGAGTCTCCCCTGCCTGCCGGCGAGCGGCTATTTTTGAAGGATACGGCCAACCTGAGCACAGGAGGAACCGCCATTGATGTGACAGATGAACTTCACCCCGAAATTGCGTTCATGGCCGAGCGGGCGGCCCGGGCCATTGGCTTAGACATTTGCGGTATTGATCTGATTGCTGATGACATCCGTCGTCCGTTAGAGGCATCGGGAGCAAGCGTAATTGAAGTGAATGCCGGTCCGGGCCTACGCATGCACACGCACCCGTCGGAAGGAAAACCCCGCGACGTTGGCGGTGCCATCGCCGAGATGCTCTTTCCGACAAAGGCGGTATCGCAAGAAATGCCTTCGCCGGGTAAGTTCATGGGCGTCCCAACGACAGTAGGCCGCATTCCGCTGATTGCCGTAACGGGCACGAACGGCAAAACTACCACCACCCGGCTCCTGGCGCACATCTACAAGCAAACGGGCCGATGCGTTGGCTTTACCACTACTGAGGGCGTTTACATTGGTAATCATCGCGTTGAAGCAGGAGATTGCACCGGACCCGCAAGTGCTCGCAACGTATTGTGCGATACGTCGGTGGAGGTAGCTGTACTCGAGTGTGCTCGGGGGGGCATGCTCCGGGCGGGACTGGCTTTCGACCAGTGCGATGTTGGGGTTGTCACCAATGTAGCGGCCGACCACCTTGGCCTGCGAGACATCCATTCGCTGGAAGATATGGCTCACGTTAAGGCGATCGTGCCCGAAAGTGTTCGTCCGGATGGATACGCTGTATTGAATGCGGATAACGATCATACCTACGCCATACGTGAGCGGGTACGCTGTCAGGTCGCCTTGTTTAGCCGTCAGCCCGGTAGCGAACGCGTACAAACCCACTGTGCGACGGGCGGAGTGGCGGCCGTTTGCGACAATGGGTTCATCACTATTATACGTGGTTCGGAGCGGATAGAAGTTGAGCATGTCCGCATGATTCCGCTGACGTTTGGGGGGAAATGCCCGTTTATGATTGAAAATGCACTGGCTGCAACGTTGGCGGCTTTCTGTCAGGGAGTATCTATTAACCTTATCGCCCAGGGGCTGCGGACATTTGAACCATCCGACGAAAATACGCCCGGGCGAATGAATATATTTTTGTTTCAACATTTTTCGGTACTGGTCGATTACGCCCACAATCCGCACGGATTAAGTGCATTAGGCGAATTCATTCATCAGACCGACGCTACGCACCGGGTTGGTATCCTGACGGGGGTGGGCGATCGGCGCGATGAGGACTTGCTGGCGCTGGGGAAGATAGCCGGTGCTGTGTTTGATGAAGTCATTGTCCGGCTCGATAAAGACGTTCGGGGGCGCGACCCGATGGGCTTAGTTGATCTGGTTCGTCAAGGTGTATGGAGCGCCGATCCATCAAAACCAGTATCCGTTATACCCGATGAATTAGCAGCATTGAACTATGCCATCCAAAACGCCCAGCCTGGGAGTCTTATCGTGCATCTGACGGAGCAGATTGAGCAAACCATTACCATTATAAAGGAATACAAGAAGCAGGACGAACGGTATGGACTACCTCTGGAGGTGGTTTAGGCCAATTAGTAGTGCTGTACCTATTTATAAGGCTTTCATAAACGCAAGAAGGGAACCGGTTAAACCGGTTCCCTTCTTGCGTTTATGAAAGCTTGTTTTACAGTTGTACTTCCATTTTTTCGGGTTTGGTCGTGTCACCCGTTGGTCGGCCTTCCGGTTGGGGTAGCGGACGCTTCTCGGTGTCTTTCCGGCGTGTCAGATAGGTGTAAATAACTGGAACAACGTACAGGGTCAGTACCAGCGAGAACAGCAGGCCACCCACGATTACGATACCAAGCGGAATTCGGCTTTTCGAGGCCGAACCCAACGCAAGAGCAAGCGGCAACGCGCCGAAAGCGGCTACCAGCGTTGTCATCAGAATCGGTCGTAAGCGCAGGGCAGCTGATTCGGCAGCCGCTTCAAATTTGTTCTTACCTAACAGCCGTTGTTCATTGGCAAACTCCACAATCAGAATACCGTTTTTGGTCACCAGCCCCACCAGCATGATGATACCAATCTGACTAAAGATGTTCAAGGTTTGATTGAACATCCACAGCGAGAATACGGCCCCGGCCAGCGCAAGCGGTACCGTGATCATGATAATGAACGGATCAACGAAGGAGTCGAACTGGGCCGCCAAGACCAGGTACACCAGAATCAAGGCCAGGCCAAACGCAAACAGGGTGTTTGAAGAGCTTTCTGCGTAGTCGCGTGATGGACCCGAAAGAGCCGTCTGGAACGTTTGGTCGAGGGTACGATCTGCAATAGCTTGCATAGCTGCTACGCCGTCGCCAACCGTTTTGCCCGGTGCCAGACCCGCCGATACGGTCGCGGATTTGAAACGGTTGTAGTGATACACCTGCGGGGGGCTACTTACCTCCTGGAATCGCACCAGGTTATCCAGCTGAATCAATTCACCCTGGTTCGTGCGTACGTAGAACGAGGCTAAATCAACGGGTTCGTCGCGATCCCCCCGGTCGACCTGGCCAATCACCTGATACTGCTTTCCGTTCATCAGGAAGTACGCCAGCCTTCGGTTACTAAGGGCCAATTGCAAAGTTTGCGCCACATCCTGTACCGAAACGCCCAGGCTCGTGGCCTTTTCACGGTCGATGCTAATGTTCAGTTCGGGCTTATTGAATTTGAGATCGACGTCGCTGTTCTGGAAGGTCGGATCTTTGGCCACTTCATCCAGGAACTTCGGCAATTTTTCGCGAAGCTTCTCGAAATTGAGGTTTTGGATGACGAATTGAACCGGCAAGCCACCGCCCCGACCTACCTGAATGGTTTGGTCTTGGGTGGCGAACATTCTGGCTTCACTGAATTTTCTGAGGTTTTTAGTCAGGTAATCTACAACTTCCTGCTGCGATCGTGTTCGTTCGGCCGGATCGACCATGTTGACCATGACGAACGACGAGTTAACGGCACCAGCCCCTGAAAAACCAGGAGCCACTACGCTAAACGCTAACTTGGTCTCGGGCACAGAATCGAGCACAAACTGCATCACCCGATCCGTTGTGGCTGCCTGTGCTTCGTAACTAGTACCTTCGGGAGACGTAATGGCGATCCGGGTACGGCTACGGTCTTCGAGGGGAGCCAGCTCTGATTTCAGTAACGAACCTAATCCAAAGATTAATAACAAACAGGCGGCAATCATGCCGAGTGCCCAGCCCCGCTTACGCATGAAGCCGTTGAGCGAATCGCGGTAGGATTTGTCAAGCCATTGAAAGAACGGTTCCGTTTTTTTGTAAAACCAGGAGTCTTTCCCGTGATTTTTGCTCGTCAGTTTTACGCTTAATACGGGTGTCAGCGTCAGCGATACGAAGGCCGAGATCAGTACGGCACCGGCTACCACGATACCAAACTCCCGGAATAAGCGCCCCACGAAGCCTTGCAGGAAGATGATCGGCAGGAACACAATAGCCAGTGTTATACTCGTGGCCAACACGGCGAAGAAAATCTCGTTAGAGCCTTCTTTAGCCGCTTGTTTGGTATCCATGCCATCTTCAATCTTCTTAAAGATGTTTTCCGTTACCACAATACCGTCATCCACCACAAGTCCTGTTGCCAGAACGATACCGAGCAGAGTTAGTACGTTGATACTGAAGTCTGCTATGTACATAATGAAGAACGCACCAATGAGGGATACGGGAATGTCAATCAGCGGGCGGAACGCAATCAGCCAATCGCGGAAGAAGAAATAAATGACCAACACGACCAGAACGAACGAAATAATCAGCGTTTCGCCTACCTCCTCAATAGCCCGTCGGATAAAGGTACTCCGGTCGATACCGATGCTGACAATGATGTCGCTGGGCAGGTCTTTCTTGAGCTGGTCGAAGCGTTTATAGAACTCATCGGCAATGCTCACGTAGTTGGCACCCGGCTGCGGAATCAATACCAGAATAACGCCCACGGCGCCATTTTGCTTTGAGATGGTTTCTTCGTTTTCGGCACCCAGCGTAGCGTAGCCAATGTCTTTGAAACGAATGATCTGGTCGTTGGTCTGGCGCAGAATCAAGTTGTTAAAATCATCCTCGGTCGTCAATCGCCCAACGGCTTTAACCGTCAGTTCGGTGTTATTACCGTATACCTTACCGCCGGGCAACTCCACGTTCTGTGCCGTCAGTGCATTTTGGATGTCCTGCGTGGTCAACCGATACGCCGAGAGCTTGATCGGGTCAATCCACAAGCGCATCGCCTGGCGTTTGAGGCCATAGATGTTAGCCTGACTAACTCCCGGAATCGTTTGCAGCCGCTCCTGAAGCACGTTTTCGGCGTAATCTGATAACTGCGTTGGATTACGTGTGGTGCTTTGTACGGTCATAAAGATGATAGGGTCCGAGTTCGCATCGGCCTTGGTCACCACGGGGGGCGCGTCGATGTCCTGCGGAAGTTGCCGCTGGGCCTGGGCTACTTTGTCGCGCACATCATTAGCCGCCTGTTCGAGGTTTGCGTCGAGGTTAAACTCCACCGTAATCGTGCTGGCTCCCAATGCGCTGTTCGATGAGATCGTACGAATACCTTCGATACTGTTCAGCGATTTTTCGATGGGTTCGGTAATCTGCGACTCCACAATGTCGGGGTTCGCTCCTGTGTAGTTCGTTCGCACCGAAATGACCGGCGGATCGATAGCCGGGTATTCACGAACGCCAAGAAACGTGAACCCAATAACCCCAAACAGCACGATGACGATGGACATCACCATGGCGAAAACGGGTCGGTTCAGACTTAATTCGGGTAAACTCATGAGAATTAAGGTTTCAGTTTGTACTTCTGTTGATGGTCATTCAAACACGTACTCCTCGGTTACTGCTGGTCTGATGCCATTCACCAAACAACTCGTCTTAGCGGGTCGCCATTTTAGGCCCGCTATTCGGCAATTGAATGACCCGGCCAATTTTTACCGGACTATCCTGTTTCAAAAACAATAATCCAGTCGTCGCCACCGTATCGCCTGCCTGCAAACCGGATAGGATCTGAATCGTCCCGGCGGTACGAAGCCCTGTTGTCACGTCCTGGAAATGTGCTTTCCCATTCTTAACGACAATCACCTGGTTGGTACGCGTTTGCGGAATGACGGCCTGGGTCGGAACTACCAGACTTTGCTCATTTTGAATGGTCAGCGTAACGCGGGCAAACGTACCGGGTCGAAACTTGGCAGTGGTGTTATTGACCCTTGCCCGAATTCGGAGGTTGCGGGTCTGTTGTTCAACGCCCGGCTCAATAGCGTATACAACCGCCTGGTTGGGCTCCCGGGTTCCATCTACCAAGAACGAAATCATACTGCCGTTTCGCACCGACTGACCATATTTTTCTGGAATGGAAAAGTCTAGTTTCAGCGAAGAAATCTGCTGCAAGCGCGCGATTAGGGTGCTGGGCGATACCACGGCCCCGGCACTAACGTTACGTAGACCAATGACCCCGGAAAAGGGCGCCCGAATTTCGGTGCGTTGTAAGTTGGCTTTCACCAGTTCAATATCGGCGAGTGATGAACGCAGATTTGTGGTGACGATGTCGTACTCTTGCTGGCTGATACCTCCTCGGGCCAGCAGTTGCTTGTTCCGTTCTTCAGTACGGCGGGCATTGTCGGCCTGTGCCTGTAGTTTTAGTAGTTGAGCCCGCAGGTCAGCGTCGAAGAGTTTAACTAACAACGCACCTTTAGCTACGGGCTGGCCCTCACGAATGTTAAGTTGCGTAATACGAGCCGATATTTCGGGATAAATATCAACCTGTTCATTGGGCAGTAGTGAGCCACTGGATACGACGTCTTCCTGTAACCGTTTCGTGACAACCACGAAGCCATTGACCGTAGCCGGGCCACCGGGGCCACCTCTACCACCCTGAGCTCCGCCGGGTCCGCCTTTACCGGAACCTCCCTGGCCACCACCGCCGGAGCCTCCTGGGGTAGCACCCGGCGCCGGGTGTAATACCTTGTTATACACAATTATCCCGCCGAGAACCAGAACGACGAGACCGAGAGCAATCCATCTTTTCACAGGGTAGTATTTTGCAATAAAGAACTAAATTTCTAACGGCAAAACAGCCGCCTTTGTTACGAATTACAAAGCTATGACCGTTGATGATTATATCAACCAGCAAACGTCCGATCATCAACGTATTTTACGTTGGTTACGGCAACTAATTCTAACCACCGATCCCGCTGTTCGGGAGAAAATCGGCTGGCAGGTACCCGTCTACACGTGCCGGACTCAGCTACTCTGCTACCTAAACATAGTACGGGCCGAAGCCGTTGCCGTAGATCTGGCGTTCATGCGTGGCGCCGACCTGCCCGACGAAGCCGGACTGTTGGAAAGTAGGGGACGAAAACAAATTAAATCACTCGTTATTCGAAACGTGACCGATTGGAACAACGACCTGATCCGGACATACATTCAGGAGGCCTTATTGCTGTCCGAAGGTAGGGGCGTCTAAGGATGAAAACAGCAGATGACGTAAGAAATTCAGTATATGTTTCTCGTCTTTATCCACACCGAAATCGGTTAATAACGGCAGGTTCTGCATGAAAAACGTTTGGTAATGCGCTGTTTCAATGAGCGAACTTGCCCGCGATCGGGCATACGGATAATCAGGACGGTATTCGAGAATGATTCCCGCAATGCGCCCACAAAGGTCTTTGTAGGGTTTAAACAACTGCTGGCGGTTGTCTTCGGTTACGTGCTGGGTTAAATAAGCTTTACTGGACTCACGCACCACGATGCGGTGTAAGGTACGCACGTCGATATCATCATTCGTCGACGAGTCAAGGTCTTTTAATAAAATCAGCCGTAACAACCGCTCGAGCTTCTCCCGAGGGTCGGTAAGGTTATTGGTTTGGAACATAAGTTGATACTCAAGCCACTGCCAGTACCAGGCCACCAGGTAAATCAGCAATCGGTGCTTGTTCTCGAAATACCGGTAGATGCTGGCTTCTTTCGTGTTCATTCGATCGGCTAGCTTGCGGAAGGTAGCTTCTTCAAAGCCGACATCATTGAACAACAAAATACTTTGCCGTACTATACGGCGTCCCAATTCTGACCCTTCAGGATCGCGCAGAAATAGGTGCTCGTTCATGCGAACGTGTACAGAATACTCCATCTGTCTGCTACGTTAACCGCTTAACTAAAAATCCTCAACAAAGTAAACATACAACCGTCAATAAAAGTTATGTTTGCAAAAAAGATAGTAATACTATCAAATTTAGATAATATACTATCGAAGTGTTTAAGGTTACGTTTAGATTAATGAATAATCGTTCTGGATACCACTAACAAAGGACTCATCTTAAAACAAAAGCATACAATCAATGGCTATAAAGAATGCACTCGGACCACCACCGTCGCCAACCCAGCGGCTCATTCGGCTCCTTACGAACGAGAAGAAAGACATCGGCTACGTGTATCTGTATGCCCTGGTAACCGGCCTGATCAGCCTTTCGCTGCCATTGGGTGTTCAGGCGGTGTTCAATCTGGTTTCGGGCGGTCTAGTATTTAGTTCTGTCTATCTATTGATTGGGCTGGTCATTTTGGGGGTAATCGCGACGGGCCTGTTGCTGGTAGGGCAGATGACCCTCGTTGAAGTAATGCAGCAGCGCATTTTTGCCAAGGCCGCGTTTGAGTTTACGTACCGACTGCCGCGCATTGAGCCCGACGCCCTGTCGGGGTATTATCCCCCCGAACTGATGAACCGCTTTTTTGATGTACTTACCATTCAGAAAGGACTCCCCAAACTCCTCATTGATTTAACAGCAGCCGCCGTGCAGATCGTGTTCGGAATTATTCTGCTATCTGTTTACCACCCCATCTTCATCGGATTCGGTACGTTGACGGTTCTGGCTATTTTCTTAATCTGCCGGATTTATGGCCCGAGTGGGATTAAAACCAGTCTAAACGAATCCAAATACAAGTACAAGGTGGTGGCCTGGCTCGAAGACGTAGCGCGGGAGTTGCCGACCTATCGTCACCAACGGTCTGAGTCGTGGAGCGATCCGCTGGAGCCCATTGACAAAATGGATGATCTCGTAGCCAACTACGTAACGTACCGTAGCGCCCACTTTCAGGTGCTGAAGCGGTTCTTTTACAGCGGAGTCGCCTTCAAAACAATTGTGACGGGTGGTCTGCTGATTCTCGGTACAACGCTGGTTGTGGGCCGTGAGATGTCGCTTGGGCAATTTGTGGCTGCCGAATTGATTATTGTGCTCATCACGAGTTCGGTTGATAAACTCATTTCGGGTATCGATACGGTATTTGACTTGCTTACCGCTGTTGAAAAAATTGGTGCTGTTACTGACCTACCTCTAACGACGACCGATGCTTAATTTATCGAACCAACGGGTAGATGAAGAACTCTTCAATCACTACCCACTCAAAACATTACGCACTCTGCCACAATCCGATGGGGGTCGTAAATTGGGGCGCTGGATGTTGTTTTTCCTGGTTATTGGGCTGATTGTCATGTTTTTACCCTGGCAGCAGAACATCAACGGCGAGGGTGCCGTGACGGCCCTGACGCCCCAGGACCGGCCTCAGACGGTTCAGAATGCAATTGCGGGTCGAATTGAACGCTGGGTCGTTAAAGATGGCGATTACGTCAGGAAAGGCGATACGCTCCTGGTCATCTCCGACATCAAAGACGATTACTTTGATCCTAATTTGCCGCTACGTCTGGGCGAACAACTGACCGCTAAAGAAGGGAGTCTAACCGCGACGGATACTAAGATTAGGGCGCTAGATGGCCAGATTGCCGCTTTGCAAACCGGCCTAAAGGTAAAGTTGAGCGCTGCCCGTAATAAGGTGCAGCAAGCCCGGTTCAAAGTAACGGCTGACGAGGCTGACCTGGTTGCCATTCGTAAGAATTACCAGATTGCTCTCGACCGGATTGAGCGCTACGAGAAAGCCTATAAGAGCGGCCTGATTTCACTAACCGACCTCGAAACCCGCCGGCTGAAAGTGCAGGAAGACAACGCTAAAGTGATCTCGCAGGAGAACAAGCTCAACGTGTCGCGTCAGGAATTGGTGAACGCCGAGCTGGAGCTTACTACCATTCAGGCTGACTTCCAGGAAAAGGTGGCTAAAGCGCAGTCCGATCGGAGTTCGGCGGTATCGTATCGGGCCGATGCCGAGGGGGAAATCTCAAAACTGCGGAACAAAATTAGTAGTGTAGAGGTCCGGCGGGGACTGTATGTGGTGCGCGCCCCACAAAACGGCTACGTGGTGCGTCCGTCTAAAGCGGGCATTGGCGAAACTATCAAAGAAGGTGAACCCATTGCTACGCTACAACCGGCTAACCCTCAACTGGCGGTTGAACTGTACGTTCGGGCCATGGACGTCCCGTTGATTCAGCGCGGCCGAACCGTTCGTTTGCAATTTGATGGCTGGCCAGCCATTCAGTTCTCGGGCTGGCCAACGGTGGCGGTCGGTACGTTTGGGGGCCGGGTAGCCGTGATTGATGCGGTCAGCAGCGTCGGGGGCAAATATCGACTATTGGTGCGGCCGTTTCAGCAAAAAGGGGACCAGCCGTGGCCTCCGCAGCTGCGGGTCGGGTCGGGGGTGTATGGATGGGTCATGCTGGACGACGTACCGGTTTGGTATGAGCTCTGGCGAATGTTAAACGGCTTCCCGCCAAGTTTGCAGGAGGAGCCCAAAGACGAGCAGAAAGGAGTGAAAAAATGAAACGGTTGGGTTTATTCTTCGGGCTTTTGCTCGGCGGATGTCTACTTTGGCAACCCGTAGCCGCGCAAACAGCACCAACATCAGGTAGGGCTCAGACCGACACAACGGTATTTTCGGCGCAGACGTTTTACGAGCTCATTCGTCTGAATCATCCGATTGTGAAGCAGGCTAATTTGTTCGGCGAAGAAGCCCGGCAGGTCATTGTGCAGGCACGGGGGGCATTCGATCCAAAGGTAAGCGTTCTTTATGATCGCAAAGAGTTTGGGCAGGACCTTTATTTTGATCACTGGCAAAACAAGCTGACCGTACCACTCTGGGTAGCCGGCATCGACCTCAACGTGTCGTATAACCGCAACATGGGTAAATACATTAACCCTGAAGAACGCACTCCATCGTCGGGGTTGACGGGCGTTGGATTAAGCGTGCCCATCGGACAAGGCTTGTTTATCGACGCCCGGCGAAACGCTGTCCGCCAGGCAAAGCTAATGGAGAGCCTGGCCGAAGCCGACCGGTTGAAGGTTGTCAACAAATTACTGTACGAAGCGGCCAAAACGTATTGGGAATGGTTTCTGGCGTATCAGCAGCGGCAGCTCTTAACCGAAGGCTATGAACTGGCCAATCGGCGGTTTCGGGCCTTACGCGAACGGGCTTTTTTGGGCGATGCGGCCACCATCGATACAACGGAAGCCCTGATTACCGTGCAGGATCGGCTTGTGCAACGCCAGCAGGCCGACGTAGAGGAGCAAAATGCCCGATTAAAGGTTAGTGCCTTTTTGTGGAATACGGCTGGTCAACCGGTTGAGCTACCGGCAGCAGCAATTCCGCAGGAGCCTTCAACGACGGGGCACGACGAAACGCTGTTGCAAACGCTGGTTAATCAGGCCATCCAACAACATCCTGAATTGGTTAAGCTGAACGTGAAGGTGCAGCAACTGACGCTCGAAGAGCGTTTTCGAAAGGCAATGGTACAGCCCCAAATTAATGTTAACGCCAGCTTACTGAGCCAGACGCCTATTGTGGACGCCAATTACGATTGGACCAGCTATTACGCGTTACGACCGCAGAATCATAAGATTGGTGTAGACTTTGTGTTTCCTTTGTTTCTGCGCAAAGAGCGGGGTAAACTGCGTGAGGTGCAGGTCAAAAACCAGCAAACCAACCTGGAACGCCAACAACTGAGCCGCGATATTACAAATACCATTCAGGTGGCCTACAATCAGCTCCAGACGCTGTCTCAGCAGCTGTTGGTGCAACGGCAAACGATTGAGAACCAGGAATTGCTCTTGCAGGCTGAACAGCAAAAGTTTGAGTTAGGCGAAAGTTCTTTATTCCTGGTAAACGCCCGCGAAACAAAGCTGATTGACCTGCGGGTAAAAGGGGAAGAGTTGAAAACGAAGTATCAGAAAGCCATTGCCGAACTGTATTTTGTGGCCGGCACAAGTAGCTGATTGGTGTCGCTTTTGTCCATATATTGCACAAGACAAGCAACGCTATGACGCCGGTAGACGAGAACACAAAAACGAAGAAAGTTGCCATGACGCCCGAGCAGCGTCGGCAGCGGCAGCTTTTGTTAAGCCAGCTTGTTTATGAAATGGAAGATGAGAAACCCGTTTACTACGCTGGCTACCGTGATGTACTGAATGGGATTAAAGAACCGGAAGAAATTACAGGAACAAGTGGCTTACGCAGCTTTTTAGCTGAAATTATTCAACGATTCTTATTCGCTCATCCTTTTGGCAAACGATTCCGCTACTTGTCGAGTGAACTAGGCGTTCAGATCCGAAAAAAGAAATGGCGCTCCTGCGATATTGCTATTTATGAATAAGAACGGCTCAAGGACTATACATTTACCAATAAGTACATGGACATCGCGCCTGACTACGTGGTAGAAATTGATACCAAGGCCGGATCTGACGAAGTACCAATACCAGCACGATTATTTCATCAAAAAGACGCGTGAGTTACACGAGTTTGGCGTAAAGAAAGTGATCTGGATTTTTACGGAAAATATTCCGGTTATCTGGGAATCTGAGTCCGCTGATACAATTGTCATCCGGGATGGCTGGAACCATGACGTGACCATCACCGACGGCATGGTTTTTAATCTGGCTACGCTGTACGCCGAAGCGCAACCATAGCCTGTCAGGCATTCATCACCATCAGCAGTTCGCTGATCATCATAGCCGTGGCGCCCCAGACGCGGTACCCCTGAATCTGATAAAAAGGAGCATCTACCAACACTCCACGCACTTCAATCTGGCTGTCGCCAACGATCGTCTCGTCTAGTAAAGTTTCTAATTCCACTTCCACCACCGCTTCTACCTCGCGCGGGTCAGGGTAGAAATCCGGACGGTAAGGGAGTACGCCTACTACGGGCTGCACATAAAAATTGCTGGGCGGAATAAAGAGCTCAGTTAACAAACCCAGCACCTTTACGTCGGTCACCCGAATGCCGACCTCTTCCTGAGCTTCGCGCAGGGCCGTTCGAGTCAGATTTTCGTCGATACGTTCCATTCGCCCGCCCGGAAACGCCATCTGGCCCGCATGAACACCGTCGTACTGCGGCCGTAGAATCAGCGGCAGGTAAATCGAATCCTGGTAAGGGTAAAAACAGATCAGCACGGCACTCCGTCGCGTACGTTCATTTGGCTTGATACCTAAGCGGTAACGAGCAGTCGACGCCATTTTTGCATGGGCGGCCTCGCCGGGTAGTGGCTTCTGCAGACGTTGGCGAAGGTGCTCTGAGAACGTATGAAACGAGGTGTCGATCATGTTTACGGTATTCGGTTTACGGGTTTTGGTATACGGCATACAGAGAATACCTGCATTGTCGGCGTCAGCCACCGTGGCGACTGACCGCCGTAAACCGAATACCCAATACCGTAAACCTATTTATATAACTTAACTAATTGCTCCGCGCATCGTTCACCGTCCATCGCAGCCGAAACGATGCCTCCTGCATAGCCAGCGCCTTCGCCACACGGAAACAGCCGCCGAACCTCAACGTGTTCGCACGTATCGCGGTCACGTGGAATACGCACCGGCGACGAGGTACGGCTTTCAACGCCAATGACCTGGCCATCATTGCTCAGGTAGCCCCGCATTTTCCGGCCGAAATCGCGTAAGCCCTGGCGTAAGGGTTGGGCAATGTGGTCGGGCAACACGTCGGCCATGTCTACAGATGCCAGCCCCGGCTGATACGACGTCGGTAACAGCTCATTCGAGACCCGACCATCCACAAAATCAGCAACTCGTTGGGCAGGGGCCGTCTGGCTACCCCCCCCCATCTGGCAGGCCCAGCGTTCCAGATCCTGTTGCAGGGCCAAACCCGCCAGCGAACCTTCATCGGCATACGGCTTCAGATCGGTGTCGGTAATGGCAACCACCAGGCCTGAGTTGGCGTATCTAGAATCCCGGCGTGACGGCGACATCCCGTTAACGACTAGTTCGCCGGGAGCCGTTGCGGCCGGGACAATAAAGCCGCCCGGACACATACAAAAGGAAAAAACGCCCCGTTCTACCCCGTTGAAACGGGTTTGGGTTACCAAACTGTACGAGGCTGCGGGCAAATAATCACCTCGATTGGGCTGATGGTACTGGAACTGATCGATCAATGACTGCTGATGCTCAATGCGTACGCCCATGGCAAACGGCTTGGCTTCAATGCGAACGTTACGATTGTGCAGGAGATAAAAAATGTCGCGGGCCGAATGCCCCGTGGCTAAAATAACACCAATGCCGGTTAGCTCTTCTCCCGAAGCGGTAACTACGCCCTTAAGCTCACCGTTCGCTAAAATCAGGTCCGTCACTTTAGTATCGAACCGGACTTCACCCCCGGCGTTCAGGATGCTCTCGCGAAGGTCGGCCACTACGTTCGGCAATTTGTTGGTACCAATGTGCGGATGTGCATCGACGAGGATCTGTTCGGTTGCCCCGTGCGCCACGAAGATTTCCAGTATACGCCGAACATCTCCGCGTTTGGTAGAGCGCGTGTACAGCTTACCGTCGGAGTAGGTCCCGGCTCCGCCTTCGCCAAAGCAGTAATTTGATTCGGGGTTAACGATATGGTCTTTGTTGATGGCCGCCAGGTCGCGCCGACGAGCGCGAACGTCGCTACCACGTTCTAACACAATAGGTTTAATGCCCAGTTCGATTAACCGAAGAGCGGCAAACATACCGGCTGGTCCGGCACCGACAATGATAGCTTGTGGAGCCCTGCTAACATCGACCTGCGGTTTTTGGTACTGAATCAGCGGGGACGGGGCCTCGCCTATAAACACGTCGGCATCGACGTGAACACGAATCTGCCGACCTCGGGCATCGACGGACTGCCGACGTTTACGCACCACCGCAGCACTATCAGCCGGTAGGCGCAACGAACGTAAGGCCTGTCTCCGAAAAGAGGCTTCATCGTAAGCGTCTTCGGGGGCCAGGGTAAGCGAAAGTTGATGAATCATAAGCATTGGGCCAGTATTTATCCGGCAGTACAGGCAAAGTTAACAGGAAGACGCCCGCTGTTTTTTCAACAAGTCGGCGTTTGAGAGAGTTCGTTGCTTGGGAGGTTACTAAGTAATAATCAATGAGAGAGTTGGTGAGTAAGTTTACTAGTCACTTCGTGGGAAATCCAGCGTTTTTGAGCTGTTGAAATAGTTTATTCACTTCACTGATGCGGTCGTCACCGTTCAGCGCAAAATACCAGAATGCTTCCAAATCACCCTGGTGCATCGCCTGGTTCATGTCGCCACTCTGGGTTTTATGAGCAGCTTTGACCCAGTCGGCTACAATCATGTAACTGTGTTTGTTGTCTTCGCCGAACGTATACGATCGGTCGAACTCAAACACAGGCGCTTGGGGGCTGATTCGACTTTCGGGATATCCCGACAATTCGCTGAACCGAAATGTGTAGCCCTTGTTCTGGGCCTGACCGCCCAGAACAATCGGTTTTTTAAGGCCTTTGTAGCGTTGGACCGCCCGTATAGCACTTAACGAAGCTGTTTTGTGATGAGCGTGTTGGCCGTCGTGCGGTACCAGGCAAAGGATGTAGTCGTACTGACCTCGGGACAGGATTTCATCCAAACGTCGGTCAACCAGATTGATGTCCCAACGCTTGCCTTGGAGGTACGGCGTTTCGTCGCGGTTGTAAAAATCATCGCGCTGATCGAAAAAGAAAAAGTTGCCAATGCCCAGAATCTCGCCCGAAGCCATCATTTCTTTCTTCCGAATGAGCGGCAGGTGTTTTCGCCCAACGGCTGAATCAAGCATGTTCATGCCAAAATAACTGGAAGCGACCATCCCATTGAAGCCACCCGATGCATCCGTCAGCAACGCCAGATCGGCCGAGCCCTTCAACTCGTGGGTGATTTTAAAGACAACTACCGGAAACATGGTTTCGTCGTCGGGATGCGCCGTTACAATCAACACTTTTGGGCCTTGCGCAACCGCTTTCAACGATGCGCTGATCAGTAGTACGTAGAATAATGCTTTCATTAACTGCGGTTTATTAGTTTTACAAGGTAGAATCCTTACATCAAAGCATGACATAACCGAATGCATAATTGACGTAAACCCATAATGAGCGTGGAAATATCGGCTACAATTAAAAACAAGTTTAATCAGAACGACGTGGTGGTGCAAACAAACGGCGATGCTAAAGTCGTCCAGATCGCATCTAAGGGCTCGGGCTACGGATCAGCCATAAACGGGGGCGAACTTTTGCTGCTTTCATTAGCTACCTGCTTCTGCAACGACATCTACCGGGAAGCTAATAAACGGAACATACCCGTGTCGGAGGTCGAAGTCGAATGCACCGGCGAATTCGGTGCCGAGGGCGAACCGGGACGCAATTTTCGCTACAAAGCCAATGTTACATCAAGCGCACCCGCCGAAAAGGTGGACGAACTCATACGATATACCGATAGCATCGCTGAGGTACAGAACACGTTGCGAAGCGGCCTGAGCATAACGCTGACTACCTGATTTTCCGGGTCTCCTTGCAAGGGATACGCCCAAAATTCGTCTTATGGGCTACACAGTGGGCAGATAATACACCGTATCTCCACTTCTTTTTGTATTTTGTTGGCCATGCAACAAGGTATTCAACGACTCATTGGGATCGTTTGGCTTGGGTTATTCCTCACGTCTGCCTACGGACAAGCGCGAACGGATGACTTCCTGAAAAAGCTGTTCGCCACGAACCAGAATCCCATTTTTCAAGACGTTCTTCGGCAGGCTGCGGTCCACCGGGTACAAATTATTTATACCCAGATCGACCGTGATAAGAACAATACGCCTTCGTTTAAAAACTACTATTTTCGGGTCGACAGCACGGAGTATTTCAACCCGGCGTCAACGGTTAAACTGCCGCTCGCATTGTTGTCGCTGGAGAAGCTCAATAACCTGCATAACCCGCGGGTGACCAAGTTTACGGCCATGCAGTTTGACAGTGCTTACAGTAAGCAAACCAAAGAATGGACCGACAATACGTCGCCCAACGGCTATCCGTCGATCGCCCATTTTATTAAGAAAGCGTTTTTAGTCAGCGATAACGATGCTTATAGCCGCATGTACGAGTTCGTCGGGCAGGAGGCCATCAACCAGTCGTTACACGCGAAAGGTTACCTCGACACGCGCCTTACGCACCGGTTTGTACGCATGACGCCCGAGGAAAACCGCTACACAAATCCTATTCGGTTTATTCAGGAAGACGGGACGCTGATCTATTCGCAGCCGCTGGTGTACAACAAAATACCATTTGATTTTAAGCGTGCCGCCAAACTGGGCAAGGGGTACTACGTCAACGACAGTCTCGTGCATGAACCCTTTGATTTTACCACCCGGAATAAGTTGCCGTTGGAATCTCTGCAACAGATCCTGCAATCGGTGATGTTTCCCAACTCAGTTCCAGCCAAACAGCGCTTTAATCTGACCAACGACGACTACACGTTTCTGTATCAATACCTTTCGCAGTTTCCGGGTGAAACCAACTACCCCAAATACGACGCCAAGCAATACTATGACACGTATGTGAAGTTCTTTTTTCTGGATAGTACACACCATCAGTTGCCAGCGGGCGTGCGGGTTTTCAACAAAGTGGGGTGGGCGTATGGCTTCCTGACAGACGCTTCTTACGTAGTGGACTTTACCAACAAAATTGAATACATGCTAACCGCTACTGTTTACGTGAATAGCGATGGCATTCTAAACGATGATAAGTATGAATACGAGAGCGTGGGGCAACCTTTTCTATACCAATTGGGTCAGACCATTTATCAGTACGAGCTGACCCGTAAACGCAGTCGAACTCCTGATTTGAGCCGATTTCGGGTGCCGTATGAGAAGCGGTTGAACGACAGTCGGCCGGTGGTCAAGGATGTTGATAACTAGCATTATTCGAAAAATAAGGTGCAGTTTGCAGGCTAGCTGAAAGTTCACCGAAAAAGTAAATAAAGTATAACACGAAGCGAAATAAACGGGCGTCGTAAGAAGCTATATTTGTTTAAGTATCCCTTAGTCTATGAAAAACCATTTACCTTTCTACATTACTGATTTCTGCCTGGGTCGGACAGTACTATTTACCTTACTCGTTGGGCTGCTCGTGGCACTAGGGCCCAATAAGGTGTCGGCCCAGGGAAGCTTGTCTGTAGCGGCTAACCCGGCTACAGTTTGCGGGGGCTCCAGCACAACTTTAACAGCCTCCGGATGCCCAGCTAGTGGAACAGTCCGTTGGTCAACGGGGCAAACGGGTAGCTCCATTGTCGTTGCGCCCACCCAAGCGACGACCTACCGGGCAACCTGCTCCGTAACAAGCACAACGGTGTCAACGGGTACCGTCTCGGTTCAGGTTAACCGCGGAATTACATTGGAGACTTTGGTCACGCCCGTTACGTGTAATGGGCGCACCGATGGACAAATCTATCTAACCGCTACCGATGGGACCGGAGCGTTTCAATATCAGTTGGATAACCAGCCTTTTCAAACCGACAGGGGCTACGGAAATCTAAAACCCGGTCAGTATCAGGTGACGGTGAAAGATGCTGTGGGCTGTACCAAACAGGTTAAGCTAGAGGTGCCCGAACCCGCCCCATTAGCTGTAAGCCTGACAGCCGTCGCAGCTAAATGCGTAGGCGGGGCCGACGGAGGCCTTATCGCCGTTGCTTCGGGCGGAACAGGTGGGTACCAATACTCGTTGAACAATGGGACGCCCCAAGCCAACGGTACGTTCGTTGATTTAAATGCCAACACTACCTATTCGCTTACTATTACCGATACCAAAGGCTGTCAGTTGACGCAGCCCGTTCTAGTCGGTGCTCCTAATCCGTTTGATATTCAGTTGACCGTTAAGCCGACGCTTTGTGCCGGATCGGTCGATGGAGCCATCTCCGTATCCGTAGCGGGAGGCACAGGACCGTATCGCTATCAGTTAGGGACCAATGCGTTCCAGACAGGCAGGGAATTTACGGGGCTATCTGCCAATACGTATGAAATCACGGTGCAGGATGCCAGCGGCTGTCAAGGCAAAAAATCAGTAGCGCTAACCCAGCCGGCCCCTCTGCGGCTGACCGCGGTTTCGTCGCCCGTGAGCTGCCTGGGGCCCAACAGTGGGTCAGTAACTGTAACGCCCACGGGGGGCACCGGGGCTGTAACGTATCAACTGACAACAACGCGAATTCCCCAGACCAGCAATGTGTTTAACAACCTGGCGGTGGGGACCTACAGCATCGCTGGCACCGATGCAAACGGCTGCCCCGATGTTGTTTCGGTGACGGTAGTCAAAGCTGAGCCGTTGACGATTCAGGTGACTCCTACGCCCGCTACCTGCTGTATTTGTCCTACGGGAGCCGTCAGTCTGACCAGCACAGGGGGGGTTGGTACAAAACGACAATATCAGCTTATCGGTCAGGCGTACCAGCCGAGTAATCAGATCACGGGTTTGCGGCCGAATACGTATCGTTTCCGTGTTGCCGACGAAGCAGGCTGCACCGATTCTGTGCAGGCCGTTGTCACCAATGGGTCAGCTATGACGCTGTCGACTGGTACTGTTAAGAACGTGTTATGCGCCGGAGGAAGCGATGCCGAAGCCACTGTACAAGTGGCGGGCGGCACTAAGCCTTTTACATATTACTGGTTAACCGAACGGCGTGATACACTGAGAGCCCGTACGGCAACCCAGACGGGCTTGTCGGAAGGTACCTATACGGTAAGTGTGCTGGATAGTAACCGGTGTACGACGGCCACTACGTTTATTACAATAAAAGCACTCAATCCACTGCCAAGCAAACCGGTCATTACCCAATCAGGAATCACGTTAAGCGCCAATCAATACATAGGTATTCAGTGGTATGTTCGTATTGGTACCGATCCGGCTAAACCCGTTACCGACGGGGCTCAGGCCACGATAACGCCATTCCAGACGGGGCAATATTACGCTGTCGTTACTGTGAATGGTTGTACGTCGCCCCCATCCGATCCGATCAATGTTGTGGTTACAGCCGCTGAACCCGTCGCTGGGCTGTCGGTGCGGGTGGCTCCCAATCCGATTACCGATCGCTTACGGCTGGAGATTGAGCAAGTAGAGCGGTCTGCCGTACAGATGCAGTTGGTTGATAAGTCGGGCCGGGCGATCTGGCAGAGTCAACTCCCTGCCTTTATAGGGAAGAAACAGGCCGAATGGCCTTTAACAAATATTCCGACCGGCACGTATTTGCTTAAGGCGCAGGCTGGCGACCGGCAATCGGTGCTTCGGGTAGTGGTAGAGTAACTAACCAGGGGCTAGTTACTCTACCAATAGATTGAGTAATTTGATGTGAGGAGCTATTACCTTACGCGTAAACTAACTTGCGCCGTATCGTCTTCGCCCGTATCAAACCCGTTTGTAGGAGCTGAGTCGACATCATCCCAATCACTACGGCTGATGCGGGCTTTGACGGGTGCTCCGACCGAACCCGTAACCCTAGCACGGAAGCTGAACGTTCTGGGCCATTCCCGGTAATACTTACCACCGGTAAGCAGTACGTTCTGTTCTGATGCTGACCACCCATCACCATCAACGAAGGTTAGTCCGGCCGGTAGCTCGCAGGTTACGTCGGGACTAAGCAATCGGTGGTTGCAGTAGTTATCCATCAACAATGTAATGGTAACGATTTCGCCCAGTTGTGGGGCTTTATTGCTGATTACCAGTCCCAGGCTTAGGTCAACGAAGCCTTCTGGTAAATAGATAAGGGTTGACTGCGCTTTGGGCAATACAGCCGGATTCGGTTCTAATGATTCACTTAAGACCTGACTAAACTGTTGTGTTCGTAAGTCTACCCAGGCAACGTCGTCTTGTCCATCATTCAGGCCACTGTTGGGAGCAGAGTCTGGATCTGGATTATCAGAAGCCGTAATCTGAGCGGCCAGCCGAAAAATGCCTGGGGTCGTAGGCGTTACCACGAACGTATAGCTAGTGCTACTACTTGCCGGTACACTGGCTATAACAGCCGTGATAACCTGTCCGTTTGCCTGCAAAGACCATCCTGGAGAAGAAGCCGATATGTTGGCTAGGAGCGAATTGGGTAGTCGACCCGTGATCTGCACGTTGTTGGCAGGTTGCCCAGTGCTATTCACAACTGTTATTCGAACTGTCACTGGCTGGTTTACACCTGGGGCTCGGTTCGTAACAGCCATTCTTACGCTTAGATCGGTTTCAGGAGCATCGCTAACCGTAACCAATAACGGAGCCGACGGCTGCCCACTGCATCCATCGAAGTTGCAAACGGCAGTGTAGGGTGTGGTTTGCGTCGGCGAAACAATAATTGAGTTTCCCGTTTGACCGTCTGACCAGGTTATGTCAGAACCTATACAGTTAGTGGCGTACAGGGTCGTGGAACTCCCCTTAGCGATAAAGTTACGTTCGGTACGCAGCGTTGGCGTAGGTGGTCCCAACGTAACGTCCATCGTATCGCGACTCGTGCCCGAGCAGACACCTGTATAGGTTGTGTTTAGAATATACCGGCCAGCGTTGGATGAGTTCGCACTGACAATGGTCAGTGAAGGTGTAGACGTTGTCGTACCATTGGGTAACGTCCATTCGTAGGTATTATTCGTTAATAGAATGTTTTGGCTAGAAAGGTAGGCTGTAGGAGCTAGGGTATACAGATTACCCGGGCATATTGGTCTGGCAAAGTTGCCCCCCGCACCATTAGCTTTAAAGAGACCAATGTCTATCTGAGGAGTGCCCACCTCAATATTGGCAAAAGCAACTCGCTGACCAGCGCACTGACCTGAGTAGGTTGTCGTTAAACTATACACGCCAGCCATGGTCGAATTTAGGTTTGACAACGTAAAGCTTTGTGCTGAACTAGTAAACCCATTAGGACCACTCCATTGGTAAGAAGTCGTAGCACTGCTTGGGCTTGTATAAGCTGAAATACCCACGGAAGCTCCTGCGCAGTAGACTCTATCTCCAGACGCAAAAGCATTGATCGGGAAATCAGAGACTGACGTTATTGGCTTGCCAATGGTGATAGGCGTCGAAGCTGTGTACGTGCCACTACATTCGCCCGTTACGGTTGCGGTGAGGCTGTATGTGCCTGAAGCCAGTGTAGTGGCGTTTTGGACAGTAGGCTGTTCTGACGTGCTACTAAATCCGTTGGGGCCACTCCATTGGTAGGTGACCGAACTTGCCGCCGGAAAATCATTCGATCTGTTAAAGAACAAAGGGTATGGAACAAAAGCAGTTCCTGGGCAAAATCTGCTTCCTGAGCTTGTTTTATCCGCAGATTGGCTAAAAATATTTAAAAATGGCTTCGTCACCTGCACCTGGGTGGATGCAGCAGAGGTTCCTGAACACACTCCCGATAAATTAGCCGTAAGACTATACATTCCAGCCATGGCCGGGCTTGTATTTGTTATCGTAATGCTTTGTGCAGTGCTGGTAAAACCATTTGGACCGCTCCACCGATACGTGGCGGGGTAAGAAACTACATTAAGATTAATGGTCTGACTTCCGGTCAACACAAGCTGACTTCCAGGGCAGACGTAAGGATTGCCGCTTATGTTAGCAATCGGCTGCCCTACCTCAACTGCTCGTGAGGCCGTGCTTGTTCCGGCACAAGCTTCTGTAAACGTAGCTGTCACACTGTATAGGCCCGCCATGGCCGGGCTTGCGTTGGCTAACATAATGCTTTGGGACGAACTGGTAAATCCGTTTGGGCCACTCCATGCATAAGTTGCTACAGTGCCGGTTGAAGAAAAAGCAGTCAGAGTTAAACTGCCACCTGGGCAAACGGCCGCATTTGTAGTTGCGTTGATAAAGATTCTGGGTGTGCCAATAGTTAGCTGAGTAGACGACGTAGCGGTGCCGGAACAAGCGCCTGTAAAGGCAGCTGTCACGCTATACGTGCCACTCATAGCAGCCGTTAGATTAGTCAACGTAAAACTTTGGGCTGTACTGGTAAACCCGTTAGGACCACGCCACATATAGGTTGTACCAGCGCTGGCTGACGGTGAAGCCACGAAGCCAATGCTACCTCCAGGGCAAGTACTTGAATTAGTCAGATTCTGACGGATGACAGTAACTGATGGCCCACCAATCATTATAGTTTTTGACGAGGTTCCTGTTCCCGAACAAGCTCCGGTATAAGATGCTGTGACACTGTAAACACCCGTCATATCTGGTGTTACATTGTTCAGCACAACGCTTGAATCTGCGCTGGTAAAACCGTTTGGGCCGCTCCACCGATAGGTCCGTGACACCCCTCCACCAGATACGGCCGCTAATTGAAAAGCAGTTCCTGGGCAAAAGCTTGAGCCATCAAAGGAGTTCGCTCCAACAAGTGAGCTGTTAATGTATACATCGGGAGTAAGAATTTTGATAAACACGGTGGAACTACTTGAGCAGCCAGCCGCAGTCGTAGCTGTCACACTGTATGTTCCTCCCAGGGCGGATGTAGCATTAGCCAACGTAAAGTTTTGCGCTGAACTAGTAAAACCATTCGGTCCGCTCCATTGATAGGTAGCTCCATCCCCTACAGATAGTACGTTGAGGGAAAAATCAATCCCGGGGCAATATATGTTGTACGAGCTACCACCAGGTTTACTATAAGCGAAAGGTGGAGGAGCGCCAATTGATATAACTTGAGAAGCTGTCGCGGTACCTATACAAGCCCCGGAAACCATGGCTGTAACGCTGTACGTACCTGCCATTGATGGTGTTATGTCCGTTATCGTAAAGTTCTGCGCTGTACTCGTAAAACCATTTGGACCACTCCACCGATAGGCAACCGTTGAACCGGATGGTAAGCTAGATACTGTACTACGTATCTCTGCTGAAGTACCCGGACAAAAAGAGGTGCTATACTGCTGATTTGGCCCTGTTGAGTAGCTACTTACATATACTGAAGGACTGAATTCTGTAACTGTAATAGTGTCTTTGCCTATTCCGCAGCCATTTGGATAGGTGGCCTCGACGATGTATTGGCCGGCAGTTCCTTGATTGAGTCGCGGATTTTGAAGGTTGCTCGTAAACCCATTTGGTCCTGTCCATTGGTAGGTTGCCGGATTCATACTATAGGTTTGATCTGGAAACGCTGCAAATGTCAGACTAGTAGGGCCGCAGATTGACCTTCCATACGAATTATAAAATTGACCATCGGATACTTGTGCCAGCGGTTTGGGCGTCCCTAATGCCACCACTGTAGAAGCACTTACGACGGCGTTATTGTTTCCCGAATAGGTTGCTGTGACAGAGTACGTGCCTGACGTTGTTGCCGATGCCAGTACCTGTATACTGCCATAAGATGTACTCGAGAAATTATTAGGCCCGGCCCACTGAAAGCTGACCGAGGTCCCCGCGGGCGGAGGGGGATAGGTAGCGTTTAGTTTATACGTTTGCCCGTCGCAGGCCGGACTGTTGCTGATAATCCCGACATAAGGTTGAAACGATTGGGCAAAAAGGGATGAAGCCGTAATGAATACGGTAATTACTGAGTAAAAAAGGCGCATGAATGGTAAGTAATCGTATTCTCAAATGTACATGGATAAGCTGTCCGGGTAATTGATTATTTAGTAGATGGTAGTCCACTTTGTCAATTACCCAGACAGAAACGTTTACAAGCGCTCTTCAAATAATTTCAGAATCCGTTTGTATTCGTCCATCCAGCTGGTAGGTTCCACAAAGCCATGGTCCTCAACGGGGTAGGGGGCAAGCTCCCAGTTTTCCTTTTTGAGCTCGATCAGTCGCTGGGCTAGGCGGACGGCGTCCTGGAAATGCACATTTACGTCGACCATGCCGTGGCAGATCAATAAATGACCTTTCAAGCCTTCGGCAAAATTTATCGGCGATGAACGACGATACGCTAAGGAGTCGGTTTGGGGCTCGTTCAGGATGTTGGCGGTGTAGGGGTGGTTGTAAGCCGCCCAATCCGTTACGGGTCGAAGCGCTGCTCCGGCTTTGAAGACGTCCGGCGTTGTAAACATGGCCATCAACGTAATGAAGCCGCCGTACGAACCGCCGTAAAGACCAATGCGCTTGGCGTCAACGCCCTGGGTTTGCACGAGCCACTTAGCCGCATCAACGTGATCGTCGAGGTCTTTGCCGCCCATGTGCCGGTAAATGCCCGTACGCCAGTCGCGGCCGTAACCAGCGCTGGCCCGGTAGTCAATGTCGAGCACGGTATAGCCCCGGTCCGCTAATAAGTTATGGAACATGTACTCGCGGAAATACTGGCTCCACCACTTGTGGGCGTTCTGCAAATAGCCCGCGCCATGTACGAAAACGACTGCCTTACCACTGGATTTCGCTGGTTTGTACAGCCGCGCATAAATTGTCTGGCCATCGCGAGCCGGAATGGTGACGAGGGTTGGCTCTCGCCAGGCGTACCCTTTGAAGCTATCCGTTATCGAATTAGTTAGCTTGATAGGGGTAGCCCCTTTACTACTGTTGGCTATCGGCCGTTCACTGATCGTTGAAACATACAATTCCCACGGCTGATTGCTGGACGAATAGCGGATTGCCAGTTTCGTTTCGTCGGGCGAAAGGGTTACGTCGTTGGCGCCGGTCATGCTGGTTAGCCGGGTGCGTGGGCCGCCCGTCACCGCCATACGATAAAAGTGCTGTTCGCCGGGATGCACTTCGTTGGTTTGCAGAAAAAAGTGCGTTTTGTCTTTCGACAGCTGTACCTGCTGGACCTCAAATTTGCCCGAAGTCAGCTGCTTTTTCTGACCGGTCAATACGTTAACGGTATAGAGATGCGAATACCCATCGGCCTCCGACTGAAACCAGAGCGTTTGGTTATCGGCCAGGAAGCTCATGTTACCCGCCGAAAAGTTCGAACCGATGCCGGGGCCACCAATCCAGGCATCGTCGTGCTGGCGGTCAAGAAGGGAGAGCTTGAGAGTCTCCAAGTCGAAGTGCATGATCCAGCGGTCTTTGTTATCTTGTGAACGAACCACCACCACGCATAACTTACCATCTTCTGACCAAACCGGTCCGTTAATCACCACCGGCCGTGTCTTCTTTGCGGTGTCGGGTTTGCTACTCGCGGTTGTGGTTTTTAGAAAATCGGGTTTGTCGTTGATACCCGGAATGTCTTTTGTGTTAACGGTACGCACCGTATCCTTCACAATGTCGTACACGAAAAATTCCTGGCTGGCCAGCGGAGCCCCTACTTTCGTACGGGCGGAGATGTTTTCGGTATAGCCTGATTCGGTAACGTAGTTGGGTACCTGCGCCGTTTTCGCGTTGGACGCGCTTTTCGACAGGCGGTACGTTACAAAGCGGCCATCGGGGCTGAGTTGCAGATTGACAACCTGCTTATCGTCGAGGTATATTTCCTTGGGCCGTTTCGGTTTATCCGCTTTGCTAATGCGCTCACCCTCGTCTTTTTTGTCTTTACGCTCTTTCACTACGTCTGATAAGCGTAACTGATCCTGTTTCAGGAACTTTTCCTCGTCGGTCAATTTGGGGTCAACCTTTCTGGAACCGGGCCGAAAGTCAGTGAGTTGCGTAAGTTCGCCAGTCTGGAGGTTAAGGCTGAACAAATTAGAATTGCGTCGAAACACTGCACTTTGCTGATCTCCCGAGAAAATGACATCATTTTCTACGTCTACAGTATTGGTCAATTGCCGGGTGCGCCCGGTTTTCACATCGAGCCAGAACAGGTCGCCCTGGCGTTCAAACAGGCGCTGCGTGCGGGCCCGGTTAAAAGCGGCAACGGGCGCAGTTGGTAAAGACCGACGCTCGGCGGGACTAACCTTAACGGGTTGCGAAGCGGCCAGTTTGGGCCCGGTCGCCAGCGTAATTTTATAGAGCGAATCGCCTTTTGCCTTGTCGGGATTCCAGTTGAAGTAGATCGTCTTTGAATCGTCGGACCAGTACGGATTGGAAGGAGACGTACCAATCCAGACCTTCGGGTCCTGCATGATACGTTCTACGGTGAGTTCGGGAATTGACCCAGATGATGGCGGGGTGGGTTTGGGCTGAGCAACGACAGACGCCGTCAAGAGCGCCATAAGCCAGCAGAAAGAAAACTTCATGTATTGATGAGGTAAGCGGATTGGTTGTAAAACCGGAAATTAGCAAGAAAACTGAGAAACGCTTACTCCTTTGTTGCAGAAGTTAAGGGGTATACAGGGCATCGACCGCCTTGCAAAGGACTAGTGGCGGCTAGGTAGTTAACTACTGGATTGTGAAGATCATCATTTGACGCGTCTGGTAGCTTTCCTGATAAGGACTGCTAATAATCAAGGATGAATCAAGACCGGAGAGTCTCCGTTGAGACGCCAAAAAGTGGGATAAACTGGGCGTGGTTTAAGACGAAATTGCCGAAAGATGGTATCTTGCCCGATAAAACATCCGATTCATTTCATGCAGTACGTTATACATGCTTACGACCATACGGATACAAATGCCCTCGACCGACGTATGGCCGTCCGGCCCAGTCATCTAGACTACGTTCGTCAATTGAAAGAAAAAGGCCAGTTCCTACTCGGTGGTGCTCTGCTTAATGCGGATGGTAACATGATTGGCTCCATGTTGATACTTGATCTCGAAACCGAAGATCAGTTGAACGATTATCTGGAAACGGATCCATACATTGTAGAGGGCGTTTGGGATAAAATTGATGTAAAGCCATTTCGCCGGGCCGACGTATAAATTAAGCCAGTCACGAAAAGGAACCTCCTTCTCTACAAGCGGTTGCACGGCTAGTTGACGTAGATAGACTGCTACAGCCGTGTAACGCTGAACGGGTTACACGCTCAGAGAATTAGAGGAATTAGGCGATCAATCGTTTATAAGAAGTAGCTTACTTAAGTGACTCAAAACTTCAGAGGCTCGTCCTAAAAGGTAAGTACAGGCCGTACTATCTTGGCTGAAAGTAGTTTGTTTGCATTTAGTTACAAGGAGATTAGCGTGGGCTAGATGCATAAACAAGGGTTGAATGTATTAGCAATCAGCTTATTGTATGTGTGGTTGCCGCCGGTCTGATCGTTAACACCTCTATTTCTTTTAATTTTGATACACGCAGCAATATTTGATATGGATGGTCTACTGGTGGATTCTGAACCCCACTGGCGGGCCATGGAGCGGGAAGTTTTTGCCACCGTTGGCTTATTTTTGACGGATGAGGAGTGTAAGCAAACCACTGGAATGCCGATTCTGGACGTTGTTCGGTACTGGTACGCCCGCGCTCCCTGGGCTGAACAGTCCCGCAGTCTGGAAGACCTGGCGGATGCCATCACCGAGGGTGTACATGAGCGCATTGCCTTATTAGCAGAACCTATGCCGGGAGCTATCGAGGCCCTCGAATTTTTCGCGGGTCAACAGATCCCAACGGCTATTGCATCGGCTTCGCCCATGAGCTTGATTGAAGTGGTCGTCAACCGCCTAGGTATTCGTGATTTGCTCACGTTATGGCATTCCGCTACCCTCGAAGCCCGCAACAAGCCCGCACCAGACGTTTACCTGGGCACGGCCCAACAACTTAACGTAGCGCCCGCTGATTGTCTGGCCTTCGAAGATTCGGGCAGTGGATTAAGATCGGCTCACGATGCGGGTATGCATACGGTAGCGGTACCAGCTCCCTTTGAGTTTGGACACCCTAAATTTGCGATTGCCGACGTCGTTATACCGACGCTTACGGAGTTTACGTTAGACACGTTTAACGCCATACAGAACGAAACAAGCATCATTCCTAAATCATAATTTACTTTGTGCCTTGCACACTTTAACGACTCTATGCGCATTTATCAACTTGACGCCTTCACTGATCAACTGTTTGCAGGTAACCCGGCCGCTGTTGTGCCATTAGCGGAGTGGCTTCCTGATGAACAAATGCAGCAGATTGCTGCCGAGAATAATCTGGCTGAAACGGCTTTTTACATTAAGAAAGAAGAGGAAGGCCATTATCATATCCGGTGGTTTACGCCAACGGTCGAAGTAGACCTGTGCGGACATGCTACCCTGGCGGCTGGCTACGTGGTGTTTTATTTAGAAGATAAAGCCGAAACTGATCAAATTTTTTTCGATTCCCGCAGTGGTCTCTTAAAAGTTTGTCGCAGTGAGGATAACTGGCTAACGCTCGACTTTCCCGCCGATACCATTCAGAAAGCGAACGTACAACCACCTGCCTTGCTAACCAGCCTGCACGAAAAGCCGCTGCTGGTCTTTAAGGGTAAAACGGATTACATGCTGGTGTACGAAAGTCAGGCGCAAATCGAAGCGTTAGAACCAGATTTTCGCGAGATGAGCACGGTTCCGGCGCGGGGTGTGATCGTGACGGCCCCCGGCGATGCCGACTCGGGTGTTGACTTTGTCTCGCGCTTTTTCGGACCTCAGTCAGGTATCGACGAAGATCCCGTTACGGGGTCCGCGCACACGACGCTGGTACCGTATTGGGCTGAAAAACTGGACAAAACCGAACTGACGGCCCGCCAATTATCTAAACGGGGTGGCTTTTTACGCTGTAAGCTAAACGGAGAACGGGTGGATATCAGTGGGCAGGTGCAATTGTACCTGACCGGAGAAATTATGTAGTTCAGCGGGCCTTTTTGACAAATTTCCTGATCCCCTTCCAAATGGCCTTCGCCATGTTCTGGCGGAAGCGTTCGTTTGTAATCAAGGCCTCATCGGCTGAATTACTCAGAAAAGGACCTTCTACCAATACGTTTGGGTAATCGGTAGGGACATTAAAGAAAAAGTTGAAATGACCTACGTTGCCAAACTCGGTTGCGCCGGTTTTTAGTAATTCCTGTAACACAGTCTGGCTCAGGGGCCGATAGCCAATGTGCTTGTAATACGTACTGACGCCCCGTATAGCGGCATTGCCCGATGAGTTGAAATGAATGCTGACCAGCATATCGGGCAATGCCTGACGCATGGCTATAATTCGGGCGGTTGGCCCGAGAAGGGTATCGTTGGTGCGAGTCATCACTACCCGCACACCAGCGCGTTCAAGCAGGGCCCGGAGCCGTTGAGCCACGTCGAAGGTGAGTTCTTTTTCAAACCGGCCCGATTGGTTACCCTTCGCGCCCGTGTTGCTGCCGCCATGACCGGCATCGACCGCAATGGTGAGGCCACGCAGTCTGTAGGTTTTGGGCGGACGGCGTACGCGTATCACCAGCGTGTTACGTTGGTAGTAAATGGAATAACCCCACGACTGTTCATGGACTAAGTCAATATAAATCCTGAACGTTTCGTCGGCGATCTGCTCAAACCATACGTTCCGGATGGCCTGCACTGACCTCAACTGGGTGATCCAGTTTGTGTTCGGGGTTGCCCCAAACACGTCTACTACCAGGCGAGAAGGATTGACTTGCTGCTGACTTCGATACGGCAAACGGGCAGGCAGCCGAACGGCAACATAATCGAAGGAGGGCCCCAAAGCCTGACCGGCGGTATCGCCATAAACAGTCCAGTTGCCAGTGAGCGAACCGACTGGGTAAGGCTGTAACGTATCGACCCGTACTTGCTCAACGGGCACGAAAGCTGTCAGCGACGGAGCCAGGCGAACACGCCAGAACTTTTGGGTGGAGTCGATACCCGTTACATTCAGGACTACATTAGAGTCGAGGGTTTCCATGCGGGCACCCCCGAGTCGGTCGGTACCAAGCCCGTAGTACATGGGTGTTAGTGCCGTACGCGTATAGCCAGTCAATACGGTGTCCCGGATGGAGGGTAGCTGGGCGAGTACCGGCGATGCACTCAGGCACAACAGTACCATCAACAGGCGGCAAGACTGTACGTTACAGGCCTTCATCGACAGACGGTTTGCCCGGTCCATTGAGCACCAGAAATACACTCATAGCGAGTAAGCTAATATAAGGATAATACAATAAATGAAATAAGGGCGATGAGAGCCTACTACTTGTTAATGTTAAATCATTTTACGGAATGAAGTGAAAATAAGCTTATATTAATGGAATATTAACAGTCGCTAAATAGATTGGTTTAACTGATAATGATAAGAATAATAATATTTCAGAGTACTACTAACGTTGTATTATTAAAAGATCTTTTTCAAAGCTAACTAGTTTAAGTCGATATAGGTAAGATAGTAAATAATGTTAAGCTGACACTTTAATGGCAATTTAATGTAGAAAATACTTAATATGGCTCTGTATATATGCTTATAGCTGTTATATATTAATAGTTTAATCTTTCTAAGACGCTGTAGAGTATATTTTGTAGAATGGGTTAACCCTGCCCATTTTTGTCAAAAATAAAGCCCTACAACAGTTTGACGACCAGACGTACGGCTCGCAAAATGTTCAATGTTCTTCCGCTTTTAGTACATGTTCATCCGGATCAGAAAGTCATTTGGCATCGGGTTGGCACAACTTTGTTCGTACCAACGGTGGACAAAATTGTTTTTAAAAACTACTTCTGACTGCTAGATTCATCATCTCAATTATCCAAGTAATAGTATGACTAGATTTATTACTTTCTTCTCTGCCCTTTTACTTCTTTGCTTGCTATCTACTGCTTCTTATTGCCAGGATAGTTCACCGAATAAATTTTGGCTCAGTGGAGGATTAGGGAAAAGTGAACTGCCTAGTGGCATGTTTGCCTTTGGCTACGAGCTTGGTAATAAACCAACCATACTTATTTCTCGGTATACGCTAAATACTGAGATCTTTCCAGACATACGCCCTGCAATTGAAGTGAGTGAGTTCGCATTACTATATGGATATAAGATGGGCAAATTTAGTTTCGCAGCAGGCTTGAGTAGTGTATGGGGTCAGAATCGAGGAAAATTTTTGTGGTCCGATCCTGATCCACTGATTTATGGCTCCGCCCAGCATGAGACAATTAAATATACCACCATAGGTATACCAGCTGAAATTCGGTTTATTATTCCATCAAAGTATGTTGGCATTGGATTGACCGGGTTTGGTAACTGGAATGCTAAACGGTCATTTGCAGGCTTGAACATATCCGTCTATGCCGGGCGAATGAAATAGAGCAGCTATGTTTTCAATGAAAGGCATGCTATAAGGAAAAGTTAAAATTGAAATACACCTTTAGAAGCAACACTATGTCTAAATGTTTAACTTTTGTCAGTGCATGGGCACTGGTCTTACTAGTGGCTAATGGAGCCTACTGTCAGGATGTCTTTAACCATAAGTACTGGCTTGGTTTAGGAATTGGGAAAAGTCAGTTTCCTAGTGGTATGGTTGCTCTTGGGTACGAGTTTAATAATAGTCCGACCCTTGTTACCGCACGATACACGTTTAATGGTGAAGTTCTCCCGGACAATGTCCCTGCTATTGCAATTCACGAGTTCGGGTTACTGTATGGGCTTAAAACGGGTAAGTTTAGGTTTTCAACTGGTGTAAGCGGAGTATGGGGTACCAATCGAGGTAAGTACCTAAGCTCAGACCCTGATCCGCTCATAAACGGATCAAACATTTATGAACCGATTAAATATGCAACCATAGGTTTACCTGCTGAAATCAGATTTATTACGTCGACAAAAGATTTAGGCATTGGTGTTACTGGCTTTGGCAACCTGAATGCAAAACGCTCATTTATCGGACTGAATTTGTCCCTATACGTCGGTAAGATGAAATAAAATGCGGGTAACTACACTGCTCAGCCGAGTCATTCAACTTATGAATGTATCGAAAAAAGAGGCCAGCTAGCTGGCCTCTTTTTTGACTATTATCGGGAACCAAATGTAAGACTACCCCAGTAACTATGCCAATCAGCTGATCCGTAGCGGGTTTGCGTGGTGTCTTTAGCGGGTACCATGTGAACGACACTGACCATGTTTCGCCCTGGCCGCAGTCGGAAACTAACGTCACCTAGAGCGTTTGTTCGCTGCTTTTCTTCAAGGGTTTGGTTGGTGGCGTTCCGGTTCCAGTAGCGAACGAGCGCCCCTTCCAGTGGCTTGTCCATGAACAGGATCTTGAACTCGGCCGTTTGACCAAAGCGCTGCGTATACGGATTTTTCGCCGGGATAATTTCAAGCGTCATCCCTGTGTTCTTGGAAAAAGTCCGGTCGGGAGTATCGCCCACCTGTACCAATGATTTGGCGCATCGTTGGTACAATTCCCGACTCGGTTTATTGCTTTCGCCCTGTTGCTGGCGGGCGGTGATGATATTATCGAGGCCGTCCTCTTGCAAATACAAAAGGAAACTATCCGCTTTCATGCTCAAAAATTTAGGCGTGTTCATGAACGTGAACAGATGCGTGCCTTCGGTATTGAGCGAGACTAAAACGTCGCTGTACGTATCGCCGGTTAGGGTAGGGGTTATATCGGCCGTACCGGTGGCTGCGTGGTGGCGGTAGCTAATAATTCGATTCTTCTTCCCCTCCGAGCGCTCGCCCGAAAAGTGCTCACCTACCAATACCTGTAGGCTAATCTCATCGCCGGGACGAACGAAAAATCGGCTCGGTTGCAGCCAGAACTCATGCCCTAAGGCGCCTAGGCTTATCAATAAAGAGGAAGCAATTAAAACTTTTTTCATAACATTGTTTTTAATCAATCTAAATAAAGTAACTTTGCTGGCGTAACTAGTCAGACAATGAACGCTGAGTTTCTCACGGGTGACCTTATCACCACCTCATCACACGAAAAGCC
This sequence comes from Spirosoma soli, assembly GCF_042684525.1. Taxonomy (NCBI): domain Bacteria; kingdom Pseudomonadati; phylum Bacteroidota; class Cytophagia; order Cytophagales; family Cytophagaceae; genus Spirosoma; species Spirosoma soli. The sequence continues at coordinate 245,086 of NZ_JBHULN010000001.1, read as the reverse complement.
AGTCATGCAGGGCAACCCCTTCTTGGGGGGCGAATGCGTATTGAAAAAGTGCTGCAAGAAGTACAAAAAGGGCAAGCGCTGCAAGAAATGCCCAGACTGAACGATTCGTTTCTCTAGCGAACGGGTATTTTGCATTTTTGCGGCATGAACATCCGCTACGAATTCCACAACGGTTTGCCATCCGAGCCACTGATAACGTCAATGGTTGACCTATTGCAGACAGTTTTCAATAATCGTGGTCGTGAGGAGACTGTCGCTGAACTCTCTTATCAACTTGCCCGAACAGCCATTCCTACCTTTTTGGCCATTGACGACCAAACCGTCGTTGGTTGTAAACTCGGCTACGAACGACAACCGGGGCAATTCTATAGCTGGTTAGGCTGTGTTAGTCCATCGCATCGTGGCCAGGGCATTGCGGCCGAGCTCATGCGTCAACAACACGATTGGTGTCGCCAACAGGGATACATGACTATTCGCACCCAGACCTATAACCAATGGCGCAACATGCTCATTCTGAACCTGCGCTTCGGGTTTAACATTGTAGGAGCCCTCCAAGGGAAGCACGGACTGATGATTGTACTGGAGAAAGACCTACAGGCGTAAATGAGATTTTCGTAAAAGGTTAATCGCTTACCCTTTACCCTCTTTGCATTTGTAATCGGGAACCCACAGCGGGCCATTACTGTCATATAGATAGATGCATCTCTATCTTCACATACCGTTCTGTAAGCAAGCCTGTCACTATTGCGACTTCCATTTCAGCACCAGTTTAAGCCAAAAATCAGCGCTGGTGGATGCGCTTTGTGCCGAACTTATTCTCCAGAAAGATTACCTGCCCAGCAACCAATTAGAGACGGTTTATTTTGGTGGAGGAACGCCGTCGTTGCTAAGTGAGAGCGAACTGGCGCAAATTTCTGAAACAATTCACGCGTACTTTACAATTTCCCCATCAGCCGAGATTACCTTAGAAGCGAACCCCGACGATCTGACAGTCGAGAAGTTGACAATGTTACGTCGCTACGTTAATCGGCTTAGTATTGGCATACAAACGTTCGATGAAGCCACGCTTCGTTGGATGAATCGGGCCCATACGGCAACCGAAGCCGAAGTCTGCGTTAACCGAGCCCATGAAGCCGGATTCGACAACATGAGCGTGGATCTGATTTATGGGATACCCAACCGGGACGACTCAATGTGGCAGGCCGATCTGCAAAAAACGTTGGCGTTAGGCGTACCACACATCTCCGCTTATGCGCTGACCATTGAACCCGATACGGCTTTTGGGCGATGGCAGCAAAAAGGCAAATTACCCCCCGCCGACGAAGCGCTGGCCGCTAGTCAATTTGAAACGTTGACCAACGCGTTAACGACAGCCGGATACGAGCATTACGAGATTTCTAACTTTGCTAAACCCGGTCTGTACGCTCGTCATAATACGGCCTATTGGCAACGGCGTTCTTACCTGGGCATTGGGCCAAGTGCTCATTCGTATAATGGTCATAGTCGGCAATACAACATTGCTAACAATGCACGTTATATCGCTGATATTAAACATGGTAAACTGCCCGCTACGGTTGAGGAGCTCACGGTAGCCGATCAGGTGAATGAATATCTGTTAACGGGACTGCGGACCCAGTGGGGTTGCTCACTCAATGAGCTGAATGTGTTGTATAGCGCTGACTTTGCGCAAAAACAAACAAATGACCTTTTGAGTATGTATAAAACAGGCTGGCTCGTTCGTGAGGGCGACCGGCTTCGACTGACAGAGTCCGGCAAACTTTTCGCCGATCGCGTAGCGGCAACGTTATTCGTCGACCAATAGGGCGCTAATTTTTTGCGGTTTCAGGTTATAAATCCCATAAACATCGCAGGTTTCCATCGGCGATACCATTATTTTCGCGGAACGCCCTCACGCCCATGAATTCGCAACGCCCTGCCAATACGTTCCGCAATGCGCCCCAGCAGCCACGCCCTAAAGCGGCTCATTCGTCTATGCAACGATTGCAGAAGACGGGCCGGTGGCAACGGGCTCGTCGGTTCATTCGCGAGCGGCCGATGCTGGAGCGTATCTATTGGTTCTGCGTAAAAGCGTTTTTGTGGTTATTTTTTGGCTCGATCGGCTACGTGATTGTGCTAAAATACGTACCGGTTTGGGTAACGCCTTTAGTCGTGTCGCGCTGGATGGACACGTTCGGAACCGACGAAAGCAGCCATGTGTATAAAAAATGGCGTTCGTACGATGAGATCAGCAAAGAAGCCGCCCTTGCTGTAGTGGCTTCCGAAGATCAGGCGTTTCCGACGCATTGGGGCTTCGATTTTGATGAAATTCAGGATGCCATCAAAGAGAACCAACATCGTAAACGGCCAAGGGGAGCCAGCACCATATCGCAGCAAGTAGCCAAAAACGTGTTTTTGTGGAGTGGGCGAAGCTATATCCGTAAGGGCTTAGAAGTATACTTTACGGCCCTTATCGAGTTGATTTGGGGTAAGAAGCGCATTCTTGAAGTGTATCTGAACGTGGCAGAAACCGGGCCCATGACATTTGGCGTCGAAGCCGCATCGCAGCGGTACTATGGCCACTCAGCCGCATCGTTGACCCGCAATGAAGCCGCCCGAATGGCAGCCGTACTACCGAACCCCCGCTTGTTTTCGATCAAGAATCCCTCGAATTACATCCAGCGCCGGACCCGACAGATTGCCCGGCAAATGAGGTACCTGGGTGGACAGAAATACATCCGAAATCTGTAGCGCTCGTGAGAATAAAGAGTTTTCAAAGTACCACTTAATTAACCACTACGCTCCCTGCTGTCTATGAAGTACTTGTGCTTACTATCGATGCTTTGGGCGCTTGCTGTTGGTCGGCATGCCTACGCTCAGCCGTTTACCATCAGTGTTGAACCCCTTGTGCCCTCGGTGTATGTCCACACGTCGTATAACCTCTACGGCGGCCAACCGTTTCCATCGAACGGGATGATTGTCGAGACCAAAAAGGGAGTTGTTCTGATTGACACACCCTGGGATACGGCCCAAACCACGCAGCTCATAAAATGGGTCAGCACCTACCTAAAACAGCGCGTTGTGCTAGCCGTTGTTACTCACTTTCATGAAGACCGACTGGCGGGAACCGAAGTGCTACGTCGGCACGGAGCGCGGGTTGTCAGTACGCGCTTAACGGCGGATCTGGCCAAAAAAGAGGGCTTTCCGGTCCCGGATGGCATCTTACCCAACGATACAACGCTGAAAGTGGGCGGTACGTCGATCGAAACGTACTTTCCCGGCGCTGGTCATGCCCCCGATAATATTGTGGTCTGGTTACCGAAGCAAAAGGTCTTATTTGGCGGATGCTTCATTAAAAGTTATGAGGCCAGCAGCTTGGGAAATCTGTCGGATGCTGATCTGGCTAGCTGGCCGGCTGCCATGCGCCGGGTGCATGAACGTTATCCGAAACCAGCGTTCGTTGTTCCGGGCCATCAGAGTTGGAAAGTAACAGCCGATGCGCCTACTGCCCTGCCCTTTGGTCATCCCTCGTTGCAGCACACCGTCGACATGCTGGAGCGCAAGGGCGGTTGATCGCGACACATTAGTAACCTTGGCTAGACCTCGCTCCAGCTGTACCTGGTGGGTTGTGTAGCCTGGCCGCTGGTTCGCAGCCCGGCTAGGCTACGGCAGACCCTGACTTTAAAAAGTTGATCGATCCATCGATCACTTCTTAGCCATGGTGGCAACGAAATTGTTGAGCTTACAGTCTTTCAACTGTTGCAAACCCTCAACCACGGCGGCTGCATTGAATTTAGCACCTGCGTAGTTGGTATGGGTATGATCGCCGGGGAAGAACTCGGTTTTAAGTTTGGCTTCGTCGTAACCGGCCTCATATTTTTGGGCAATCTGATCATTTAGATCAATGAAGTAAGCTCCTTCCGATTTAGCGCATTCGGCCGCCCACTTACTGTAGCTGTTACCGGACCGCTCTACTTTGCCCTCTTTCCAGACGTTACGTGGTACCGGCGAACAAACGATGGGTGTGGCTCCTTTGCTTTTGGTATCGTTGATGTACTTCTTCATGTACCAGCCGTAGGTGTGTACGATCTCATGTTTCTTCGTGAGCATGTTGTCAATCTCCTGTGTTTCGTCGCCAATGCCTTTGATGCTGCCCCGTGCCCGGGACGTATCGTTGATGGCTCCGCCGTCGTTGTGGCCAAATTGCATAAGCACAAAATCACCGGGTTTAAGCGTCGCCATGATTTTATCCCAGCGGCCTTCGGTCATAAACGTACGACTGCTACGGCCACCAATGGCGTGATTCTCGATATGTAGTCGCGTTGTGTCGAAGTGTTCCGAAATAAGGCTACCCCAACCCCATAGGCCATCCGACCCTTTACCAGAACCATTCCGAACGGTAGAGTCACCGATGATGTAGAGGGTTGGCCGTTGGGGAGGCATAGCCGCCAACAAAAAAACGGTAATGATGAATAGTGAGGCTGACAGGGTCTTATGCATAGGAGGTTTGAGTTTAAACGCAGAAGGGCAGAGTATACACAGAGGGACTTAAAAATCTTTGCGAACGCTACGCATACTCTGTCCCTCTGCGTTTAGTAAAGGTTTAGGTGGTGTTTTCATGCCATTACCGAGGTGAAAACTGGTGTGCGGAGGCTGGTTATACCCAACATTCTGCCAGGCAATGCTCAATCGGTACTGCGGATCATGCATCAGGGTGTATAAACGATGCTCCGTCGGAATGGTTGTCGTGTAGATTCGCAGGCTTTTGTTGTCGTTGGTACGAAAGATCACTTCTTCGCGCCAGTCGCCGAACAGGTCAGCGCTGAGGGCGGGCGTCGCTTTCGTACCGTTATTCGAGGAACAGCCCTCGGCCGTTAGTAACCGCTCCGATGGACCCGTCAGTTTGTACTTGTCGATGTGATTGCCATCCAGCAGTTCACGGGTCAGATCGCCATCCCACCACGCCAGAAAGTTGACCGATGGCGGATTATCGCCAATACGCTCTCCTTTTACGTTGTACACACCATCGGAACCTGACCACCAAAGTTCAGCGCCCGGATTCGTTGGATCAACGTCTTCGGCCACGCCACGTCCTACGTCTTTTCCGGGGAACTTACCCCAGATTACCTGTCCTGTCCGGGCGTCGTAGAGGGCTGCGCCATAGCCGTTGTCATAACCAGGCACGGGTTCTTCGTTTTCGTGGATGCCCCATACTTCCAGGCCCGGCCGGGTGGGGTCGAGATCGGTGACGTGCAAAGCGTCGCCGTGCCGGAGTCGGGTGGTGTACAAGCCTTTGCCGTTATCGTCTACTGCCATTGAGCCGTAGATAATCTCGTCTTTGCCGTCGTTGTCAACATCAGTAACGGTTAAATTGTGATTGCCCATACCTGAAAAGCCATCCTGCTTGTTGGAGTCGAATACCCAGCGCGATGATAACTTGCCGTTGCGCCAGTCCCAGGCTGCCAGCACCGTGCGGCCGTAATAACCCCGGCACATGATCACGCTTGGCAATTTTCCGTCCAGATAAGCTACGCAGGCCAGGAAACGGTCGACGCGGTTGCCGTTGTTGTCGGTTCCGCCATTGCCACCAATTCCGCCCCATCCATCAGTTGGATTGCGCGAGGGAATGTAATCGGTCGTTGCCAGGGCCGCGCCGGTTTTTCCATCAAAAACGGTAAAGTACTCTGGCCCTGTCATAATCTTACCATCCTGACCGACCCAATGCTTCGTCGAATCGCCGACGACTTTACCCGTACCGTCGATAGTGCCATCGGCGGTTTTGCAGGCGACTTCAGCCCGGCCATCGCCGTCGAGATCGTACACCATGAACTGCGTGTAGTGGGCTCCCTCACGAATGTTACGCCCAAGATTAATGCGCCAAAACAACGTACCATCCAGTTTATACCCTTCCAGGATTGGCGGGTCGGTCAAGCCCGCCTGACCGTTGTCGCGTCCTCGCCCGGCCTGGTGAATCACAATGTCATACTCCCCATCGCCGTCCAGGTCGCCCGCTGAGGCATCGTTGGGCGTGTAGCCCTGGGGCGTTTGCAGCGGAAGAGTCAGGTATTGCTGCGCCGGAGCGTTAGCCATCAGCGTATACGGTTTGCTGGCCGCTTGTTCCTTGCCGCTTAGCACTGGTCTCACAACGTAGCTGATTGACTGACTCAAATCAACGCCCTGGTCGATATAGTTTGTACTCTGGATAATCGGCTGTTTGTTCAGCTTGACCGGTTTCCCGTTGCCCGATGTCCGGTACAGGTTAAACGCGATGTTATCGGGGTCGGTGCCTAACAACCGCCAGCCCACGTACACCTTACCCTCGCCCTGATTGATAGCAACGACGCCACGGCCCAAATTTTCCATTAGCCGTTGCGCCTGGACTGGCCAACTAGCTAGCCAAAGTGCTGTAAAGAGAACCCGGGAAATAAAGACGTACTTCATAAGATTGAGTGCGATCGGTATGAACGTGTTTTAGTTGCCGTCCGGTCTTAGGGCCGTGATCATGGGGCTAAGCGGCCAGTGCCATGCCGCAATTGGATCGGGTTGAGCGGGGTTAAATGGGGCAATATCGCTCATGAGGTGCTTGGCCAGGTCCGGTACGTTAGCCTTGATGCCCTCCATCATGCACCGGGCAATTTCGTAAGCTCCGTAAGTGCTGAAATGCGTGTTGTCTTTCAACTCCTGCGTCTGGCCGGGGAAGCTGTTCGCGGGGTAATGCACGAACGCTTTGATAGACTGCTCCGGCCCCCAGGCTTCGTACAGGGTTTTACTCATCGCGTTCAGGTCGATCACTGCAACCTTCTCCTCTGCTCCAGTCTGGCGCACGGCTTCGGGGTAGTCGCCCAAGGTGTTGTTGATGTGCCCAGTGGAATCGAAGTTACGACGGTGCATCGACGTCACCAGCACGGGTATTCCTCCTCGTTTCCGGGCTTCGCTGATGTACAGTTTTAGCTGCTCTTTGTAGGTTGTGAATGGCTCGACATACGCGCTTCCCCGCTTCTGGTCGTTGTGCGCAAATTCGATGAACAGGTAGTCGCCGGGTTTCATCAGGCTCAGAATCTTGGCCAGTCGCCGTTCGCTGACAAAGCTTTTCAAGGCTTCGCCCGATTCGGCATGGTTCGCAATGGCTACATTGCCGGGCTTAAAAAAACGCGGAATCATCTGCCCCCAGGCCGCCCAGGGTTCGCGGTCCTGGTCAACGACGGTCGAGTTTCCGGCCAGGAAGACCGTAGTTGCTTTGTCGTTCCGGGTAATCTCGACAGCGCAGACTTTCGGGCTGGGCCCGTTGAACTCCAGCGTTAATTGATTATCCCAATTGAGATAGGCTAGTTCACGAGATTTGAGCCGGACTTTTTCCTGAGCATCAATCTGTGGATAGCGAACGTTTACCGTAAATGAGCGGGTTTCAAGCTGGCCGGTCTTGGTTACGACCTCATCCAGCATCAGCCGACGCGATTCGGCCCGAACGGTTGTCGTCGATTCACCGGCTTTATCGCCCAAAGTTACTTTAACGTCGTAGTTGCCCTCGGGCACATCGACGGTGAAGTAAAACGGCTTATCACTGGTTATAAAATCGCTCTTCAGGGCGTCTTTTCCACCGCGATCTACGGCCGAAACCTGGGCCTCTTTCGTGAACCCATAGCCCGCTTCTTTCGTGTATTGAGTAGTCGGCAGTACCTGCATGTACCCTTTCTCGGTCTTTCCCGAGCCAAAGTCGAACTTAAGATTGGTTTTGGGTAAGGTAGGTTGCGCGGTTGCCAACGTAGAGGCCAGTACACAACAGGCAGATAATGAGAGAATAGTTTTCATTAACGTGGGTAATGAATTTAGGTCACCGCTTCTCGGTCAGTTGGAGAGAGCTGTCGTTGATTTCAAACGATTTTTTCTTGAGCAGATTGATCACCTCGGCCCCTGCCAGTAATACCGGGCCGTAGCCGTGGGCCGCAAAGACGTTGATCGGGCGGTGGTAATAAAACGCCGGGTCGAAAGCCATGCCGGTACCGACGCAGGTACCTTCCACCTGGCCCTCAGCATTGACCTTGGTTGACACGGCATTCCAGGCCAGCATCGTCATCGGAGCATAGGCCAGCCCATCGAGCCAGCCCCGGTTAATGGCGCGGGCGATGGAATAGGCATAAATAGCCGTGGCCGAAGTTTCGAGATACGAGTCGTTTCGGTCGAGCAGTTGATGCCAGAAGCCCGATCCTGACTGACAAGCGGCCAGCCCTTTCGCATGGGCACGTAACAAATCGAGGATGGCGGCCCGGCCTGGGTGATTTTCCGGCAGCACGTCCAGCAGTTCAACCTTAGTCATAATGGCCCAGCCGTTGGCGCGTGCCCAGTGAAACTCGGGGTGCACGTCCATGCCTTCGACCCAACCGTGCATGTACAAGCCTTTCTCTTTGTTAAACATCCGCTTCGAAAAGAGCATAACCTGCTTCACAGCCTCGTCGAAATACTTCTGGTCGCCGGTCAGCTTGCCCATCTGGGCCAGGGCGGGTATGGCCATAAACAGATCATCGAGCCAGAGCGTGTTCGGCTGCGGACGGTTACGGGCTAACGTACCATCGGCTAACCGGTACTCCTTAGTTTGAATGTAGTTAATGTAGGTGTCGATTTGAGGACGTAGGTCCGCTTTGATGGAACCGGCCCGTACCGCTTTGATCATGGCCGCGCACATGGCACCGGCGTCATCGAGTGCATGCGGAGCCAGCATTGCCCGAAGCGGAGTATTTGCCTTTGGGTTCGCCTGAACCTGCGGACGGAAATAAGGCGTAATGCTGTTGAGAAAAGCGAATCGTTTGTTGGTATAATCCGCGTACCGGGCATCGCCCGTGGCTTCACTGGCTAACAGCATACCCGCGTACGTAACGCCCCATTCGTAACTCGTCAGTCGGAAGTCGCCGGGCTTGAGAATGGCATTCTCATTGAATTTACCAAAGTCTTTGATCTCCTGTTTGGTTTGCTTATCAATGACCTGCATGGGCGTTACCGCGTCCAGATACGTGTACACCCGGTTCAGTACCTTCGTTACGTCCTCAACTTTGGGACTGCCGTAGGGCACGGGGTAATCGGGCTGAAGGGCGTGCAAAGGCGTAGTGGAATCGTTAGCTTTCGGGGGCGTCGGTTGCGCCCAAACCGCGATACTAGTGGAGACGAAGCCTGCCAGCAGGAAGTTGGTGTATTTCATCGGTTAGGGTGTTTATGGTTAGACAGGTGGGCTCGTGTAGCTAGTTGGTTTAGCACCTTAAATGTCATACTACGCGAAAGGCTTTCTATCATGCACTCTCCTGTATTCAGATAATCTTTTGTTGAACAAAACAAAGGTGTTGTTTTAGAGTAGGAAGGTACAGGACAGGGGTTAGGCGCTAAGCTGGTACTTTCGTTCCGTCATCCTAAGCGGCTTTTTATCGGCTGAGTAATGACAAGTAGAAATAATCCCACTAATGGTTGATCAATTGCTGGCTTATGGCAGTAAATTGCCTCTTTAGCGTAGCGATGTGATTACTTAAACACGTGTATGAGAGTTGGCTTGTTTATTCCCTGTTACGTCGATCAATTTTACCCACACGTTGCCAGGGCTACGTTGACCTTGCTGGAACGGCTGGGTTGTGAAGTCGATTACCCACTAGAGCAGACCTGCTGTGGACAACCCATGGCTAACTCGGGCTATGAACACCTGACGGGGGGCTGCAACGACAATTTCGTCCGGAATTTTGCTGGATATGACTATGTCGTCTCGCCATCGGGAAGCTGCACGCTGCACATAAAAGAACACCTTCACGCAACGAACGAATCAGCGGCTACAGCCATTCGGTCGCGCGTTTACGAACTAACCGAATTTTTGACGGATGTATTAAAGGTGTCGGCGCTGGAGGCTGCCTTTCCCTACCGCGTAGGTCTGCACCAGAGCTGTCACGGGCAGCGTGGACTGCATTTGTCGCAGATGTCTGAACTGATGGCGCCACCCTTTTCCAAGCCGGTTCAATTGTTGAATATGGTGAATGGATTGGAACTGGTTGAGCTGGACCGGCGCGATGAGTGCTGCGGCTTCGGCGGTACGTTCTGCGTGACGGAAGAGGCCGTTTCTGCCAAGATGGGCAAAGATCGGGTGGCCGATCACCTGCGACATGGCGTTAATTACATCACCGGCGTCGATGTGTCGTGCCTGATGCATTTAGAAGGTATTCTTAAACGGACGGGCTCACCGGTGAAGGTGAAGCATATTGCCGAAATTCTTACGGCTACGGTATAACTGATTTTAATAGACCGCTGATTTTTACGATCTATAGGGTTTTTCATGATTCTATACAATTGATTAGGTGTTAACACAAAAAATCATAAAAGTCAGCGGTCCATAAACTGATCGGAATGTTATGAACAACTCTGTTGTAGACCATGCCACTGCGGCCAGTGCGTTTAACAAGGACGAAGCAACCGTCGACTGGCACGATGAGACACTCTGGTTTGTGCGATCGAAACGAGACCGGGCCGCGGCTCAGGTGCCCGAATGGGAGCAGCTTCGTGAGGCTGCGTCGCAGATCAAAAACCACGTGTTGTCGAACCTGCACGATTTGCTGGTGCAGTTTGAAGAAAACGCGACTCGCAACGGCATAACCATCCACTGGGCCACCGATGGTGCCGAGCATAATGCTATCGTCCATCGCATCCTGACCGAAGCGGGCATAACCCAGATGGTTAAGTCGAAATCCATGCTCACGGAGGAATGTCATCTTAACAACTACCTGATCGAGCACGGCGTCGAAGTCATTGATAGTGATCTGGGCGAACGGATTGTACAGATGCGGGGGGAGCCACCTTCCCACATTGTGTTACCCGCCATTCACCTCCGGAAGTCCGACGTTGGCGAAACGTTCCACCAGCACCTGGGCACCGACAAAGGCGCGACCGATCCACAATACTTGACCGAAGCGGCCCGTCAGCATCTGCGCGAAACCTTTCTTACCCGGAAAGTGGCCCTGACCGGCGTAAACTTTGCCATTGCTGAAACGGGCGGTTTAGTCGTGTGTACGAACGAAGGTAACGCTGACATGGGCGCGCACCTGGCCGACATTCACATCGCGTCGATGGGATTCGAGAAAGTGATTCCGCGTGCTGAGCATTTGGGGGTATTCTTACGCCTGCTGGCCCGTAGCGCTACCGGACAGCCTATCACTACGTTTTCGAGCCATTTCCATAAACCCCGGCCGGGCCAGCAACTGCACCTGATCATTGTCGACAATGGACGTAGTCGTCAGCTGGGCCGACCGGACTTCCGGAATTCGCTCAAATGCATCCGGTGCGCGGCCTGTCTGAACACCTGCCCAGTTTACCGGCGGTCGGGTGGTTTCAGTTACCACAGCGCCGTGGCCGGGCCGATTGGCTCAATTCTGGCGCCTAATCTGGACATGAAAGAAAATGCCGATCTGCCATTTGCGTCTACGCTTTGCGGGTCGTGCAGCAACGTTTGTCCGGTTAAAATTGATATTCACCAGCAGCTGTACAAATGGCGGCAGGTGCTCATGCAGGAAGGCTACGGACCCACCACCAAGACCGCGGCCATGAAAGCAATGGCCACCGTGCTCGAATCGCCCCGGCTGTACCGAACCGCTGGCAAAGTAGGGCGGGGGGTACTCCGGTTTGCGCCGGTGCTGGCCGAAAATCGCTTCAATCCGTGGTACCAACAGCGCGAAATGCCCGAGCCACCCGCCGAAAGTTTCCGTGACTGGTACGTTAACCACGCTAAAAAATGACTTCCCGCGACCGTATCTTAAGCAGCATCAAGGCCAACGCCCCCGCCTTGATACCCTTGCCGACTCAATTCACCTTCGAGTCACGTTTTGACGACCTTACCCAGAAATTCATCGATGTGTTAGCGTCGGTAGGGGGGATTGCCGAGGTAGTCCCCGATTGGGCGACTGTTATCGCCAAACTTCAGGAAACGTACTCTGGTATAACGGCCGTTGCTACAACCATTCCTGAACTGGCTAGCCTGGCCGATACCCCGCTGGACGGCACATCCCCGCACGATCTGGCAGGTCTGAACCTGGCTATTATCGAAGGGCAACTCGCTGTCGCAGAGAATGCCGCCATCTGGGTCGACGAGCGCCATTTGCCGCACCGCGTGCTGCCCATGATCACGCAATACCTGTCCATCGTCGTTCGGCAGTCGACGCTGGTAGCCAACATGCACGATGCCTACAAACTGCTCAAAGTCGATCAGACGGGTTTTGGTACGTTCATCTGCGGCCCGTCCAAGACGGCCGATATTGAGCAGAGTCTGGTGATTGGGGCACACGGCGCTCGTTCCTTATACGTCTACATCCTTGCCGACGGGGAGGAGTAGGGTGCTAAGCATCTGGATTGGGTGTTGTGGAGTTAGCGCGTCAGTGTAGGAGACGGAATTTGCGGGGGCGGATGAGCTATGAGGATTGTTCGTTTAAGTCTCTTAGCAAAGCACCTTTGTTAAGAGACAGATAATACAACAAAGGGCGATCATGGGTGTTGCTTTGTTTAGAGTATTATAGATTATACAACAGATGGTAGCCTACTTACCTATGCTTACAGCGGCCGGTTCTGGCTGGTACTTATACCAGTACTCGATCAGGTCAGCCACCAGACCCGTCCAGCCCGTTTGGTGGTTAGCGCCTAAGCCTGCTCCAACGTCGCCGTGGAAGTACTCGTAAAAGAGATATAAGCCCTGGAAATGCGGATCAGTCTGCATCTTCTTATCATATCCGTAAGCCGCAATACGACCGTCGGCTCCGCGACGGAAAATATTAATCAGCCGCTCAGCTACCTGAATCGTAGCTTCTTTCACGCTCATCACCTGACCCGAATTGGTCGGATACTCAATCTCGAAGTCGTCGCCGTAATACTGGTAGAATTTCAACAACGAGTCAATGAGCAAAAAGTTAACCGGGAACCAGATAGGACCGCGCCAGTTAGAGTTACCACCGAACATACTCATCTCTGACTCCGCGGCCACGTAACGTACCTGGAAGATCTCGCTGTTCAACTCGAACTGATACGGCGTCTTCTCGTGGTATTTCGATAGCGCCCGGATGCCATAGTCCGACAGGAACTCGGTCTCGTCGAACATTCGTTTCAGAATCATTTTCATCCGGTGCCCACGTAGCAGACTCAGCAGGTGGGTTTCACCCTTACCTGGCTCGTGCCAACGCGATACTAGCGATGCCAGGTCAGGTCGGTTGGTCAGTACCCATTCTACCCGGCGCTTGAAGTCGGGCAATTTAGAAAGTAACTCCTCATCTAAAATCTCGACGGCGAACAGGGGAATTAGCCCAACCATTGAGCGGATTTTGAGCAGACGGGCGTTGTTATCAGGCGTATGCAGTACGTCGTAATAGAACTGATCGACTTCATCCCATAGGCTAATGCCTTGCTTGCCGAGGTTGTTCATGGCGGCTGCAATGTGCAGGAAGTGCTCGAAGAACTTACTGGCCATGTCCTGATACGACGGCCGGGTCAACGAAATCTCGCAGGCAATTCTGAGCATATTGAGCGTGTACATCGCCATCCAGCCCGTACCATCGGCCTGCTCGATACGGCCGCCCATCGGTAGCGGCTGACTACGATCAAATACCCCGATGTTATCCAGGCCGAGGAAGCCGCCCCCGAAGATGTTATTGCCCTCGACGTCTTTGCGGTTCACCCACCACGTAAAGTTTAGCAGCAGTTTATGAAACACCCGCTCCAGAAAGCCTACGTCGCCAACGCCGTTCAGGTCGCGGTCAATTTCGTACACTTTCCAGGTCGCCCAGGCGTGAACGGGCGGGTTCACATCGCCAAAATTCCATTCATAGGCCGGAATCTGGCCATTCGGATGCATATAATACTCACGCAGAATAACGGCCAGCTGACGCTTGGCAAAGTGCGGGTCGAGCCGGGCGAGCGTCAGCGTGTGGAACGCCAGATCCCAGGCTGCAAACCAGGGGTATTCCCATTTGTCGGGCATCGACAGAATGTTGGCCGTGTACATATGCCGCCAGCCTTCGTTCCGAGCGTACACACGTCCCTGAAAGGGCACCGGCATCTTGGGGTCGCCTTTGAGCCATTCATTAACGTTGTAATAGTAAAACTGCTTGTTCCAGAGCATGCCAGCGTAGGCCTGCCGCTGAATCGCCAGCAACTCAGGGTCAGTGACGTTCTTCTGTAAATTGGCGAAAAACGCGTCTGCTTCTTCAACGCGTTTGTCCCAGATGGCGTCAAAATCGGTAAAGGGTTGGGTGAACAGCGTCTGATCGCTAAACCGGAGCCGAATGCTTACGCTACCGCCCGCCGGAACCTCACGCGTGTACTGAGCCGAAGCCTTCGTACCGATCTGGTTTGGATTGATAAACTGCTTTTTGCCGCCCGACGTAATAAAATTGTTGATTCCATCTTTAGGATATTTCGATACGTTCGGCCGACCGTAGAGCCGTTCGGTATTCGTATCGTTATCGCAGAACAGCAGGGCGTCGGCGTCTTCGCAATAGAGCTTGTACTTGCCTAGCTGCTTGTGGTTTATCTCAATCTGGTTGTTAGCGATGCCGTTGAGCATCGGCCGACTGTTATACTGGTCATAGCCCCACGACCACGTGTTTCGGAACCAGATGGTGGGTAATATGGTCAGCGGAGCCGCCTGATCGGAGCGGTTATGGGCCGTGATTTTCACCAGCCAATCGTTCTGATCAGCTTTAGCGTACTCAATGAAAATATCGAAATACTCGTCTTTGTCGAAAATGCCCGTGTCAAGTAACTCAAACTCTGGTTGCTGCCGATTTCGGCGCATGGTTTCAATCACGAGTCGATTGTATGGAAACTCCTGCTGCGGGTACTTATACAGCATTTTCATGTAAGAGTGCGTCGGCGTACTGTCGAGGTAATAGTACAGCTCCTTGACGTCTTCACCATGATTGCCTTCGGGACCGGCCAGTCCAAACAGGCGTTCTTTCAGGATATTGTCTTTGTGATTCCAGAAGGCCAGCGCAAAGCAGATATGGCCTTTGTTATCAGAGATGCCACCGATGCCTTCTTCGCCCCAGCGGTAAGCACGCGAGCGGGCCATGTCGTGGGTAACGTAGTTCCAGGCATCGCCGTAGGGGCTATAATCCTCCCGTACGGTGCCCCAGGCACGATCGGAAAGATAAGGCCCCCATTTTTTCCAGCCTTTATTGTCAGCTCGTTCGTAGATTCGTTCGCGTTCCGCTATAGCAGTCATAATTTGAGTACGGTGGTCTGTTTATGTTGATGCGTTGTGTGGTTAAACGTTGATCAAAAGTAATGCTAATCTATAGTGAGTTTATAGAAAATTTTGTCAATGAATACTTTTGTGATCTAACGTTTTGAGAGCAAGGATGTTTGATCCTCTGATCGTTAAATGAATCACTTTTAGGTAAACGATCTTATTTATGACTGTTATTTCTTTACGGCCGCTAAAACACGTTTGATCAGTTCATTAGGATTGCCATTATGCCAACGCCATACAATAACTATATCATGTTCGGGATCAACCCAGACGGTGTTCTGGCCAGTTCCTAAAGCCGCAAAACTAGTTGTAGGGGCATCGGGCCAGGGCTTTTTGCCCGTTGTACGGTCAGGCGTGTTCAACCACCACAGGTAGCCGTAGGGCGGACCCACCGATCCGGGCGTTGTGGCCTGTTTCACCCAGTCCGACGATACAATCTGGTGGTCGTTCCAGCGCCCCTGACGCAGAAACAAATACCCAAAGCGGGCTTCGTCGCGGGTGTTGATCCACAAACCGCCACCCCAGCGGGTTCCGCCACTAACCGAAGGCATCTCTTGGCCATCGATATTGGCTACGGCATTGGGGTACGGAATGTAGCGCCAGGTATCCGAAGCTCCAATCGGGTTCATGATTTCGTCACGTACTACTTCGGGGAGTGGCTTCTTCCACAGACGCAGCAGCGACAGCGCCAGGCGGTTGATACGCACATCATTGTATTCGTAATACGTGCCCGGCTGTTGCAGCGTACGGGGTTTACGCTCCCCTTTACCAAATGCTTCTTTACCCACAAAATCACTGTTTTTTCCCCACATGGTTCCTTCCCATTCACTGGTTTGACGCGCGTGATGCTCCCAGGTAACAGGTCGGTTCTGGGCTGACTCGTAGCCGCCGTCGTGGATGAGGTTCGCCACCGGGTCATGGATGTCCGGAATCATTTTCTTTTCAATGGTGATTCCCAGCACCGTAGAGAGCACACTTTTGGCTACGCTGTACGTCGGATCGGGCCGTTGAGTGTCGCCCCACTCGGCCACGATATAGCCGTGACGAAGGACAATGCCATTGGTTTTGGCCCGGCTGGTAGGCATTGGCCCGAGGAGCTTACCGAAAATTACTTCCTGCGTCGAGAAATCGGGGGCCATCTGGGTCGTCTCCTGCGTTTTGGCAAACGATACGGCCTGCTCCAGCAGCGCGGCATCCATATCCGCTTTTTCGGGAGCCAGGTGCGCCCAGTTGTCGCCTTTGGGCGGAAAATAAGCAGTTGATTTTGCTGGTGGTCGATGGCAGGCTGTCCAGAGGGCAAGCGTGAGGATAAGCCCTGTAAGGTTTCGCAGAGAAGGTAACATAGCTGGGCAATTGTGGCCGCTTTACTAATGAGGGCTCTAAGTTAAGAGTTTCAGGTTAAACCAGTGGGTATTGATAAAAGACCTCATGAGTAAATTATTCCAGCACAAAGGCTCTGCATGCACCAATAGGTGACACGAAGTTACGTTGTGTTCGCTGTGTCGGAAATGAAGGGGCTGATTAGGCTTGAATACCGACTAAGACTGCTTTTTAACTGAAGATTAACGTCCGTTTCATCTGGATTTTAGTTCTTCTGCTGATGTCTACTTCGTCAGGTAACCACCTGACGAGTAGGTTTTTGGGTAATGAAATAAGACCGAAAAGACGTCTATGTTCACTAAAAATTAAGTTACCAGTTATGAAAGCGTTCATTCACTTAATTCAGGAAAGAAGATGGTTGATCCCCGTTGGGCTATTGATGATGAGCTGGCAAGTTACACCAGCCCAAAACACAGGGGATGAGCAACCCGCAATTAATAATGACAAGGTAATTGTATCGGCCATCGCCCCGTATCGCGACGATGTTCGTCAGGCTATTCTGCTCGTTAGCGAACAGCCTGACGTGTTAACCAGCCTGGCTCAGCAGCGCGACAATACTCAGCAGGCCTTTACGCGCCTTATTCAGTCGTATGACCAGAAAAAACAAGGCTGGTTTTACGATTTGAGCCGTTACCCGAATGTGGTGCACGATCTGGCAACGCTGGCCCCCCATTCGGATAAGCCAACCGTGACGGCACTTACTAAAGACTTACCAACCGACCTACAGGAGTCAGCCTGGAAGTTATATCGGCACAATCGCGACGAACTGGTTCAGATGGACAATCTCAATCAGCAGGCCGAGCAGGAGTTTAATCGGCTGATTCAACCGCTCGACGGTGCGACACAGAATGCCTTCCGAAAGCTCATTGAAATGCCGGACGTACTATCGCAACTCACTGATCAGATTGACAAAACAAAGCAGCTTGGAGAGGCTTATCGGGCTAATCCTGATGAGGTGACAAAGGAGTTAACGGCTTTGCACGATAGTCTGAATGTGCAGAATCAGCAGGAGTTGGCCGAGTATCAGAATGAACTCGACAAAGATCCGCAGGCAAAACAGGAGCTGCAGCAGGCAGGGCTGGCCTACGCTAAAGCCAATGGATACAATACCGGCATTAATCCAAACCCGGCCTGGGTCAACAGCAATTACTACTATCAAAACCCGTATCCATTCTGGTTCGGCTACCCTTACTGGTATGCATCGCCACTCTGGTATCCATCTGCCTGGTGGTACGGCACTGGGTTTTACTTCGGAGGGGGCGGTAATCTGGTTTTATTCGGCCTGCCCTCCATTAGTTTCTCAACCTGGTTCTTCCGGAGAGGACCAACCTATTATCCACACCTTTATCGTGGATTTAACAACTATTACGTTCGTACGATGGGCGAACACCGTTTCTGGACACCGGGCAACGCCGGATTTATGACGGCCGCTCACCGTACGTTTGGCCCGGCGGCTGGCTTCAACAATGTGCGGGCGAACTGGTTAACCCATGCCGGCACCTATCATCGTCCGGGAAACTGGATGCCGGTTAATCGCCCCGCCGTTACGGGACGTTTTCTGGAGTCGAACGCCGGAGGCTACCATGCCCAAGCCTGGGGTGGTGGACGGCCATTTAGCGGTGGTTTTCGAGGATCTAGCTTCGGGGGCGGTTTCCACGGCGGTATGGGTGGCGGCTTCCATCGGGGTGGCCGGTAATATTCACATCAGAATATACAAACCAGAAAGGTCACGACATAACGCCGTGGCCTTTGTGGTTTGTATCGTTTAAGTGGTTTGGCTCAACAGGTAGCCCAGCCTGCTCTGCAAGAAATTGCAATAGCAGACCGGTCAGAGACCGAATAACGCTGTGGCGTAGTCTCCAGACTACGCTAAACATGAGAATGTCAAGAAACGTCAAGAAAACCTCACCGTTCTAGTTTAAAATCCTTGACCAAAGCCGGTCGAGTTGGGCGGTTGGCGATGTCCCAGCCGGTCAGGTACATCCACCGGGTCATGTTCGTCAGCTTAGGGATGTCAATACGTTCGGGTTCGTCTTTGGGTGTGTGGTAGTCGGGATGAAGCAGGGAGGTGAAACAGATGGCCGGAATATTCAGCCGGGCATAGGGGAGGTGATCACTCCGAAAGTACCAGCCTTCCGGATGGTCGGGTCTGTCCCACAGCGTGTCGAGTTTGAACTTGGTTAAGCCCTGGTTAGCGGCCATGGCGCTGTTGACCAGATCAAGTGAGTTCATGTGCGGAGGCTGCGAGCCGAGCAGGGCTGCACTATCGGGTGCATTACGTCCCATCATTTCGCCATTGAGCACGGCCACGATCGATTCGCGGGGCACCGTCGGATTTGCCGAGTAATAGCGAGATCCTAGTAAGCCCCGTTCTTCGGCCCCATGAAATACGATCAAGGCGGATCGTTTACCGGGTTTCTGGACAAACGCCCGCCCAATGGCCAACGCAGCTGCGCAACCCGTCGCGTTATCGTCGGCCCCGTTCCAGATCGAGTCGCCCGCTACGGCCCGCCGAACGCCGTCGTGGTCCTGGTGAGTGCTAATCAATACGTACTCATTTTTCAACTTTGGGTCCGTGCCGGGTACCTTGCCTACGATGTTAACGGACGGATAATTGAAACTTTCTACGTTAACGACATTCGTGAACTGCTGCCCCGGTTGTTTGATCCAGTCCAGAGCACTGGCTGGTAACCAGACGGTTGGCGCCTGCGAGAATACCCGCGTATTAGGACCGCCGGGTAGGTCGTAACGCCCGCGTTCGAGGCCGGTTGTCCAGCGTTCGAAGTAAAACTGAGCTTCTTTGTCCGACACCCAAACAACCGCCAACGCACCCGCTTTGATGAGGTCAGCGGCCCGGCGCGTCATGGTTCCGAATAGAAAGCGTCTGTAGCTTAACTCAGCCGGGGGCGTTCCTGAAAACTCCAGTGCTACCGCTTTTCCTTTGACGTCCACCTTCGCCACCTCTTCGGGTGTGCCTTTGCCAACAAAGACCAGCGGAGCATCGACCGACGCAATAGCCGGAGCCAGGATAAACGCGTCTTGTCCGTGCGTCAACTGGTGATTGCCGATGTTGAGTCGACTCGTTTCCGTAATTCGAGTCCGCTGAATATGAAAGAACTGGAAGTACGTACCGTCGTCGCCAGCGGGTTGGATGCCCATAGCGCGCATTTGCTCGGCAATCCAGACGGATGCTTTGAGCTCATCGAGCGTGCCGCCTTCGCGACCCCGAAAGTGATCACCTGCTAAGGCAAACAGGTCGCGTTTGATGTCACGTTCGGTGATCGACGACAGTGCGTTCGCTGTTTTAGACGGGCTGGCTTTCGATTGGGCGTAAGCGTGGGAGTTGCCCAGCAGCAACATAGCGACGGCTGAGCTGGCTAATAACCGTCGGGCAGCTGATAAAAAGGAGTAATTCGGATAAAGCATTCGAACCGTTAAAGAAGATATGATTGGCTATAAGCAAATCTACTTCGCAGGTCGGAATGATTCACGTTTTTTGGTGATTTTCGTAGGATTGCGTAAACATGAAAGGCGTTTGTGCCCTAGAATACATAGACAGCAGTCTGTTTGGGTATATCCAGTCAGCGACAACATGCACCATTGCCGCTCAACTATTTGTGCCTTATCTCAACTGGTTATCTTAATAACTGTCCAACTCTATCCGTAGCATACCCCAGCCAAAATTTCTCCAGATTTGTTATACGTTTAAAGTTTATGCGTAGTATTTCTACCGAAAAATCTCTTCAGATGAGCCGTCAATCTAAATTAAGCAGCATTGCTACCAGGGGCGTTTTCCTGACTCTATTTTTGGCGAATTCTGTGAGAATCTACGCCCAATCGGATTATACCATTCAAGGGCAAGTTGTCGATGCAAAAACGGGAAAGCCGGTTCCTTTTGTTACTCTCTCCGTCGCTGAGGGGAAAATAAGCAATGAAACAAATGCTGATGGCTATTTCATGTTGGATCTGCCTAAGCAGCTTAAGCAGGATACCCTGACACTTACAGCGATCAACTATCGGTTGACTCAGATGCCACTGTCAACTTTACCAGCGACCCATGCTGTTGTTCAACTTGCTCCAGTTTCCTACCAGGCCCAGGCTTCAATTCTTGATACGTATTTTAGCCTTGAGCGCTCCTTTCAGGCCAGGGATACACTGTTGAAGGCAGTAGCGGTTATTGCTAAAAATTATACCAATGAACCTACCTTGTTGCACGGATTTTACCGGGAGACCATTGAGAAGCAACAACCCAATGTGTGCGTTTCATATACCGAAGGATTGATCGATGTATATAAACCGTCGTACTATTTCACTAAAAAGGATGACCAAATACGCTTCATTAAAGGTCGTCGCAAACCTTTAACTACGTTTACGGTACCCGTTCTGACCCCAGGCCCTTGGGTTAGTAACATGCTGGACATTGTTAAGTACCAGGAATTTTTATTCCGCAACGGAAAGCTAAACAAAGATTATGTTTTTGAGCTGGCAGGCCAAACCCTTATTGGTGATCAACCCGTCTATATCATCAACTTTAAACCCCGCACTTTTTACGTAACAACTGGCTATTTTGCTGGTAAGCTGTTCATAGCGGCTGAGAGCTTAGCCATTGTCAGGGCCGAATATAAATTGACAGAGAAAGGCCTGGCTATAGTAAACAAGAGCAAGTACGCTCAGGTGTATTCGACCAAATTACAAAATCGTGACTATACCGTTAGTTACACCAAGTTTGATAATCGTTGGTCTTTTCAAGGGGGGAGTGTCGAGAATACATTTACGTATACCGCTTCTGACTTTCCATTTCGATCTCGGGTCGATTTTGTGATTACCCAGCGTCAATCAGAAAATGTAAAGCCGTTTAAGGCTACGGAACAGGCTACATACACTAAGCTGCCTATGCAATCATTTGACGCAACCAACAATGCATTCTGGAACGGCGAAAACTACTTAATGCCATCTCTTCCATACCCTACTCTAGTTATTACAAGTCACAGTAAGCCATAAACAGGCTTCTTCACCTGCTCTAAAATTGCTTTCCTGGTAGTTTGAGCTGATTTGACGTTTTGAATCAGCTTGGTTTGTGCCGAACTCTACCGGAGCTTTAGTATCTTGGTCGACAAATGCCCGCTCATGAAGTCTTTATTGTCCTGCCTTTGGCTGCTGGTTTGTAGCGTTCAGCTACTGTTCTCCCAATCGCGAAAGCCGGTTAGTGCAGATCCCGTTGCCCGGTACGATGCGTATGTGCAACAGGCCGTCAACGATTGGAAAGTCCCTGGCCTCACCGTTACTGTAGTGAAGGGCGGTAAAGTGCTGTTGAAGAAAGGGTATGGCGTCCGTGAAGTAGGCAAAGCCGATGCGGTGAATACGCAGACGCTTTTTGCGATGGCGTCGACGACCAAGGCAATGACGGCCGCTTGCCTGGGAATGCTCGTTGATGAAGGTAAACTCCGCTGGGACGATCCGGTTACTGATTACCTGCCCGATTTTCAACTTTATGATCCGGCCGTTACGCGTGAGCTGCGGGTGCGCGATCTGCTGATTCATAACACGGGTGTGGGCAACGCTGATTTTCTGTGGGCAAGTATGCAGATTTCGTCCGATGAGATCTTACGTCGCATACGGCTCGTAAAACCTACATACTCGTTTCGGTCTAGTTTTATTTATCAGAACATCATGTACCTGGCTGCCGGAAAGGTGGTCGAAAAGGTAAGCGGGATGCCCTGGGAACGGTTCATGCGTACGCGTATTTTTGAGCCGCTGGGTATGCGCCGGACGCAGGCGCTATTTCGGGAAGTGACCGACTTAAACCGGGCTAAACCGCATGTTGAGATCAGCGACACGATTCGGGTGATGAATAGCCCTACGGAAGAAGGATTGGTTGACGCCATTGGGCCAGCCGGTTCGGTCTGGTCATGTCCCGACGATCTTACCGCCTGGATGCAGTGTATGATAGATAGCGGACGCTATGACGGGAAACGTCTGCTCAAACCTATAACCTGGGCGGAGCTTTTTAAGCCGCAGACGATTGTAACGGATGCCCAGTTCTATCCGACGCAACAACTAACGCACCCGTCCTGGAAGACCTACGGCCTGGGCTGGTTTCAGCACGATTACCGCGGGCAACGTGTCAATTTTCACACGGGTAGCCTAACGGGCATGGTGGCCATCCATGGGCAATTGCCCAGTCATAAACTGGCCGTCTACGTACAAAGTAATCTCGACCACGCCGAATTGCGTCATGCGTTGATGTACCGTGCCTTCGATGAGTTTGCGTTGGGTGTTAACCACGATTGGAGCGCTGAATTTCGGCAGCTATACGGCGGGTTCCGGCAGCAGGCAAAAACGGCTGAGCGAAGAGTTGATAGTGCGCGGGTCATGAACACCAAACCGACGTTGCCCATCACAGCCTATATCGGTTCGTATGCCGACCCGCTTTATGGTAAGGTTGAAGTAACGATGCAGGAAGGCAAACTGCGCCTGTCTCTAAACAGTGTGTTGACGGGGCGGCTCGACCACTGGCATTATGATACGTTCCGACTGACCTACGATCAATTCTGGAACGGTGCTGATCCGGTTACGTTTTCGCTGGATGCACAGGGTAAAGTAGCTAAATTGAGATGGGGTGGGGCAGAATTAATGAAAGTGCCGGATAGTGGAGGAAAGGGTGTTGCCGAACGGTAAGCGCATAGTGCTATATACAAAAATGATACCTTCGTCTGCCGAAATTGACCTGCTCAGGCAAGCCGTATTTTCTGAAGGCCCTTTACCAGATGAGGTCTGGAGCGATTTCATTACGTGCTGGCAGCCAGTTACGTACAAGCGAAAGTCAATACTGACTGCGGCTGGCGACGTTGAACATTACGCGTATTTTGTGCTCGACGGCATACAGCGGGCTTACTCGCTGAGCGAAGAACAACGTGAAGTTACGTTGATTTTCTCCTACGCTGGCTCTTTCTCGGGCATCATCGATTCGTTTCAACTACAGCAACCGTCTCACTATTATTTAGAAACCCTGTCGGCTAGTCGGTTGCTTCGGCTGGCTTATCCCGATTTTGCCAGGTTGTTAGCCAGGCATCCCATTCTGGAAACCTGGGCGCGCCGGGCTACCAGTCGGGCGTTATCGGGTTTAATGGAGCGCCATATTCAGCAGATGACGTTTAGTGCTGAAGCGAGGTTTCGCATACTACTCACCCGCAGCCCACGTCTGCTTCAACTGATACCTCACAAGTATATCGCATCATACATCGGCCTTGATCCAGCCACATTCAGCAAACTACTGGCTTCGGTTAAGCTGTAAAACGGCCATTTATGATTAAAATCTTGGTCTGGACCAAGATTAAAGACCGGAGGTCACTGTACGTTTGTATCGAAAATACAACCCCAAATACGATGCCTTCTTTTAATAGCCAAACGTTACTCATTGAGCACATAGCTCTTGTATACGATATTAGTACTGTAGTCAGAAAACGCTTTGGAGCTTTGTCCGCCGAAGAATTGAACCAACGACTATCGCCGGAAAAGTGGAGTATCGCCCAATGCTTAGAACATCTTAATACGTACGGACGGTATTACTTACCTCTTCTGGAGCAGGCTATCGTATATGGCGAAGTACGGCACCAGTCTGCACAGCCGACGTTCAGAAGCAGCTGGTTAGGTAACTACTTTGCCAATACGATGCGACCTAAAGCCAATGGCACAATTGCCATGCCCATGAAAGCTTTCAAAGCGCACACCCCCGCCCACCATCTAGATGCATCGGCCGTTATAGATGAGTTTATGGTGCAACAACAGCAGCTACTACAACTTTTGGAGCGAGCACAGCAGGTTAACATTGGTGCTCTAACCGTGCCAATCTCCATTGCCCGCTGGATAAAGCTAAGCGTAGGGGATACGTTTCGGTTTTTGATCGCGCACGAGCAGCGGCATCTGTTGCAGGCCGAGCGAGTGGCTGACTGGTTGTCAGAAAATCGTATCTTGGGGCATAAACTGTCCGTATGAAATTTCGCTACCACCTTGTCATTCTGCTCGCTTTTTTTATTGTTGGCATATCTCGACCGACACAAGGGCAAAAAACTACTGTTACGGCCAGCGCCCAAACACCGCTGCAGCGTGTTCAGGCCTACCGTAAGGCCCACGAGACAACGCTGATGAACGAATATTGGCAGTTTCTGGCAATCCCTAACGTATCGGCAGACTCGGTTAACATTCGCAGAAACGCGGCTTTCATTTTGCAAATGATGCAGCAGCGGGGCATTCCGGCTCAGTTGTTAGACGGTACCCGTCCGGGCATAACCCCCGCAGTGTTTGGCGAGGTCCGCGTGCCGGGTGCTACCAAAACATTGACATTTTACGCTCATTACGACGGTCAGCCAGTCAACCCGAAGCAGTGGGCGGAGGGACTGGAACCTTTTAAGCCCGTATTCATTACGGCTCCCGTGGAGCAGGGTGGTACAATTGTAACCACGTATAAAGCAGGAGAGTTTATTGACCCGTCGTGGCGGTTGGCAGGGCGAGGAAGTGCCGACGATAAAGCCGGGGTCATGACCATTCTGAACGCTTACGATGCGCTGGTCAAGAGTAATATCAAACTAACGGCTAATCTGAAGTTCTTCTTTGAAGGCGAAGAGGAGGTCGGATCAACGCACCTCGGCGACATCTTCCAAAAGCACCAGGACAAGCTAAAAAGCGATCTCTGGATTATTGCCGATGGACCCCGGCACGTTTCGGGGAAAAAGCTTGTGCAGTTTGGCGTTCGGGGCGATGTGAATCTCTACCTCACCGTTTTTGGGCCTAAGCGTCCTCTGCACAGCGGTAATTACGGCAATTGGGCCCCTAATCCGGCCCAACGGCTAGTGAGCCTACTCGCCAGCATGAAAGATGATGAAGGCCGGGTGCTCATTGAGGGCTTCTACGACGACGTAACACCGCTGACGGACCGCGAGAAGCAAGCTATGGCCGCCGTACCGAACATGGAAGCGGCCCTAAAAAAGGAGCTGGGTATTGCCAGACCAGACGGGGGAGGAGCGTCCTTTATGGATCTGATGATGATACCAACGTTAAACATTAATGGGCTTCAGAGCGCTAATGTCGGGGCAATGGCTGGTAACATTATTCCGACAAAAGCCGAAGCCGTTTTGGATTTGCGGATGGTTCGGGGCAATGAGGTTTCCCGGCAGATTGAACGTGTTAAAGACCACATTCGTAGTCGTGGCTATCATATTATCGACCGCGAACCCACCGACGCCGAACGGCAGCAGCATCCAAAACTCATCATGATTAAAGCAGCTACGGGCTACAACGCCCAGCGAACCTCCATGGATTTACCGATTGCTCAGGAAGTTATCAAGGCTGTGCAAACTACTTCTGCCGATCCAATTGTTCTCTTACCTTCGGCGGGCGGGAGCTTACCCCTTTATTTATTTGAGAAGGTGCTGAAGGCTAACGTAGTCTCGGTGCCCGTCGTGAATTACGACAACAACCAGCACGCCGAGAACGAAAACGTGAAAGTGCAGTATCTGTGGGAAGGCATCGACATGATGGCCGCTATCATGCTGATTCGGTAATGCTTTTTAAACACGGAGGCAACAGAGGGTCGCACGGAGATCACAAAGGTTTCGTTATATAGCTTGCCAAGCAGTTGAAAAACTCTATAATCTGGGTGAATCCTCTGTTACCTATATGTTTGATTATTGGATTTAGATAAAACTCTATAGATTTTAAGGGGAATATCTAAACACTTGCCCAAAGCAAGCCGTTACAGGGTAGTATTAACTCAACAATTAGTTTACAAACTAACATACGTTATGAAAACCAAATCGATCGCGCTGGGCCTACTGATGGCTTTGTCGGTAACGAGCGTTACGTTCGCTCAACAAAACAGTGGTATGGCAGGCTCTGGATCAACGAACATGGTTGGTAAAGAGAGCAAATCGGCTTTTGACCGCATGAATCAGAAGGGCGCGGCTGCTGTGAGTGCTATTAAACCAACCAGCGCTAAACTATCCAGCGCCGACCAGGATCTGATGATGCAGGTGGCCAAAGGCGGCATGATGCAATTGGAAGTGAGCAAGATAGCTGTGCAAAGCGCCAGCAGCGACGAAGTGAAACAACTAGCGCAGGCTGAAGTACAAGAGCAAACGGGCCTTTCGGCAAAATTGAAAGAGATTGCTGATGCCAAGGGTGTTACGTTGCCAAGCTCACCCGACGCTGAAACGCAGGCTATGGTGACCAAAATGCAGGGTCTGTCGGGTGCCGATTTCGACAAGATGTATGTGCAGGAGAGTGGTGTAAAAGGCCACGAAAAACTTGACGCCGTGATGAGTCAGGTAAAGTCGAGTGCGTCGGACAGTAACCTGAAAGACGTAGCTAAAGCGGCTCACCCATTGGTGAAAACGCACTTGAAAGTAGCTAAAGAGGTAGTAAGCAAAATGTCGGGCGGTAGCACGTCAGGCGGATCGAAATAAGATCTATGATAATGGCAAGCGTTACGTAACGCTTATTCTGGAACTACCAGGCGGGGACTCACTGAGTCCCCGCTTGTGTTTGAGCGATATTCTCAGTAGCTAATTCATACCTCATGAGCAGTTTGGGAAGGTAAGGTTGAGCCGGTCCGCCGGTGCGGTAGTCTCAGTCTATGCCCGGGCGTTATCCGGTCTGTGATCGGAATGAAACGTCGATATACTCCGGTCAGAAACTGCGATGACAGTCTAGCGTAGTCTTCAGACTACCGTACCGGCGGGCCGGCTGAACCGCGCTATACCAGAAAACTAACGCAAACAGCGTTTCTAAGCGGCCGCTGGCTTTGCCGTTTAGGTCAGTGCTTTCTTCAATTTGTCGGGTTCAACACATTCTGTTGCGTTAATTTCCTTGGTTTCGGGAACAAGCATCAAAAAGAAAAGCGTACCGAACACACCTATGCCTGCTAGGGAGCCAAACCCAATAGCATAGCCGTATTGCTTGACGATGATGCCGCCGACTATACTGCTGATGGATGCGCCCAGGCCAATGGCCGAGTAGACAACGCCCTGTAAGAGATTGAATCGTCCGGTACCTTTACTCAGATCAGCAATCATGATAATACTGACCACACCAAAGATACCCGCGCCAATGCCGTCGAGCAGTTGAGTGGCTGTCAGTGCGTACGGATTATCGATGAAGGCAAAGAGAATTGCCCGCACAGGCAAAAGAAGGAAGGCGATAGACATCACTTTCTTTCGCCCGTTCTCGGAAACTTTACTGGCATACGAGGCAACAAAAACCATGACTCCCTGCGCCATGATAATGGCCGCCGACAAGTAAAGTGAAGAGTTCTGCTTATCGACAAGCCCCATCTTCTGGCCAACCAGGGGCAGCATGGCTGCATTGGCCAAATGGAACAGGGCCATGGCTATGGTGAAAACCAGAATGTTTCGGTTGGTTAACAACGCCAGGACACCGGAATTGTCGTCGGTGGCCTGATCGTTGTCGCTAGCGGCTCTGGCCAGATTGTGATCTATGTCTTTTTCCCGAATGACAAGTACGCCTAACGCCAGAGCAACGCATTGGAAGATTGAAAAGTAGAAGATAGCTTCGTAGGAAACAAACCGTCCGAGAAGGCCAGCAACAATGGCAGCCAGCATGTTGCCCAGGTGGTTAAAACTTTCGTTACGCCCGATTCGTTGAGACAGCATGGCATGTCCCACAATCCCCAGACTTATGGCGGCCACGCAGGGTGCATACACCGACTGCGTAAGCCCAACCACTGCCTGTGAGATGAATATTGGATAAAACTCGCCACTCCAGATCACAATCAGGCAACATACGGCGATAACGAGCGACGCGCCGATGAGCAACAGGCGCTTGTATTTGGTATGATCAATCAGGCTACCGGCGGGTGGCTGAACTAATATGCCAACAATACCGGGAATGGCAATCACAATCCCGATTTCCTGCGGGTTCCAGTCGCGAACCGTAAGCAAAAAGACGGACAGATACACACCAACGCCATCTCTGACGTCCGCCATAAGCAGGTTGACCCAGTCTAACCCTCTTAAACTCCTTGTTGACGCTGGCATAACGACTAGTTTTTAAGCTTGGCTCACTCCACAGCCTCGGTCCACTCCTCATTGCCGCAATTGGTGCATTCGGCCCCGTTATCGGGTGACGCCGACGAACTAGCATTGCCGCAGTTGGCGCAAACTAAACGGCTGTGTACTTTTCGTTGCCTGTTCCGAAACTTAGTATCCCAGTCGGGAAGTACGGACAGGCCGGGCGTAGGATCAGGATTTTCGACCAGCGAGAAAGATCCGTTCGCTTCGAGGTAGAGCCGTTTTACGGAGCCGAGGTGGTATAAGCCCTCCGATCGAAGCTGCGCCAGCAGCCGTTCCCGGGTAATCCGGCAGTGCAGCATGGTGTCTAACTTCATGACGGAATTCTCGACCAGGATGTCCAGATCATCTTCGAACAAATATTCTGCTTTTTGATTTCTGGAAGCTATGCTAGAAATAATCCACTCGCCCGCTACGATCACAACTGCACAAATAACAGCGGGCAGCAACCCTCGGTCGGGTGCCATGATGGGGATACCAATCGAAGCCGCCAGAGCTACTAAGGCCACCATTTCCGTGCGGCTCAACTGACCAGCCATGCGTTTGCCCATAATCCGCATGGAGGCCATCAGGATCAGGTAAACAACTGCCGTTCTGATAATAACTTCTATATAAAACAGGCCCGGCACATCGCCAATGAAAATGCGTTGCCAGTCGGTCAGGTGAAGTTGTTCTGGTTTCATCGTCTTTACAATTAACAAACGGCCTGGGTCCATTCCACTTCGTGGCAAACCGGGCAGGGCTTTTGATCGCCTTTGAGTTGTATGGTATTCCCGCAATTCATGCAGGCAACAATAGCTGAGTCGGCTTCAGGCTGTAGCATATGAACCTCAGGGTCTTTGTCGGGGAAGGCCGACAAGCCTGGGTTTTGTTCCTCCTCGGTATAGATGCTAAAGATCCCGCAGGCTTCCATATACATCCGCTTTACTTTCTTTACGTTATAAATTTTTTTGCTACGTAGCTGGGCAAAAACCTGCTGTTTAGAGATGCGGGCTGCTTCCATAGCATCCAGCTGCAATACGCCATCCTCGATCAGCACACTTTCTTTTCCCTGAGTAATCTCTTCGACCCGTTTGCTTTTGAAGTCCAGCCAGGTCAATCCCCGCTGGAATGTCAGCGCACAGATTAGAATCACGATTCCCAGCAGGATGCCCCGGTCAGGTAACTGCATAATGGGTGAAACAATAGCCCCTAACGTGAGCATCACTGACATTTCGGTCAGGGTAAGTTGCCCGTTCATGCGCTTACCCAGCAGCCGAACGATAATTAGAAAGGCTAATAAAATAAGTACGGAACGAAGCAGTACTTCGAGTAAAAATTCGGGTGGGTTATTCCCTACAATAATGCGTTGCCAATCTTCTAAATGAATTTGTTCTTTTTTCATGGTTGTTGAGTAACAGTTGACTAATCGCTGATTAGAAGCGCATTGTGTCAGTGGCTCATTGATTTCGTGGCTCCGCGGATTACGTTTATGGCCCGAAACACCTGACTATATCGGGCAGCGGTCTTAACCGAGTTCCTAACCGTTCAACTGTTTACTTATTAGTCTAGTCTTATAATCGACTTTATTGGTAAGCTAACGGTCCTATCAAATCAGGATGCCGTCAGGATTAATCGGTGCCTGCTAAAGGTCGATGTTGTGTTAATCGTTTTAGAGAATCAGCTAGAAGCCTTTACTGTCTTTGGGCGTACTGTCCGCGAGCCTGGGCAGTAACTCAAGTTATTTTGCGGTTCTGGCTGCTATTTAGATGCGCAGAGTGTCTATCTTGGATTCGTAATAAGGTCATTACAACGCTCATTCCATCAACTGTTCACTCTATGTTAGACCTAGTCATTGACGCTCGTCCGGCTTCGCTGGGTAACGGATTCAACGTCCGGCGAATCTTGCCTTACCGGCTACGACGCATGCTTGGACCGTTCATTTTTATGGACCACGGCGGCCCGGTGAGCCTTGCTCCCGATCAGATTTCCAATATGGACGTATTGCCGCATCCGCACATTGGCCTGTCTACCGTGAGCTATTTGTTTGACGGTCAGGTGACCCACCGGGATAGTTTGGGCGTACAACAGATTATTCGTCCCGGCGAGGTCAACTGGATGACGGCCGGCAGCGGTATTGCTCACTCCGAACGGTTTGAGGACCCGACTGCGTTGACGGGTGGTTCGCTCGAGATGATCCAGACGTGGGTAGCGCTGCCCGAGGCTGATGAAGAAAGTAATCCAACGTTCGAGAATTATCAGCCCAATGAGCTCCCCGTATTCACCGATAAAGGAGTCTGGTTACGGCTGATTGCCGGGGATGCTTTTGGTTTACGTAATGAGGTGAAAACCCATTCTCCCTTGTTCTATACCCACGTTGTGTTGCAGCCCGGCGCTCGGTTTGGCTTGCCGCAGGGGTATCCCGAGCGTGGAGCCTATGTGGCTAAAGGGAGCGTGGAAGTGAGCGGACGAACCTATGGGGTTGGTCAACTGCTGGTGTTTACGGCGGGCATTGATCCTGTGCTGGTAACCCAGGAGGGATGCACATTGATGCTGCTGGGGGGCGAACCGTTGGGTGAGCGGTTTATATGCCGGGCCGCCGGTGCGGTGGAATTTTGTTTCCTCGCGCCGGGAGCGGATTGAGCAGGCCAAAGCCGATTGGCAAGCGGGGCGCATTGCGTTACCGCCGAATGACAACACGGAGTTTATTCCTTTACCCCAGGATAAGTCAAAACCGGCTGGTATGCCTCCACCACCTGCCTTATCGTGATGTGGCTTAGGGGTTTTCAATTGGCAAGCTCTTTACGCCGAAGTGGTCTTGGTTGACTAACGCAAGTGACGCTTTTTAAACTGGAGAGGGTTTTCGCCCGTGACACGCCGGAAAGTTTTATTAAAGTAGGACATACTCTCAAAACCACAGGCCAGGCAGGCTTCTGACACCGTATGGTTTTGTAACAGAAGCCGTTGGGCCTGGTTGACTCGGTACTGATTCAAATACTGCGTGAACGTCAAGTGCGTCATTCGTTTAAAATACCGGCAAAAAGCAGCTTTGGTTAAGTTAGATAATCCGGCCACTTCATCAATCTCAATCCGGCGGGTGTAGTGTTCGGCAATGAAATAGCTGACACGTTTAAGGCGCAGTTGTTCGCTCAGGTTGTAGGAGTTGTTCACCGAATTACCGTGCAGTGAGGTCCATTCTTCACTCATGGCCAGCTGCTGAAAGATATTGAGCAGCTCCAATAGACGATTAAAGGGAGGGTGCTGAGCCAATTGTTTGAGCGCCTGCCCAATGATCTGTTTCGTTTGTCCATGAAACGAAATCCCCGAACGGGCTCGTTCGAACAAGTCACGAATTGCCCCGCACTCAGGGGCCAGCCAGAAAGATTCGCCCAGGAAATTAGGCATCAGTTGAACAACTACTTTCTGGTAATCCGTTTTTACGCCATAGTCGAAATTGAGGTGGGGAATATTGGGGCCAATAAATACCAGATCGCTGTCTTCGTAGCGAGAAATATGTTCGCCAACATGACGGGTTCCACTCGCTCCTTCAATATAAACGATTTCGTATTCGGGGTGATGATGCCAGAGAAATACATCGCTCAAATGGGGTGTCAGCAGAATATGGAATGAGCTATCCCGGTCGGGGCTGATTTCTTCAAACTGCACTTTCATACCTGTTTTTGCTCATGTTTTTACGCTTTGGCCAGTAAATACAACTATTAAGAGCAATATAGAGCAAAAAGTGGTAATTATTGTTATAACAGGCTACAGAAGAGGGACGCTAACTTTGTTACAACAAAAAGACTTATAAATCCTAAATCATGGAAGCGACTAACACAATGGCTCCGGCAGGCATACCGGCTACAGATACGCCTGCCGCAATGATTCCTGATAATGCTCACAAAGAGATTCCGGGAAATCCAAGTACTGCCACCAGTAGTTCTATCAAGTTAAGCGACCGATCAACCCGCGAGGGCGAACCGCTGAAGCCATTACGGGTTTTGTCCGAAGAAGACTGGAAATTCTGGATCGAAAACGGCTACGTCGTCATTAAGCAGGCGGTACCCAAAGAACAAGCCAAGCGACTGGCCGATTTTCTGTGGGAGTTTGAAGAGAAGGATCCCAACGATCCATCAACCTGGTATGCTCCGGCCCGTGCCGAAATGAAAATGAAGGAGCTAACCGGTAGCGGAATGGTTGAACTTTACAACCATCAATTCGAATGGGACAACCGCCAGTATCCCCGAGTTTACGACGCCTTTGTTGATATCTGGGGAACCGAAAAGCTGTGGGTAACCATCGACCGGGCTAATTTAAACTTTCCCCTACGTCCCGAAGATACCTTCAAAGGGTTTATTCACTGGGACTATGACCCCGAAACCAAACCCCAGAACGTACAAGGTGTACTCGCTCTGGCCGATCAAACCGACGAGAATATGGGTGGGTTTCAGTGTATTCCCGAACTGTTCCGCACCTACGACACCTGGAAACTCACTCAGCCCGCTGACCGGGATCGGTTTAAGCCGGATACGGCGGGTTTTGACTTGGTGAAGGTGAAGATGGAAGCGGGCGATCTGTTGATTTTCAATAGCTCTCAACCGCACGGTATCCGGCCTAACCGCTCCGGTGATAAAGTCCGAATTGCCCAGTATATTTCGATGATGCCCGCCCAGGAAGAGAACCAGGCGTTACGCGATTGGCGGATCACCTCCTGGCGAGAACGACAGGCTCCTGAAGGTTATGCGTTTCCGGGTGATCCCCGTAATTGGGAGAAAGAGCGCCACCAAACCGCTGAGCTGTCTCCGCTGGGGCGCAAATTGTTAGGTCTTGACTCCTGGGAAGATTAATCCGCCGTGTCAGAAACTGAGCTCGCTCAATACCGCTAACCATTAACGGATCAGCATCAGGCGTCCCCGAACTACTGGCTGTTCGGGAACTGTCCGCAGGGTGAACGGGTAAACGCCGGTTGGTAAGGCTGTTCCGTTCATGGTGCCATCGAAAGGCTTGCTGTACCCCTTATCAGACAGATATATAACTTCGCCCCAACGGTTAAAGATGGTAACAACGGCGTCGGGAAAGGCTTCAATGCCAGCTAGTGTCCAGACGTCGTTCTGACCGTCGCCGTTGGGCGAAAACGCGTCTGGTATCCAAACGCGTTCCAGTACCGTGATACGAATGCTATCGCTGGCTTCGCAGCCCGACGCATTCTTGATCGAAATGGTATACGTAATGTCGCCAGCGATTGAAACGACTGAAGGATTCGGTACACTAGCGTCAGAAAGGTACGTCGTTGGCGTCCATGAGAACACGTCAGGATCGCCCGTTAACGCTGGGGCAAGCTCAAAGGTATTTCCTTTATACGTCGTTATATCGTCGAGCTGAATCGTCGGAATGGGGGCAACCACGGCCGTTCGGGAGACGGTCACGTTGGCGCATTCAGGAGCTGCTTTGGCAGTGTAGGTCAATTGATGATTACCAACGCCAGCCTGTTTCGGATTGAAGGCGTTACCCACTACGCCTACTCCCGAAAACTCGCCCCCCTGTGGACTACTCACAAGCGTATACACGGGATTGTCTGGCCCACAAACGGCCGGTATCGAATCAAAAACAACGGTTATAGGCGGAACCTGAGTAAGTAAAAATGGGGTTGAAACGCCCTCGCAGCCATCAGCATCACTAGCCGTTAAGACGTAGCTTCCCGCCGTTTTTGCGAAATGACGAGCCTCGGTGGCTCCCTGAATCATCTGGTTGTCTTTCAGCCACAGATAGCGAATGCCCCCACTGCCTTCCAGTTGTAAGGAGTCTTGCGGACAAATGCGGGTCGATCCGCTTGCCGATCGGATAACTGCCTGCACCGCTGGCGATCGCTCAATTGACATGCTGTCCGTACGAAAAACGCACCCTGCGGTTTTGTGTGTCAGCGTCGTCCAGTAGCGACCCGCCTGCGTAATGTGTAGCGAGTCGGTTGTTTGGCCCGCCAAGGGTTGGTTGTCCCGATACCATTGGTAATTAACCTCTGACCCGCCCGGTACGGCGAGCTTTACGGAACCCGTGGTGGCACACAGATGGCCCGCTACGGCGAGCTTAGCATTGTTATCCAGAACGTTAATGATAACATCTTGTGAGTTACCCGTTTTGCTGCAAGCCGTTTTGAGCGACACCACCACTGTATAACGCCCTGATTCACGTACCGCCAGGGATGCGCCCGTCGCATTTGGAATGTTAATGCCATCCTGACGCCATTGGTAATTCCAGTTGCTATTAAAGGTTGCTTGCAGCAGGGCTGAATCACCCCGGCAGATTGTGGCGTTGCGCAGGTTAGCCGGGCGATTGCTAATCTGCACGGCAGGGTCTGGTGTCGTTGCGGGTGGACATTCAATCACCAGAAACTGGAAGTCACGCCGTACTTCGCCAATCTTTATTCCATTTCGATACTCCTCTACCTTGACCGCAAAGACAAACAAGCCAAGTTGCGTTGCCGTTACGGATAACTGACCGGTTTGTGGGTCGATGCGGAAGGGGGGGCTACCGGGAATAGCATTGGTTGCGCCGTAGCTGGATAGCCACCTTACATCCGGATAAGGACCAGCCGAAACCGAATTCTGGTTCGTGCCCCGTTGATCCAGTGGCGTCACTAGTGAGTAGCGCAGTTCATCTCCATCGGGATCAGTCGCCCCAAACGGATAAATAAACGGTTCTCCAACGCAAATGTATTCGCCGTTGATGGGGCCAAAATGAGGAGAGGAATTCACGAACACCTGGCCGTTCTGCTGAAGAGCCGGAAATTCGAGGTAAAACGTAAAACCGGTCTGGCTGGGGCTGTTGATGTTATCGATGCCCGCGTTGCGATTCCGGGTCTGGTAAGAAACGTAATATCCCTGCAAATCGGCATACGTAGCTGGGTCGAGCTGAACGTCTGCCTCAAAAGTGGCAACAATGAACTTGAGGTTACGCTGATTGGCACAATACTCATTGGCGTAGATGATGGATTGCCGCTGACCTATTTCCTGTAGGCTGATCTGCGTCATAAGGAAATTGTCCCGCTTTCGGAAGATGCCGAGTCGCCCACCTCGCTGGTTATCGGCTCGCGGACCGCTTTCCATGTAATTTGTAACTAAAATCCGATAATGACCGGGCACGTCGCCCACCGCTCGCATTTCCAATTGCCCGCCTACCTGATGCACGGCGAAACAACTGATAGAAGCGCTCAGCGCCAGAAGCACAACAGCGAACTGCTTAGTAAACAGGCGCATACGGTAATAGGGTTAACGACGGATTAAATCTGTTACAAATTCATTTGGTTTATAGTACTCCACTTAAGATTACCTCGTGAAAGATAGGCCGGCAATCAACTAAATCTACTACACCCGTAGTCAGTATAACTCGAGGGTAACAAACTGGTTATAAACGTTTAATTGGCAAAAGCCAGGTTAGCGTAAGGTCATCTAATATACTAGATTGACGCAGTAATCTACTCGTGCAATTAGAAACTTTTATCTACCGTTCGGGTACAAACAAAATGCTTTATCCCTCTGATCCACAGAACCTAACGGGGTAAGCGGTAACCAGCTTTAGGGTAATATGTTAGCGTATGGTATCTGACCAGATCAGTAATCATTCATTAACCAATAGCGGGCATCGTCATTATCCAGAAAGTACCGGCTTGCCAACGTCTGGTTCGTAGCCATGGCGGCTTTCAGAACTATGTCAGTACCTAGTTTAGCGAATTGATTAGCATTGTTGAGAAGCACAGCAATCTTCGTGTTTTTGGGCCAACAACCTGCTAAAGCCGGAAGGCACTGTTGCACGAACCATTGAATGTCAATCGGGTTAAAGATGCGCAGTTGGCGCAAATCGATCAGCCACCGGTTGACGGCGTACTGTTTTGTGAACGCCACAGACATCAATGAGCCTCGCTGATAGTGACCGCTGGTTGGCAACCCCACCCACGTTTGCCGAAGCAGGCGAGCTCCTTTCTCAACGGTGACCGTGACGTGTTCGTTTTGGTACGTTTTCATGGTTGTCAGAAAGCTGCGACATTGAAACCGGTGGTTGCCATCGCCGTTTCCCGTTCCGTACAGGCCTGGTGCAGTTCAGCCTCGGCAAAGCGATAGGCATAGATGAACTTGTCCTCTTCCGTCCGAATAAATCCAAGATCTTCAAGCTGCACCACGTTGTTCCAGATGCGTTGCAGGCGTCCGTAGAAATCATCTTCTGAACGAGACAGTAAAGCGCTTAATGAGGGGCCTGAAAAGTTAGCCAGCCGGGCGGCTTCAGGGGGGGCGATTGTTGGGGCCATTGGATTACCTATTCAGTTTGACCGCTGTTTCTCGGTTTAAAAGGTAACGTACAGGTCGCGCATCGTTTACGAAAAACAAGGTTCTTTTAAGGTCTTTTAACAGCGGCCATCATGACATCAATAAGTAAAGTAATCAGTCTATACCTTGATGTACGTCTGACTGCAATGCACCGTTGCACAAAACGCCAGATTCATAAAGCAAACAAAGAATTATGTTTACGAAACACGTCAATGAATCGATAACCATGAATTTCGCCTTACACCCGGTTTTAAACCTAATCCGTTTGTAGCAGTTATAATCTGACCAATTCCAGCAGTAGCCAGTAATCACTCTGATAGCGGTTGGTGCCTTGATGGGTAGACTATCTGGCTAAGGATCAGAAGTTTATCTATTACGGTCAGTTAAATGTACAAGGTCCGTTAGCTGATTCTATTAAGACACAAAGAGGAAATTCCTCTTTAACGTTTATGCTTTATGTCATTAAAAGGGCCTATTCTCACGATCGACGATGATGAAGACGATCAATATCTTCTTCGACAAGTAATAAAGGATTTGCCGGTGACCAACGATGTGTATGCTTTCTTCAACGGGAAAGAAGCACTCCACTACCTGGAAACCACCGACGAACAGCCATTTCTGATTCTGTGCGATATCAACATGCCCCAGATGGATGGCCTCGAACTCCGTGAGTACATCATCCAGAATGAATACTTACGCAATAAATCCATTCCCTTTGTCTACTTCACAACGGCGGCTAATCCGGATCTGATTCGGGCCGCTTATAACACCACCGTTCAGGGGTTTTATCAGAAAGCGGCTGAATATGCCGGGCTTCAGGAGCAGATTCGCTTAATCATAGCCTATTGGCAAAGCTGCCTCCACCCTAACCAACCCTAATAGGGCTGTACAACGTATTATGAAGCCGCCTTGCCTAAGCCAATAAGCTTAAGTGCCAGACGTCATCAGTAATCGTAAGCGAATACGGTCAGTCGATCGATTTTGATCGCCCAACGTCACCCGCTGAATCAACGTCCGCAAGTCTGATTGACCAGCAGGGTTAGTCAGTAACAGGGGGCGGTTTGGTATCTCTCGCCTGATAATTTGACTGATGTATTTAGTTAAGTCGAATTTATAGGAATCACTCAGTTCCAGGGCATTGGGGTCGTAGCTATAAGCCGCAACGGCTGCCGAGCCGCCCGTTGCCGTGGCGGGTACAGACCCCAGGATCTCATTCTGACTGTTGGTAGTGTACAAGGCCAGCAGCGATGGGGGCGAAGTGTTATCGCTCAAGTTCCGGCGGATGGGTTCAATCACGAGAATCGCACTGTTTAAGCCCGCGAACTGCTCCGGCTTATCGAACTGGCCCAAGTAGGGTAGTTCAATACGCGTGCACAAAGAAGACCCCAGCGCCACAAACGTAGTGTGGTTGGTTGCCGTACTACTGATTTGGTCTGAGCGTTGCTGTAAAGCGTTAAGGCTGCCGTTACCTATGCTCCGCAGTTGACTGAAATGAGTACTTGTAATCGGAAAACGAACCGACAACGCCGTTCGATCCAGATCGGTGGTATGGTAGTATAACCGAAGCCCGGTTAGCGCCGATGTTGTTGAGAAGCCTGCAAACGAGTTGGCGGTTGACTTTCCAACAAAGGCAAATCCGGGCCAGAATTCGGAAAGGGTTGTGGCGTCGTTGATATCGCCACTGACCAGTTTAGCAAAGAACGACTGGGCTAAGTCATTGGCTATCGGGAAGCGAATCTGCCGGGTGCCACTGCCAGGATGAAGTACTACCGTTTTCGTAAGCAAAGGATTCGCTTCGTAAGGGGCCGTATTGGTGTTGTAATAGAGCTGACCCGTAGTTAGCGGAGTCTTCAGTCGGTATACCCCTAATTCGAATAAAGAGGCCGTGTCGCCATAGGCAAACGAATAGCCCAATTCGAGCACCAGCGAGTCGAGCCGTACGTCAGAGCGCGTGTTGTCTATTGTCTGGTCGAGGTCGTTCGTGACGTAGTCGACCGAGGTAAACCCCTGGGCTAGCAGCTGTCCTGTTTGGGCGTCGGTCCATTGGCCTACCAGAATACTGCTGTCAGCAGAGGTGACAAACGAGTCGGGTATGATAACGGTAGACGTTTGAATCGTCACCGAATCAATGGATTGAACCTGTAATTCATTCGGGTTAATGACCGACTGCCCAACGTCGAGGTCGCCCGACTGGCAAGCCGATATCACGATGCTGATTAATACGACCAGCAAGCCAATGCACCTGTATCTACCCATGTGAGGGGTGGTAAATGGTTAATAATTAAATGGACATAGCCCTACGGAGAGCTTCGTTAGGGAACAGTAACCCCCAGCTGGCGGAGTTCGGCGGGCGTTAAGGTTGGCAGGCCCTTCCCGCGCTGAAGCTTAAGAACAACCTGCTCGCCTACCTGCCGGGCTTGCTCTTCGGAGGCAAACCCTTTTGTTCCAGATTGGCCCGGTATGCGTTGCTGATAAATCCGTTCAATGCCGTTGTCCAGCACGGTGTACCCCCAGCCGTTTGGGGTCTGAAACACCTGAACCCGATAATGCGGTTGCTGTCGGTAGAGCTGATAAACGGTCACAATGGCTAAACCCACCAGAATGAGCAAAAGCAATTGCCGGGTCAGGTTCCGCCCCTGCGGTGACGAACCCGTAATTGGAGAACTAGCTTTAGTTGGCATCAGTATCCTGGGCAACGGTTGGATCGAACTCCCACAGATCATCGAAGCGGCCCGTGCCATTGCTGCCCGTGGTCACGTATCCCTTGCCAGCAATGGCGAAACCCAGGGCGTATTGTCGGGCGGCTCCTTCAAACGTGCCGAGTGTGGCCCAGGTATCGTCATCGGGGTTATACTGCCAGACCGTCGTGTTGGCATCACCAACCGTTACGTACCCACGCGAGTCAATGGCAAAACCTACGCCATAGCTTCGGGCAATGGCATTGTCGGTGCTAAAGGCGGTTTTTTCGATCCAGATATCCTGAGCCGGATCGTAAGCGTACCAATCTTTTTCGGCTGAGCCATTGTTGTTGCCCGTGCCAACATAGGCCTGGCCATTGATAACGAAGCTAACGGCGCCGATTCGCTTGGCACCACCGTAGCTGGCTGTTTTAACCCAGGTGTTCTGGGTGGGGTCATAGGCCCAGAAATCTTTGAGGTAATTACCGTCAAAGCCGGTGCCCACGTATCCCTTGTTGCCAATGGAAAAGGCTACGGCATTGCGTCGGCCTGTACCACCAAAATCGGCGATTTGTCGCCAGGTATTCGCGGTCGGATCAAATTCCCAGAAGTCTTTCAACCGGTCGCTGTTAGCATTTAACCCTGTGCCTACGTACCCTTTGTTGCCTACCGCGAAGCCCACGGCTGCATTCCGAGCTGTGCCAGCAAAGTCAGCAACCTGGGTCCAGGTATTGCGGGTCGGATCATAGGCCCAAAAATCATTTAATCGTTCATTATCGGCGTTAGTGCCTGTACCGATATAGGCGATGCTGCCGATAACGAATCCTGAGGCTGCGTTGCGGGCAACGCCTTCAAAATCGGAGCGCCGTCGCCAGTCACCCAGTGTCGAGGTATCTTCAGACTTGGAGCAGCCGATGAGCAGACCCGCCCAGCCAACGCAGAGCAGACCGAGTAGCCAGTTACCTTGTTTTCCAGACAGACGAGTACTCAGAACGCGAAATTGAGCTGACATAGATTTTTGAAAGAGCTGAAATGAAACACGAAGCATAATAATGGGAATGAGAGATGTGAGTGAATACGTTTGGTTTGCCGATTGAGCCACTTGCTTTGGTGACCCAATCCGCAAACCAGGGGTTGGTGGCCTGAGATGTTAAAAAACTTTAATTACCAGTGAAGTGTCTTCAGCGTCTTTACCATAAGGGCCCCGCCCGCTTTCCGTTGAATGGACGACCCCAGCGCTGTCAATGGATTTGAGTTTACAACGCCTTGCCGGGCTGGTGCCGACGTACCGGTGATCTGGCTGAGAGCTGTGCTTAATAAGGCTTCGCGCGTATCGCCCAGCGGCAAGAGATTGATCGGCTCTTCAACCTCGAAATTTGGCGCAAAGCCCATCGAATAATCGGACTGGCCGGCACTGTTGAACGATTTAAACACAATGGGCTGCATGCCCCACTTAATCACGCCCGTTTCATCGGTGATGGTGATGGAGCCGACGTTTTTGCCGTACGTGGTTGTGCCGATCGTGGTTACGGTCATGTATGGCCGGAGACCATTAATGATCAGTTCGCTGGCCGAAGCTGTGTAGTCGGTAGTCAGCACGAACACCCGCGAGAGGTTATTTCCAATGTTTTGCGCTTTATCGGCGAAATTCTGAATAAAGAAGCTATCGCCGTATTCCTGACGTAGCGACGGTGTAATGGTCGAATTCCACTCCTCCCGGAAGTAGAGTTTGCTGGAGTTGACACCCTTCCCGATCAGGCTGGCCAGGTTGGCCGATGAAGAGGTGTAGCCGCCCGGATTGTAGCGTAGGTCGAGCACTAACTCGTTTACCCCTTTCGCTTTGAAATTGCTGAAGATGGCATCAACCTGAGCATCATATTCATCGGCCTTGCTGCCGTTAGCACCGGGTACAAACTGATTGTAGACCAGATAACCAACCGTTTTACCACCAACTGTGTACACCGAGTCGAGGAATACGGGGTTTTCCTGGTAAACCGTTGCGGTAACGCTACGGGTCTGGTCGGTGTCTACTATGGTTTGGTTACTGACTGTGGCCAAACCAAAGGTATAATTAGTCGTTCCTGAATATAGCAGATCAGAGTAATTGGTTTTGGTAATCGCCTGGCCGTTGACTTTCGAGATGATGTCGCCCCGCATAAGACCGGCTTTTTCGGCCGGAGAGTTGGGTAATACGTAAAGCACCTGCGCAATGACGTCGTCGGAGCCCGACGAGCGCAGATACAGGGCGAATTCCATACCGGTTGTTGTAGTTTCGCCACTTAAGCTTGCTTCGAGGTCGTCGGCACTTGGCTCAATCCACGAGAAACGATCACCGGTGGGGTTCGTTGTGGCGTCGTATGTGTTAAGGATTGACTTAAAGAAATCGGATGGAGCCAACGTTTTATCCGGGTTAGCCGGAATCTTATCATTCCAGT
This sequence comes from Spirosoma soli, assembly GCF_042684525.1. NCBI lineage: Bacteria > Pseudomonadati > Bacteroidota > Cytophagia > Cytophagales > Cytophagaceae > Spirosoma > Spirosoma soli. The sequence goes on along the minus strand of NZ_JBHULN010000001.1, from coordinate 202,966 downwards.
AATACAAGTCCCGCATGTTGTCCAGAATCCAGTTGTTCACGGCCAGGTTATCGTTGGTGGCCTGCGGGGTAACGGCATCATCGGCTGCTTTATGGCAGCCGGAGAGTGAGACAATGAACCCGGCTAACAACAGCCATGTTAAGGAGGCACCAGCAATGCGTCCCTGCGCAGAATAGCCCCTAAGGGCATGGTTCATAACGTGTTTTTTCATGTTGGTCTGTACGACAAAGCGAGTGTAATGCTCTGTCTGCACACTGTTACGTTGCCGAAAAGTTGAGTGTTGCAGCTGCGTTACGACTTACTCCAGATTTAACGAGCATTTAATGACTTGTGCCGACGTAGGGGCCCAATGTGTAGACAGACAAGAAAACCGGGGCCAGGGGAAGGTGCTTAGGCCGTTTGTCGGCAGAAGGCGGCTCTGTGTCGGCAAAGTGCCTGGAATAACTTCAGATCAGCCGGATGGTGCGTACCTTGTGGTATTATGAATGTCCTGGAACGCTATCAACGCTGGCTGCACGTAATAGGCTGGGTCGTCTTCGTCAGCCTGCCCATGCTGACATTACCTGATTTTTTCAGAAACCGGCAGGATCTTATCAGTATTGGCGCATCGCAATTTATTTCGAGTGCGTTGATCATCGTGTGTTTTTATATCAACCTGAATTCGCTGACGCCTTCATTGCTTGAGGAGCAGCGTGTTCAGCGGTTTTGGCTGACGCTTCTTGGCATGCTAGTTAGCGTGGTACTGGTCCGAATGGCCTGTTACTACGCATTTCCCCCTTCTTTCAGGACGCATCCGTTGCCAAATGCCTTTCAGAATGGGATAAGACTGGGCCCACGTCGGCCCTGGCCAATGCTGGTTGGTTCATCGCTCTCGTTTGGGTTCGCCATGCTGGTTAGTTCCTTGATTGCGTTGTTCAAACACCACACCCGAAGTCAGGCAGTACAACAGCAAATGATCCTGGAAAAAGTCTCGGCCGAACTGGCCATGCTAAAGCTCCAGGTGAGTCCGCACTTTTTGTTTAACACCCTAAACAACATTCGTTGGCTGGCCCGTCAGAAATCAGAGCAGACCGAAGCCGCCGTTGTAACGCTGGCTCAGTTGCTGCGGTATATGATTTATCAGGCCCAGCAGGATAAAGTGCCGTTGCGGCAGGAGGTCGAACACCTGCGTCATTACATCGACCTCCAGAAAATGCGGCTTACGGATATCCACACGGTCACGTTCATCGTTGAAGGCGATGTCGACGCTTATCATATTGAGCCGTTGTTGTTTATCCCGTTTGTAGAAAATGCGTTTAAATATGGGCTGCATAGTCAACAAACAGGCCACATTAACATCTGGCTCGAGGTAACTCAGGATACACTGAAGTTTAGTGTCGAAAACCCGATCTCTACCTCGGGAGTACCAGCTGACATGGCTACGCAGGATAATCTGGCCAACGCTGATTCGGGTATTGGTATCCGCAACGTACAGAAGCGGTTAACTTTGCATTACCCAGATAAGCACGAGTTGAGTCTGACAGACAAGGACAATCGGTTTCGGGTCGTTTTAACGTTACACTTGCACCATGCCGAAATTGCGCTGCATCGCCATTGATGACGAGCCGTTTGCCCTGGAAATTCTCGCCGACGATATTCGGAAAGTCTCTTTTCTGGAACTGGTTGGTCAGTTTGCCAGTCCGCTCGACGCCTTGTCACTGTTACAGCAGGAGCCGATTGATCTGCTTTTTCTGGACATTCAGATGCCAACCTTAACCGGAGTGCAGTTCTTACGCACGCTGGTTGGGGGATCAATTAAAACGAGTGCCCGGCAATATCCGCCGATGGTGATCTTTACCACCGCCTACGAGCAGTATGCCCTGGAAGGCTACGAGCTTTCGGTGGTTGATTATTTACTTAAGCCGATTCCGTTCGAGCGATTTCTGAAGGCGGTTAATAAAGCGTATGACCTGTTCGCGCTTCGGCAAAGCTCAGCCGACCAAAGCAAAGTGGCCAGTCCGGTTCAGGAAACGACGGGTGCGGACGCTACGCTCGCAAACCTGAGCGAGCGGCCGGTCGACTTCTTCTTTATTTTCTCCGAATACCGCGAGATCAAGATTTTCCATAGCGAGGTCTTATACATAGAGGGGTTGAAAGACTACGTAAAAATCTACACCGTGCAGCAACCGGCGCCTTATTTAAGTCGACTGACACTGAAAGCCATAGAAGCCAAGCTACCTGCCGATGGGTTTTGTCGAGTGCATAAATCGTTTATCGTATCACTGGCCAAAATCAGTTCATTTCAACGTACCCGAGTGTTCATTGGCAAACAGGAAATTCCCGTGGGCAGTAATTACGTCGAAGAATTCGAGCAGAAGTACGGGGCAGAATGAACGCGGCCGCTAAGTATGAGTTAGCGGCCGCGCGGTTTTGTGTTGAAGTCAAAGATTGTCAAGAATGGTCAAACTCTAGACAATCATCAATAGAGAATAACTCCTGATCAACACGACTAGCGTGTGTAAAGGGCTCCTTTGGCAATGGTCGACTCGTACTCGTAATTGATGGTCTCCAGAAATTTGCCCGTTACCCAGCCAATGTCGGCATTCCGGATAAAGACAAACCGTTTTGGAACCGAGTCAGCGGAGTAGCTTTTCATGATTGATTCGAGCCACAACGCACCGGCAATAAGTTGTTTTTCATTGAGTGCCTGCTGCACAACATTCAGGTTTTTCTCTGCTTTGCCACGCACCGTCGGATCTTCGATGGCGGCCAGATTAGGGCGAGTTAGTGTTTTCAAGTCATCCATCGCCAGGCGCTTGAAGCGCTCAACATCATCCAGGGTGATGCCCACGGCTGTAATGTCGGATTTTTCGGGGTAAAGATAGGTCACCAATGCCCAGACAATATCACCGCTTACCCCCACCGTTCTGCGTTGTTGCAAACCTGTGTCATTGGCCTTCAGACGGGGCGTAACCGACGAATCGGCTATTGCTTTAACTACCCGCTGGGCCTCACGTTTGAAGGCATCCAGATTCATGGTTCCTTTATTGTCAATTTGGCTAACCAGTGTGTTTGTGCCGAACGGGAAGCTTATGTTATGAAATTTTTTGTTCGCGTCGAAATAGCCGCCAACTGTTTGATTACTGCCTAACTCAAGAGCCGACGTTGTTGGCCAAACCTTGCGGGGAATGGCGCCCACCGTAAACAACTCAGCCTGACGCGTAGTGCTCAACGTTGTGTCGATTTTCAGATTGCTGTTGGGCAGCACCTTCACCAGTTGATCGTATAGTTTCTTGCGGTCTTCCGGATTCTTAACTAATTGGTCCCGAACCTCCGAGCTGAGTACCACAAAGACCCGCTCATTAGGAATGTTATACTGCTGGATCGTATCCAGGCACGCTCTCAGAGCATCCTGACCACTCCGTAAAGCCCCCGATGCGTCGGCAAACAGCGTAACTGTTGGATTAGGTATGGTGATGGTTGATTTGATGTCTTTCTCGTAGAAATCCGTTTCATACTTTGTCTTAAGAATAGCCAGCTTAATATCCGAAGCACCGATCTGAATACCGGCGTACAGATTCTTACCCGAAATGTCCCGGATAACTTCGTTGACTCCCCAGGCGCTGGCCACGTATTTCAGTTTGGCGTACTGCTCACGTGCCTTCTCAAGGTAGCGTACCGATCGGGTGGGGTCTTGCAGGTCATTGTAGGAAAGACCTAGTAATTCATTCGTAACAGCCTCCCAATATAAGTTCTTGGCCTGCACCGTGGCGGGCAGGGCCCTCATAAGAAGTTTAACCGACTCATCGGACTTGTTCACTGCGCGGAGCGTATTGGCGAGCTTAATGTAACGAATAGCCTGGGTGATACTCTGGGCATTTTGAGCCCATACTGCCTTAGCCCCAAAACTTAGCAGGAGAAGCAGAATAAAGGAACGTTTCATAAATAAAGAGTTAGTTAATTAGTAATGATCAGCAGACTTACGATTTAATTCTCGTTCTAGATCACTTTCTTCCGTAGCATTCGGTAAAGACGCAGAAAGTTGTCGCTGACGGGGTTCAGTCTGCTCAGTTTTCTGGAATGTATTGGATGGATACGTACTCGACGATTGAACGGCACCTTCAGTGGATTTTTCCGCTTTCGTGGAAGACTCGTTCTTGCTGAATAGCTGTTTTTGGGCTAGCTCCTTTGGTGCTGATTTCACCTTCTTAGCAGTTAGAGCAGCGGTGCGCTTTGCTACAGTCTGATTAGCTGATGACTCTATTGCCTTAGCGCCGGCTGAACCAGGTTCAGCCGTTGAGCGGGCTGTCAACGACGACTCTGCCTGGGGCGCACTCTCATTTACCTGAGCCATGGTCTGGCATAGGCTGGGAGCCAGGGTACACCGGTTCAAATACGACACATAAGCTAAGCCGCAGAATAGGAGCGATGCCAGCAAACCAAGGCGCGATTTTCTTGATAAACTTTCTGACGGTCTGGTTGCACCTCTGGCCTGAATGATTGGTCTCAGATCAGGGGCTTTTAAGAGTATTGCCCCGCTCTGGCCGGTTAGCGTAACCGTTTGCGTGTCATAGGGTGTCTCTAGCGTAAGCTGCCCAACGTGTACTCCAGTCTTGTTTGGTGCGTAACGTACGTGCACATATGAACCCGTTGGCGATGGCGTAAATGTCAGATGCGGCAAAAAGACAGGCCGACTGTCGCAGGCTAGCTGAAAATGTTCGGGGGCGTCGGTGGTGATCGTCACCGGCGTAACAGCTGCTTGTTGCAATACCGTCAATACCGCAAACTGTTGTTTGCCAGGCTGGGTTTTGGCGAACGTTACTGCCGAATGACTGATCGCTAAAGTTGGGTATTGCGCTTGCGTAGCCAAGGCAGTTGTTGTCTTGGCAGGCGTGTGCTGACTAATAACAATAGCCTTAATTGGCTTACCCTCGGCAAACTGAGTGACCGACTCATTTTTAGGGGGCTGGCGATCTGATGATATTCCCTGGTGCTGAACGAACTGAGCATCGGGCGCACCGGGGTTTGCTCCTTCACCATTAGGTACTGGCGATTGAAGGCCCGACGTATCGTCCTCCGCTCGCCGGTCAGCTTGTGGGGGTGTCTCTAAGCCCGAAAATTTGGCTGGTGAGATGTGCATTTCAGTCGTTCGTTGAGTAGTCATACATGTGTATCCGTTAATGGGTATATTGCTCTAAATGAAGCGAATAGGAAGATTTTTATATTAAACGTAACGATTTGTGTACCCATTCTATAAGTTATATATACCGGTAAATAAGATCTGTTCTGGTCCTATAGCTCTATACTGCTCAGTATAAAGGAAAGTTAGCTTTAACGGCTTAAAAGTAAGGTAACGGGGAGTGACTCAAGGCGTAACTTTTCATCCAATAGTCAGTAGATTTAGGTATAGAGTCGGAGCCATAGGGTCCAATTCTTGCTATGTATTAATCATATTATCTCTATATGACTACTATTAATTTGCCAGGTCACCGATATCCAGTATTAATTAATTCGGTTATGTGGCTGGAAGGAGAAGCTAATTATACCCGAGTGCATTATCAAGACGGTTCGTTTACCATGGTGACTCAACCACTTCAATGGTTTGAACGTCAGTTTAATTTTATACGAGTACATAAATCAGCAATTGTTAACCCTACATACATCCGCGAATTCAAGCAAAAAAAGAGTCGGGTAGGCTGGGTTCAGCTACTCAATGGAATGGTTTTGCCCGTATCCCGTAGCCGCCTTGAGCACACGGCAATCCAGCTTGAACAGAGCACTAATCTTTAAGCAGTACCTTATTTATCAGACACTATATCCGGCCTACCTATTAATTGGACTTTAATCATGCCAAGACTTGTCGTCAACGTGCTACTTGCTTGTCAGTTAAGTATTTCAGTCAATTCGCGTATATAATAAAGCGCATTTCTTCTTTATTATATACTATGTATACGGAACTTAGCTAGTTTTCTGCTTAAAGAGTAGGTTTGTCTATCGACATTCAGTACGTTTGACAGAAGGCCATGCCACCCGCAGGCCAGGTATTGTTTGGCTGATGGTCGGGTTCCGTTTAACTGATCCTGTGCTGAACTACTTGCTTATCCAAGAGGCTTTTCGCCCAGGTAGTCGTCTCCTGTAATACGATCCAGTTAATCAATGATACTAATCACTCCACTATTTTAACTGCTCAACTATGAACGCACCTATAGTTTTATTTGCCTACAAACGCCCTGCTGAACTGAAGGCAACGCTACAAGCCCTGCAGGCTAATTACTTAGCGCCCGAAAGCGATCTGTATATTTTTGTTGATGCTCCTAAACGTGCTCAGGATGCCCCTAAAGTAGCTGAGGTTCATGAGCTGCTCGATAAGGTTACCGGATTCCGGAGCATCTACCGCGATTATGCTAAAACCAACATCGGTTGCGCGGACTCTATTATCCGGGGAATTTCGTACGTGCTGGACCGTCATCCATCGGCTATCATTGTGGAAGACGATCTGATAACGACGCCGAATTTTCTGGACTACATGAATCAGTGCTTACAGCAGTACGAAGGCAACAAGAACGTTTACTCCATTGCGGGCTATACGTTTCCGTTTGAACGACCGGCCGGCTACAAGTTCGATTCGTATTTTATACCCCGTCACAGTCCGTGGGGTTGGGCTACCTGGACTGATCGTTGGCAGTCGATTGATTGGGCAATGACAGATTACGACTCGTTTATCAGAGATAGCCGCCAGCAGAAAGCCTTTATGCAGGGTGGTTCGGACCTGGTAGGTATGCTACGTGATCAGATGGAGGGGCGGGCCGATGCCTGGGACATCCGGTTCTGCTACAATCGCTTCAGAGCCAACGGAATCACCGTTTATCCCACTCAGTCGAAGGTAGAGAACATCGGATTTGGTCAGGAGGCTACGCACACGAATATCTTTAACCGCTACAAAACTCAGCTGGACAATGGAACGCAACGGGTATTTCAGCTCTCCGACGTAGTTGAGACAACTGACTATTACCAGCGGCAAACCCTACGGCGCTACAGCGTTCCTGTGCGCATCTATAACAAACTTAAAACGTATGCCGGTATGCGCTAATAGCAACTCTGTACAGGTTACAGAGATCTGTGGCCGGTAAGTAGTGGAAATAAACGAACATACTGATGTCTCCTTAAGGCGCTATCAAAGTAATCTATCATTAAACTTATTCAACTTGTTATGAAATTTTCAATCATGCTTCGTATTAGCTCATTGTTGTCTATTCTATATATAGCTACTTTTTGTAAGCCAAACGATCCAGAACCTTTTGTCGCTGTTGAGCGCGAAGACGCGAAAACAATTGCCGAAACCCGACAATACAACGAACACCAGGTTCCAACTAGCATTCGCATCACTGACCCAGGTATGGAAGGTGTTTTTAAGCTCGATGCCGGAGACCGAACCACGCCCGACAACATGGGAACGGTGCTGGTAACGGTGAACGGCGCCCGCTATAAGCGAGCGTTTACGGGCCCTGGTATAGCCACTTGGTTTGGCGTAACAACGTCCGACGATGACATCGGTCCCGAGCTGCAAAACGCGGTGAACGCTGTTGATAATCTGGTGATTCCGGATGGTTCATACACGCAGCAAACTACAGTTCGGCTCAGAAGCGAGATGACGCTGCAGGGTAATGCCGGAAAGGTCATGATCACATTGCCGAAAACCTATGTGTCACTGGCCAATGCGATTGATGCCTCGATTCCGCTGAAAAACGTAGTGATCGATGGCTTGTCGTGGACGGTTACTACCACAGAAACGGGTACGAATAAATTCGGCACGATTTACATCGATAGTCCTTCGGTAACCAACCTGACCGTTCAGAACTGTAGTAGCAGTGATGTGGCAGCAAGAGATAGCACCAACTGGTTCACGCTAAAAATTCCTGCGGGAAAAACAGCCGATAACATCATTGTCCGGAACAACTCTGTACAAGCCAAGCGAATGGCCTGTGAAATCTTTAATCACGACAACCCCAGTATCTACGCTGGAAAGAATATTCAGGTTAGTGGCAATTTCTTTCACGACAGCTGGTTTGGCATCTCTTTATCGGGGCCCCTGGAAAACCTGACAGTAGACAATAACCATATTAAGGATTGTCGCCATTTTGGTATTGAAATCGCCGGAGCGGCCCGGGGTGTTAAGATCACTAACAATAAATTTGAAGGCGTATTCGACAAGTTTCTCGAAGGATCTAACGATGGTGGTGGTAATGGCAGCCTGGTTGGCGGCATGGAGATCACGGGTAACTCGACGATTGGAACCTGTACGGGGGGCATACAGCTCTTCAACGGTGGAGCCGTTACGTTCGCGAAAAACAACTTTGCCATGACGGGTATGCTGGAGCTGTTCTCATCGACCAAGGGCGGAACATTTTCAGAAAACGTTATCGAAAGCTCGGCCAACAAAGCCGTCATTTGCGATAACTCTGCTGACCATACGTTTACTGGTAATACCATTTCTAACAAGAACAGCTCCGTCAACCAAGCCACGTTTATGTCTTACGGAAGTAAGGCGGTCAACAATACGCTGACTAACAACAAGATCTTTAAAGGCAGAGGTGGGAAATATTATGACGGTGTAGAAGGAGGAACCTATAAGGCGACTATGAATTACGACGAAAGTGGCAACCCCCTTCCGTAGTTGAATGATATAAAAGACGAACGAACATCAGCTGGTTTGTAACAGCCAGATTTTCTCGACCAGAATTTTATAGAACACCCCGGCAAACTCATCTGGCTTGAGTTTGCCGGGGTGTTCTGTTTCTGAACGACATAAGGCTCAAGCAACAAAGGCTAGACAGGTTTAGAACAGCCTTTATGTACCTGTTTGACTTGGCGAAAAACAAGACCTTATAGCTAGTTTTTGTCAATGTAAACCTATTGCCTATACAGGCTTTAATGGCTATTTTATATTAATAATATTTCATATCGGTAAATTAAAATTTACATAAAATTTATTTCATATATAAAATATTTAGCTAACGGTTATTAAGTTTGTGTGTACGTGATACATGTCATCCAGAGGTTAACTACTCTGGGTAATGCGTGAATTAGTACAGGTATCTCCGTAACTTGAACTTACTACTTGCATGTTCTTTGCCAATAAGCAGGGACAGAACCTGCCTAGGATTGGGTTGTACACGTATAGCCCGATATCAAGCATTGGCTACTGGTTAGCCAATATTTTGTTGGTTACTGCCTTAGCCCCCGCCCTGGGGCAAACAACATACTACGTTGCCAGCTCGGGTAATGACGCTAATAACGGGCAATCCATAAACACGCCATTTCAAACAATAACTAAAGTCAATAGCCTCCCATTACAGGCGGGGGATGCTGTCTTATTTCGTCGTGGCGATACGTTCCGGGGTACACTAACGATACGGCAGTCTGGTGTAGCGGGCAAACCGATCGTGGTCGATGCTTATGGTAGTGGTAACAAACCTATAATTGCCGGATCGGCGGTTCTAACGAACTGGATGAACGTAGGCGGTAACATCTGGCAGGCGCCCTGTGCCGCTTGTGGTAATCAGATAACGGGTATATACCGTAACAACTTTCCTTTACCGCTCGGACGCTATCCAAACTTAAATGCCGCCAATAAGGGGTATTTAACCATAGAATCGCATTCGGGCAAAACGCAGCTAACCAGCCGGGAACCGCTTACGACAAACTGGACAGGGGGCGAAGCCGTTGTCCGCCCCGTTCAGTGGATTCTCGACCGGGCCATCATCTCTCAGCAAAGCGGGAATACACTCACACTCGTTAATAACTCGGGCTATAATCTGACCGATGGCTGGGGCTATTTTATTCAGAACCACCCCGCCACCCTCGACCAGACTGACGAGTGGTATTATGACCCAACTGCCAAAACCGTTCGGCTTTATTACGACCGGGGTAACCCAAACGACCAGGCGATTACAGCCACCGCTTTCGACATGGCTGTGAGCGTAGTAAACGCCAAATACGTTACCATCCGGAATCTTCAGATTACCCAGGCCCGCAGCACCGGTTTATATGCGTCCAACACGTCGGACCTGATTTTGAGCAATAATGATATTACCAACGTTGGCGAAGATGCAGTAACAATTGACGGAACGGGGGCGAATCTGGGCATTGAAAACAATCTTATCAACCGCGCTAATAACAACGGTTTGGTTATCCGGCAGTACACAAACGTTACCGTTCGGGGTAACGCTATTCGACGGGTTGGGCTGGTACCGGGGCGCAGTAAAAGTGGTGACGGGCAAGCCTTAGGGCTTCATTCGGCGGGTACTGGCGGCATACTAATAGAAGATAACGTACTGGACAGCCTAGGGTACAACGGAATCGTCTTCACTAACAACGCAATCATTCGTCGTAATACGATCTCGTCGTTTTGTCTGACCAAAAGTGATGGGGGAGGCATCTATACCTGGAACGGTAACAAACAGGGAATGAGTAACGTCAGTATTCAGGCGAACATCATATACAATGGGGTTGGGGCTCCCGAAGGGGCACCCAACGGCGCTTATTCTGGCGCTAATGGTATTTATATGGACGATTGTGCCCAGAACGTAGATCTTAGCAGCAATACTGTGTTCGACTGCTCGGGATTGGGCATTTACCTGCACGCTACCAACAACATCACTGTAACGAATAACACCAGCTTTAACAACCGGGAAAGCCAGTTTACAATCTCACATAACAACGGGGCGTGCCCTGCTCGCAATAACCTGGTGCAGAACAACCTATTTGTCGGGAAGTCGCAGCATCAACTGGTCGCTAACTACGAGTCGACAAGTAATGACCTGGTTAGTTATGGCACCTTTGACAAGAACGTGTATGCCCGGCCATTCGATGATTTGTTTAAGATCAGGGCTGTTAGCAACAACGGTAACGGCATTGTAGGTAGTGACCTGACACTGAGCGAATGGCGCAGTCGGTTTCAGCAGGACCCCGACTCGAAGGATAGCCCTGTATCTTATAAAGGATATGTCATTAAAAGTTTGAGTAATACGTACCGGCTCAACAACAAATTTGCGAGTACAAACGAAGGCTGGTCAACCTGGGGGCCGTATGGCAATGGTCAGGCCGTGTTCGACAATACAAACAGGCTGGACGACGGAAGCTTACGGGTCAGTTTTCCCAACTCCTCGGGTAAGTCAGATTCGTACATGATCGTCACCAACGGGGTTGGAACCGTTGGCAAAGCGAAAAGCTATCTGCTTCGGTTCGATGCCATCGCATCGGCAGAAGGAAAGAAAGTACAGGTGTTCCTTCGGCAGCAGGACGGCCCCTATTATGACGTAAGCAATCGGTCGACTATTCTGGCGACAACCGTCCGTAAGAGTTATGAGGTGGCATTTACGGCAACGGCGGACGAAGCGAAAACCATTGTAGTGTTTCAGGTAACGGAAGACGGCCAGACCGTGTGGCTGGATAACATCCGTTTGCAGGAGGGAGTCGTGGCCGCAGTTAACCCGAGTGACTCCATCCGGCTGGTGTACAACCCCACACGGCGGGATAGTGTCATCTCATTGGAAACCACTTACCAGGACGTACGGTATAATCAGTACAGAAACCAGATAAAGCTGGCCCCATTTACGTCCCTGGTTTTATTCAAAACTACGTCTTCGGTCACTACTGAATCGGCCGACCTCACACTGTCTATGCAGATAGATAAACGATGCCTTGCCGTCGGTAATCTCGCCTGGGTTTCGGTTCGTTTGCGAAATAGAGCCAGTACCAAGGCTGATGCTGCAGTTCAGGCTCAGTGGAGCTGTCAATTGCCACCCAATTTACAAGTAGTGCAAAGCAACGGACTGCGCTACTCGAACGGTACGTTGACCGGAAATGTGCAAAGTCTGCGACTACTGGCCGATACTACGTTTTTGTTTCAGGTTAAACCAGTGGTGGCTGGTTTATATCGCCTTTCGGCCCAAGTGACAGCGGCTTCCCTACCAGACCCTAACAGTACACCTGACTCCGGAACAGCAGATGGCGAAGATGATTCGGCAATGATCGACTTTCGGGTTGGAGAACCAACGGAAGCCGTATTTACTTCACCTAACCCCAACCAGCGCGCTCTGCCGGCGGTAGTATCGGCCCAGCCGTTGCCCGACGCCAACACCGCTGACTTATGCTTACGTATGGACATAAGCGGTCGAGTTGTGGCCATCAACGAACTTGTCACCTGCACTATTACGATAAGCAACAATGGTGGGGCTGCTGCGAATACTGTACAAGTACAGAATCTACTTCCCGACGGATTAGAATTTGCCAGCGGAGAAACCTGGACGAGTAGTGGTAAAATACTTAGTTGCAACTTAGGAATAATTGCCGCTGGGCAGACCGCCAGCAGATCATTCAGAGCCCGTGTTACCAGCAAAGGTGCTTTATTAAATCAGGCTCAGATTAGCCTGTGTAGTACAACAGATTGCGACTCAAGCCCAGGAAATGGCTTCAATAAGGGAGAAGATGACCAGGCACAAATAGACATACTAGTAAAATAAACCGTATATAGGACAATATTACGACAATTTGCCTACCCATGTAACTACCTGTTCCGTCATGATTACACAAGTCTTTTTCCTAACGGAAGAGTTAATGTTACTAAAAATTATTATTTGTTAAATTTTATAAGTTTATATGGCTGTTTATATTTAATATATGCCTTATATAGTAATAAATTTTCATAAGTTTCTCAAAGATAGATTGCTAAAATATATTTGTATTAACATTGCCAAAAATATGACTTTTTTAATTACCTATCTAAAGCGGCTAGTAATTGTATGAGTTGGTATTTATAAGTATAATTAAAAACAAGACTCTAAAAATACAACATAATTATTTACATATTGATAAAAAGGTAAACTTATAGTTATAGCATTTAATAAAATAATAAATACCTAGTGTGAGTTAGTTAAAAGGCCTTGTGAGGCTAAAAATAGCATAGGTTGCTTATCAGATAGCAATTTACATACCTTTCAGACATGATACTATTGCGGGTGTTAAAAAGGAAAGCTTTTTAACGTTTGCAATGTCCCCGTAGCTTCAAAGATACAGAATCGGTCAACCACCAGCCGACCTAGAGTAAGTAAAATTACTCTCAATATACTAGATACGTAGGTGTCTAGGCTACTTAACCAACCTGACGTAATAAACGGAGGTGTTTAATATAACTATCCGTCTGGCGACAGTACCAGTGGTCAAACTTATTGCATAATACCGATTAACTGAGTAGAAAATACGGGTACGCGGTCGACTATGTCTATATGTACACATCCGTATCAGGTGTGGTCAAGATTGTACCATTTATCGAGTACACATACAGCAGTAAAAATGACGAATGACAAGACAAATGAACGCGCAATATTCTGGTTTACATTCCTGGCAATTGCAATTTGGGCGGCTTCTCTAGAAGGCTGTACATCAGCAAAGCGATTAGTATATTTTCAGGGAACGACTGCCAGAGAAGACACCGTTGCCATTCCTCAACCATTCATCCCAACTATTAAGAAAGGCGATATCCTTTCGGTACAAGTAAGCAGCTTAAACCCGGAAGCGTCCGGTTTTTTCAATCCGGTATCAATGGCCGATAACAATTCGGCAGCAAATGTAAATAACCCGTTGGCCCGAACATCCGGCTATCTGGTAGCCGACGATGGAACAATCAAGCTGCCGCTTGTTGGGCAACTGGCTGTAGAAGGGTTAACGAATGCAAAGGCTAGCGAACTGATCAGTAGTAAGCTAAAAGTGTTTCTAAAGGAGCCAACGGTTAATGTGCGAAACATGAATTTCAGAATTTCAGTACTGGGTGAAGTTGCTCATCCCGCGATGTTTACGATACCCAACGAACGGGTTACCATTCCGGAGGCATTAGGGCTCGCAGGCGATTTAACGATCTATGGTCGACGTGACAATGTGCTTGTGATTCGGGAAGAGGGCGACAAACGAATTTTTGCCCGCATTGATATGACAAAGCGCGATGCCTTCCGGTCGCCGTACTACTCGCTTCATCCCAACGACGTTCTCTATGTTGAACCGGGTAAAGCACGAGTGACCAGTGTCGACAGAGCGTATCAGCTGGCGCCTATTGTCACCGGAATTTTATCGCTTATCGCCATCATCGCAACGCGTCGCTAAAAAAACTCAACTCTCAACGTTACACTTAAATGACATGGCAACCAAATCAGTTAGTTCGTATGTACCTTATCAGGTAATAGAGCCCGCCACCCCAAATATTCAGGCGCATCTTTTACCCTATCTCAGAAGCTGGCCCTGGTACCTGCTCTGCCTGAGCCTGGCTTTAACCGGTGGTTACGTTTACCTACTTTACAAGCAACCCATTTATCGGATTCAGGCGAGTCTGATGCTTCAGGACGAGAAGAAGGGGAATACACAAACAAACCCGCTGAAGGAGCTCGACGTATACACTCCCAAGAAAGTAATTGAAAACGAGCTGGAAGTGCTACACTCGTCTACGCTGATGAGCCGGGTGGTGGAGACGCTCCATTTAGAAGCTCGTTATTACCGCAATACGAAATACGGAAAGCGCGAAATCTATAGTCAGTCGCCCATTGTCGTGCTAATTGAAGAGGGCAACGAAGACTTATACAAGAAGCCGCTGGAAATTACCTTCCTTGGCGATAAGGCAGTGTCAGTCAATGGCCGACGCATTCCACTCAACCAAAGTGTGTGGACGCCTTACGGAAAGCTCCGGTTGCTGACCCGCAAACCGGTGAGCGCGTCTACCGAACCGTTGGTCGTTGAGGTTATGCCTCGCACGGCCGCCGTGAATAGTTATCTGGGTAAGCTAAAAGCTGAACCGACCAGCAAGACCTCTACGGTAGTGCATCTGACATTGGACGATGCCGTTCCGGAAAAAGGAGAAGCCGTTTTAAACCAGCTGATCAACGAGTATAATTTGGCCGCCGTTGCCGATAAGAACAAAGTAGCTTCGAGCACGATGAAGTTTATTAACGAACGTCTTCGAATTGTACAGGGTGAGTTAGCGTCGGTTGAAAAGAATGTAGAAAGCTATAAGGCTAACCAGGGCATCACTGATCTTAGCGAACAGTCAAAATCGTTCTTACAGACAACCCAACAGAATGACGCGCAACTGAACCAGGTTAAAATTCGGTTGGCGAGCCTGAATAATCTGGAGGAGTTCATCAGCCAGCAGGCTGACAAGCGGGGTAGTACCCCGGCTACCATTGGCCTGGATGATCCCGTGCTGTTAGGGCAGATTAGCAAATTATCGGAGTTGGAACTGGAGCGGGATCAACTGGCGCAGACAACTCCCGAAGAGAACCCCATTATACAGTCAATCGACAAAAAAATTCAAGCGACTAAGAACAACATCCGGCAAAACGTCAGAACGATGAAGTCGATGTTGACCAGTTCAAGAGAGCATTATGTGGCTGAGAATCAAAAACTGGAAAAAGTAATTCGAACCATTCCGCAACAAGAGCGGTCGCTGATGGACAAAACGCGTCAGCAAACGATCAAGAACGATCTGTATACGTATTTGCTGCAAAAGCGCGAGGAGATGGCCGTTACGTTTGCCGCTTCTATCGCCGATACGCGTACGATCGATGCCGCCGAGAGCAGCAGCGGACCAATTAAGCCCGTGCCCGTTGTGATTTATGCGTTGTTCGGCTTAGTAGGATTGCTGATTCCAACGGCAACCATTGCTGGTAAAACGGCGATGAACACCCGAGTAATGCGCCGGGGTGATGTAGAAGGTATTACGCAGGTGCCCATTCTGGGTGAGGTGATGAGCAAGCGCCAACGCGACGTACTCGTCGTTGCCCCGAACAGCCGATCGGTGATTGCCGAGCAGATCCGGTCCATCCGCACCAACCTGCACATCGGCCGAAACGAAATTAATGACAGCCAGGTAATGCTGTTCACGTCCAGCATCAGTGGCGAGGGTAAATCATTCCTGGCGCAGAATCTGGGGGCAAGCCTGGCCCTGCTTCGGCAACCGACGGTCATTTTGGAAATGGATCTGCGGATGCCTAAGCTGCATCAGGTGTTTAACGTTGACAATAGCGTCGGAATCAGCAATTTCCTGAACGACGAAGCTAGCCTGGCTGACATTCTAAAGCCGATTCCGGGCTATCCAAACTACTTCCTGATTCCGAGCGGACCACTGCCACCAGATCCATCCGAGCTGCTGAGCGGTCCGAAATTAAAAGAACTGATTCAGGGACTTCGGGAAAATTTCCGATACGTAATAGTCGATGCGCCACCAATCGGTATTGTAACGGATGCTCAGTTGATCGCTCCCTATGCCGACGCTACCTTGTTCGTGGTGCGCCATGGCGTTACGCCAAAAAATTGCCTTAAAATACTCAATACACTCCATCTGGAGCAGCGCTTTCAGAACCTCAACATCATTCTGAATGCCGTGGGCGGTAGTGATGCTTATCACTTCAATAATAACTACAAAAACAGCTACTCGTACAAATAAACTGGCGACAGGTAACGCTGGGTATTGTCGTCGCTGTTTAGGTGAGTCGACTATCTCCACCCATAATGAGTATTACGATGCAAGTATCTACCAATAGTGAAACGGTTCGCTTCTATGTGAACCACGAAACGGAGGCTAGCCCTTACGCGAATAGGCGAGGGATCGTCGATCTGAAGAAGCGGGTGTTTGATGTAGTGGTTGCGAGTTTGGTAACGGTCTCAATTCTTATTTGGCTTTTACCGCTGCTTGGTCTATTGATCAGAGCAACATCGCCAGGGCCAATCCTTTTCGTGCAGCTTCGGACAGGTCGGAATGGTCGGCCGTTTCGGTGTCTGAAGTTCCGGACAATGACCTACGAACGGAACGCGCAGTTCCTACAGGCTAAACGGAATGACCTGCGGGTAACGCGCATTGGCCGGTTTCTGCGCAAAACGAATCTCGATGAGATGCCACAGTTCCTCAACGTACTGGCTGGCCATATGAGCGTAGTGGGGCCCCGGCCTCACCCGATCCCACTGGATGCCAAACACTGGCATACCCTGCCTGGCTACAAAGAGCGGTATTCCGTTAAACCAGGTATTACGGGTCTGGCTCAGTCGCGGGGCGCCAGAGGTGAAACTGAAGAGCTGTATAAAATGGTCCACCGGGTTCGCTACGATCATTTTTACATCCGTCGCCAATCGTCCCGGCTCGATGCTAAAATCTGCTGGTGGACAGTGAAGGCCGCCGTCAAAGGAAATAAAAACGCCTGGTAATTTTTTCGCTCAATACACTCATAGTTATGATCAAAGTGTTAGACATCAGTCTGTACGATGCTGGGTTGCACTCTGCTGTGCAGGAAGTGATCGGGCAGTGCGAGGCCACAATGCCCAAAGAAAGCAAGTGCGTGAGCGCCACTGGTGCGCACGGGCTGGTTACTGCGTTCAAAGAGCCCGAGTTTAAATCGGTGCTGAATTCGTTTCACTGGAACTTGCCCGACGGCATGCCCGGTGTTTGGGTCGGTCGGCTCAAAGGTGCCAAGCAGATGGATCGTTGCTACGGCCCCGACTTTTTCAAGCTGGTCTTTCAGCACAGTGCCAACACCTCCATTAAACACTTTTTGTGCGGAGGGAAAGAAGGTGTAGCGGATGAATTAAAAACAGCCGTTGGCCGGAAGTTTTCGAACGTCAACGTGGTCGGTACGTTTTGCCCACCTTTCCGCGAAATGAGCGACGACGAGTTCAAAACGCTGGCCGAAACCATTAACCGTTCCGGCGCTAACATCGTCTGGATTGGATTAAGCACTCCGAAGCAGGAGCGGTTTGCCCGCCGACTTGCTCAGTTTACCAACGTCAACTTCATTGTTACGGTAGGAGCCGCTTTCGACTTCCATACCGACCGGGTGGCGCAGGCTCCTAGCTGGATGCAGAACATGTCGCTGGAGTGGTTATTCCGGCTAGCGGCTGAGCCTAAGCGGTTATACAAGCGATATCTGGAGATAGTCCCCTTATTTATAATACTCAACTTAAAAGAAGTTTTTTCACCCGTTAAACAGTCTACACAAGTATGAAAAAGGCAATTGTATGTGGTGCCGGTGGTTTTATTGGCGGTCACCTTGTAAACCGGCTCAAATCGGAAGGGTATTGGGTTCGGGGCGTTGATGTGAAGTACAACGAATACGGTAATGATAACGCCGATGAGTTCATTATCGGTGATTTGAGAGATCCCAACGTTGCCGACGAGGTGATCACGGACGATCTTGATGAAATCTACCAATTAGCTGCCGATATGGGGGGCGCAGGTTTCGTGTTCACCGGTACCAACGACGCCAGCATCATGCATAACTCCGTACTCTGCAACCTGAACGTACTGGAAGCTGCTAAGAACAAAGGGGTGAAAAAAATCTTCTATTCGTCATCAGCCTGCATGTATCCTGAGTACAACCAGATGGACCCTGACAACCCGAAATGCTCGGAGGATTCAGCGTATCCGGCAGCGCCAGACAGTGAATACGGCTGGGAGAAACTGTTCTCGGAGCGGTTGTTCCTGACCTATCAGCGTAACCACGGCATCGAAGCCCGTATCGCTCGTTTCCACAACATCTTCGGACCACAGGGGACCTGGGATGGTGGCCGGGAGAAAGCACCCGCAGCCGTTTGCCGTAAAGTAGCGATGGCCGAAGACGGTGGCTCGATCGAAATATGGGGCGATGGCAAGCAAACCCGCTCGTTCCTGATTGTCGATGAGTGCGTAGAAGGTATCCGTCGCCTGATGGAGTCTGATTTCTCCGGACCCGTTAACATCGGCTCAGAAGAGATGATCTCGCTCAACGATTTTGCTAAAATGGTGATCGATATCTCAGGCAAGAACTTAACGATCAACAACATTCCTGGTCCGCTGGGCGTTCGCGGCCGGAATTCGGATAACCAATTGATTCAGGAAAAACTAGGCTGGGCACCGTCGACTCCGCTGCGGAAAGGTGTAGAGAAAACCTTTTCCTGGATTACGGAGCAGATTAAGAAGCGGGAAGCTGTGCCCGAATTAGTGGAGGCCTAATGGAGAAAATTACAGCGTCTCTGAGCCATCTTGAACGTGAGCTTACGGCTCACGTTCAGGGGGCAAAGCAAGTGTTTCTGCGCAATGGCGACACACCCACAAAGGTCACACAGGTGGCTTATGGGGTGTTTACAAAAACCGATTACTGCGAGATGCACACGCACCCTACCATGGAAGAGTGTTTTTTCTTCCTGAAAGGAACCGGGTATTATCTGGTGAATGGGCAGGAAATCGGGTTGGAGTCTGGCGTGTTTGTCCGCATTCCGGCTGGCATACCCCACCGGCTCCAGGCAACTGGCGAAGACCCCTTAGAGTACGTGTATTTTGGCGTTGCAACGGATTAAGATTGACGCACACATACTCACCATTTAAGTAACTAACAAAGATCTGTATGCTCAGTAAAGATGCGGCTGCTATGGATGCGGTAGCGGAGACCGAGGAGCCATCGGCAACGTTGTCGAAACCCGTTATGAAGCGTTTTGCTATCAACGTAGCGTCACTCTTCAGCGTCCATGTAGCAAACATGCTTTTGCCGTTGCTGACCGTACCGTATATCGTTCGCATTATCGGACCTGAGCGGTTAGGACTGCTTAATTTTTCGCAGGCATACATCGCCTACTTCACGTTGATCATCAACTACGGGTTTGAAATGGCGGCTGTCCGAACCATTGCTGCCAACCGGAATGACAAGGAGCTGGTGAACCGAACATTCAGCGAAGTACTGGCCGGAAAAGCCTTACTCTGGGGGCTGTCGACAATCATCTTTGCGGCCGTTACCTGGTTTGCTCCGGAGTTTCGGGCGCATTTGTGGTTACATATCTGTACATACATCAGCTGCATTGGCATCGTGTTATTTCCGATCTGGCTGTATCAGGCCATGGAGGACCTGGGCCGGGTTGCGATGTTCAACCTGATAGTGAAAGTGCTGTTTTCGTTGTCGGTGTTTGTGTTTATCCGCCAGCCCGACGATTATATCTATCAGAACTTGTCGCTCAGCATAGCGCAGCTACTGATTAGCGTTGTGGCTTTACGAATGGCCATTAAGCGGTTTAAAGTGACGTTCAGCTGGCCAAGCGTCGAGCAGCTAACGAAGCGGTTCCGGGATGACAGTACGTTGTTTTTTTCAGCTTTGATGATCACGTTATACGCCAGTTCGAGTGTGTTTCTGCTGGGTTTGTTGAGCAATGCGTACAACGTCGGAATATTCTCGGCCGGCACACGGCTCGAAAGCATTTCGCGCTCTTTTGTCAGTCTGGCATTGAATCAGGCGTTTTTTCCCATTGTGGCTAGTGCCTTTGGGCAAAGCCGGGAGCAGGGACTACGCGTTGTGCGCACAACGTTTTTTCCGTTGCTGATTTTCATGCTGGTCGTGTCCATAACACTCTGGAGCATTGCACCGGTATTTATTACCCTGTTCTACGGAAAGCAGTTTCAGGATGCGGTGCAGGTGTTGCAAATCGTGGCCTTACTACCGATTTGCATTGGTGTTAGTAACTTGTTAGGCATGCATACCATGCTGAATCTGCGAATGGATCGGGCCTTTTTCGCGATAACTGCCATTGGTTCAGTCATTGGTTTAGGGTTGAACGCCCTGTTTATTCAGCGATTTGGCTACATCGGGGCCGCCTGGGCCTGGGTAAGTGCCGAAGCGTATATCGCCATAGCCATGTATGGTTACCTGCGCTATAAAGGTGTTCAGGTTATCAAACGGGAAAGTTTACAGGAAG
Source organism: Spirosoma soli (assembly GCF_042684525.1). Taxonomy (NCBI): domain Bacteria; kingdom Pseudomonadati; phylum Bacteroidota; class Cytophagia; order Cytophagales; family Cytophagaceae; genus Spirosoma; species Spirosoma soli. The sequence continues at coordinate 182,236 of NZ_JBHULN010000001.1, read as the reverse complement.
CTGTCGCCTTTGGCAGAGAAAGGTTTTCAATACTATTCAAATGAACACGAAAGAGACCGTAGCCGCCGTGGTGGTCACCTACAACCGGCTTGCCGATTTGAAAAAGTGTCTGGCAAGCTTGCAAGAGCAAACCCGACGGCTCAATGCGATCTACATTATTAACAATGGCAGTACCGACGGAACTGGCGAATGGCTGGCCGAGCAACCGGGCTTAACGGTCGTAACGCAGCCTAATCTGGGCGGGGCTGGCGGCTTTGCTACAGGTATCGATACGGCTTACAAAGGTGGCTACGGCTGGCTCTGGTGCATGGACGACGATTGTCTGGCGGCTCCCGACGCCCTCGAAACGCTGCTGACGTCGCCCAACATTGGGCCCTGCATCAAAAACTGCGTATCAATTAGCAATAAAGATCATAGCGAGTTGGCGTTCTACGTCGATCGGCCAAATCGTTCGTATCGGAAAGTTGAAGACATGACCCAGTTCGATCTGGTGTATGGTGTGGCTTCTTTCTTCAACGGTACGCTCATCAACTCAGAAGTCGTTAAAAACATCGGCCTGCCCGATAAAAAATTATTCATTTGGGGCGATGAGGTGGAGTACATGACCCGCGCCATCAAGATGGGCTATCCGGTAGTTACAGTGCCTCGCTCGGTGTTCTATCACCCACCGTCCTTCGATCGGAACGGTATCCCCTGGCCGGGCGCGTGGAAACAGTACTATGCCGTTCGCAACCAGCGCCGGGTGTTCCAGAACATGCACGGCGACAAATACGGTCTGATGGTGTTCCTGCGGTGGTCATTAAAAGAAACCATGCAGCAGGCGGTAGCCAAGCGGGCAAACCGGATGTATAACTTCCTGATCTACGGCGAAGCCGCTGTGGATAGCCTGTTCAACAACTTCCGGAAGCAACCCAACAGCATACTTACCGTGCGATTGTATCGCATGCTAAACAAGTAATTCGATGAATGTGTTGATCGTAACATTTCTGGCAGCAACCTCACCTTCAGGTGTCGTTACTTACTACAAATCGCTGGCCGATGATCTGGCCCGCGAAGGGGTAGGAGTGCACGTTGTCAGTGCGACCAATACGCCGTATGTCTGGCGCAAGATGCTGGCGGTTTTGAAGCGCATTCTGCGTTCACTGGGTGGCGCTTACCACGTCTTTTATGATGAGTTCGCCTACTTTACAGGTTTATACCTGGCTGTTCGTAACCGTCGCCACGAGTCATTCGATCTCATCCATGCCCAGGACCCACGGTCGGGCGTAGCCGCTTACCTGGCGCTAGGCAAACGGGTACCCATTGTGCTAACCTGCCATTTCAACGATGATCCGGTGACTGAGCTAGCTACTACCTACTCGCTGAAAGGCTGGTTTCTGAAAAAGCTCACGGCCTGGTATAAGTATCTTTTCTCGTATGTCAGACATTACGTGTTTGTCTCGAATTATGCCTACGAGAAATCGAGACATCTGCTGCCTGCTACCATCAGCAAGCAGATTTTGTATAATACGGTCAACATTAAGGCAAACCGCGTTACGCGTCGCCCATCTGATCCGCTGTTAATTAGCAACGTGGGCTACATTGACGAACGGAAAAACCAGAAGCTGTTGATTCAGATTGGTCATGAACTTCGCAAGCGGGGTATTACCAACTTTGCTATCTGGCTCATTGGCGATGGTCCTAAACGTAGCGAGTATGAACAGCTGGTTGAAAGCCTGGGTCTTGGTGAGCAGGTGAAATTTTATGGTCGGCAGGCAGCGCCCTGGCAACTGGTGGCGCAAACCGACCTATACATTCATACCGCGCTGAACGATAACTGTCCGTATTCGATCATTGAAGCCTTTGCCGTGAAAACACCGGTACTGGCGCTTCCGGTGGGCGGAGTACCCGAGTTGCTTCCGCAAAGCCACGGACCCCTGCAAGGAACCGATGTTGTTGGCCTGGCCAGTGAAGTGGCTACTTATTTCGATCCAGCCGCACGCACACAGCTAGCCAATGCACAGTCGGTATTTGCCGACCTGAAGCTCAATCACCAAAAGGCGTTGGCCGACTTGATTTCTTTTTATCATCAATCCGCATCGAACTCATGAACGTTCTCTGGCTGGCTGCTACGTCACACTCGTCAAAAGCCGGGCATCCGATGCCCTGGATTACAGCCCTGGCCAACAGTTTGGTGGCAAAGCAGGACGTAAACATCAATGTCGTGAGCTATAACCCATTCATCAAACAAGACGAAGAGGTTGTGCAAAACGGCGTGAAATATACTTTTCTGAAAGTACCCGACGATAAGTGGGACCTCCTACGTGGCTATACCGGTCGCATCAAGCTGGTTCAGAACTACCTCAAAGACATTGCCAGCCAATACGACCTCATGCACATTCACGGGGCTGAGCAGCAGTACCACGTCATGGGCCATGGGGTTAACCTGCCTAAAGTATTGTCAGCGCAAGGATTCGTCACGGAGTATTACCGACACCTGCCGAGCCGTCCTGAATACCGGCATCTGTCGTGGTTAGTCGCTGGTTATTACGAGAAGCGGTATATGCCCAGTGTGAAGCACTTCATCTGCCGCACCCACTGGGACAAGGCTATTGTGCGCCAGATGCACCCCAACGCCATTGTGCACCACAACTGGGAGCTGATTCGGCCGGAGTTTTACCGGGAAATTGAGCCATCAACAGGCACAGAGCGGAATGCCGTGCTGTTTGTAGGGGGCGTCAATTACATCAAAGGAATCCGGGAAGCTCTTCAAACAATAGATACACTACGTAAGACGCGGCCCATTCGGTTTATCGTGACGGGGGGCGGCAACAAAGAGGAACTGCTTAAGATGGTTACCACGCTGGGTTTGAAAAACATCAAACCCGAAGATATTGAACACCGGGGCATGCTATCGGCGGCTCAGCTTTGGGCTACGTACCACGAAGCGTTTTGCCTGCTGCACCCGTCGTACATTGATAACAGCCCCAATAGTGTTTGCGAAGCCCAACTGGCCGGCCTGCCCGTGGTGGCGTCGGACGTGGGGGGCGTTGCTTCGTTGGTGGAGAATTATAAGACGGGACTGCTTACCACACTGAACGTTCCGGAAATTGTGAAGGCGGTTGAAGTTCTGTGGGAGAATGTCCTTCTGCGCGAAACGCTGGCTCAACAAGCTCGGGAGGTATCGCTTGAGCGATTTGATCAGCAGCAGATTGTTGGCATTACGGAGTCGATTTACCAGGAAGTGCTGGCCAATCCGTAACCACTGCCCATTAACGATTCACTCAACATGAATATAAAGACCTGGATCTATCGAATTGCGCTCTACGCCCTGCTGTTTGGGGTGAGTGCTTTAACCTATGGTGGTAATGCGCTCAGCCCGTTTCTGGAGAAGGCCGTCAATGGTATTGCACTGTTGGGTATTCCAGCGTTGGTGCTGTTTTACTTCTATCAACCAGGTGTATATAAAGTAGCTGCCTGGGCGCTGTTTTTGGGTGTCGTTCTCTTGGTGATCGAATCGCAGTACGAATACGGTAAGCCTGTCTACTCGTATTTCGTTATCAAACGATTTGCCTATTGTGGTCTGGCGCTAAGTGCCTATTTCGTGGCCGCCCGGGCAGGTGTGTTAAAGATTAAGTATGCAGTCAACATCATTTTTGGGCTGTACGTAGTCAACCAGCTTTTTCTGGGACAGATTTTCAGCTACGCGCTCACGTCCGAAACCCGAACAACGTCCGCCCCCGAAGCATTTTACCTGGTCATTCCTTTTTTGTACTACACCGTTCGGTACTTTACGGAAAAGAAAATCTGGGATTTGTTCGGATCTGTCGCCGTTTTCGGCTTCATCGTCTTCTTGCTGCACCGTTCGGTTATGTCGTCGGCTGCTGTGGCTGGGCTACTGGTAACCGGGCTGGCAGCCATTGGTAAGATCAGCGATGGTTCGCTGAATGTCCGCCGTACGTTAGGCACGGTTATGGTCGTCACGTTGGCTTCCCTGCCGTTTTTAGGGATTATGGGATCGATCAAGGCGGATGGGTTTATGGAACAGATTGCCGGTATTTTTGATCCTGCCGAAGATAATACGGGCAGCTGGCGACTAGAGCAGATTACGCACTACATGAACCAGTTCAACGATCGGCCTTTGCTCGGCTGGCGATACGAAGGCTACGACCGGGGCGAAATTATGGAAAACGAAGATTTTCCGGAAAAAGGCACCATCATTCACTCTCAGTATGTCGACATGCTCTATAACTACGGAGTCGTCGGCCTGGCCATTAACTTATTCATCATTCTCGGTACGTTGTACGTCATGTACCGCCGAAATCCAACTTTTTCGACTGAACAGGCTGTCTTGTTTGGCTTCATTGCCAGCGGACTACTGTTTGGCATCTCGTACCAGCTGCCGGTTTTTTACTGGGGTTTTGTCGGGCTGGGCATGTTTTACGGGCTGCATCGTCAACCCGACGACGTGAACCCTGATGACTACGACATGGTAGAAAACGAGGACGATGAGCATCAAGACAATCCAACTGTTTATACTCCGCAAATTTCAATATGATTACCATCGTTATTCCTGTCCACAATCGTAGAGAGCTGACCCGCCGATGTCTGGCGTGTTTGGCTGTGCAAACGTATCGCAACCACCGGGTTGTTGTCGTCGACGACGGTTCTACCGATGGAACCGACGAGATGATTCGGCAGCAATTTCCCGACGTAATCGTTTTGAAAGGAGATGGTAATCTGTGGTGGACTGAGGCCACAAATGTAGGTGTCCGCTATGCGCAGGAGTATGACGTGGCTGGGGAGCAAAACTTTGTGCTTACCCTCAACGACGATACCGAAGTAAAGCCGGATTACCTGCAAACCATGGTCGATGCGTATGAATCTTATAAGCCGTGCCTCATTGGGTCGGTAAGCGTCGACATCGACAACCCAGACAAGCTCGAATTTGCCGGTACATACAGTGAGTTCTACTTTGCCAAAGGCGGGCCGCTGGCGGCTGAATACAATTATGATTATAAGGAGCTGGTGAAACGGGCGACGTACGTAAAGTCGGATTCGTTACCGGGGCGGGGTACGCTGATTCCGATGCAGGTCTTCACCGAAATTGGTCTTTACGACTCCAAGCGATTTGCTCACTACATGGCCGATATTGAGTTTTCGGTACGTGCGCAAAAGGCTGGTTATAAGCTGATCGTGAACACGAAAAGCCTGGTTTACGAATACGTCAAGGCAACGGGGCTGTTCCTTAATCAGAAACAGAGCTGGAAAAGCTTTATCGACAGCTTTACGTCGATCCGTTCGCCAACGAATTTAACGGTTCGCTACAACTTCGCCATCGCGCACGCTAAAACGAAGCACCTGTATTTTCTCTGTGATGTAGGTCGGATTTGCGCTGGTTTCTTTCTGCGTAAGGCTCGGTTGATGAAACCCATGTAAGGCAAGGCTATGAAAAAAGTGCTTCTATCCGCGTACGCATGTATTCCAAACCACGGGTCTGAACAGGCCACCGGCTGGACATACGCCACAACGCTGAGTCAGAATGGCCTGAAGGTGTATTGCCTGACGCTAAAAGACGGGCGTGACGTCATTGATCCCATCATGGCCAACGGCTTTTTTCCGAACCTGACTGTACACTACGTAACCCTGCCTGATTGGGTCGATAAGTTCTGTCATAAAGGGCTGATTGGTATGTATTTTCATTACCTCTACTGGCAGTGGACAGCCGCTAAAGTAGGGCGTCAGCTCGACCGAAAACACCGGTTTGATCTGGTGCACCACGTTACGTATGGCAGCGTTCAGTTAGGCAGCTTCATGTACCGGCTGGGTAAACCGTTTGTGTTTGGCCCCGTGGGCGGTGGTCAGCGGGCACCCCAGGCGTTTAAACGTTATTTCGGTAAATACTGGACGCGGGAGTGGATGCGGGACCTGGTCGGTACAATATTACAGTACGTTAACCCGGCCTATTACCATACATTACAAGTTGCTGATCAGGTTGTGGTGACCAACATGGACACCATGAAGCTAGTACGAAAACTGCGCCCCGACAGGCCCGTTAACCGCATTTGGGACGCTGGATTAAGTACGTCTTTCTTACCCGAAGGACCCATTGATCATCAACCCAATGGTCCGCTGAAATTGCTGTGGGTAGGTCGTTTGTTGCCCCGCAAGGCCCTGGAATTAACGATTCAGGCGTTGGGCAAGGTTGATCCGGCTTTGCCGGTTACGTTGACCATTGTGGGGGGTAAGGGTGAGATGGCCGAAGACGTTCCCCGCTACATCGAGCAGTATGGGGTTAAGGAACGGGTGAACTGGGTGGGTCACGTTACCTACGACCAGGTAAAGAAGTTCTACGAGCAGTCGGATGTCTTTTTCTTCACCAGTCTGCGGGACTCTTGTCCGCATCAGTTACTCGAAGCTATGGCGTATTCGCTGCCGGTGATTACACTCGATCTGCACGGGCAGGCGGAGTTAACCAACGACGAAACGGGTATTCGGGTACCCGTAACAAATCCGGATCAGGTAGTTGCCGATCTGGCGAAAGCGGTTGAATGGATGGCTGCCCACCCAAAAGCGCGATTGGCCATGGGCAAAGCAGGGTATGCGTTTGCAAAATCGCAACTATGGGATACTAAAATCAGAACCTTCATCGACGAACTATATCCGGCCTTATTGCCGGAGACCGTGGAAGAACGGATGTCCTGAACAAGGACAAACGAGTGAATTCGAAAACCAAGTTTAGCAATATTAACCAAGAGCTCCGTTATGATTTCGCTGGATCAACTATCACGTTTAGGCATTGGCACCAGCCGAGCCGGATCGCTGGGAAGCCGACTATCGCCGGAGTATTTCGGTAGTTTCCTGAAAATAGCATCCGCTAATAAGCTGAACCTGATTGATACGTCTGACTTTTATGGCTCGGGCGATGCCGAACGGCTGATTCGAAAAGCCGTGAAGGCTAACGATGCTCCTTTCTTCATTGTGACAAAGGCGGGTTTACCTTGTGTGCATACACCCGGCTGGATGTCGCCCCTGAATCAGCTGGCCAAAAAAGTGAAGCAGAAAGCGGGATCTAAAAAGAACTACACGGCGGCATACCTGATCGATAGCCTTCAGAAAAGCAACCGACGACTGGGCCTGGAAGCGGCTGATACGTTTCTGTTGCACGAACCAGTCTGGGAAGATATGGCTGATGCCGACTCCTGGGATGGTTTACAGAAGATTCGGCAAATGGGACTGGCACGTTATACGGGCGTCTCAACCAACGATTACCGCGTTGTGGAGGAGGGCGTCCGGAGCGGGCAGGTGCAGATTGTGCAAACCTCCGCCTGCTGGAATGACGCCGGTGCCGACGACATCATCAAATTGTGTCGGGCCAACAATATTCCAGTCATTGCCAACCAGGTGATGCGTCCCTATAAATCTATGTTGCCCAAGTTCGAGCAACAGGCCGAAGCCATCCGCAAACTCGACGGGCTGGCCGGTATATCGCTGCCGCAGTTACTGATCGGTGCTGCACTGGTTGATAAACACATCGATGTAGCTCTCTTCGGTACCAGCGACATTGCCCATTTGGAGCACAACATTGGGGCGTTGCGTTACACCTCGTCCTTACCACAGCACCTGTCCACCATTAAAACGCTGGTAGCATGATCATTTCGAAAAACAACGTTCAACCAGGACAGACGCTGACCACCGATGTCTGCATTATAGGCAGCGGTCCGGCAGCGATTTCTGTGGCGCTGGGTTTAGCGGCAACGGAGCGGAATATCGTCGTTGTGGCCGGGGGCGGTTGGTCTGAAACGATTGCAAATCAGGATTTAAACCGGGGCGTGGTTGCAAAGGCTGGATCGCATGAACCCCTGGAAGAAAACCGTCGGCGCCAGTTTGGCGGAACCTCAGCGGCCTGGGGTGGGCGCTGTATTCCGTTTGAGCCCCTCGATTTTAAAAAGCGAGACTGGGTGCCAGACAGTGGCTGGCCGTTTTCTTACGAAGCATTAGAGCCTTATTATCGCAAAGCCGCCGAGCTTTGCCAGATTGGCGACTACGAGTTTAATGCGCATGCAGCGTTCCCGGCCAACAGCCGCGAAATCCTGAAAGGACTTGATTCGGAAGAGATTGTTTCGTTTCCGCTGGAGCGCTGGAGCCCGCCCGTCAACTTCGCCAAGACGTATAAGAGCCAGCTGGAACGTAGTCAGAACATCCAGGTGCTTTTGAACGCCAATGTAGTAAAGATGAATACGTTGGATGCTAGCGACCAGGTTTCGACGGTTGACGTGTCGATGAACGGAACCTCATTTTCTATTCAGGCCGAAACCTTTGTGCTGGCGGCTGGCGGCATCGAAAACCCCAGGTTACTGCTGGCGTCGGCCAATGAGCAGTTTCCGACTGGGCTGGGTAACCAGAACGACAACGTTGGGCGGTACTACATGGCGCACCTGAAAGGGATTTACGCCGAGGTGAACCCCAATAACCGCGAAAACTGGCTCGTTGATTTCGAGCGCGATACCGAAGGCGTTTACTGCCGTCGGCGCTGGTGGATACCCGAAGAGGCTCAACAGGCTCATAAGCTGTTAAATAGTATCTTTTTTCTATACTTATCCAATGATGTAAATGGACATAGAGATGTGATGTTTTCGTCGCGCTATGTCGTCAAAGGCTTGCTCTCTATCGCGGGGCAGCGATCGGTATCGGGTGTCATGAGCAAGGCAAAACAGCTGCTACCGTCAATCAAAGAGCACTCAGTCAACATCGCTAAAAATGGATTATCGCAGATGCCCGATCTGATTCGGCTGACCATGAAGCGGATGGCCAAACGGCGGCTACCTTACATTCTTCCGGCCATGAACAGTACATATTGGGGGCTGTATTTTCAGACGGAGCAGGCGCCCAATCGGGATAGCCGGGTGTACTTATCCGAAACGGAGAAGGATGCATTTGGCGTACCACGGGCCAAAGTAGACATTGCCTTTTTAGAAGAAGATATCGAGTCAGTGGTTAGGGCGCATAATCTCTTTGTCGAAAATTTTAGAGAAAGGAAGCTCGGCGAGATACAGTACTCAGAACAGGGACTGCGTGATTACCTGACTGAATCGCTACGTTCGTTTAATTCGGGTGCACACCATATTGGCACCACCCGTATGTCGGATGACCCGCAAACGGGTGTCGTTGACCGAAATGCGAAGGTGTATGGGGTATCGAATTTATACGTGGCTGGCTCGTCGGTGTTTCCCACCGGTGGCCACGCTAACCCAACGCTGACCATTGTGGCTCACGCCTTAATGCTAGCTGATCATTTAAAAGCAAACATAAGCCAGACGCATTCGGACCGATCAGCGTCTGTTGCCTATTAATGACAAGGCGTTGACCAGATATAGAGCACACACATGACATAAGACTTTGCGGCCCAACTAGCCATTCCACCATCCTTAAACGAACCATACCTCAACCTTTGAACAATTACTCAACATGAAAAAAGTCTTGATATCTGCCTACGCTTGCATACCTGACCGGGGGTCAGAGGAAGGGAATGGGTGGTATTACTCATCGTTAGTTAGTCAGGAAGGCTATCAGGTCTGGTGCCTGACCCGCGACATTGGTAAGGCCGAGATTGAACAAAAACTGAAACAGTGTTCGTATCCTAACCTGAATTTCGTTTTTGTTACCGTGCCTAAATGGGTCGATAAGGCTTACAGCCGAGGCCTGCTGGGTATGTATTTTCACTATATCTACTGGCAATGGGCCACGTTGCAGATGGCCATCAAACTCAATAAAGCGCATCAGTTTGATCTGGTGCATCATGTAAGCTACACTAGCCTGCAATTAGGTAGTTTTCTGTATAAACTGAAGCGGCCGTTCATCTACGGGCCGGTAGGCGGTGGTCAGGAAGCCCCCGACATCATGCGGCACTATTTTAAGGAACACTGGACAAAAGAGAAGATGCGCTCGATGGTCAGCGATCTGATGCTGCGTTTCAATCCTGGCTGCTATCAATCTGTTCGACAGGCCGATTACGTGCTGGCCTGGAATGAGGACACCCGCCGGATGATTCATTCGCTGGGGCGAGTGAAGGCCGTTGAAAAGGAGTTTGGGGGCGTTGGCCGCTACTTTATTCCGGCCGAACCGACCTACCGTTCGTCGAGTGCCACTTTGCAGCTCGTCTGGGTCGGCCGCCTGATGCCCCGGAAAGCCCTTGAGCTTTCGTTACATGGCCTAAGTAAGGTGCAGGCTGATGTTCCCGTTCATTTGACCATTGTTGGCGATGGCGAAATGGGTAAGTACGTACCCGAATACATTGCGAAGTATAAGCTGGAGAATCGGGTAACCTGGGTTGGTAAGGTGAGCTACGAGAAAGTAAAGGAATATTACAAACAGGCCGATGTCTTCTATTTCACGAGCTTACGCGATACCGGCCCGGCTCAATTGATGGAAGCCATGGCGTATTCGCTACCCGTGGTTACGTTGCACCTGCACGGCCAGGCGGAACTCGTCAACGACACGACCGGAATCCGAGTGCCGATTACGGACCCAGAGACAGTAGCAGCCGAGCTGGCTAAGGCCATTGAATGGATGTACTATAATGAGGATAAGCGTGTCACTATGGGGTTAAACGCATTCGATTTTGCGCAGCGGCAGGTCTGGGAGTCAAAGGTCAGTCATTTAGTCAAAACATATTATCACCCAATTATCCAGCTCGAAGTAACGGAATCCTTACCACTCGTATAACGCCCACTAGCGTGCTCTGCTAATGGATAGCAGACTCGCCAGTAGGATGGAGTTGATCTGGTTTGCACTTAAAACAGTTTGACGGGTCTTCTACCTCTCATTTTGTAGCCTTTTAATGACGAACAACTTATGGGACGTACCAGAAAAACAACCGTATTGTTAAGTATCGCGCTTCTGATCATACTCACAGGGAGTATCATTACGTCGATGTTCTTTAAAGAGCAGTGGCTCTGGATGGACGAGGTGCTGAGTTACATACTCATTTCAGACCCGTCGATCACGCACCTGAACGATGCGGTGGTCAGTGGCATGGATGCCAACCCCCCATTCTTTGCGAACGTGTATTGGTTTATCGGGCATTACATCAGCGCCAACCCTCAGTTTTTGCGGGCGGTATCAGTGCTGATCTTTGCCATCACGGTTGTCTTCTTTTTCAGGTATACAACGACTTTGCTTGGTACGCCGGTGATGAATTTTGTGCTCATCACCGCCATCATCAGCCTGACGTATCTGAACCTTACGCTATCCACTCAAATTCGGGCGTATTCGCTTTTTCTGCTGATTAGCCTTGGCTTTTTTGTGATCTCGCACCGACTCATGAGCACGCCCACACAGGGTCGGCTTCTTGTGGCAAATGTAATCGTTGCGCTACTGCTTGTCTTTACACACAACTTCGGCCTGTTTTATGTGGCGGCATCAGGAGCGTTCTTTTTCCTGCTGTTTCTATGGTCGAAGGATCGACGTTATTTGGCAATACTCGGAACCTACGGGCTTGTTTTGCTGGGCTGGTTTTTTATCTGGTATCCAAACTTCGTTATCCAAACGGACGCGGGTAAACCTCATTCGTGGATACCGATGCCTACATTCCGGTCATTTTTTAATACCGTTGGTGAGCTGGCCCCTACTATATCGTCAACACTGGAACGGAAGACGAGTCTTTTTTTCTTACCGGTTCTGCGGTTTGTGCTGGTCGTTGGCTTGTTTAGCTACGTCGCTATTACTCAAGTACGTAGGGGTTTTCAGGCAGTCAGAGAGGACAAAGCGCTTCTGTTTTACCTGTTTGCGGGCTTTGTGTACCTGGCTACCATTACTATTTCGCTGGTGGTAACGCTTGTTCATACGTCTGTATTCATCAGTCGGTATCTGTGGCCTAGTCATCTCCTGCTTATCTATCAGTTGGTGTACGCCTTCTATTTTTTCCTGGGTAGCCAGTCGGTGCCTCGCTTACGACTGGCCAGGCTGCTGCCGGTGTATATGGTGCTCGTAGCTGGCTTCTTGTTTTACCAGAATAAGAAAATAGCAATATTCCCTAGTGGGGTAATGGGCTATCTGCCTCAGCTGAACAAGAACTACCCTGTGTTCTTCGAAACGGCCGATTATTTCTTGCCCATCTGGAATCAGGTTAAGTCAGTAAAAGCCTGTTATCTGTTGGACTGGGAGACGGCAGCAACAGAAGGCAACATTTTGGGCGCCACGGTGGAGCACAAAATACTGAAGTCTGTGCGCGAGAAATACAACGTGGAGAACGTAGTGCCTACTACGAAATTTAACAAGGCGAACTACCCTCATTTTTACGTAGTCGACGAAACCAGCAATTACCAAATCGAACACTTCGTGCAGAGCGGTAGGGTAAAAGTCATTAACCGATTGCCCATTGACATTGAGGGGCATCGAATTCTGGAGTGCGTGTTTTAAGTAGGTCGTCATTGGTTCCGGACCGCCAACACGGTCCGGTGTTATCATGCAGTAGTCAGGAATCGTAAGCTTACGGTTAACTAATTCTTAGTAGCCAGTGACTCCGTACTTAAAGGCTAGCACCCGTGCATAGGGGACCCTGTAAATGCGCTCTTAACTAGGTCTTATCACATTTTAACTTTCTTTCTATTATGAAGCATTTTAAGCATTGGTTGTACGTAATGCTATTGCCGCTGAGTTTATTAGCGGCTCTTAGCGCCTGTAAGAAAGAACCAGGCATGGATACGCCACCCCAGGCTCCAGCGCTACGTATCGTTAGCATTGAACCCGCGACGGCACCTGTTGGCAGCACCGTTGTTGTCAACGGCGAAAATTTTAGTACTACGCCCGGTAGCAACACCGTAACCATTGGTGGCGTTCCGGCTACAGTTATCTCTGCATCCCCGACGCAATTGGTCGTCGTTGTGCCAGAAGGCGCGGCTAATGGACCCATTGGTATTACGGCTGGTGGACAAACAGTGCAAAGCTCGGGTACGTTTACGGTGGCGCAAAAATCTGCAAAACCCATATCGGAAGTACGTGGTACTCGATTCATGAATTTAACCTGGTCAAAAGACACAATCTACCTGCTTCGGGGCATGGTGTACATCCCGGCTGATTATACATTGACTATTCAGCCCGGAACGGTCATTAAAGGAGCCGGGCCGGAGCTAGATCCCGAAGGAAAAAACCAGGCAGGTACGCTCGTTGTGGAACGGCGTGGCAAAATAATGGCCATGGGTACCCCTACCGCACCTATTGTGTTTACCTCGGCGAAACCAGCGGGACAGCGCGGCTATGGCGATTGGGGCGGAGTCGTGCTGGTAGGTAAAGCGGCCTTTAACCAGCCCGGTACTACGTTATTTGCGGGTGGGGTTCGCGGCACTGTTGAAACCTACTCTGAATTCGATGATAATTCGGGTACCCTGCAATACGTGCGTATTGAGTTTGCCGGAACCGCTCCTTCGACCCCGGCTGAGAACAAACTTAGTGGACTTACTTTGTATGGAGTAGGGTATAGGACAACCATCAACCACGTACAAGTTTCCCACAGTAGTGGCGATGCGTTCGGGTGGTTTGGTGGCACTGTAACGGCTAAGAACTTAGTTGCCTTCCGTACCTACGACGACGACTGGAGCACAAATTGGGGATACATTGGCCGGGTTCAGTTTGGCGTGGCGCTACGTGATCCACAAACCTCTGATCCATCAGGGTCTAACGGCTTCGAGTCGGAGAATTTTAATCCGGGCGAAAATGCAGATGGTAGCCCCTTAAGTCCACGAAACGGCTTACCTCAGACTGCTCCTATTTTTGCCAATATGAGCAGCTTCGGAGTCAATACCACCATTACATCTCCTGCACGTGAGGCTGCTGGCTATCAATCGGGTATTCATATACGTCGAAATTCCGCCATCAGCATTTACAATTCACTAATCTACGGTTATACTGAAGGTTTGCGCCTGGATGGAACGGCTACCGGTACCTATGCGAACGCAACAAGCAATGCATTAGACCTGAAAGGTATTGTCCTCGCCAACGTGCTAACGCCGGTTGTGGGCGGTGGTGCCATCACGACTGACCAGGCGAATGCTTATTTCACGGCGGCTGGTCGCGGTAACCAGATCATTGCATCGTCGGATATAGGATCATTGCTCCTGAACGCTACGAATTTCAACCTGACGGCGCCCAACTTTTTACCGCAGGGAGGTTCTCCGCTGTTAACGGGCGCTGTTACGGGCGGAAAGCTCGACGCTACCGTTGGGCAGGCTAACTCCGAGAAATTCTTTATTGCAGTGCCGTATCGGGGAGCGTTTGGCACCGAGAACTGGCTAGCCAGCTGGACGAACTTCGATCCGCAGAATACAAACTACGATCAGTAATTATCTATTAATTAGCATGACATAGTCCATAATCAAACAGACCAGCTGATTTCGGCTGGTCTGTTTTTTTGTTGCTTATTCTATTAACAGGCGTATTTGCGTGTGAGCAGTACGTCAGATGCCGATTTCGGTTCTCACTAGGTTAAGCCAGATCGCCCGGCCGTCGCAGGTCCAGTGCGTATCGCTTATTAGGTAAGGCGATGAAGAAGCCTTTCTGAAGGCATCATACGTATCAATCGTTGGCACCCTTAAAGTCGGGTGCTGTTGAACTCGCTCGATGAGGTGGTTGTAAACATCCCGGTTCGGCTCAAGAATAGTCGCTTTGTTCGGAATGATTGACAGATAGACCTCGTCGAAACCAAGCTTCTTATACCGGGCGGCCACTGCGTTGACGCTATCCACTAACTTGTCAACCTCCTGGTCGCTCAGGGGGGAGAACGATGATAACCGGCTCGTGGTGTCGGTGTCTGAGTTTAAAAAGATGTTTCGCCGATCTTTCGATAAACTGACGCCTGTATTGTACCGGTCGAACCAGTTCAGGGTGAGCCGGGCTTTCAATTCTTTAAACCAGAACGCCCAATCCTGGCTGAATAAAGCGGATTCAAGCCGTTCTTCTACGTCTTTCCAGTGGAAATCTTTGGCTAAGCGTTGCCCCCAGGATTGTTTTGGAGTGGGCGCCTTACTCGTATCGCTCTCAACGATAAGATCATTGATTGGCATCCGAAAATGATCCTGAAAATGCCGCTCAATGGTTTCTATGAGTAAGACGTTCCGCTTGGTCGGGTCAAGTTGAGCGCGTTGGGGAAAATCCCACCGTATGCGCTGGTAGTGGCTCACCCGAAAGTCATTCTGACTGATGCGCTCTTTTTCCGAAAAACTGTCACCAATAAGGTAGAGGTGCGTTGATGCCGTGTCGCTGGCTCGGTGCGAGGCCGGACAAACGGGTTGTGGTAGTTTAAATTGGGGTAAGGCTGAAATCCGGTACAGATCGCCGTAGCGATAATCATCTACAATGACCTTCGCTTCGTAAAGCCAGTGCGAAACCGTTGATAAAAGTCCACTCGCCCATAGCACTGCAGCTGCCAACAGAACGAGGTATCGAAAAATACGCATGGCCAAAGATACAAGTTGTGGTTGATAGTGGTCAAGGGCTTACACTACAGTGTTAGCCTTCCCATTAGCGAAGTCGGATGCTGAACAACTGCACTGCCTGCTTGGCGCCACTCAGAATGTAAAGTTCGTTACTACGTTCGTCAAACTGCAAGGCCACCGGGAAATCGCTCGGAATAGGCCGATCGCCCACTATACGGCCGTTTAGATCGTAGAGCGTCGTGAAGCCACCCGACTTCACACTGATCAGTTCGACACCGGCGCCCAGCCGGTGATAACGAACGTCGTTGCGGCCCGATTGTAAAGCGCGCACTTCAAACCGGCGTTGTCCCTGCTGATCGAGTACGGCCACTTCGGTATCCGTAGTGCGAAGTAACAACCAGTTCGTCTGTTCTTCGTCCGGAAAAAGCCGGAATGAGCCGGCACGAACGGGTCGGTATAATTGGGTTCGTTTGGCAATGAGTCCGTTTGTAGTCAACGTCAGCAACTGACCCTCTTCGGTAATGGTATGAATGGTGGAACGGCCAAAGGGCAACAAGGCTGGGCCCCTAAACTGAACTTCGGGTTCGTCTTCGCTTGTCCGTTCAATGCGCACAGGAAAATGAGGGTATTGCGTGCCATTTTCGCGCCAGTGGTTCAGCGTACCATCGGGTTGCATAGCCAGAATGTCCATACCGGATGGCGTGTTAATGACTTGAAAAGGAAGTAGGAGAGGGCCTTTACGCGGGGCTGTGATGATTCGTACAAACGACCGGCTCTGTCGGTCCAGGGCATACACGTGGCCATCTTCGTGGGCAATCAGGGCGACCAGATTCCGTCGTTGGCTACCCCGCGGCCGCGCCAGATACGATGTATCAATGCCCTTGGGCAAACGGATGGCCTGCAGATGAACCTCGTTCGTGCCTGGATCGGCTACGTACAGGGTCTTGTCGGTCATAAATAGGTACTGCAATCGACCGTTGTTAAGAAAATCAACGGCGAGCGTATTACTGCGAATAGGACCATCGGTTGTTTCCTGAACGGTTTTTTCGCCTTCGGGCGTCACCAACACAAACTGCCCGGCATTGGTCTGCGCGTAAAATTGCGCTGCTCCGTCGCTCAAACTACCGGCTACCACTGGTGCCGAAATCAGGGAAGCGTTGAATTCCACCTTTTTCTGCAACAAAAGCCTGTTAAACACTGCCTGACTAGCACGACGGGTACTACGTCCTAAAATGACGGTGGAGATAATATTTTCGTTACCGTAGCTGGCCTGATAGGCCATGTTCTCCAGGTTCGCCAGCGCAGGGCTGCCCGTAGTTGGATCAATCTGGTCGATTAAGTTTTGCCAGGCTACCGGCCAGGTGGCTGGTAAGGTCATCTGCGCTCGATTCAATCGAACGAAAGCCGTAAAATTAGCCGGGCGAAGAGTTGTATTAACAAGTTCTGCCTGCCGCTCGTCGGAGGTCCAGACCGCCCCACGTTGCACCTGTTGCAGATAATCCTGCATGGCTTCTTCGGTATTAGCAACAATCAACGACGAGCCATGTTGCGTAATCCAGCTTTGCGGAAAGCCTGAAAAAAGGCTACTGAACAGCGAGGCTGGTAGCTCAGGCACGTTAAGAAAGAGCGTTTTATGGCCTAGAAAAGACTTTACCGGAACACGGGCGTTGGCACCGGCCCGGTAGGCAACTTGCTGGTAGGCGTTGGCTAGCTTCTTTCCATCCTGCGCCGTCAGGATAAGCACTTGGCGGGCGGCACCCGTTGGCGACTCCATACGACAAAGCAGAATGTCTCTACCTAACGATTCGTATAATGGCCCGGTCGCAGGTTCGATCTGACTGAATCGATCACGCAGGAACTCGCTGGAGGCTGATCCTAACAATCGGCTCAGTGAGCGTCCAAAACGAGCGGCATCGCTGATGCCAATATGATAAAGCGTCGCTGTTGTCTGCGGAATAAGGTTAGCGTGCTGAATGCGCTGGGGCGACTGCCCGGCAAACAAGGCTGCTACGTCGCTTCGGGCTCCGATATTATCGACGGCATAACCAATCAGGTGAGATCGGGAAGCGGAAGGGCGAAATTGTAAGTTTAATTGTTCCGGTAGAAACAACCGCACCAGCGACCCGACATTACTGAACAAGGACTGGAGCACCTCAGGACGCATAGAGAGGCCAGCCAGATGGTCGGCATCAAACCGAAAATCTGCTTCGGCGAGTGCTGACTCTGAGCCGGAGAACTTAAGTGGCTGATGCATTCGCCTGGCCACATTCTCAATCAAAATACCTGATACGCTACCAATAAGGTAGTTATCGGTAAGGATAAAGGAGCCAACGGGGTCGTTCGACCGCGATACTAAATCCAGAATTTTTTCTCCTGAAAACGTATGGTTCAATACCCGATAGCGTCGGGGATCGGGCGCGACAAGTCGATTTAAAAACGGTTGGTCTTTGTCGGTAAGCGGAATGTAGAAAACGTAATCTAGCGTTAATTTGGAAACCGAATGAAGCGAGTAACTGATCTTTCGGCCCGTTACAAACTTCAAAACGGTAGCCGAATCGGCCGTAGCATACAGGAACCGGTCCAGCCGTTGGCGGGCTTCATTAAAGATAGGAATCTGTCGCAGGGAGATCTCGGTTCGCAGCACTCGCGCCGAAACGGTATCCTGTAAACGATCGCTGGTCAGGACCAGCAAAGCACCCGGTGGTATGAGTGAGCCGACGGTACGGTTTGCTGGATAGAGCTGTCGATACCCAAACCAGCCGCCCAGCAGCAACACAACAATACTGATACCTATCCAGATGCGTTTGTTCATAATGAGTTAGTTAGCCAATTGGCGAGTCGGTCTGTCAGGCAGTAAATCTACTATAACTGGCTAACTGATCGACTCGCCGACTTACCAACTTACTTGCCCCACATGGCATTTGCCGTTTCGGGGAAGGGTAGCGTCAATTCTGGTACGTTGGCGGCAACTCGGTTTGCCCATTCAACTCCCTGCATTAGCGAGTGATCCTGGTTGCTAACCTCATATTTCCAGCCACCAAACCGGCCGCGCGAGTAAATACCAAAGGGTTCGAGTTTGGGCAATACAGCCTTCAGGATGGCATCCCGCTCGACGGATGGAGTCGGGTAGCCATAATCGAATGCCATGTGCCAGGTTGAAACGACTTCATCTTCGGGCAGAATCAGTTGATCTTCCTTTAAAGCCCGAATGGTATCCTCAATCAGGGTTTCCCGATTAACCGGCTTCGCCGACGATTCGCTCGTTTCGGTCATCAACGACCAGTTTTGGGTAATGTCCGGAACGTTGTTCGGGCTATAATTCGAGAACACCGTTACGCGGTAGTATGGGCTGTTCGACTCGGGGAAATACATCCAGCACATCGTTTTCAGGCTCTCTTTAGGTTGCCCTTTTAAACCAACGCCAACTACGTTTGTCGACGAGTGCTTCAGACCCTGGGCTGTCTCTACGGTTTGCGAGTCAAGACCTTCTACCTTACGGGTGAAGATGTCGAGCGGCACCGTGCTCATCAAATGTTCATACTGAATGGTTGATCCATCAGCGAGAACAATCTTTTTCTCGGGACCAATGACTTTCTCAACGGTGCAATTCAGCTTAACGTATTCGCGGCCAATCAGATCACCGACAGCTTCCCAGATGCCACCGGTACCACCGTGTTTGGGAAACTTAAAGGTGCTGTTAGGGCCCCAGGAAAAATCATCCTGATTGAAAATGATATTCTTGGTAACGCGTTGCAAATCAGTCACAGCTACCCGTTCGCCGACCCAAACTGCGTTCATTTCTTCTGTTGGGTACGCCCATACTTTAAAGTTGTATGGGAACATGAACGTTTCAGCTAATCCTGGGCCGAAGGTGGCCAAAATCCACTCTTTGAAGTTAGCAGGCTTTTGGTTCGTCGGAAACTTATAATTGTGGATGATGCCTTCCAGA
This sequence comes from Spirosoma soli, assembly GCF_042684525.1. NCBI lineage: Bacteria > Pseudomonadati > Bacteroidota > Cytophagia > Cytophagales > Cytophagaceae > Spirosoma > Spirosoma soli. Next base: position 162,877 of record NZ_JBHULN010000001.1, on the reverse strand, counting down.
CACTTCCACATCGTTTCGGGTGAGAGATACTTAATGTTGTTCTGGAATGGATACGGCACAAACCGATTTTCAATCCACACCCACGATTCGCGCTGGTGGCTGAGCCAGCCATCCTGACCCAATGCTTTCAGCATCAGATCGTCGAAATATTTGTAGTGTGAAAACTGTACGTGACCACCAACGTCCCAGGTAAAACCTTTGTCGTCGACGAAGCTTTTGGAGAGGCCCCCTATGCGGTTTTCTTTTTCTAAAACAATGAAATCGGTGATACCAAGTTCTTTCAGCCGATAAGCGGCTCCCAGACCCGTCGGGCCAGAGCCAATGATGACGTATTTATAATTCATGAGTTGAGTTGGAAACTACACTATGCAATATACGAATGTAAGATCTTCGCCATCAGGCGCATCCGTATATCAGATTACGCGGCAACAGGTTCCGGTGCTTTGAGCGCCTTCACCTTATCGGCAAGATCGAAGCGGAACTGAGCCAGCTCTTTAAAACTTTGAATGCACACTTTCAACAGCTTCCATTTCAGAATGGACACGGTACCCGTCTGCCGTTCTTTATGGGTAATAGGGATGTCGAAAAGATTACAACCTGACTTTTTAGCCATAACGGCCAAAAAGATGTTTGGTGCAAAAGGCGTTGGAGTAGGTAATTGAGCCAACAGCTTTCGCAAGAAAGTGCCCCGAATCAGACGAAATGGGATATTGCTGTCCATGATGTAGGTGCCATAGATGAACGCAATACTCAATCGTAGAATCCGCGTAATAACCAACCGCGCGGGCGCATCGTACCGCTCTTCGCGATAGCCCAGAATAAATGGCGATTCATTCCGTTTTGCCCAAAGTTTTACGAAGTCATCCGTAATGAACTGATCGTCGCTATCGGTCTGAAAAACGTATTCAGAGTCTAGAGCGACAGCCTGACGGTAGCCGTTTACAACGGCATTGCCGTGACCACCATTGGGTTGGTGCACGACCACCAATTTAGGATAGCGGTCTTTGATTTGATCTAATATGGTACCAGTTTTATCACGCGAGCCATCATTGACGACAATCAATCGGGTATTTTCGGTGGGAAACTGACGGGTTAGTAAATCGGTCCACTGCTTGACAACAACTTCAATTACTTCTTCTTCGTTGTAAGCCGGCATTACGATTGACAGCAGGAGGCTCATGCAGTGTACTTTAGGTGGTTGGCGATCCGTCGGTCGTTCGACAACCGATTTTTGTAAAATGCTGAATTGGTTAAAGGGTCCGACGTAGATTGTTCTTGCCTAATAACTTCACAAATATAGGTAATTGTTGTGGGTCGGTACCGTTTGCTAATAGGAGTTTATTAACCGGGAAACCAGTTGATCTATCAATCGGCTCTGTTTTAGTGACAAATTTCTAGTATAAGGCCCTTCTGACTATGGATTAATACGAAAACCGATCTTTTAGATTGTTAATTGGTTTTTCAATCAAAAACCAGGAAAGCGTGGCAAGCGCTACAGTTAGTGCTAAGTAAAACGAAAACTCAAAAAAGTATGAACTCTGTAAGAAAGGGAGAAGATCTGTAATTCGTCGCCAGGCTCGCACCGTAAAGTGCGTGGGTGGAGTGTGGTAGAAGTTGAAAACGAAGTTGTGGTAGAGGTACAAGCCGTAACTGATGCGCCCCAGATACTGGCTTACCGGATGTTCTAACATCCATTTCATGATCCCACCGTATCCCAGGACTGCCCGACCTATCAGGAAAAAACCGAATAGTGAGGCCACCAGCCGTTCCCACACATCGGCCATAACGTTGTGGTAGCCATAGGGTGAATCAAGCGCAATCCAGTTCGTGAGAATGACAACGCCCACAAACCCCAATAAGCTGACGATAACCCAGGCCGACGATTGAAAGAGCCGGGTAAACCAATCGCGCCGGTACAGCCAGCCGTACGCCATAATAGCCCCTAAGCCAAAGGCGTCCAGGCAGGTAGGCATGGAAACGTAGCCGATGAACCAGGGAAGTTGTTTAGCAAACAAGATATATCGAAGGCCAACGCTACCAATAATCATAAGCAATGATGTTAGCGGAACGTAGCGACGCGGCACAAAAAACAGTAGTAAAGGAAAAAATAGATAAACTTGCTCTTCAACCGCCAATGACCACAAATGGTCTACCGTACCCATCCAGGTGTGGTTTATGGCCATGTAGATGTTCGTGGCATATAAGGCGAGCCAGGCAAACTTCTCCCGCACGGGCGGCTCGTTGACAAGCGCTAAGACGAACAACGTCAGGTAGTAAACCGGGAAAATGCGAATCGTTCGGCGAATGTAGAAGGTCTTCAGGTACTTACCTAGACCGCCATGGGGTTGATCCCGTAATTTGTCTTTACTCGACAACAAGATCCGGGTGATCAGAAAGCCGCTCAGGACGAAAAAAATGGTAACGCCTAATGCCCCCAGCGCTAGCCCTTCGATGCGCCCAACCATCCAATGATCGAACAACACAAGACCAACGGCAATAAACCGGATTCCATCCAACTGTTTGAGGTGGTTCAGCGTTGGACGGATTAGGGGGCTTGCTGGGGCGTTTGTTTGCATAGTAATCATTGAATCAATAAATCAGCACAGAGCGAAATAAACTCAACTAACCGATTTTACCAGTTTTTCTTGGACATATCAACCGGCTGACCAGTTGACCGAATTATTTGGTTGGTGGGCGACAGCGTTGTTTGATTGGCCACCGTCAACACGAATAGTTGATACGTACCTGCTTCGAGCTCAGCAGGCGATATAACGGACGAAAAGCCAGTCGAAAATTGGCGGCCTGGCAGAAGCTTCGTTTTGCTGACAGATGCCTGATTTTGCCGGGTCGGAAACAAATAGGTACGCCGGCTTGAACGGGCCACTATATAGGCGCCTTCATCGCGCAGGCCCAATGCCGGAATTGTTTCGTTCTGGATCGAATACCCCGCCGATGTTTTAGTGATACGTATAGGTACAACAGGCTGGTTACCGGGGCCGTACAACGTTGGTAGCACTTTGTCGTAGAAGGCTGGTTGAGGCTTCGTGTACTTGAGAGTTACCGGGTCTAGTCTGACAACCGGGCGATTGGTGCTGTACGTCCAGTTGAACTGGTTAGTTAACAGCCAATGCCGCCACCACATGGCCTCGCTCAGGAAGGTATAATACGATAACCAGGCCAGCGAGATACTGCCTATGATCCCTATTCCGTTGACCCAGCGCCCAATTCGCTGAGGTAACTCTATAATGGCATACGTGTAAAGTAACAACAATAGCAGCAATGAGTACAGCTTGTAGCGACTCGTAATGAGCAGGTGAGCACCAAATCCAGTGCGTGTCCAGGCCACAATAGCCGCAGTTCCCAGCACAAAAGCTGCACAACTCCAAAAAAATAAGGTAGCTGATGACAATACTGTTTTGTTAGCAGAACTGTAGGTTGAAGAGCTAGTTAGTTGCCCCAAGGTTTGGAGAATGGTACGCCAATTGGTGGTAACGCCCCAGCCTATGCCGCCAAGCGTGATTACAACCATCAAACAGCCTAACAAAGTGCTATTCGTGAGGGCTGATCCTACAGGAAAGGCTTCGGCAGCGGCACCAATAACGGCAAACCAACCCTTCAGCAAGGCTACTAGGCCGGGCTGCACATACGTTATATCGCCGGGTTGCTTGAACCCATAGAAATAGAGGCCAATTACTAACGCTGCACTACCAAGCCAACTGATTAACGGGTTGAATCGACGTTGCTCAGCGTTACGTTGCCGGTCGTTTAGGCGCAAGACCAGCAGAACAGCGCCGAGGGGCCAAACCGTAAGGCCATTGCCGCTGGTCAGTGTTGCGAGCACGGCCGAAAGCACGGCTAAACTTAACCGGTTCGTATAGCTTAGTAAGTAAAGGGCCAGTACAATCCACAGCACCACCGAAAAGTTTTGCAGGGCAGCCATGCCCCAAAACATGTTCTCCCACTGCGAGAGGTTGAACAAAAGAAAGGCAACCGGCACCGCATAAAACACCGAGCGGCCACTCCGGCGTAATACCGAAATGAATATGGCTAGTAACCCAACGACCGCCAGGTTACCAACGATCATCAAATGAATGTAATTGAGCTTGCCAAACAGCCAGTAATCAATTACTGTGATGATACGGTCATAAACGATGCGGTGTTCGTTATGCTGTTTAAATAGTTGATAGATTTTGCCTGAAATCGTCGTTTCCTGATCGAAGAGATAAAGGAAATGCCGTAAAGCATGATCGTCCCATTTTGGCACATTAACCGCGTAATATTGCCAGACCAGCCCGAAAACAACTACCGGCAACGCAACAAAAAGCCAGGCGCCCAGCGACCAGCCCGCGGAAGTTGCCGCCGTTGGTGAGCTTGCCCGGTGAGATCTGGTTTGGTCCGGCCGGGTCGACAGCGTTTGGTTGGGTTGGTCGCGTGGGGTCATCCGGCGATTAGCAAACTCGAAAGCTGACGAACGATGTTGTCGGCATCCAGACCCGACATGTGCTGGTGATACTTTTGATCGCCATAAAGCCCGTTCGGGTAGCCCTGGGCCGACAGGCTCACAAAATGGCTCGGGGCGGCTCCGTCGGTTAATAATTTTACGGACAGTTGTTGGGCCAATCCGCCAATGGATACGTGCTCTTCAACGACTAGCAAAGGCTTCCCCGCCCAACGATGAGCCAGTTCAATGGGTAAATCGAGCGGAAGGTTAGTAGCGGTAAACACATCAAACTGTCCTTTAAGCTGCTCATCCTGTAGGGCTGTCAATACGTTACCCACAACCGGACCCAGTGCCACGACAGTACCAAGTGATTCACTGCTGCGCACAACGTGTTTGAACGTTCCCATTACGCTGGCTCCATCGGGTGTTTTACCGCCAGCTCCCAAACGAAGGTAAGCCGGGCGGCTTTCGGCCACGATCTGATCAAGCATAGGGTCTACATCATCAGCAAACGCAGGGATGTACGTATTAACGTTCTGTAGACTGCTCAAGGCGGCTAAATCTTCAATAGCATGGTGCGTTGAGCCCATGATGCCATAGCCGTATCCACCACCGTTTCCTACCAGGAAAACGGGCATATTATGCAGGCAAACATCGTTACGGAACTGCTCCAGGCACCGGTAAACGGCAAAAGGAGCGATGCTGTAGCAGAAAACTTTATAACCTTTGTAGGCCATTCCTGCTGCTACACCAACCATATTTTGTTCGGCAACACCCGCATTTATGAACCGAGGTCCCATCAGCTCGACAAGGTTTTCGAGAGCATTATACCCTAAGTCGCCAGTGATGAACACCACCTTGTCGTCGGTCGCGGCAATTCGTTCAATACCGGCTGAAAATTCTTTTCGCATACTTGTAATGGCTAAAATCTAATTAATAACTGGTTTTATGAAAACACGAGAATGTTGTTCGGATGTAATTCTACATAAAACGCATCATTTCGATTTAGCCTTTCAATAAGTGGCAGATGTTTTGCCAGTAAGTCCATTAGGGATTCGTTTGGAATATTGCCTAAACACACTCGTATCAATTTCTTAGGAGTCTGACGTAGCAAATAACTATTTTTGAAATCAGAGTCTTTCGTAATAACAATGCTGTCAGTCGCATCTGCATATTGACAAATATCGGAATCAGTTGTAGAATCTCCTCTGAGTAGCCGAGTCATGTGTTGCGATTCGAACCCACATGAAACAAAATATTTTGACAGTTTTATTGGTATATGAACGTCGCAAATGAATTTCATCAGGCAGCAATGGCAGGAGGAATCTGACCCGATAGCGTAATTTTGGCATAATTGAGGCAAGCAATAATATCTTCTCGTTCCAACTCAGGATGATCTTCTATTATTTCAGGTATTGTCATGCCTGACCCCAGCAGATCAAGGACTACCTCAACCGGCCACCGCATACCCCGAATACAAGGTTTGCCATGACAAATTTGCGTATCAAGTGTAATTCGTTCCAGGTAGTTCATCGTCTTCGTCTCAATTACTACAAAAACTACTTACTTCTACGTTGTTCTATCAGGGCGTTGATTTCGGCAGCCGTTTTGTACATCTGTGGACCCTTACGCACCAGTGTTCGAATGAATTTCGGTCGTTTTTTTGTCTCTTCAAATATCTTACTGATGTATTCGCCTAAGAACGAGATTCCTAACAAGTTGATGCCGCCAAAAAACATCACCAGAATAATAACCGTTGACAGACCCGCTGGTGTATCAGGGAAGAATACTAATTTGGCAAGAATCTGCCAAAGTATGCCTAGTACTGATAAGCCTGTTAACAGGAATCCGGCATAGGTCATCAACTCAAGCGGGGCGAAGCTAAAAGAGAAAATGGCTTTTTTGGCCCACCAGATGTTCTTCGTCCAGTTATTGGTCGAGACACCAAACATCCGTTCCGGCCGCACGTAGTTGACACCCGTCTGTTTGAAGCCTACCCATGCCCGCAAGCCACGTAGAAACTGTTCCGTTTCGGGCAAGTTCACAAGTTCACGCACCACCTTTCGATCAATGATGGAGAAATCACCCGCATCAACTGGAATGTTGATGTAAGCCGTTTTGCGGAACAACCGATAGAACTGCTTATAAAAAAAGTGTACATGCGGAGCCATTTCCCGCTGCACCCGAACACCATAAACGACGTCGAAGCCCTGCTGCCATTTCTCGTAAAATTCTGGAATAACCTCGGGAGGGTCTTGCAGGTCACCATCCATCAAGACAACGGCATCACCCGTTGAGATTTCCATACCACTCAGGAAAGCCGATTGAGAGCCGAAATTACGGGAGTGCTTAATGGCAATTACGTTCGGGTCCTTCGCACAAATCTCGCTGAGCACCTCGTCGGTGTTATCGGGCGAATTATCGTTGACAAAGATAATTTCGTAACGCACCTTCATCTGATTGAAGGTCTTCACCAGGCGCTCGTACATGTACGGTATGGCCTGGGCGTCTTTGTAGCAGGCGATGATGGGCGAGATAACCGGGTTTAGCGTCGGGGTTTGAAAGGCGGGCAAGACACGACTTTCGTATTGATGGGCAATCTGCCAGTCGGCCGTTCGCTGAAGGCCGTCGCTCAGCGAGGTACGGGCTTTCCAGCCGAGATCGTTTTCAGCCGCAGTCGGGTCACCGTACCAGTCGGCCAGGTCCCAGTTGCGGTTGTTCATGCTTCCCCATACCGGCTCGGTCGCAATGCCAAACGTCTGCCGGGTTACGTCGACCAACTCCCGCATGGTGGTTTTCTGGCCGGTGGCAATGTTGTACGACCGACCGCGAATGGCTTCATTGACGCGCAGAGCAGCCAGCACAAACGCTTCTACGCAGTCATCGACGTAGACAAAATCGCGGCTGATATCCGGCGAAACCAGCGGTGGAAGCCTCTGCTGACGAGCCTCTTCCACCAATCTTGGAATGAGCCGGTCGGGTTCTTCCCAACCCCCGTAGATGGAATACAGCCGCAGGTTTAAGGTATTTAAACCGTGTATTTTAGCGTAATATTCCAGCGTATAAGCGGCCGAAACTTTCGATACAGCGTAATGACTATTAGGTTCGACCGGATCGGTCTCTTTGGGAGCCGTACAATTGAAGCCGTATTCAGAGCTGCTACCTGCGTGGATGTAGACCATGTCGGGCGAGCAATTCTCCAAAATGTTAACCGTACCCAGCACATTGGTTTCGTAGGTCAGGCCAACGTTTTTCTGCTTACTGTACGCACCATAAGCCGCCAGGTTGAATATGGTTTTGGGCTTGTACCGGTCAAACACATCTTTAACCGATGTACCTGATAAAATATCGCAGTGAACAACATTCTCCGCCGGAACATCCAGCAATTTTAGGCGCCAGGCTTTGGTGGCATCGTGCGTTAGGGCGTACACGTCGGACTGTCCGTTGCGCTGACGAGCACGCGAAAGTTGTTCCAGTAGGTTGGCACCGATAAATCCACTAGCCCCGAAAACAACAATGGGACCCTTGAGTTGCTTGATGGTATTAGTAAACGGTTGTTCGTTAGGCGACATTCGGGGATAATGTTAGGTAGCGTTCGGTGACGTCGGCACAAGCCTGTTCGTACTGGGCGGAGTTCATAGGCAGGTAATGCCACTCAAGCCGATTTTCCATGTACGATACGCCTTTGCCTTTTACCGTGTGGGCAATCACTACTTTAGGTTTACCGTTTGGTGCAGCGGTCAACTGGTCAACCGTCGATGTAAGCGCTTCAATATCATGACCATCCACTTCTATAGTGTCAAAGCCAATCGCTTCCCACTTACGAGCATCGGCTGTGTCGCCCAAAACGTCAGCAGTAATACCAAAGCCCTGCAGGCCGTTTTTATCAATCAGCACAATCAGGTTGTCGAGGCCGTTCTGTAAGGCAAAATGGGCGGCTTCCCAGGTTGTTCCTTCGTTTGTTTCGCCATCGGACATTAGCACATAAACGCGTGAGCCGTCATTCTGAAGTTTTCCGGCGTGCGCAATACCGGCACCAATGGGCAAACCATGCCCCAGCGAACCCGTTGCGAATGGGATACCCCGATGTTTGTTTGGTGCTGGATGAGCAGGTAAGGTGGTGCCGTTGTGATAATACGTTGCCAGAACCTCGTCGGAGATCTCGCCGAGGTGATTCAGGCAAGCGTATAGAGAAGCCGCTGCGTGACCTTTCGATAACAAAAAGGTATCCTGTTCCCGCTTGTGCACTACCAGCGTGGCAATCATCATATCGATGCAGCTCAGTGAGCAGCCGATATGACCGGCATGCGCCTGGTTATAAAGCCCCAGAATCTTTAGCCGGAGCTGCCCCTGGAGTTGTCGAGTATCAATGGATGGAGTTTGCACGCGTCTGTCGTTTAATGTCGGAGGCTACTTGTATCTCAAATTTGGGATTATTAACCATAAAGCCTTGAGCCTGAGACTTAGTATCTGTACTTCTTGTCCTGAAAGTCAAAAATAGTAATTTTTTCGCCGGACTTCCCTTTTACCAGTACGACCCGGTCACGCTCATTGGGGTCAACCCGCTGGATAAACTGCGCATCTTCAGGAAGATACACGTTTACTAACTGTGCATCCAGCAAAGCGTATGGAGAGTATGTTTTATCTATTTTTTCCGAGTAGATAACGCGCTTCATATTCGGGTACAGAATCGTATCACCGGGCGCATAAAGCTGTTTTAATTTCTGAGCCGTGTAGAAGTACGGATTAGAAATACGGGGTCGGTCGAAGTAGGTGTATTTGGGTTGGTTGTCTGCGTATATGTCTGCCAGCAACTGTATAACAAAGCCCAGTTGTAAAATCAGGACAGCTCCCAATGGCAAGCTGAACCATCTTGGCAACTGTATTAACTGCTGCAAACCCATGGCTACGAAAACACAAACGTACGGGAATGAGAAGCCTGAATAGCGCTGAGTGATGCCAAAGGTATGCCCTGATCGCCAGGCCATAAATAATAAGAACAAGGTGGGTATGAAGGCTAAAAGAAACATCAATACTACTAAATGCTTTTGGGATGTTCCAACATAGCTAACAACGTAGCGACCAATCAAATAAATGAATGGAACAGCCGTCGACAATACCAGGAAGCGTAATGGAACAACCGTGTAGATGGGTAATCCTACCGCTAAAACAACCGGTACAATACCATAAACCCAAACAGGTGGATTCTTGTCTGCCCAATACTGGTGGATGAAAAACGTTGCCACACTGCCAAGCCCAATGGCCAGGACTGAGTTCCGGAGTCCCAGGATGGCCGTTCCTAAGCCATTCGTAACTATGAAAAGATCGGCAAAAATCGGCACCGCCCGGACGGTGATATTGCGAAAGGTAGCTGGTAAGACAATGCCGAACTGTGAACCCGTCGGATTCGTCAATGCAATACTACGGTATAGCTGAGCCTGATAATTAAGCGTAAAAAAGGTGTATTTACCACCGCCAAACAAAAACCACAAAGAGACTAAACCCAAACCAAGAGCTGCAACTGAAGCTAAGGTAATCCATGTCTGTTTATTCCGCAGGTATAATAATGCGTACAAACCATGACACAAAAATACCGTAACGGTTAAATAATGAGATAAAACGGATGTCACAAACACTAGCCCATAAGCTACGTACAAACCGATTGGGTGTTTGTTGGTACGTGCTTTTTCGAGAATAAGCAGTAAAAGATGAGTTGCCAATAACGTTAGAAAAAAACTCATCGAGTAGTTCCTGGCGATATGACTATGCGCAATAAAAAACGGCTCAATGGCGGCTACGAATGCGCTTGTGATGGCTAGCTTCTCTGAATTGAAATGCCGTTTGACAAAATAATAAAGTAGTAGAACGGTGAACGTACTGAATAGCACCGAGGGCATACGTAGCGACCAATCACTTAGACCGAATAGTTCCATCCAAAGCCACAAAACAGCGTAGTAGGAGGGACTATTGCCGATGTCACTCCTGGTATCGGCCTCAATAAAGTCGGCTATTGTCTTGGGCTTCCAGAATTCGGCCGGGGTGAAGTACGTTTTTGAGAATACATCTTTCTGGTTGAATCCTTCCAGCACGACGCCCTGGCTAATGAGTAGCGTAGATTTTTCGTCGAAAAAGATGCCATACGTGCCAGCCCGGTACAGACGTAACGCAAAGGCGAGAACTAAAATAGCGCCTAGCAGAAATAGTGTAGTGCGATTTGATAAGCGGAACATTGCCGCAAAAGTAGTGCTATTCCTGGTTTTACAATTTTAGAATAGTGAATTCTACCCGTCTATTTAGTTTACGTTTCTCTTCGGTTTCGTTGCTGGCAACGGGTTTGCTGGGGCCCCATGCTTTGGTTTGAATACGCGACTCGGCAACGCCTTTACTCGTTAGATACTCTTTAACAACCCGAACCCGATCCTCGGCCAGTTTCATATTAGGCTCCCATTCGCCCTGATTATCAGTATGCCCTTCTACCATCAATTCCATGCTGGGATATTGCTCCATCATGCCAACAACGCGGTCCAGCTCTACACTCGCACCCGATTCAAGGGCGAACTGACTTTGCTGGAACAATACTTCCCGCATGACAATTTTTTGGCCAGGCTCGATTTTAACTAAATATAGATTCTTACGAATGTCGCGAAAGCGTTTGTCTTTGCTTAAATCCAGAGTTTCAGTAGCCGGGAAGTAGCCCTCTTTACTGGCCGTGAGGTTATACATTTTCTGAGTGGGCAGAATCATTCGATATTCACCCGTCTCCGGACTGTAATCAACTTTAGCTACATCTTTTTTCTCGCCCAACAAGCCCGAGACTACTTCGGAGGCTACCGGTTTTTTACTCTGAGCATCTAAAACCTGACCAGATATAATGGCCACTGGATCAGGCTTAATAGCCGGATAGAGCCTTAGCCGATAAATGTCATCTTCGCCCATTGAGCCAGCCCGTGAGCTCAGGTAGGCATAATCGCCCGAGGCCGGAATGGTAAAATAACCGTCCCATTCGGGGGTGTTGATCGTTGGGCCCAGGTTCTCAGGTTCACTCCAATTGCTCCACGTATCGTCGAGCCGACGGCTTACGAAAATATCACCATTGCCGTAGCCCGGATGTCCAGCCGATGTGAAATATAGCGTACGATTATCTGATGCCAGAAAGGGAGCACTTTCAATATCAGCGGTGTTGATCACAGAACCCATGTGAGCAGGCTCACTCCAGGTATGGTCAGCCTGCAGAAACGATACGTATAAGTCGCGGTTTCCTTTTGAGTCTTTCCGGCGCACTGAGGAAATCATCACTTTTTCGTCAGGCGAAACCGTTAGCTCTGTGGTAACGGTTTTATCGGATTCACTATCGGGCAGGTTGTAGTTGTTTTTGATTTTTAGCTCTGTCGGAAATGTCCAGCCGCTTTTCGTCCTAATCGATTTGGATAAGCCATACACGATCGACCCATCTGGTAAATAGACATTAAGCAAGTAGGCGGTTTTGCCATCGGCAGAAATACTACTGATGGCATTATCTCCGCCATTATTGATGGGCGCACCGATGTTGACGGCCTCGCTCCAACCCGCTGGATTACCGTTGCTGGCCGAAGTAAGAGTTGAGTACCACACATCTTGCCGATCAGATGCCCCAACGTTCGCCTTGTTAAAATTACGGGTGAAATAAAGGGTTCGTCCATCGGGCGAAATCACCGGAGCAACCTCTTGTCCGGGTGAATTGACTGTTTTACCGAGGTTTTCTTTCTGAATATCTTTAGGTGTATCCTTTGAGACGTTGATGCTAACCGTAATGGGTTTGGTATCTTCTGAAATGCCAATGGCATCAATTTGGTTAATGCCCTTCAGCGCAGCCCCGTTCATGACTACTTTAACCTGATGACACACGAAAGCGGAGTCTTTCAAAAAAACGTGCAACAACGGGTCTTGTCGAGCCTGAATGCCATTGGCCTCATACACGGCATGCTCCTTACCTTTCTCATCAATGGCGATCACTCGAATAACCGCCCCTGGATTCACGTTTTCGGCTATTACAATCTGCTGGGCACGTATCGGTTTCTCGAATCCCACCTGAATCCATTCATCAGCCGTACCGTCTGCGTAAAAGGGGGCCCAGGCGCAGGGTGTTTCGCCTAGTTGAGGGAGTTTACTCGGACGGCCTAAGGCTTGCGACGCTTTATATTGCTCACCGGTTACTTCCCCTTTTTTCTCCGACGACACACCAACTACTCGGTTCGCCCACTGAACGGTTTGTGCCAGGCCACCGAATGCAAAACTTACAAGATTAATACAGAGTAGGATACGTAGCGTACGCATAAAACTATACTCGACTGAAAACTCCAATTTAAGCAGTATGCGAAACTATTACAAAGAATCAATGATGAGCGGTCGGTTTTAAACGCGTTGTTTATCACCCGCAACAGCTGCGTATACCGCAACACCTAGTTTGTCAGTACTCGGTATTCCCAGGGTTTAAGCGTCATTGCCATTTCTGACTTCAGCTCCATGGACTGATGGCTGAACACCTCGGTATAGACCCCCGCGAAGCCATCGCCCGACAGCCGGAAGGTTTGCGGTTGATTGCTCAGGTTAATAATAACGGCTATCTGATCGTTGTCGCGCTGCCGATGAAAGGCGTAGATTTTGTCGTCGCGGTCCGTGTCAATTTTTACCGCCTTACCACCCGAAAGTCCGTTCCAGAGAGCTCGGTTACGATGTTTAAGGGTTAGTAATGTCTTGAAGAAGTCACTCTTGGCATAAGTGCCCCAGGCAATGGTATCTTTCTCAAAAAAAGCGAGTCGCTTGTTCAGGTTTGATTCCATCCCGTTGTAAACGAGCGGCATACCTTCGAGCGTACTACTCAGTACCACAAATGCGTCGGCTGCGGGGCCAAACGACTCGGCTAACGTACCGTTATTCGTGTTCTCGTCGTGATTCTGAGTAAAAATCATTTGATAGTACCAGGCCGGAAACCGTTTCTGGTTAGCTTCCCGCACCGAGTCGATTTTGTCGGCGGTACGGGCTCCCTTGGCAACGGCTTTCATCATGTTATGCATACTCCAGCCGTAGTTCATGTTGAAACACGATTTAAACTGGTCGGGCTCATCTTCCCATTCTGAGAGCATAAATACGGTTTTAATCTTATCTAGCTCAGGACGGAGTTCGGCCCAGAAGTCGTTCGGTACAAAACCGGCCACATCGCAGCGGTACCCGTCAATGTCGCACTCTTTTATCCAGTATTGCATAGCCTCAATCATACCTTTGCGCATATCTGGATTGTTGTAATTGAGGTCGACAACGTCAGTCCAGTCGGTTGGCTTTCCCGTTTTAGGATCTATCGGGGCAATCATTTTCCCCTTTACCAACGTATACCAGTCGGGGTGTTCCTTAACCCAAACATGATCGGGTCCTGTATGGTTAGGAACCCAGTCGAGAATCACATGTAGCCCCAAGGCATGGGCGCGTCTGACAAGCGCCTTGAAATCGGCCAGCGTTCCATAGGCGGGGTTTATGGCCTTGAAATCGGATACGGCATAGGGGCTACCTAAAGAGCCTTTCTTATTTTTCTGGCTGATGGGGTAGATAGGCATTAACCAGATAATGTCTACACCCATTTCCTTTAAGCGCGGAAGTTGAACCTCAACCGCTTTGAACGTACCTTCTGGCGAAAACTGACGAGTATTTACTTCATAGATGGTTGCGTTTCTAGACCATTCGGGAGCAGGTGGAGCATTAGCGGTCGTAGTATCGGTGGTGGATAAAGATGTCTCAGAATCGTTATTTCGAGTGTCGCGACAGGCCATTGTTAGAGCAAAGGCACTGAGTACAACGGCCAGATATGATTTCTTCATGAATTGACTCTCGTTAAAGCAGTAAGATTAAGCGTTACGACTACTGGACGATTTTACGATCAGGCTACCATGGGCTGGCGGCTGTTTTTAAGCTGTCGAATCGCTTCCAAGGGATCATCGGCTCCGAAAACAGAACTTCCTGCCACTAAGATATCGGCCCCTGCATTGACTAACTGGTGGGCATTGTTGAGCCCAACCCCACCGTCAATCTCAATCAGGGCCGACGACTGGTTGGCCAGCAGCAGTTGCTTAAGTTTAGTTACTTTCTGAATGGTATGCGGAATAAAAGATTGTCCACCGAAACCAGGGTTAACTGACATGATCAGAATAACGTCAATCTGCTCCAGCACATCTTCTAGACCAGCCACTGGCGTATGCGGATTAAGTGCAACACCTGCCTGGCAACCCAGCTCACGAATGTGCGAGAGGGTTCGGTGAAGGTGAATGCAGGCTTCGTAATGCACATGAATGACCGATGCGCCACCTTTAGCAAATGCTTCGAGGTAACGGTCTGGCTGGGTAATCATCAGGTGAACGTCAAGCGGTTTCTGACAATGCCGCCGAACGGCATCCAGGATGGGGAAACCAAAGGAAATATTAGGAACGAACTCCCCATCCATGACGTCAAAATGCAGATAATCGGCTGAACTCTGGTTAATTAATTCCAGGTCGCGTTGCAGATTTGCAAAGTCGGCTGCTAACAGCGAGGGGGCAATCAGAGGTTGGGTCATAGCTGACAGTTGGCAGAATAACAAACAAGCGACCTGCCGCTTACTGCAAATTGATCTCTATTTTTATCTCGTAAAAGTACCTTTTTTTGGCCGAATCAAGAAACAAAACCAATATTGCCAGTTTAGAACGTAACAACTAGTGGGCCAAAAGAGCCTGCAGGCTATTTATTCTTTGTTTACGGCTTCTTGCCCATTTACGCGTATGACACCTCAGGAGCGAATTACCCAACTGACCGATCAACTAAATTATTACAACTATCAATACTACCAGAACAGTGTTTCGGAAGTAGATGACTTCACCTTCGACAAGCTGCTGGCCGAGCTGAATGACCTTGAAAAGCAATACCCTGAGTTTAGGCGGTCCGATTCGCCCACGCAGCGGGTAGGGGGGGCTATTAGTAAAGAGTTTGCTACGGTGTACCATCGCTTTCCGATGCTCTCACTGGGCAATACATATTCAGAAGAAGACCTCGTTGAGTTTGACAGCCGTGTTCGACGTGGCCTGAACGGGCAGGCTTACGAATACGTGTGCGAGCTTAAGTTTGATGGCGTGGCCCTGAGTATGACCTACGAAAACGGCGTATTAGTGCAGGGGGCGACACGGGGCGATGGGGTTCGGGGCGATGATATAACGCATAACATCCGCACAATTCGGACTGTGCCACTGCGTGTGAATGCTGCCGAAGTACCCGCTTTGTTTGAGGTGCGGGGCGAAGGGTTTCTGCCGTTAGCCGAGTTCGAGCGCATCAATAAAGAACGTGAAGACATCGGCGAGCCGCTACTGGCCAATCCCCGAAACGCGGCTTCGGGTACATTCAAGCAACAGGACTCGGCCATTGTGGCCAAACGGCGGCTCGATTGCTATCTCTATTCGTTTTTGTCGGACCCCACACCGGATGGTGCCGACGTGTTCCAGACCCACGAAGAAAGCTTGGTAGCTATGAAGAACTGGGGCTTCAACGTATCGCAGACCTGGCGGAAATGCGCCGACATCAAAGAGGTGATGCTGTTTATCAATGAATGGGACACCAAACGGTTCGATTTGCCACTTGGCACGGATGGGATTGTGGTTAAAGTAAATCGTTACGATCAGCAACGTGAGTTAGGGTATACCGCTAAAAGCCCGCGCTGGGCCATTGCTTTCAAATACAAAGCCCTGGCGGCTAACACAAAACTCAACGGAATTCAGTACCAGGTAGGTCGTACGGGGGCCGTTACACCCGTTGCCTTACTAACGCCCGTGTTGCTGGCGGGTACCGTGGTTAAACGTGCGTCGCTGCACAATGCCAATGAAATTGAACGGCTGGGCGTCATGATTCACGATAATGTGTTTGTTGAAAAAGGGGGGGAGATCATCCCCAAAATTACGGGTGTCGATTTAAGTAAACGTACCGCAGAATCCCAACCAATTGTTTATCCAACCACATGCCCGGCTTGTGGGACCCCGCTCATCCGGAAAGAAGGGGAAGCGCATTTTTATTGTCCAAACGAGAAAGGATGCCCACCTCAACGCCAGGCGCGGTTTGAGCACTTTATCCAGCGCCGGGCCATGAATATTGAAAGCCTGGGCGAAGGTAAGATTGAGCTACTCATTGATCGGGGACTTGTGCAGACCCCCGCTGATCTTTATCAGTTGACGGCCAAAGACCTGCTGGGTATCGAAAAAATATTTTTAGATGAAGAAACCGGTAAAAAGCGGATCGTCAGCTTCCGCGAAAAAACCGTTGAAAATATTCTAACGGCCATCGAACGGTCCAAAGCGCAGCCCTTTCCGAACGTATTGTTCGCCTTAGGCATTCGCTACGTTGGCAACACAACGGCCGAGCGCGTAACAGAGTATTTTGGTACGATGGATGCCTTGATGAACGCGTCGCTGGAGACGCTCGCCAACGTACCAGATGTGGGGCCCCGGATTGCGCAGAGTTTGGCCGATTGGTTTGCCGACGCCGATAACCGCAACTTAGTAGAACGGCTCCGGGCGGCTGGCCTGCAGTTCGCATCGGATCGAAAAGTGGTGGAGGCCGAAAGCGATTCTCTCGCCGGTAAAACGTTTCTGTATACGGGAACCTTCCAAAACTTTAGCCGCGAGGAGTTGGAGGAACGTATCGCAGCCAACGGTGGTAAAGTGCTCAGTGGTATTTCCAAAAAATTGAACTACCTCATTGTGGGCGAAAACGCAGGACCGTCGAAAGTTGAAAAAGCGCAGAAACTAAACGTATCGATGATTGGCGAAGACGAGTTCATGGCTATGCTGGAGAAGTAAATGATGTAGCCCAGGCTTCAGCCTGTTTTTAAACGACTCATTCAAATCCAGGCTGGCAAACCAAGAGTTATTGATGATGAGTTTATTAAGTTTGTAAAAGGTAAACCCACTGTTTAATGGAAGCGACTACTAATTTTGATGATACCCGCCAGATCCTTCGGGAGATAGTGCAAAGCCAGCAGGAAACAGACCGAATAACAAAGCGAAATGCCAAATTAATTGGCGACCTCGGTAACAAGTTCGGCTCGTTTACAGAAGGAATGGCGTTTCCATCGATGGAGCGGGTGTTGCGTGAGCAATTTGGCATGACCACGGTCACAACCCGTTATAAAGCGCAACGCAATGGCGACACCATCGAAATAGATGTGCTTGGTCTGGCCAACGGCACCGTTAACGCTGTGGTTATTGTGGAAGTTAAAAGCCACTTAAAAGAGCATGATGTTGAGCAGATGTTACGAATCACCGAGCGGTTTTATGAGTTTTTTCCTGAACACAACGGTAAGAAGCTGTACGCTGTGCTGGCTTTCGTCGACGGGGCCTACGAAGTGCAGAAACAAGCCCTCCGGGCTGGATTGTACATTGCCCGTATCCACGACGAAGTTTTTGAGTTACTGCCCACCGATGAATTTACCCCCAAAGACTTCTCCCGTGCCGAAAATGAATAAATGTCGAAGGTCCTGCCCGAGTCTTAAATTCCGTAACTTTGCCGTAACAAACTCCTGTTTCCAATAATGGACACTCGTATTCACGGCGGCAAATTTCACGGCGTAGGCGTTGCCATCGTGACGCCCTTCAACGCCGATCATTCACTTGATTTCGACGGCTTTGGTCGTATCATCCGGCACGTTTCCGAAGGGGGCGTCCGTTACATTGTCCTTCAGGGCACTACGGGCGAATCGCCCACGGTGACTAAGCAGGAAAAGAAACAGTTACTGCAATACCTCAAAGAAAACAACCCCAAGAATCTGCCCATCATATTCGGGGTAGGCGGCAATGTAACGGCCGATGTTGTATCCGGAATGAAGGACATCGACTTCGAGGGAGTTGATGCAATTCTGTCGGTTTGTCCATACTATAATAAGCCTGGTAAACGTGGGGTGATTGAACACTTTACCCGCGTTGCTGATGCCAGTCCGGTGCCGGTTATCCTTTATAATATTCCGTTCCGCACAGGTATCAACATGACTGCCGAAACGATCTGTGAACTGGCGCAACATCCTAACATCGTCGGTGTAAAAGAAGCTTCCTGCGTGATTGAGCAGTGCATGGAAATCGCTCGTGACAAGCCGGACGACTTTCTGCTTATTTCCGGCGACGATGTGCAGGCTGTACCCATCATCAGCATCGGCGGAGTTGGCGTAATGTCAGTAATTGCCAATGCATTCCCCGCTAAGTTCTCGGGTATGATCGACGCGGCTTTGCAGGGTGATTTCGCTTTTGCCCAGAAACAACTTGGTCACTTCCTGCGAATTGATCCATTGCTTTACGAAGAAGGCAATCCGGTTGGTGTAAAAAATATTCTCGAAATTATGGGCCTGATTTCGTCGGAGGTGCGCTTGCCTTTGATGAAGGCATCTAGTGAGCTTGGCGAACGCCAGCGGGCTGTGCTCCAGCGCGATGGCTTACTAGAATTAGTCGCGTAATAATCAGCAACGTACGACTATAAACAGAAAGGCGCTCTCAACTTGAGAGCGCCTTTCTGTTTATAGTCATTGTGGTAGAGGTTAACCGTTTCTGCCACCTCCGCCAAACAGCTTCGAGACAAGCCAGATGACGACACCAATGCCAACGAATACCAAGATGACGCCGGTCCAGACACCGGTTTTGAAGATGTCGCCAATGGCTTCGCAACTCGTTAGAAACAAAGTCAAAAACATGGCCACGAAGGCCATCGGAAAATAACGCAGGAGAGTTTTCATGAACGTTGATTTAATGTAAGCAGTGAGTGAGTCACCTCGCTGATGATGAATGGAGAAATAACTGAGCTACAGGTGCTTTGTTTAAATACCAGGCGTCAAACGTTCCACCAATACGTAAATTTAATGACGAGTGCCCGGTTCCTTACCGAAAAGGGGCCTGGTTCACCCATGTTGGGTAGGTAGTTATCTGTATAAACAATGAATAAATCGGAAGCGGGTTTATAGCGCCATTGAATACGGGCGTTGAGATTCATGTTCTTCAACTGTTCGTTATATTGGACAAACGTGGTCAGGTATAAGGTGTTCGTCATGGTGATATCGAAGCGTGGGCCAACCAGCCAAAACGTGGTATGCCCCCAGGGTTGAGGCAATCGGATGTCATTATAGCTTGCACTGGCGGCTAAGCTGACATACGGTTGAAAGCGATAGCCAATGTCGGCCGCAAGATTCAGGCGGGTACCATTGTCATAGTAACCACCGTATCGGGTTGTAAAACCGTAGGTGAGTAAGCTCTGTGGTTTCGAGTCGAAGTCGGTACCCCAGGCCGTCCAGCGGTGTTGTGTGCCCGTAGCTAACGTTTGCCGTCCTGAATTGGTTGGGTCAAACGGTTGCAACAAGCGAACATAATCTGAGGCAACCCAACCCGTAAAGACACTTTTACTACGGAACGTAACGGTGTAGCCTAAATAGTTTTGGTTATCGCTCTGCCGCCCGGATGGGTCGAAGAAATAAGTAGACGTTAGCGTCGGACCATGACTTAAAACAGGACTACCGGTGGGGATGAAGGTATAACCAACCGTGCCCATCACCCGTTTGTAGCCACGACGGGGCACATAACCAGCTTCGGCTGTATAGTTTTGGCCTACCGATTCAACTTGGCCACCGATGAGCCAATGGCGGTCATTATACTGCAGATTCGCTGCCACAACCGCATCATTACCCTCTGCTGCCGTATTGGTCTGACCTGAACTAAGTGAGGTAGGGCAAAATGATTTGAGGTATAAAGCTTTTCCCGTCCAGAGGTTATTGGCTGAAGCCAGATTGTATTCTACACCCAGATTTCGGTTGTAACGAGAATAAACGGGCTTGTTCTCAACAGGTTCATAAGATAGCGACTCTTTATTAACAAACAGCACCCCAATGTTAGATCGGGCAAAAACGCGTCGTTGTAGGGCAACAACTGCGAAATTCTGAGCTGGAAGGCCCAAGGCATCGACGTGACCGGTTTGCATATCCATGACGCCAAGGCGCCAGTCTTTATTAAGCTTACCACTGAGTCGTGCCCCAAACCGGATCGGTACGCCACCCAAGCCAATTCGTCGGCTAAAAAATGGCCGGATGGTACCGTAGCCAAAATTTGTGAACTGATCGCCGTTTTCGAGGAAGAACTGCCGCTTTTCGGGAAAGAATAACTCATACCGATCCAGGTTAGTTACTTGCTGATCAACATCAACCTGCGAGAAATCAGGATTAACGGTTAAGTCTAAATTAAGCGAAGAGGTAACCGCCACCTTAGCATCTAACCCTGCATCAAAACGTCCTGAATTGGCAACACCGTTTTCGTAATCGCGTGTCATGCCGCCCAACACGTACGGAATAAGCGAAATATTAGGGCCAGGTGATGGCGGTGGCTGATCCCAGACCAGCACGCCCGTATAAGCCAACGACGCCGTGGGAAATTGCCGTGGAATGGGTGTCCAGGATGATTTCTCGGTTGTCTTGAGATCCTGTCGGCTAAAGTTAATCCCCCAACGTGTAATGCCTTGTTTATAGCGAATCGTTTTGAAAGGAATGGCCAGTTCAACGACATACCGATCCGGGTAATTGCGGACTACAGATGTCCACTTATTGTCCCAGCTCAAATTTGCTTTACTACCTTCATAGAGAAGGCCGTCCCATTGGGCTCCGGCTGCGTTGGTACCAAAGGCAAAACCGTTTGTCTGGTCGTCAAAGGTGTCGATGAAGAAAATGAAATTGTCATTACGTGGGAAATTCCAGTCGCGTCGGAGCGACTCGACCACGTAAGGCCCGGCAACACTTCCATGATAACAAACCGCGCTCAGATAAATATTCTGATCGTCGTAAGTCATACGAACATCCGTTCGAACGCGGGCCCGGCTAGTGTCCATTGGTAACACCATCCAGAAGTTACCTGCCACTTCGGTGGCTTGCCAGGCGGGGTCTTCTACATGACCATCAATAACGATTGGTGAAACCGCTCGGCCAATACGGAGTTGATAAGCTTCGTTCTTTTTCTGGGCAAGCCCAGAAAAGCTAGTTGTTATTAACGCCAGTAGTAAAAGTAGATATAACTTCACAGAGTTACTTTTTATTGGTCATGGCAACAAAAGTAACACGTAACTTTCAGTTAATACTTAAGTAAAAGTGCACCAGTTGGCGGCTGGTGCACTTTTACTGATTAATCGGTAAGTAATGGGCTTAAGGCACCATAAAAACGGCATTGCTGAACAACATTTTTCCATTATACCAGAAACCCCGAAAGAGTGGATCATCCGCCAGATAGACAATGCTACCACGGCCTAGGTTTTGTACGCCCATCAGTAGGGTGTTCCTTAGCTTATCTTTCGCATTCTTGCCCGAAAAACCTGCTACGTAATTATCCGTTTTCAGATAGCCAACATTCCAGCCTTCTTTCAGGAAATCAAAATTATAAGCGTTTTGCACCAGTGTATAATAGGGGCCAGTCAGGCCAAATCCTAACGGGTGGGTTGTGTCGATGTTAACACGGTAGATGCTACCTGGTGTTTCGTCGGAAATGGCTGTCCGTTCGCGGTCGATATAAATCTTAAGCGAATCGGCCGGATTGGCTTTCTTTTCTTTATCGCCCGATTTTCCTGCGTCGGCCGACCGCTCCTTTTCTTTCAATTCGAAGCCTTCTTTCCCGACTAAAAATGAAGTGGCTCGCTCCATGGCAATGAGTTTACCACCGGCCCGGACCCATTCCCTGAGGGAAGCCAGCGTTTTATCATTCAGAAACCGCCCATAGTTGTAGTTCGTTGGCAGCACCAGCACGTCCAGCTTATTCCATTCAACATTACCCAGCGTGTTGCCATCAATGAGGGTAACGGGATAGTTCAGCTCCTGGTCGAAGAAATGCCATACTTCACCGGCGGATGGAGGTGGGGTGCCGTCGCCGACAATAACGCCAATTCGAGGAGATTTCAGGCCCGTAACGAAATCAGAGCCAAAATCAGAACCTTTCGTGACGAGACCCGTCTGCACCGGAACAAAGCTAGCTCCCGACTGGGTAGCAGCTTGCGTCACAAGAGCGTCGAATCGATCGCCGAAGCGTTCATTGCCTGCCCGGGTAACGACCAGCGTACCCGAGGGATATGTTTGGCCGTCCAGTTCAAACGGTTTTTCGACGGCGCGTACTTTAACTTTTTGTTTCAATAGCGAAGCCAGAGTCTGCACCGCGGGCAGCGACTGCCACTTTATGATGTAAGCGTAGGCTTTATTACCGGCAGCGAGTGTCTTTGACGCCGGTGAACTTGATGCTGGCTGTGTATTCGATGGGGTGATGCGGGTTGTCAGACCATACGTTTGCAATCCAAACGCGTAAGGCAGGGACCAGGCTGTAATGTCGTAGGTAGCCGAATCTTCCAGCGATGAATTGGGCTCGAACAGAATCTTTAGTAACGTTGATTTTGGCTGGTAAGCACTGATGACTACATCTTCAGCGGCAATCGACACGTTTTTCTCATTTTTCTGAGTGGTGTAGTTAAAGCCCGTTGTTGTCAACGCCTTACCCGCATAGCCGTAACTGATTTTATTACGCTCCAACAATTGCTGTAAAGCTTTAATGCGACCAGCATCACCGTTTGATTTAATAACGTAGCTTTTATACGTACCAACGGGAGTGTTCCGGGCTTTGTCGAAGAATGCACCAAACTCCTTGACAATTTCAGCGGGCCGGTCAGCAACGGACTCCAGCGTAGCCATGCTTGCCGCCACATGGTGGTCAATGCGTTGCCGAAGCGTGAGCGTATCCCCATCCTCCTTCTCTATGGTTAAGCCAGCCCGACTGTTACCACCTTGCTCAAACGTCATACCAATGGCACCGTTGTAGGTTGGATAGGTATCCCCGTAGCTTGGGTAAAACAGGTCAAAGCGCTCACGGGTGTAGTAGAGCCAACCATTTTTGTCAAAATATCGGCTGCAATACTGACCAATGGTTTGCTGGAACTGCCGTTGGTAGGGGGTAATATCTTCGTGATAAGGTTTGGCCGACGGAGCAAAATAGTAAGGGCTGTTGTAACCCATTTCATGAAAATCACCGTGTAGCTGGGGCATCCATTGTTGGTAGAGCGCCATCCGTTGCTGCGTGATTTCCTGCGTTTGCCAGGCCCAGTCGCGGTTGGGGTCGAACAAGTAATGCGTGTATCGACCGCCCGGCCAGGGTTCGTTGTGCTCCCGAGCCGAAGGGGTCGGATCGCCGACGCGTCCCATCATCTGGTTGTACCAATTCACGTACCGATCATGACCATCCGGATTAAGTCCTGGATCGAGCACGACAACGGTCGTATTCATAATTTTTCGTGAGACGGCATCGGATGGGGTCATAAGTTGATAGAGTACGTCCATGAACGCTTCTGAACTGACGGCCTCATTGCCATGCACGTTATAGCTTAACCAGGCAATAGGAGGTTGAGCAGCGCTGGTTGGCTTCGAATCCACGACGGGACCTTCGAGCATGCCAATACGTTTGAGGTTGTTGGTCCGAATTTCTTCGAGCCGAGCCAGGTTTGCTTCAGAGGCCACGACTACCGCCATCAGCTGGCGACCTTCGTGGGTGGTGCCGTAGGGGAGAAGCTTGACGCGATTGGGAAATTGCCGGGCCACTTGCTCAGCGTAAGCCAGAACACGGTGGTGAGGAGTGTAGCGCTCCCCAACTTTATAGCCTAAAAATTGAGCGGGTGATAGTACGGTGGTCGATGCGGGAGAGGTCGTTTGCGCCGAAGTTGATAACGACGTAACGGCCAAGCCTGCCAGCAGCAAAAAATGTTTCATGTATAGGGGTGAAAAATGAAAACGCTAATGTTCTCAAAAATAGCAGTAAAACACACAGGAACCCTTTTTCGGGAAAAATTTTGGCGGTGCCTATTGCATTATTAAAACATCCCCTTACCTTTGCACCACGATTCGCCAACGCAGCGGCAAACAAGCTAAAACGTTGGGTCTTTTCACAAAGACGGCCGATTCGTCTAGCGGTTAGGACATCGCCCTTTCACGGCGGTAACACGGGTTCGATTCCCGTATCGGTCACTAACAAAAACAAAAAAGCCCATCCGAAACGGTGGGCTTTTTTTATGCCGAAAACCTAAGTTTACAGTGGGCTAATGAGCCCACAATTGTTTTGCTCACCAGACGACCGATTCGTTTAGCGGTTAGGCCATCGCCCTTTCACTGGGCGGTAACACGGCCGGTGCGCCGGTGCGATTCGATTCCCGTATCGGTCACTAACAAACCTAAAAAGCTCATCCGAAATGGTGGGCTTTGGGGGTTCTATCACAACCTGAATTACTATATCGTTAAATATCTCACAAGGTAACTACACACTGGCACAGAGGCTTCTTGATATTACTCTACAATATCTGTGGAAAAATATAAACACAATTATTTATTGTAAAAGTATAAAGTACACAGTATCAGTGGTTGGCATGGATTTGGCTAAATGGACGGGGAAATCAATCAATTAACCTTAAACCATTATTCATTATGGCTTCCCTAACAGATCGCATCTCGAATTTTTTCAGTGGTAATGATAGTGATACAGGTGAAGGGCTACGTAGCCTGTTTGTCACTGAGCTGCAAGATATCTACTATGCCGAAAGACAGGCGGTTGACGTTTTAGGCGTACAGGCCGACGCTGCCACAACGGATGAAGTACGTAGTGCTTTCCTTCAGCATCAGGACGAAAGCCGTAGTCAAATTGCTCGCCTAGAGCAGGTTTTCAGCAGCATTGGTATTGATGCTTCCGAAGGTACTTGCGATGCCATAGATGGCCTCGCTGATGACGGCGAACGTGTCGTTGCTAATACGGAATCTGGTTCGCTTACCCGCGATGCTGGATTGATCATGGCGGCTCAAAAAGTAGAGCACCATGAAATTGCTTCGTATGGCTCTGTAGTGACGCTGGCAAAAGTGCTGGGCTACAATGATGCTGCCCGGCTTCTACAGCAAACGCTCGAAGAAGAGAAGAACACAGACCGAAAGCTCACCCAATTAGCTGAGTCATTCATTAATCAGCGGGCGGCTAGCGAAGGTGATGATAACAACTCAACTTATACTGACTCAAATCGCGATCAGTACGGTACGGTAAACGCTGATGGCACTCGCTACAACGATAGTGGCAGCGTCGGGCAGACTTACCAGTCGGGTCAGTCGTACAGCGGTACGCAGACCTCGAGCAACACGGATTATAACTCGGGGTCCGTAGACTCCGATGATCGGTCAACGACTCCGCGTTATAATTCAAATAACGATGCTACATTGGGGGGGTCTTTAGGTATCTAGCCAG
This sequence comes from Spirosoma soli, assembly GCF_042684525.1. Classification (NCBI taxonomy): domain Bacteria; kingdom Pseudomonadati; phylum Bacteroidota; class Cytophagia; order Cytophagales; family Cytophagaceae; genus Spirosoma; species Spirosoma soli. Next base: position 137,134 of record NZ_JBHULN010000001.1, on the reverse strand, counting down.
GATTAGCCCAAACCAAAAGCAGCACTCCACAACTGGAGTGCTGCTTTTGGTTTTTTATAGCTACAGCAAGCACGGCCCACCATAGCAGTGTTAGAGGTACTTACGTTTAACTCGCTGATCGATTGTCATAATCAGTTTCTTCGGGATCGTTTTCAGTACCGTCGTTATTCCCCATCGTATCGCCGTTACCGAAGTTTGACATGGTTACATCTTTCTCCATATTAGGGCTGCCCGAAACTGCCCCCGTACCATCGTTGCCGGTAGCGGCTTCTTCCTCATCAGTCGGTGTCATGGGCATCCCATTTGCATCGCCAGACAGATCCGTCGGATTATAGGCTTGGTTCATCGTTACGGCCTGGTCTGGTACTTGAGCTGGTCCAGCCGTGTCGGGTTGGAATGTTTGCGATTGCTCATTGAGCATCGCATCCTGATTTACATTTTCCATAACGTTTAAGTATGTTAGTGATACAGCACTCGGGGGCCACGACCGGGTGTATTCGTAATTTTTCAATACCCGGACGTGGCCCCCGGAGTGCCCTATCACCAGCTTACACTTACCTAAGCCCGCGTAAATACTTCCCATAACCGGTTGTACAGTTTCTGGGCGTAGGTCGTAACGTCGAGGTGAGAGGCATGGATGGTAAACGGTGCAAACTGGGATGGTGCAGATGGAAGTGGTTCGACCTTAATGGTACGACCTGTTGTCCACCGACCAGCTAACCTCCGTACAGACCCCGTTAGTCGTAGCCCCGCTTCCGTGAGGTCGGTCTGGCACGTTTCGGGGAAACGTGCTGTGGCTAGTTCCTGCGAAAACTGCTGCAACTGATGCGCATCATACCACGACAATGTGGGCATGTGCAAATGATTTGCATGGGTTTCATTACGACATAGGAAACGCACCGACAGTAACGACCGCCCAGCCGACGGCCGTAATGAGACTTGTAAGTCCAGGACTTCTAGAGGAGATGTTTTCGATGCGGTAGCGAGTTCAATATTCATAAGTGAGTTGAGATAATAGATAGATAATATAAACTTGACAAAGAGAGGTGATGTTTACGCCGTTTACACGTAAATCATTTTTCGGGTCATACCACCGTCGACAATGAAATTCTGACCTGTAATGAAATTATTTTCCGGTGCGATCAGGAACAAAATCATCCGGGCAATATCGTCGGCCTGGCCAACGCGGCCAGCCGGATGCTGTTCGTGATCTTCAGGACGGAGTTCATCGGGTTTTGCTTTGGCTTTTTTCTTCAGGGCTGATACGTCAATCCAGCCGGGACTGATGGCGTTGACGCGTATGTCGGGACCTAAGCTGACGGCCAGTGAGTGCGTTAAGGCCAAAATTCCACCTTTTGAGGCTGAGTAAGGAAATGTATCGGGTTCAGATTGAAAGGCCCTGGTTGAGCACATGTTGATGATACTACCTTTTTGAGCAGCCAGATACGGCGCAGTGTGTTTAGCGCACAGAAAGGCTCCGGTCAGGTTTGTTCCAATAACTCGGTTCCACTCATCGAGCGTCAGCTTATCGAGCGGCTTTTCAATCATAATGGCTGCGTTGTTGATGAGCGTGTCAATATGCCCAAAATGGCTAATGGTCTGTTCGGCGGCTTTTTTGACGTTAACCTCACTAGACACGTCACACGATACAAACAGCACCTGAGCCGACGAAGCCTTGAATGCTTCGCGGAGCTCGGCCAGCGCGTCGGTATCAGCTTCCCAAACAGCTACCCGGTAGCCGTGTGTCAGTAAATATTGTGTCGTAACCCGGCCGATACCCTGGCCCCCCCCCGTGATAATTGCGGTTTTCATACAAGCTGAATAAAGCGTATTAAGTAATCATGAATAGGTAAGGGTATAGGTTAAACCATAAGCATTTGATGAACAGTAGCTAAGCCGTTAGTGGCAAGCGATTGAAATAAAAACAATAGTTATCCGATGGTGTAAGAACGAGAAAGATAGAACACAACAAGGAGAAGCTAGTTTTATCAGACAGTATCCTTATCAAACGGTACAGGTTGTAACGACCCGCACTACCCCATGCTTCAGATTGCGTTTTCGCCGGTTTATCGGCTGCGGTTGCCCGAAGGGCACCGGTTTCCTATGCTCAAGTATGAGTTAATTCATGAGCAGCTTCTTTACGAAGGTACCTGCACCGACGCTAATTTCTTTGGTCCAGCACCTGTTGACGATCATTGGGTGTTGGGCGTTCACACCCCCGAGTATGTCCAGGCATTGAAGACGCTAACAGTTGATCCGAAGATGGTACGCCGGATTGGCTTTCCCTTGACGCCCGAATTAATTCAGCGGGAATGGATCATTACGCAGGGTACTATCGATTGTACGCAGAAAGCGCGGCAGGATGGTGTCGCCATGAACGTTGCGGGGGGAACTCACCATGCTTATCCCGATCGGGGCGAAGGATTTTGTATGCTCAATGACGTAGGGGTAGCCGCTCACTACCTGCTTGCAACGGGCCAGTCGAAGAAGATTTTGGTCATTGATCTGGACGTTCATCAGGGGAACGGTACGGCCGTCATGTTTCAGCGGGAACCACGCGTTTTTACGTTCAGTATGCACGGTAAAGATAATTATCCGCTTAAAAAAGAACGGTCAGATCTAGACGTTGAGCTGCCGACCGGTACCGGCGATGATGTCTACTTAAACACGTTGTACGATACACTACCGGGCCTGATCCAGCGCGAGCAACCGGATTTTCTGTTTTATGTATCCGGCGTTGATATTCTGGCGTCGGACCGATTAGGTAAATTGGGGGTAAGTCGAGAGGGATGTAAGCAACGTGATACGTTCGTATTCGAGCAGGCAATCAAACAAAGCTTGCCCATTGCCGTCTCAATGGGCGGTGGCTATTCGCCCCGGCTAACGGACATTGTAGAAGCGCATTGTAACACATTTCGAGTGGCAAACGAGCTGTTTTTTTAAGAGTCTGTACTGCTGGTCCGGGTAATGCAGGCTGATAATGTAGCGACTGTATCACGGGTGAAACCCGCGATTGCTAACTTAACGTGAACAATGGGGTAGTTTTCTAAGCTCAAACAAGCATTCTTTGTCATCCCGACGAAAGGAGGGATCTTCCGGTGAGGCTACCATTCCGTCCGGCGACAGAAGATCCCTCCTTTCGTCGGGATGACAAAAGATATCTTTACAATAAATTGACTACTAAAGTTTTAGATCGTTCGCTATCCATTATTCACGTTAACTTAAAAAGCGGGTTTCCACCCACGGTACAATAGCCAGGCTACTCTACGCCACCGGAAGCCGGAAGTAGAAAGCAGCTCCGTCGGTTACGTTGGTGTCTAAGCCAATCTGGCCGTTCATGCTTTGAATGAATTCGCTCGAAATGGCCAAGCCGAGCCCGGTGCCACTGGACTGCCCATTTCGGCCTGGTGCCTTAAAATATCGGTCGAAGACCCGATCCTGGTGCTCAGGTCGGATACCGGCGCCATGATCCCGGACGCGGAATTCAACGAAGCCATTTAACTGTTGCGCCGAGATTTCAACATGATTTTCTTCGGGGCTGTGACGCACGGCGTTGGAAAGAAAGTTCACTAATACCCACGAAGCTTTGTCCGGGTCGGCTTTCACGTGGGGCAGATTTGTTGACACATTCGTATCGAAGCTGACGTGTTTTTGTTCGCCCTGGACCCGCAATGCATTCGTAGCGTAATGAATGATGTCGGCTGGCGCAACGGGTTTCAGGTTTAACTGAATTTGGCCGGATTCAACCTGGGCCATGTTCAGTAACTCACCCGTCAGATTTAAAAGCCGGTCGGCATCATCGCGAACATTGGTGATTAATTGCTTCTGTTCGTCGTTGAGTTGACCGATGCGAGTGTCTTCCAACAGCTTTAAACTCATCTTGATACTCGACAAAGGCGTTTTTAACTCGTGCGAAACGGTAGCGATGAAGTTTGTTTTGGCCAGGTCAAGCTCTTTGTACGAAGTGATATTCTCTAAAACAATGACATAACCGGCCAACTGCGATTGGTCTTCACCAGTGCGCGTAACGTCTACCGTGTGAATTCGTTTATTGAAGTAACTTTCCTTACCACGTCCGTCGGCGCCAGTGTCGTAAATTTTCAGGATGGAACTTTTGTCGGGCCCAACCTTGTCCGATTGATCCGGCATCTGCGGCATAATATCCTGAATGAGTGTCCGCATCAGATCGTTTGAGGTTGCTACATCGGGAGCGTACTTGGCCTTTATGTCAGACTCTTTAACGCCTAATAGCCGACAAGCGACGGGATTTGCAAACAGGATACGCCGGTTCTCATCGAGCCCGATAATGCCTTCGCTCATGATCTGAATCAGCGTGTCGATGCGTCGCTTCTCGTATAACACCCGCGCCAGATTTGAATGCTCATACTCGTCAAGTTTCTGAGCCATTGAGTTGAAAGACCGGGCCAATTCGCCAAACTCGTCGCTAGAACTAAAGTGCAGACGCTCTTCAAAATTGCGGCTGGTCACTTGTTTAATACCACGCGTAAGTTCACGCAGAGGGTTGGCTACGTAACCAGGAAAGTTGATAATGAAAGAAAAGACAATCAGAAAGCATAATGTACCAACGGCGGCCACCCAAACAAGGGCATCTTTAGCCGTTTGCTTGGCTGTTTCGTTTTTGCGAACAATGGCTTGCCGATTAAGATCATCTAATTGGAATAGTACTTGCCGCATGCGGCCGATCGTGGCGAGGTCGTTAGGTGTAGTACGTAACCGATTGAACTCACGCCGAAGCGTAGAGGTAGCTTCCTGCTCACCTACTTCGGTTACGTTGTTTTCCTGTTTCTTGAGGGTTGTGTCGAAATCATTGAGAGCGTCGGGATCAGTGCCTATTACCGACAAGGCCTTTTGCATATTGCTGGCGTATTCCAGAGAGATGTAATTATCTTTCAAGATCGCCTGCGAGTCGTTGGATAGTTGATTCAGATAGTAAGCGCCCAGGCCTCCCAATGCCAGAATGATAACAAACATGAACGCTAGGGCAGACGATATTTTGGCTTTTATGGTCATAATTACGACAGTATAATTAGGTCGATGTCAGACCCCGATAACTTATTCAACAATTGGTTAAAGGCGTTTGTCCGGATGATGATCTGAATCAGACTTAAATGAGGTTTGCCGATGCAAATTGTTGTAATCTTACGTTTTTCGGCCTCCTGCACAATGCTATCTACAATGCCATGGCTTTTAACCTGAATCACTTCGGCACCAAGTTCGGTCGCTAATTTAAGGTTATTGATAAGGTGTCGTTGCACATCGAGTTTAATCCGGTCCGAATCCTCACCGGGCGTTTGCACATAAAGTACGTACCAACGCGAGTTGTAATAAGCAGCCAACCGGGCTGTCTTGCGAATGACACGCCGGGCAATTTCGTGATTTGAACTAATAGCGGCCAAAAAGCGCTCGGCCTTCGACTGCGTACCGGGTGGCAACGATATTTCAATCTTACGTTCGACGGCCGTAGCTACTTCCCGTAACGCCAGTTCACGCAACTGCAGAATTTTGTCGGTCTGGAAGAAGTTCTGCATGGCCATCTCGACCTTCGCTTTGTCGTAAATTTTTCCATCTTTCAGGCGCGTAATGAGTTCATCGGCGGTCAGGTCAATGTTCACTACCTCGTCGGCCAGTTGCAGCACCCGATCCGGTACGCGCTCGGTCACGTCTACGCCCGTGATTTCGCGCACTTCGTCATAAAGGCTTTCAATGTGCTGAATATTAACAGCACTAATTACGTTGATGCCCGCGTCTAGAATTTCCAGTACGTCCTGCCAGCGTTTTTCATTCTTCGAGCCAGGAATGTTGGTATGAGCCAGTTCGTCAACAATGACCAGTTCGGGGTGCGCATTAATGACCGCCTGAACATCCATCTCATCCAGCTCGCGTCCTTTGTAAAACAGTTTGCGCCGGGGGATGATTGGCAAACCATCCACCAGCGCAGCGGTTTCAACCCGGTTATGGGTTTCAATAAACCCGATTCTAACGTCGATGCCACCGCGAAGCAAACTATGGGCTTCCTGTAACATCCGGTATGACTTGCCTACGCCCGCGCTCATACCAATATACACCTTGAATTTACCCCGGCGTGATTGCTGGATGAGCCGGAGAAAATGTTCAGCAGATTGGTCGCGGTTATCGGTTGTCATAAGATTGAAACACAGAGACGCTCGGAGGTGACATGGAGATATATGCACACTATATAGGTAATCTTCGCGTATCTCCCTTCCTCCTTGAATCTCTGTGACATAAAAGTTAGAAACTAATAGCTAAACTAGTTGTAAGCGAGGTATTTGTCCGACTAACTGAATTATTTTTAGCTTCAAAGATGGCGTCTTTACTATCAAATACGCGCCCCTCAATCCGGAACAGCGCATTCGGCAAGATTTTGTAATCGTAATTTAGCGAGTATCCCCAGGTCTGGAAGCCATTAGGCGTTCCGGTCCCGATGATGACTCCATTTTTATCGTCGTAATACTCAATCCGGCCAGCCAGGTAGCTGCGGTCACTCGTTGCCAGGCGGGCAATCACAACGGGCGAATACCACACGTAACTACCATTGCCTACACGCCGGTCGCCACTGACAATTGGTTTGCGGTCGGAGCCAATGTCAAAGCCTAACGTTACGCCAAACTTACCCGCTGGGTTGATGATGGCGTAAAAGTTGTTAAAGAAACGTCCCTGCTTGAGCGAATCCGGCCGGTCCGAGCCCAGGAAGGAACTCCAGTTCAGCGTTAGCTTCGACGAGGGGCGGTACTGAACCTGCGTACTAAACGATGGGCCGCTATAGCCGGGTAGTTTGGTGATGCGCTGCCAGCCGTTTAGCACCGAGCCTAATAAAGTCCATTTTCCATTCGATGTATTATAAGTCAGTTTTGCACCGGACAAGTAATAAGGTGAATTTTCGGCCAGAATACTTCGGGTTAACGTCCAGCAATCTTTCGAGATGGCGCTTTCAAAGCCAATGTGCGACGAGAAAATACCCGCATCGAGCCACAGGTCGCGCGTTTTGCTCAGTTTAACCCCGGCATTCGCTTCAAAAATGTTTTTGACTAAGTCCTGTTCAGCGGCATAGTTGTACTGCGGATACGTACCCACTTGAATGGCCAGGTTACCGCGCACCCTTTCGCTTGTATAAGCGGCTTTGACAAACGCTAGATTGATGTTGACCTCCCGATTTCGCTTGTGATTATACAGAAAGCCAGGACGCTCCTGGGCTGTTTTAGGAGCCGTGAAATCGTGTGAATAATACGCTTCGATATAGCCCGATAAGGTTAAGCCCGAAGCGGGCGTAGCAATAGTTGGGGCTTGTGTAGGCGCGGAGGTCGTTGTTGTATCCGTAGTTTGTGCGAACGTAGATGTGATAACACCGGTAAGAAAAGCCGATGTGATAAAAAATTTATTCATGTTTATGGTTTTGTTGTAAATTTCAATTATTCACTATTGGCACCATAGACTTACAGTACCGCGGGTGAAACCCGCTTTTTAAGTCAGCAATCGGGGGTTTCACCCGCGTTCTACTGCTGATCGTTTCGTTTATACCAGAAACCGATAAAGTGTTCATTGGGTCAGGTACTCCGCGATTGGCCCCATAGCCAGTGCAGGAAAGAAACACAGCGCACCAATGATTATAATGACGGCGGTTAATAACAAACCGAATGTGTACGACTCGGTTGGTAACACACCCGCTGTGGGCGGCACAAAGCGTTTTTCAAACAAGATACCCCCAATAGCCAGTGGACCAAGAATCGGAATAAACCGACCAAAGAACATGACCACGGCCGTCGACAGATTCCAGAACGGCGTGTTATCGCCTAACCCCTCAAAGCCAGAGCCGTTGCCAGCCGCCGACGAAACGTATTCGTAAAGCATGGTCGTAAAACCGTGGTAATTTCTGTTGCTTAGCCAGCCAATATCCGGATGAGTATTCTGAATGTATACGGCTATACCAGTAGCGCCCAGATAAAGCAGCGGCAGTATGACAATCACAAACGAGGCAATCTGAATCTCGGGTATGCCCACTTTTTTCCCCAGTAGCTCCGGTGTTCGGCCAATCATCAGACTACCAATAAAAATGGCGATGATGATGTACAGAAACATATACAGAAAGCCCGTACCCACTCCGCCGTAGAATGTATCTAACTGCATCCCCAGCAGCATGAACACTCCCGAAAGGGGGGTATAACTGTCGTGCATGGAGGTGAGCGTACCTGCTGGAATCACAATGTTTACGCCACACCAGAAGGCGGACGCTAACGTACCAAACCGCATTTCTTTTCCTTCCAGGCTCCCTGCCGACTGATTGATGCCCAGTTGACTAATAGCTTCGTTACCGGCCATTTCCTGGCTTATAATCGGAATCGTCAGCGCCAGCCAGCAACCGGTCATGATGGTAAACAGGATGATGCCCAACTTCCGACGGTTCAGAAAGTACCCGACAAAGCAGACAAATGCCATTGGCAGCAGAAACACGTTGATCAGGTTAATGATGTAGCTGACCATATTCGGATTCTCGAATGGGTGCGCAGTGTTTGCCCCAAAAAAACCTCCGCCATTTGAGCCGAGGTGCTTAATGGGCAACATAGCCGCCACGGGTCCCTGGGCCACGGTTTGCTCGACCCCCTGTAATGTTTTTATGACCTGATAAGGAGCAAAATTCATTGGAACCCCCGTAAACAGAAGCAACACCGCTCCTAGGAGCGACAATGGCAAAAACACCCGCGTGATGGACAGAATAAAATCCTGGTAAAAGTTGCCTACGCTTGTGCTGGTATCGCTCTGTAATGACCTAACCACCGCTACACCCACTGCCAGACTTGTTCCTGCCGATACGAATTGTAAGAACGTTACTACGGCCATCTGGGTAAAGTAAGTGGCCCCGCTTTCGCCGGAATAGTGCTGCAAATTCGTACTCGTCAGAAAGCTGATCGCTGTATTCAGCGCCAGCGTCCACTCCATGGAGGGAATTTTGCCCTGATTCCAGACCGGGATACTGGCCTGCACCATCAACAGGATAAGCCCGTAAACCAGCCAGACGCCGTTGATCGTTACCATCGCCCCGGCATATTGTTGCCATGTCATCGGCACTTTGGGATCAATCCCTGTAAGCCGGTAAAGCAAGCGGTCGAGTGGGGCCAGAAAATCCAGCAAACTCGCTTCTCCTTTAAACACATGGCTTAGGTAGCGTCCGCAAAGAATCGCCAATCCTACTGCCAGACCAAAGAGCAGTATTAGCCCAATTATCTCTGTACTCATGTAGTGTTAGTTCCTGAGCCCTGGTGTCCGGCTCAGGAACCGGACACCCGAGTCCGGTTTTTATTTCAGTTCATCCAGCGCTATATTCAGTTTCAGAACGTTTACTTTCGACGGGCCAAAAATGCCCAGCAAAGGTCCTTCAGTATGCTCATCGACTAACTGTTTCAACCGGTCGGCGGGCAGGTTACGCACTTTAGCAATGCGTGCCACCTGAATCTTAGCGGCTTCGGGCGATAGATCAGGGTCTAAACCCGAACCTGAAGCCGTTACCAGTTCAGCCGGAATATCAGCTTTGTTGACGCCTGGGTTATGCACCAGAAACGTATCAATCCGCGCTTGTACCGTTTTCAGGTAATCAGGATTGCTAGGTCCTTTGTTTGACCCGGCTGATCCAGCAGCATTGTAATCGACGGCCGATGGACGGCTATTAAAGTAGCGATCTTCAGTGAAAGCCTGGCCAATGGCTGCATAGCCAACTACTCTGCCTTTAGCTTCTATTTTTACTCCTTCACCACCTCCCGGTGCCAACTTGGCAATACCTGCCACCACAAGCGGATAAATCACGGCGGTTATAATAATCAGGACAAGAGTCAGGCGCAGGGCCGGTCCAATATGAGTTGTCATTGTTTTGTTATGTTTTGTTATTTACCTCACCCCCGGCCCCTCTCCTGTTTTAGGAGAGGGGTGAAGACTCGGTCGTTTTCTAGCTCCTCTCCTGTTTTAGGAGAGGGGTTGGGGTGAGGTCATCTACACAAATAAGCCTACTAGTAAGTCGATTAGTTTGATCCCAATGAAGGGAGCAACCAGACCGCCGAAGCCATAGATGAACAGGTTCCGGCGGAGCAGCGCACTGGCCCCGATGGGCTTGTACTCAACCCCACGTAACGCCAACGGAATCAGCATCGGGATAATGATTGCGTTGAAAATCACCGCTGACAAAATCGCCGATTCGGGACTGTGCAGCCCCATTAGGTTGATCTTCTGCAGCGACGGAATCGACGCCACGAACAAAGCCGGAACAATGGCAAAGTATTTGGCTACGTCGTTAGCAATTGAGAACGTTGTCAGCGTACCACGAGTGATCAGCAACTGCTTACCAATTTCGACCACCTCAATCAGTTTGGTTGGGTCATTATCCAAATCCACCATGTTACCGGCTTCTTTTGCGGCTTGTGTCCCCGAGTTCATGGCTACCCCTACGTCAGCCTGGGCCAGTGCGGGGGCATCGTTGGTACCGTCGCCCATCATAGCTACCAGCTTACCGCTCTGCTGCTCGTGCCGGATGTAGTTCATTTTATCCTCTGGCTTCGCTTCGGCGATAAAATCATCCACCCCTGCTTTGCCCGCAATAAACTTCGCTGTCAAGGGGTTGTCGCCCGTGACCATCACCGTTTTTACGCCCATCTTACGCAGACGATCAAACCGTTCCGAGATGCCGGGCTTAATGATATCCTGTAGCTCAATAACCCCCTTAACCTGCTCGTTTTCGGCTACGACCAGGGGCGTACCGCCATTGGCCGCGATTTTGTTAGCCTGCTCAGTTACCGATTCAGGAAAGGAATTGCCCGCCCGCGTTACGATGTTTCGGATCGAGTCGGTTGCCCCTTTTCGGATGCGAATTACGTCCATCGCCTGTTCGCTGATAACCTGACCATCTATGGCCCGACTCTTTGAACTGCCTCGAATCGGCAGGTCGATACCGCTCGAACGCGTTTCAGCCGTAAACTTAATCAGTGTGGCACCAGTCGTTGAAAGGTTACGCGTAACATCCGTACCAGCTAATTCAACAATGGATTTTCCTTCTGGTGTCTCGTCGGCCAACGAACTCAGCGCACTCGCCCGAATCATATCGGCCTGGTTGACGCCCGGAGCCGGGTAGAAGTTAGTTGCCTTCCGATTGCCAATCGTGATCGTACCCGTTTTGTCCAGCAGCAAGGTGTCAATATCACCCGCCGTTTCGACCGCCCGACCTGATTTTGCAATGACGTTGGCCCGTAAAGCGCGGTCCATACCGGCAATACCGATGGCTGACAGCAGCCCACCAATGGTCGTCGGAATCAGACAAACGAAAAGCGATATCAAAGCCGCAATCGTGATCGGCGTGTTAGCATACGTAGCGAACGGTTGTAAGGCCACACATACGATGATGAATATTAGGGTGAAACCGGCCAGCAAAATGGTCAGCGCAATCTCATTCGGTGTTTTCTGACGACTGGCTCCTTCAACGAGTGCAATCATTTTGTCGAGAAACGATTCACCAGGTTGGGTCGTTACCAACACTTTGATCTTGTCCGACAAGACTTTCGTACCACCCGTCACCGAAGACCGGTCACCACCGGCTTCGCGAATTACCGGCGCCGATTCGCCCGTAATGGCCGACTCGTCAATGGTTGCCAGGCCTTCAATGATTTCGCCGTCGGTCGGGATGATGTCGCCCGTTTCGCAAACGAACACATCGCCTTTTTTGAGTTGCGATGAGGGAATCGTTTGTATCTCGTCCAGGGTGTAATTGCCTACCGGACGGATGACCTTTGCCGGGGTTTCCTGCCGCGTTTTGCGTAACGATTCGGCCTGTGCTTTACCCCGCGCTTCGGCAATAGCCTCGGCGAAATTGGCGAACAGAATCGTCACCAATAAAATGAGTGTAATCGTGATATTATATCCCAGGCTCCCCTGCGATGTATCACCCGACAGCGCGATGTAGATCGTCACCAGCAGCATAATCACCGTGCCGATTTCAACCGTAAACATCACTGGGTTCTTAATTAGGACAGCCGGGTTGAGTTTCGTGAATGATTCTTTTATTGCTGTTCCCACCAGTTCACCCTGGAACAGAGATGGGGATTGTTGCTTTGCCATTTTTGGTATCTTTGAAAAAATGTTATTTGTTATGACCGTACAGCAAGCTGCTATTGAATTAGCTGTTCAGCAGATTGGCTTTAAATCCGTTTATGACTTTGCTGCTCAGAAACTGAGAGATTCTTTACTAGAAGAAATTAAGGTCAGTTTAGACGCCATTGACGTTTTCGAGCGCAAGTATGGCATGAACTATGAGCAGTTTAAGAATCAATTTTTTTCGCTTAAGACGTTTGACCTTTTCGAGCGCGAAGATGATAGCATGGATTGGTCAGCGGAGATAGCTCAACTGCGTATCCTCGAAAAGCGCTTGGCTCAACTACTCCCTTCCAATGCAGCTTCCTGACCTTACGCTGTATCTGGAAATGATTTCCGGCCAAGAAGTTATCCAAGTCAAGCAACGCCCTGATCTGTTTCATTTTAGATTGAAGGTTACACTTATCAATGGCACTATCTTACATGTTCGAGAAAACCATCTCCCGGTGCTTGAATGGCATGAATACTCCTATCAATGGCAAACCGCAGACAATGTGTTAATAGCTCGTTGGGATAATGCTCACGAACGCCATACGCAATCTGTTCCACCCCACCATCAGCACGTCGGCTCCGAAGAAAATGTACTGCCTTCAGAACCTATGACACTGGAGAAAGTCCTCCAACACATCAGTCGACAACTCGCTACTTCAAACTGAAATACTCCGCTAGCGGACCCAAAGCCAGGGCTGGGAAGAACGATAATGCCGTGATAATGATAATGACGGCGAAGGTCATCAGCCCAAAAGTTCCGTTATCGGTGGGCAGCGTTCCCGATGATTCGGGTACGTATTTCTTCTGAGCGAGCAGACCCGCAATAGCCACCGGACCGATGATCGGAATGAAACGGCCCAGAATCATGACAAGACCCGTCGAGAAATTCCAGAAGAAGTTATTGTCGCCCAGTCCTTCAAAGCCGGAACCATTGTTGGCGTTGGATGACGTGAACTCGTACAACATCTCCGAAAAACCGTGGAAGCCGGGGTTGTTCAACCACGCTGAGGGTTTTACTGCCCAATCCGCATCGCCATACGTAACGAACAAATAAGCTGCCAGAGCCGTACCGCCTTTTGCCAGTAACGTGCTGAGCAGCGCTACCAGTGAGGCAATCTTGATTTCGCGGGCTTCTACCTTGCGTCCGAAAAATTCTGGCGTCCGCCCAACCATCAGGCCCGAAATAAATACGGCAATGATCAGGTAATAGTAGTAGTTCAGAAAGCCGACCCCGCAGCCGCCGTAGAAGGCGTTGGTCATCATACCCAGCAGTTCCATGGTGCCCGAAAGTGCCATCGAGCTATCGTGCATGGAGTTGACCGAACCCGTTGAGATAATTGTCGTGACGATGCTCCAATAGGCTGAGGCCAGCGGACCAAATCGCACTTCTTTGCCTTCCATGGCCCCGGTTGGTTGCGAAACGCCCAGCTGAGCAATCGCCGGGTTACCATGCACTTCTGTGACAAGAGTCGGAATCAGCAGACAGAGCATCCCGATGGTCATTACACCGTACACCACCCAGGTAAACTTGCGCCGATTAATCAGGAATCCTAAGGCAAACAGCATGGCGATTGGGAGAAGCACCTGCGCGATCATCTCAACCATGTTGGTCAGGTAGTTCGGGTTTTCCAGTGGGTGCGCTGAGTTAGCGCCAAACCAGCCACCCCCGTTGGTGCCCAGGTGCTTAATGGCAATCATGCCGGCCGCCGGTCCACGCGACACGCCCACCGTGTCTCCCTGCATGGTGATAACCGTGTCCTTGCCATCGAAGCTGGCCGGCGAACCGTTAAACGCCAGAATAATCGCAATGACCAAGCTAAATGGCAGCAAAATACGCGTTAGCGATTTGACGAAAAACACGTAGAAATTGCCTGATTGGTCTGTGGTTTGGGGTAAAAAAGACCGAACAATCAACACCAGCGAAGCAATACCCGTAGCCGCCGACACAAACTGCAGGAACGTAACAACACCCAACTGTGTGAGGTAGGTCAGCCCCGATTCGCCCGAGTAGTGTTGCAGGTTACAGTTGACCATAAAGCTGATGGCCGTATTGAACGCCAGATCTGCCGTTTGCGACGGGTTACCGTCCGGATTCAGCGGAAGGCTTCCCTGCGTCATCAGCAGGATAAACGCGTATACGAACCAGACGAGGTTGATGGTTAATAAAGCCACCAGGTTCTCTTTCCAGTGCATGTCGCGGTTAGGGTCAACGCCCCCAATGCGGTAAATAAGTCGCTCCAGCGGAGCCATAAAGTCGAATGCATTTGGCTCATTCTTAAATACTTTGGCAATGAACCTGCCCAGTGGGATGGCCAGCAGCACCGTTAGGACGTACATTACAACAACGCCCAGAAATTCAGTAGTCATGATTTGTTTAGTGAGACGTCCGCCAGTATGCCGGACCGTGGGTAGTTAAAATTTCTCTGGCCTAATCAACACGTACAGCATGTAGGCGAATACCAGCAGGGAGACGATAAACAGAAGCGTTAGCATAGTTAGTAGTTAAATTTTCTCGAACCACTCAATGGCTTTGTAGAAAACGGCGAAGCAAAGAAGAGCCGAGACAATTAGAAGCAGGACAGTACCCATGCGAAGATTTGGTTGTAAGTGTTTGTCAGATCACTCTATGCCAAGAAGTATTCCAATCGTTGCTTTATAAGTTTATTTGTCCGTAAATTGCTTTATATCAGCGCTATAAATTGTAAAATACTTTAGTTTCATAGAAACCCAAAAAGCCAACCCTTCCATTTTGGTAGGGTTGGCTTTCCATTATGGTAAGCTGACGAGAAATTAACTGGTCGGCTGTTTCAACTTAGAAGGTACGCGTTCCAGCCGAATTGATTTTGGGGTGGCTAGCACCAGCGGAACGTCTTCGACCACCACATTACTTGTGTCTAATCCATACGCTGCCTGCGCCGATAAGGCAATATTCTTCAGTAAGAAATACCCTTTCATGATCAGCTGCTGGCCAATGGGCAAGTCGTTTTCGTAGGACAGAAAACTACGGAACAGCACAAACCTAAAGTCGCCTGGTACGCGATGCGTTTGTAGCGATCGATAACGGCTATCAATGCTTATTTCACTGTTTCTCACCATGTCTTCAACCACAATCCGGAACAGGAAGTTAATACGTGGTTCAACGCGGAAGCCCAGATAAAACGTTACGAAATAAGCGTCTTCGTGCGCCAGTGTATCTACCTTGTAGCGCATGACATAAGGTTCGTCTTCCACGCAAACGTGAATGAACCAGTACATTTCGGCTCGTTTCGGAGCACGATTCAGGATGGAATACAGTGTTTCCGATTCAATGGTCCGGTAGTCGTTAGCTCGGGTTAAGTAGACCAGATGCGTTGCAAACTTGGGTATGTCCAGATCATTGCTTAGCTGCTTGAGAATAGGCAGGTTATCAGGTAAGGAATCATAACGGGTAAGTTGCGCTTTAATGGCCTCGCCCCGCTGCCAGAACAGCATCAAAGCCATGAGCATCAGTCCGAGTGTTACGGATATCCAGCCACCTTCTTCAAACTTAACCAGGTTAGCCGACAGAAAGGTGGTTTCAACGGCCAGGAACACGCCCGTAGTCAATATGGTGAGTAGGGGAGAAAATCGTTTCACGCGTAGGTAAGTACTCATCAGAATAGTAGACATCAGCATCGTGAGCGTAACGGCCAGGCCAAAGGCGGCTTCCATATTTTTCGACTCTCGAAAGTGAAGCACAATCAGAATACAACCGACCATTAGCCCCCAGTTGATAAAAGGTACGTAGAGCTGCCCCTGCACATTGGTTGGGTACACCACTCGCTGCCGTGGCCATAAATCGAGCCGCATAGCCTCGCCTACCAACGTAAAGGCGCCACTAATGAGGGCCTGGCTGGCAATAATCGTCGCCAGGGTAGCTAATCCAATGCTGAATACTAAGATAGAAGCCGGTACAATGTGGTAGAACGGACTGGTTTCATCTAAGCGCTGCCCAACGTGTTGCATGAGCCAGGCCGATTGACCGGCATAAGAAAGTATCAACGTCAGCTTAACGTAAATCCAGCTAACGCGGATATTACCCCGGCCACAGTGCCCCATGTCAGAGTAGAGCGCTTCGGCCCCGGTTGTACAGAGAAACACACCACCTAGCAACCAGAAACCACCCGGATACTGGGTTAGCAGCCGGGCAGCCCAGACAGGATTAACGGCTTTTAGAACCCCCGGATTATGCAGCAGGGCGAGGAAACCAATGATGCCGATAAACGTAAACCATACCAGCATGATAGGACCAAACAATCGTCCCAGCCATTGTGTCCCGAACTGCTGACTGATAAATAAAGCAATCAGAATGGCAATTACGATTGGAACTGTATCCAGATCAGGTTTGAAAATAAGCAGGCCTTCGATGGCCGATGAAACCGAAATAGGTGGAGTAATCAATCCGTCGGCCAACAGGAATGAGCCGCCAATGATGGCTGGGTACATCAACCAGCGTCCCGTAAACCGCCGAACTAATGTGTAAAGCGAGAAAATGCCACCCTCGCCATTATTATCTGCCCGTAGCGTAATGATTACATATTTAATGGTTGTCTGAAGCGTGAGCGTCCAGAACACACAGGATAATGTCCCAAGAATCAGGGTTTCTGACAAATCTTTGCCGCGCATGACCGCCGACAACGTATACAAAGGAGAAGTGCCAATATCGCCAAAGACGATCCCAATGGCCACTAGTAGACCTTGTGCGGAGACTTTATTGAGCGAAGAGTGTGTAGACATGGGCAAACTAATGAATGACTAGCTGTAGGTTGAAAATGATGCTTTTAGATAGGCTTGACGAGGGCATTTTGACAAGATGAACAGGATTTAGGATTTACAGGATTGTGTTAAGTTATCTAATCCTGTAAATCCTGTCGGAAATCAAGTTAGTGCGTCCATCTCACCTAGTTTACGGTATAAACTTGTTAAACCAATGCCTAACAACCGGGCGGCTTCTGTTTTATTGCCGTTTGTGTGCCGTAATACCCGTCGGATATGTTGTCGCTCCACAGTTTCCAAATCCAGGGCGGTTTCATCAGCAACGGTGAGGCCATGCTGCGTAACTCCCCAGGCCGGATCGTAAGGTAAAAGATCAGGAGTTAATTCCGGCGAATCGGCCAGAATTACGGCACGCTCGATGATATTTTTCAATTCACGAATATTACCCTTCCAGGGATTCTGCTGAAGTTTCTGCACGAAGGCAGGGCTGAGTCGAATATCACGTTTACCAATCTTGGCCGCATCCTGCCGGGCAAATTGCTCGGCTAAGTCAGGGATGTCGTCGCGTCGGTCGCGTAGGGGAGGAAGCTCAATCTTAAATACCGATAAGCGGTAATATAAATCCAACCGAAAATGACCGGCATTGGCTTCTTGTTCGAGGCCCCGGTTGGTAGCAGCAACTACCCGAACATCTGTTTTGGTGGGTTTAGTATCGCCAACGCGCAAAAATTCGTGCGTTTCCAATACACGTAACAGCTTGGCCTGTAAGTCTAGCGGCATTTCGCCAATCTCGTCCAGAAAAATGGTGCCCTTATCAGCTTCCGCAAACAGCCCTTTCTGGTCGCGATTGGCGCCGGTAAAGGCACCGGCGCGGTGACCGAATAGTTCGCTTTCGAGAATGTCTTTTCCTAGTGCCCCACAATTGATTGCGACAAACGGGCCCTGCTGCCGTCGACTAGCCTGATGAATGGCCTGGGCAAATACTTCTTTACCCGTACCGGTTTCGCCTGTCAGCAACACGGTCGTATCGGTTACCGCGACTTTACGGGCCAGGTCAATGGCTTGCTGAATGGCTTTTGATTTACCCACAATGCGTTCAAACCCATACCGCCGACTCACCTGCTCTTCGAGCTGCTTAATCCGGAATTGTAAGTTCGCTTTCTCGACGGCGCGGCTGACTAGGGGAATTATTTTATCATTGTCATCGCCCTTCGTGATGTAGTCAAACGCCCCGTTTTTAATGGCAGAAACTCCATCGGCAATCGTGCCGTAAGCAGTCAGGACAATCACTTCCGTAGCTGGGTAAAGTTGTTTAATCTGCCCCGAGAGGTCAATACCGTTTTTATCGGGCAGTTTAACGTCGCTGATCACCAGCTGAACCTCCTCTCGTTCGAGTGTTTTCAAGCCAGCGCGGGCTGTTTCGGCTTCCAGGACTGTGTACCCTTCTAACTGAAGAATGCGAGCCAGCAACTGGCGGAGTCGGGGTTCGTCATCAATAAGGAGGATCGTAGCGGGCATTAGTGCAGCAATGGAGTAAGTACATGGTCAAAAATAGTCAGGTATTGTCATGAATTGGTCATGATCAGTAAGACTGTTGACCATTTCATGACTATTTTTGACTACGTACTTAAAAACAAACAATGCGTGACCGGTTAGCCACGCATTGTTTGTTCAATCGGTTTATGCTTATTATGACTGAGCTGCCTGCTGGTTAACACCTTGAGTGGCAATCATAGTCAGTTTTTCGTCTGTTGACTTTTCTTCTTTCAATGTTTGCTCAAATAGGTCAGCGGCCTGGTTTTGGCCTGCTTGCTGAGCCAGCGTCCGGGCTGTGCCATAGGCGGCAATTTCATAGTGTTCCATCTTCTGGGCTGCACCAATAATGGCGGCATCGGCTAGCTGGCCATCTTCCAGCTGAGATAGCAAATCCTGGGCTTCTTCAATTAAACCTTGCATAGCCATACAGGTTTCTCCTTCTGGATCGATGCCCATTTGCTGCGCAATCTGCTCCAGCCGTTGTACCTGCTGCTCGGTTTCGCGCTGATGCGTTTCAAAGGCCTGGCGTAGTTGCTCGTTTTGCACGCGTTGGGCCAATTGTGGCATAGCTTCAAGCGCTTGTTGCTCAGCAGAGTACAGATCCTGGATCGTGTGCTCCATGAATTCTTCCATTGTTTTCATAACAATGCTATGGTTTTATTGGGTTTTTATTTAGTCTATAGATTAATAGACTTTCGTAAGTTTAACCCAAGGAAGAAATCCATTGTTTAGAAAAATTTGATGAAACCGATGATGTGGGCGTAAAAAAATCGGTCGCTCAAATGCAGACGAGCGACCGATCAAAAATCGTGAGGTGTGGATGGAAGATAACAAGACAAATTTCCCTCCTGATTACAGAAAGCGCAATACCCAGATTTGGGTATATTTAGTAATATGGCAGCTTAAATACCCATTTCAATGGCAAAACGAACCAACTCGGCTACCGTATTAATACCTAGCTTGGCGTGTATGTTCTTACGGTGTGTATCAACAGTGTAAGGGCTTAAGCTTACCTTCTTAGCAATTTGTGTGCTGCTGAGCCCCTCTTTAATGTAGCGTATGATCTCGACTTCCCGGGGCGATAGTTTATACTTTTTAAGAAACAGATCGTCGGCATGATTATCGAACTGCTTAGTGTCGGCGAGTTTGGGGTCGAAATAGAAGTGGCCGCGCGCTACTTCCCGAATGGCCGTTAACAGCTCGTCTTTAGTAGAGGTCTTAAGCATATATCCTGCGGCTCCGGCTTTCTTGAAATCATCAATGTACCGTTGCTCACCGTACATACTTAAGGCCAATATACGTTGCGTAGGATACTGCTCGATGACTTGCCGAGTGAGTTCAAGACCATCAACTTCGGGCATGTTGAAATCGACGATAAGTATATCGGGACGAAGCTGGTAAACGGCCTCAAGGGCTTCGCGGCTGTTGTAAACCTGACCAACAATCGTTAAATCGGGTGCATCGGCAAGCATGGATTCCAACCCATCGTTAAACAGTCGGTGATCGTCGACAATAAGGACTTTAATGGGACTGGGGCGGTGTGGAATCATACGGGACGTCGAGCATAACCGTATAGCTTTCCGCGTTGCTATCAGTAGTCAACGTGGCACGGAGATATTCTGCCCTGTAAGTTATATTTTTTTGACCTATTCCGGCTGACACTTGCTCAGAAAAGGGCGAGCTTTCTTTCTCTTTATGTAATGGTGTTTCTACTAAAATACTGATTTGACGCTCATAGTATCCTACTTGTACAATCGCTATTCCCGGTCCGCCATGCTTCAAAGCATTTTGAATCAATTCGGCAATGATCCGGTATGTAACTAACTCACGCTCGGGCTTCAGGCGATGCACATGACCAAATATTATGAACTCAAACCGGGTTGGCGAGGTTCGGTTAACTCGTTCGACGAGTTGAGCGACTACATCAGGAAGGGCATACTTTTCAAATTCAACGGGCATCAGGTCGTGAGTAATGCTTCGAAGATCGTTGCCTGCTTTGTTAATCAGCGCATACGCCTTTGCTACCTCCGGCAGTTCAACGCCAGGCGGTTTTCGTTCTTCGGCCAGTTCGAGTGCGCCCTTAGCGGCTGCCAATGTGTTACCTACGTCGTCGTGCAGGTCTCGCGCAATGCGCTGACGTTCGTTTTCCTGCGTTGCCAAGGTGTTCTGTAACAGCCTGCGCTGCCGATTTAGCTTCTGGCGGTTATAAGCGCGGACCCAAAAGAAAACGCTACTGGCTACCATCAATAAGCAGAGCATCCAAAACCACCATTGCTGCCAAAAAGGAGGACGTATATATATTGTCAACCGAGTGATAGGGGTAAGTTGACCCCGGGCGTCTATGGCCCGAGCTTGGAATGTGTAGTTACCAGGCGACAGATCCGGGTAGCGAATCGTATAGCTGCCATCTGCAAGATTGACCCAGTTCTGGTCAATGCCAGACATTTGATATAAAAGCTGATTTTTACCGTTGCTAAAGTAGTCTAAAGCAGCGAGCTCGATTGAGATTGTGCGTTGTTCATGCGTAAGGGCTACCGTACCCGTTTCGCCCACGAAGCCATCAGCCTGGTAAGGTTTGTCATTTACTCGAAAATCTACGATGCGTATCGGTACGTTAGCACGATACATGTCTAGCTTCTCAGGCACAAATCGATCTAAACCGTGTACCCCGCCAAAGTAAAACGTACCATCAGAGGCAATCAGCGACGCCTGGCTGTTGTACTCGCGGCCTTTTGTAGATACTACAGGACTGAACTTCTCTTCGGACGGAAGAAATTTTGTCAGTCCGTTGTTCGTACTTAGCCAGAAGCTCCCACGTTTATCCACTAACATACCATAAATGACGTCATCAGGCAACCCGTCGCGGACGGTATAGGTACGGAGGGTACGTCGTCGTTTGGCATCGAAGCGTATCAAGCCCCGATCTGTACAAAGCCATAAACACCCGCGTGCCGCATCAGCTGTAATCTGCATGATGTTATGACCGGGTAGAGTAACATACAATGGGTTGAGCTGACCCTTTTCGTAGCGGTAAATAACCAGATCCTGATCGCGTCGGCCAGCATACACTAGATTCGTTGCGGCATCGAAGTAGAGTGCACCGAAATACGTACCACCGGAGTCAGTTCTGCTGATTGGCCTTAGTTCTGAATCGAGTACAAACAGACCCCCGTAGGTTGCCTCAATAAACTTCCCGTCGGGTAATTCAGAGATGCCTCGGCCATACCGACAGTCTTCGTCGTGGCACCGCTCATTGGGTACCTGCACAAACCGGTCCTGAGCAGGTTCGTAGCGGAGTATTCCCAACAGATTAGCAACCAGCAAACGGCCGTTGCGGGTTTGAATAATGTGCCGCACGTTACCCTCGCTCGTAACACCCTGTTCGGCCGTATAGGCCCGCATGAGGCCAGTCGTCGGGTCGAGTCGCCGAATGCCACCGTCCGACGTTCCAATCCAGATGTGCCCTTGCTGGTCCTCACACAATCCACGAATAGGATGGTTGTTAAGGTCAGTAACGTCGACTGGGTTGTCGGGCATTGTTTGGATCGTATAAACATCAGGGTAGATAATAGCAACGCCGAATGGGTCATCATTCACCCAAACCAAGTCTTGATCATCAATGTAAACGGCTGAGACCTGGTTAGTTAACAGGGCGGTTTGAGTTACAGACCCAGGGGTGATTTCGCGTACTATTTTCATCCCGGCTGGGTCGTATAACCAAACACCTCTTCCCTGTGCCGCCAACCACCATCGCCCTTTAGAATCTTCGTCCATGCTGACAAAACGGTAGTTCTTGCTATCGGGTCGGAGAGGATGGTGTCGCACAAGCCGGAATATATTGGCATCAAATTCAAAAATGCCTTGCGGGCCAACAAGACAATAATGATCCGTGTGCAGTCCGGCTCTTCGGCAGTGATGAATCGAATGAAACTTGTACGATTTGGCAATTCGCACCCTGGCAGGAGCGTCAACAGGCTGGTCACCTGGCTGACCTGTCAGGAAGGTTGACAGTTTTTTTGTTTGATAATTGTACTGAGCAAAACCTGTTGGTAACAGAAACGTGAGCGTTTGTCGGCCGGGCTGATGCTCAATCCACTCAGTGGCGATGCTGAATTTAGGTCTGACGGAAGGATTAATACTTGTTTTGCGCCCGGTACGATAGTTTAGTTTCATAATGCCCTCTGCGCTGCTCGCGTACCATACTGTCGAATCATCAGCGAAGAAAGGCTCCTGAAGCGCGTACTTTCGCCGACCCTGACTATCAATAGGGTAATAACGTTTGAATGAGTTAGTTCGGCGGACGTATCGACTCAGGCATTCTTCGGTGCCAACCCAGAGATCGCCATTGGGTGTCTCAACTATCCCTCGGACTTCACCTTTGCCTATGCTGGTTGTATCAGTATCATTAAAGCGGTAATTGGTAAATCGTGCGCCATCAAAACGATTTAAACCGTTCTGGCTGCTGATCCAGACGAACCCCCGTGAATCTTTATGAATGTAAAAGCAAGAGCCCTGCGATAAGCCGTCCCGAGTGGTCAGGTGGCGGATTTGGAAAGAAGGCTGCGCCCAGCCCACATTTGCAAAGAATAACAAACTTATAATCAGGCAGCGCATGGCAACGTCATGGGGTGGAATCTTGACCTAAAGCTACTTCAGAAACCAGGTTCAATAAATACCTAATTCAGGGTATTTGAGTCGAAGCTTGTGCCAGATAGCTCAGATACGTTTGCCTTGCTATTTGAGTAGATTAACCAGGATAACCAAATAATCCAGTAGTTTTGACTTAAACGCTACAAATGCTGTTTGAAACTATTAGGCCAGAAAGCAGGGCCAAGCTTTTCTCTGCAATGAACAATCTTGTTGTTAAGTTGTCATATCGTGACGGGTGGGCTTACGATTCAAGTCTTATCCCGAAGCTATCAATCAATTATAATCAATACGCATAGCCAGAATTTGGCGAACCATTCAATGAAGCAAAATATTGTTAAAGCCCGGCTCAAAAACAGCCAGCCCGTTCTAGGCGTCCTTTCCAACAGTTCTGATCCGACCGTTGCCGAACTTTGCGGATTTTCGGGGCTAGATTTCTATATGATTGATGGTGAGCATAGTCCTGTAACAACGGCACAAGTACAGGACATTGTCCGGGCTTGCGAAGTAAGCGGTATTACACCCTTGGCCCGGGTGCGCAGCAACGACCCTAAACTAATCCTTCAGTTTCTGGATTCGGGTGTCATGGGTATTATGATGCCA
This sequence comes from Spirosoma soli, assembly GCF_042684525.1. Classification (NCBI taxonomy): domain Bacteria; kingdom Pseudomonadati; phylum Bacteroidota; class Cytophagia; order Cytophagales; family Cytophagaceae; genus Spirosoma; species Spirosoma soli. The sequence continues at coordinate 113,461 of NZ_JBHULN010000001.1, read as the reverse complement.
GGCGTTAAAAACGCTGCGGAGGTCGATGCACTGGTAAAGGCTGTAAAATACCCGCCCGTAGGAGTGCGGGGTTTTGCTCCGGTACGATCCGTCGATTATTTGTTAGGAGCCATGAATCAGGGTGAATACGTGGATTTCGCCAATGACCAAATACTGGTGTTACCTCAAATCGAAGATCAGGAAGCCATCGACAATCTCGATGAGATGATGGCCGTAGAAGGTGTTGATGGCTTCGTTATTGGCCCACGTGACTTGGCTATGTCCATGGGTTATTACGATGGACCGGGGCATGACGAAGTAAAACGAACCATTGCGGGAGTTGTTGACCGAATCCGGAAAGCTGGTTTGGTGGTTGGCACTACTGCTGCTACCGGTGATCAAGCTAAAGCGCTCGTGGACCGGGGAGTATTATTTTGCTTGAATTCGTTTGCGGGTTTATTAAAATCAGCCGCCACTGACTTTATGAAAGGAAGGCAGTAGACCCATGTGGTGATTTATGACCATAGGTTGGATTTAGAAACGTAAATAACAGGAAGACGACGGTTGGTTTCAATGAAGCAGACTTACTAAAATTTAGCGCATCTGCTAATAATAATGAACGTATTGCAACCTTTTATCAATCACATGACTCTCCTGATTATGACGATAGCAGCGTTTGGACTGTATTTAGTGTTTGGGAGAAATGAATTGAACGTCAGACCTGGTGAAACTTACCTGTGATCGTCTGCATTATTCGCAATGCTGTAATCAGTAATAGGCTACTTTCGGATGACAAAGCGTAAGGGCAAAGGCCGTGCTTTTTCGAAGACAAAACGTCACGCATGTTTTAACTATTACAGTTGCAGAAGCAAAAGGCGACGTAATACTTGTAGAAACGTAGCCAGTTTTGAACCTCCGGTCGAGGAAATAGGAGAACGTCAGCTCTGGCATGCGGAATAGTTCGCCAGCATTATAGGTATTGTTCAACAAAAACCGAGTGCAGTTGAACAGACTATCGAACAAAACCAAGCGATCGATGAAACTGTGGAAGAATTAAAGAAAAACTAGCAACCTTTCATTTGTTTGGTTGTAGAAGAGGTAATTGTTTTTTAATCACATTATAATGACTATTATTGACCACCAATGATGAGTTTTATCTTCTCCGGTCACAATTAGCATTTTTTCTATGCCATTACTAGGTAGAAAGTCTTTGTAGTTAATAAGTCATGGATTTTGCATGGAAATTGCTGATTTTCTGTGATGTTTGAGCGCTGAGATGAAAAAGGTTTGTAAAAAAAAATGAAATGATGAATTGACTTTTACAATTCCCGCTTAACATTGCAGAAAAAAAGGAGTTATAAGGTCATTGTTCACCAAAATGAATGATCAGGCGCTTAGCGATACTGGCAAGTTTATAGGGACGAACCAACTGACAAATGGTCAACTTTCAACACTTTTCTAAATGACTTTAAATTAAAGTTTAAATGAGAATAGAAAAGAAAATAACCACTAACACATGTCAGAGCCATTGGTAGGTTCCTATGGCATAGAGAGTTGGCTAAGAAATAGGAAAAATCCATCGTTTAGGTGGATAGACCGTTCCCTAAGTTTCCTAATCAGCATTTGGGAGAATAAAAGTTTAGTTAGAAACATTGCGTCAAATTAACTCAATAAGTATGCGAACATTTATCCAACAACACCCTATGCGGATGCTGGCTGGACTCGTGTTGCTAAGTTTTGCAATACCTTCTGTAAGCCTTGCTCAACAGGCTGACACGGTCCGGCGGGACGCGGTCCAACCCGCCACAGGTCAACAAAGCCCGGCTACGACCACGCCCAGAAGGGAGGACCCTCGTGAGAATATTTACCGTTTGGGTAAAGGAGTTTACACCGACACGTTACGTCGAGACGAGTTCAAGGCACAGGCAAGTGATGTTGCCGAGCTCGATGACTGCGACACTACCTTCCAAACATTCATTCTGGTCCGGCGTCTGTCACCATGGCGTATCGGGCTGTATGCCGGGCCAAACTTCGCGTATTGCGGTACTTGGGAAAACACGTTTGGTCCTAACCGGCGCGACAACACTTTGTATAACGGCGCTGGCTTTAACATTACCGGTAACGTTGATTATTATCTGACGCCCAACACTCGTCGACTCCGCTTCGGCTTAGGGACGGCTTTCGGCTATCAGAACTATATCACACGTGGTATCTACCGCGATTACTTATATGGTCTGGCCGCAGCACAAGGTGTAGGTCGCGATCAGGTAACGATTCGCCAGCGGGCTTCGGAAGATATGTTCCTGACAGTTGGTCCGGTGCTGCAATTTACCCTCGCTCGCAGCCGTCGTAATCCCGAAGCTGCTACGTTTATCGAGTTAGGTCTACGCGGAGGCTTGTTCCGGACGGAGGCTGCCACGATTGCCGCCTTTATTCCGCAACAGTTCACCGGTCAGCCTAACGGCCCACTCGTAGAAGGTGGCCAACTGCTTCGTACGGTTAATCCAAGTTACAGACTGTATCATCCGGGTGGCTTGCTCTCACTGGGCGTTTTCTTCCCGCTCCGCAATAACTGGAACATTGGCGTACAGGCGCAGGGCTTTTACACTCAGTTGAATTACATCATCGTCAACGGAAGAGAAGACCAGTTGTATGAATTTAAGCGGAAACACGGTGGTTTCAACGCTGGTTTAGCCGTTCGTAAAGGATTCGTTCAGAAGAAGTTGATCCCAAAAACACCAACGGTCTGCCCAACTTGCGACTCTATTCCTGAATTACGTGTTCAGTTCAACGGCGCATCACTCAAAGGAGCATCGCTGTCTTACGTTGACAGCACAAATGCTCAGCAGTCGGCTCCGGTTAATACCGCAGCAACGGCTCCAGTTATCAGCTGGCGCAGCACGACTCCGAACCCGAAGAACGAAACCTTCACGGCTCGTTTATACTATCGCGCGGATTCAGTGTCTACTGGCGCTGCCACTGGCGCTACCAGCACGACGGGTGCTAACGGAGGAGACTTAGTTATTGCGCAGTTGGAGAACACAACGGACACAACGTTAACTTTCCCCGCAGCTTATTTCTCAGGTGGTCAGATTACGCCTGGTTTCTATTACGTAACGGTCCACAACCGGCAAACGGCTAAGTGTGGCTCTTGTATGAGTGAAGTGGCTACAACGAGCTTCGCCAGCATTCGCCCAAGAAGCACAGTTGTTGAGTGCGAATACCGTCACCGCTTGGAGCGCCTGGAGGTTTACTACCGCACGCCATACACACGTGAGATTGCTAATGTCTGCTACTGTAACGGAACAATCACGTCGGTTGGCGACACAGTTACTCGCCTACGCTACCGCGGTCTGAACCGTCGTCTGGCTACGAGCGCAGTTGAATTCGATACAAACACAGTTATCCTGAACCTACGTGATCTGCCAGGTGGCTTAGCTCAACAGCTGCAAGCTGAAAAAGCTAAGATCGAAAGCGGCAACGCCGTTCGTTACAGAGGTCGTCGGGTACGTCCGCAAGTGCAGTACTTCCGCGCGGTATTCACGGTTACGAAACTGCCATGCAACGGTCAGCCTGAACAGCCAGTTGGAAGCTTCAACACGACGATTAGCGACAACAGCTACTCGATCACTGACCTGAAGCCGCTAACTGATGCTCAGAAAACAAAACTGCTGGCTCCGCCTGCACCAGTGAAGAAGAGAGCACCACGTCGTCGGGCTGGTAACAGCGGCCGTCGGTCAGATGCGATGTTCGGTGTAGAATAAGAGGCAAGCTTATAAACACAAAAAACCGGAAGCCAACGCTTCCGGTTTTTTGTGTTTATAAGCCTTATATGAATAACGTTTAGTAGCCTCTTCAAGGCTTATAAGTGTTCTCCTGAAGCTCATAGTCGATTATCTACACTTAGAACCGACTAGTAAGGCTCGACTGTGCTTGAGGCTATTTACTTGATTGACACGACTAGTCGGTACGTGGATTGATGGACAATTCACTGCTGGTTGACGACTATAAGTGTTAAGTACTGTAAAACTACATCCAAGAGCGTTAGTTGCTAGGCTAAACCAAGAAACGGGTAACAGGTCTAATCAACCTTGTTCCCCGTTTCTTGTCTCAATAGTTATGTAAGTGATAAAACGTGTTAACCCTTAACAATAGTAAACGAAGCAATGCCTTCATATGATTTCACTCGTTCAGACCGGGCGCCCTTTGGTTTGGCAAAAACGTATAAGGTAGAATTTCCGCGCTGAGTAACGGGAACTGTCAAGTGATAGGTTTCTCCAGAACGCTGGATGTTCACTGGAATATGAGTCGCTGTAGAACCACCAACCCGGCTCAACGAACACATAAACTCGACATCTTTATCATTTTGGAGCGTTAACGTTAGCACATTGCCCCCGCTTTGAAGTAACCCATTTTTGGGAAAGTCCTCGTTGAAGCCTAATCGAAAATAGGCATCATATAATTTAGGAAACCGATCGAACTGGGTTTTGCTTATAGGCGAGTGGAGCAGTTGCCAGCGCGGGTCAGACGGGAGGTGGTTAGCCGCAAAAGCCACCGGTTCTGTTAAAAAGTAGAAATCGTTCGGCATGAGCTCGCCATCTGGGCCTTTTTTTGCCGTTGTCTGAGCCCAGGCGATGTCGAGCAAATACCAGTCGCCATCAAGCTTTATCGCATTCCACTCGTGGTCTATGCGCTGAATTGGCAAACCTGCTTCGCTGTCATTGGTGCGAGAATACCCTTTTATGTTGGCTACTTCAATACCCGCTCGATCTAACAAATGCTTGTAGAGCAAAGCAAAACCAGTGCAAACAGCCCTACGACTACGTAACACCCGATTAGCATATTCAACCTCCGACGAGTAACGCTGGCCACTATAAGCCGATTCGTCGTACCGAACGTGCGATGTAATCCAGCTATATACTGAGCGAGCCTTAGCCAGTTCTGAGCGAGCAGGGGATGTTAGATAATCACTTAGTGTATTTAAACTACGAGTGGCCGATTCTGGAGTGGCGCGGGCGTAGGCATCAATTGTGCTATAGTCAATCTCGACATATTTCGATGGCCGCGGAATGTCGGTGTTAAAGGCGACCGGATACCGTCCAGTCAATCCCAATCGGGAGGGAAACGTCAGAGCAGTACTAAAAAAGAAGACAAAAAGGGCCAGAGACACGATCCCTAGCTGGGGCCAAATTGTGTAGTTTCGCATTCTTATTCCTCGATTCAATCTCACAATTCCATAACACAAATGCAGAGTTTTTTATTGCTGACATTGCTTTTTGGTTTCATCACTATGGACAACGCCCGGTCGCAACCGTTTAATCCGGCTCCAGTTACTGCTTCAATGCAGACCCTCTCATTTCGACTCCGGCCGGGTCAGGACTTGAAAAAAGAGTTAGATGAACTTGTTCGTCGCCAGCGAATTGGAGCAGGCGCTATATTGACTTGCGTGGGTAGCCTGACGGACGTAACACTACGATTAGCTAACCAGGATGACCCTAGCGTATGGCAGGGTCACTTCGAGATTGTTTCTTTGGTAGGGACACTATCCGTCAACGGAAGTCACATACATTTATCCGTGTCTGACTCCACAGGCCGAACCCTCGGTGGGCATCTGCTCGAAGGGTGTAAAATCTATACAACGGCTGAGCTGGTTGTTGGTGTGATGCAAGATATCACCTATGTCAGAGAACCCGATCCAACCTTTGGTTACCGTGAGTTAGTAATTCGAAAACGAAGCCGAAAGTGAGAGGCTCCACTATCGATTGTTCATGGGATAAAATGCCAACTACACGTATTTTGGCGAATGGTTAAGAATAGCATTATAATACCCTGGAGGATGCCATACCACGCGTCATAGTTGGGTAAGTAATTAAGTTTACTCTCAAACGGATGACTACCGTGAAAATGTTGAGCATAAAAAAGAGTCGTCTAAGCAATTAGACGACTCTTTTTTATGCTCAACATAAATTAATTCCGTTTGCTCATTTCGTCGCGAATCTTAGCTGCTCGTTCGTATTCTTCATTACCAAGCGCTTCTTCGAGCATCCGCTGTAATTCTTCAGAAGATGCATTCTTCAACTGGTCGCCGAACGAACGGGATGATGAACGGCTCGACGAACGTACTAGTTCTTCCTGCTCTTCATCTTCATCAGTACCACTGGCCGTGATGCCTGCTTCCGAAAGAATTGATTCATTGGTGTATATCGGTACATCAAACCGGATACCGATAGCAATGGCATCGGACGGGCGGGCGTCAATAACTGTTTCCCGAACGCCATCGAAGCAAACAATTTTCGCGAAGAATATACCTTCGCGCAAATCGGAGATCATGATTTCACGTACCGTGAATTTAAACTGTTCCGCAAACTGCTTGAACAAGTCGTGCGTCATCGGCCGGTTGGGCACAATCTTTTCTATTTCAATAGCAATGGCCTGTGCTTCAAACATGCCAATAATTATTGGTAACCGGCGGTTACCATATTCTTCGCCTAAGACCAGCGCAAACGAACCCGATTGCGACTGACTGGGCGACAGTCCTAATATTTCCAGCTTAATCTTGTCCACGGCGCGAATTTAACAAAAAGTAGTCAGTTGGACAGCCAGTAAGTCGGTTAGTTAATCAGTAAATATCAATCGCTGACCAACCGTTTGACTGTCCAACTGCCCACTTATAATGCCTGCACCGCCTTGGTAAGACGCGGTAGCACATCGAACACATCGCCGACGATACCATAATCCGCTGACTTAAAAAACGGGGCTTCGGGGTCTTTGTTAATAACAACAATTACCTTCGAGGAGTTTACGCCCGCCAAATGTTGTATTGCTCCTGAGATACCACAGGCAATATAAAGATTTGGGCTAATCTTAATGCCTGTCTGGCCAACGTGTTCAGAGTGAGGCCGCCAGTCTAAGTCAGAAACGGGCTTAGAACAAGCTGTAGCCGCGTGCAGTGCTTTGGCTAAATCCTCAACAATACCCCAATTTTCTGGCCCTTTCAGACCGCGGCCTGCCGATACCACAAAGTCTGCTTCGGGCAACAAAATATCGCCAGATGATTTCTCGGTGCTTTTTACGGAAATAACGAAGTCACTATCGTTCAAAGCGGGAGCAAACGATTCGACCGTGGCCGTAGCTTCCGTCTCTTCCGGTGTAATAGTATTTTTTTTGATAGCCAGAATTTTAACGTCGGCTTTCAGATCGTTAAAGGCAAATGCTTTACCCGTGTAAATGCTGCTCTTGACGCGAAAACCGTTGGATAAATCCGGTAACTCGATCACGTTAGCGGCTAAGCCAGCTTTTAGTTTTCCGGCCAGACGGGCAGTCATAGCATCACCCAATGAGGATTTGGCCAGTACAATTACTTTAGAACCTTCCTGTTGAGCAGCCGCAGCCACCACGGTAGCATACGCCATGCCGTTGGGTTCATTAAGCTTGGCCGGGCCGCCGTCGCGGTCAGTAGCGTGCAGAACTTTGGCAGCTCCAAAGCGACCAGCCGAAGCTAGTTCGCTTTCGTCGGCCTGACCAATAATAACGGCCGTAGCAGACGTACCTGTCATTTGGGCGACCTTCGCGCCGTAGAAAATAGCCTCCTGTGAGGATTTCTTAATCTTGCCTTCGTCTAATTCGGCGAATATGAGAACTGACATTTTATGAGAAGTTATAGAGTTGTAAGGTTGTAATGTTGTACAGTTTCGCTGCTCTGTTCATCAGCTTAGTACGGCTGAGCAACTTCAGAACTATATGACTTTACAACCGCCCCGGCGGTCCGGTTTAGAACTCGTTGTTAAATAACTTTAGCTTCGGTGCGCAGGAGTTGAATAAGCGTTTCGGCTTCTTCGGCTTTAATCATCTTCACAGCGCCACGTGGGGCTGGAAGTTCGTAGCCGCCGACGGTTGTGAGCTTGTCGGTGCCGATGGGTTCAACAACTTTGAGCGGCTTGGTCCGCGCCGTCATGATACCCCGCATGTTCGGAATTTTCCATTCGGCGATGGGTTCCTGACAACCGAGTACCAGCGGCAATTTCGCTTCTAGTTCTTCTTTGCCACCTTCAATTTCGCGAGTGATTTTGGCAGTATTACCGTCAATGTCGAGCAGCATAACAGGCGAGATCGAGGGTACTCCCAGCATTTCGCCAACAATGCCATGAACTTGACCACCGTTGTAGTCAATCGACTCGCGACCCATCAAAATCAGGTCGTAGTTATTTTCTTTCGCAATGGCGGCAATCTGTTCGGCCACAAAATAGGCGTCGGTGGGTTCAGTATTTACCCGAATGGCGTCATCAGCGCCAATTGCCAGGCATTTACGAATAACCGGCTCAGAATCGGCTTCTCCTACGTTAAGTACTGTTACACTGGCCCCGAGTTTTTCTTTTAACTCAACGGCCCGCGCCAGGGCATAGTCGTCATAAGGGCCAGTAATGAAGGTTACACCAGCTTTATTTAACTTGGTGTTATTGTCTGTGAAGGCAATTTTGGTGGTGGTGTCGGGCACACTCGTCACACACACTAAAATTTTCATTGGCTATGCGGTTTTAGTTAGTGGAAATCGGTTCGTTACCGACCAATTTTACGGAGCAAAAGTACAAACACTCTTAAATAAAGTATGCATGCATACTATTTTTCTTGCTGAATGAATAACGAACGCATCCAACAATTAATTCGATTTGTACAGGAAGAACCTGGTGAACCGTTCAATGTTTATGCATTAGCCATGGAATTCCTGAACAACCAGCCAGAACAGGCACGTCAGTACTTCGATCAGCTGTTAGTCGAATTCCCGGATTATCTGCCGACGTATTATCATGCTGCAGCTCTTTACGCTGACCTTGACGAGCGCGAACGGGCTGCTGAGCTGTACGAGAAAGGAATTACTTTAGCACGAGCCCAGACTAATCAGAAAACGCTTCAGGAGTTGCAGCGCGCCCAGCAAGCGTTTGAAGACGATGACGATGAGTGGTGAAGGGGTGTGTGGCAAAGGACTAAGGGCAAAAGATTTTACTTTCCAGGCTCATAGCCCCAAGCCCTACACCCTCTGCTATCTACGCTGGCGTTTTTTCTTTTGCTGCACCAACTCCTGCTTGAACAACAGAGGAACTGTTGCCTGCTCAGGAATTGAGTAGCTGACTGATAGGTATTTGGCACTTGTAATTTTGGGCAGGTAAACGAAACCACGTACCGATTCGCCGGGAGCCAGGGTGTTTGCTTTGAGGGCCAGCTCGCGCCAGCGATATTCTTCGTAATCGAACCGCTCCATTCGATTGGCAAAGGTGCTATAGTCGATGGCTCGCTTCACCGCAATGCCCTGATAGGCCAGATTGTGCGTCACTCGGTTGTTGACGTATTCGCCATACGAACGACTCTTTCCTGATGACGATACGTCGGAGGCAATGACGGCTACCATCAAAATTGTGTTAAAGACCTTCGCTCGCTTCAACCGTTTTTCTTCGGCTTTTCGCTTCCTACTTACACGGCCTGCTTCGTAGGCCGGATCGGCAGCATTCCGCATGAGCAATAGACTAGTGTTGAGCGGATCGGTCAGCGTATCCTGGGATGCTCCGAGAGCTACAAAATGAAAATCGGCGGGATTGACTTCTATTGGGTGATCCGTTCGGTTTTTAACTTCAACATCAAGCGTGACAAACTCCATGTCCTCGCGCTCGAAGGAAGCTACTACACCCACGCCATTACGTTCGGCTTTGGTAACTGGCCGCCCGTCAATCGTTGCCAGATCACCCGAAACGGGTTCAAGCTGGTAGGTGGTCACGGTAGGAGCGCAACTGCCTAGAACGCCTGCGGTGAAAACAACGCTTATAAATCGGTATAGAGTAGATAATGTTTTCATAGCTCACATGGTATAAGTGAGGTAAGTTACTCGCTGTCAGTTGTAAAGGTACGTATGAAAAAGATGTAAGCGATTAGAATCATACTATGTTTTTACAGACGGCAAAAAGACGTTACCAATGAATAAATAGTATCAAAATCATGACCAATTACTAAAAACATTTGCTGGTGGGGGCTTGAAAAACTACATCTTTGATAGACATAGATGTACCGGCCCCGGGAACGTACTGATGTTTCTTTGCCCGGGGCTTCTTGCCTGGAAATCATAGTGCTTTGATCCACGGAAAATAAAAAGCTTTGCTTTCCTGATACCCTTTGTACTGGATAAGGCGACCAACCCCTAACAATACGATTAATGTTGGTATAGTTGAAAAGATTTTGGCGGTCTCTGACCGTTTAATCAACTTTTAGTATAGGCTATGCAAAAGCTTTTGATTGTTGATGATCACCGCCTGTTCGCGGAAGGAGTTAAATTCCTGATTGAGCACACGACTAATTACGAAGTTGCTGGCATTGTCTATACTGGTCAGGCGGTAATTCCCTTTTTAGCCCGCCATGAAATTGATGTACTGCTGCTGGATATCAACCTACCAGATATTTCGGGTTTTGAGCTACTAAAACCAATCCGACACCTTTACCCTCGTACGAGGATATTAGTCCTGTCTATGCTGCATGATGCACACTCAATCGAACGTATGATGGAGGCAGGTGCTTCGGGATATTGTATAAAAAGCGCTGGTCAAGATGATTTATTCAGCGCAATTGAAACAGTAGGTAACGGAGGTATTTACCTGCCTTCGGCTTACTTCAAACTACGTAAGGAGCCTAAAGTCAGCGAAGATAGGTTGTTAACGGATCGGGAAACTGAAGTCATTCAGTTCATTAGCCAGGGAAGAACAACCAACCAAATTGCTTCGACACTTTTTTTAAGTAAGCGAACGGTAGAAACGCACCGAAAAAATATTTATCGGAAGTTAGGCATTCACACCAACGTTGAGCTTACGTTGTACGCCAAAAGCCATCATCTCATCTGAACATAAAATGGCTCGCTGTACAATCATTGTCTTGCTTGTGGCTGCTTATTCCGCGGCTGCCGAAACGTCGACGAGTGATCGTACAACGCCCTACTTCTTCGAACATTACACGCAAACAAACGGTCTCTCGCAGGGAAGCGGCTATGCCACAACAAGTTTTGATGGGTTTAGATGGTTTGCCACTCAAGATGGCTTAAATCGTTTTGATGGCTACAACTTTACTGTATTCCGGGCTGGTGGTGGGCGTAGCGTGAATGCTAATTTTATTCAGGCATTGCTGACCGATAAAAGCGGCCGATTCTGGGTCGGTACAACCAGAGGATTGAATCTCTATACTGCCAAGCGCGGTGGGGCGATGTGCTTCGATAAGTTCAGTACTGTTTTCAGTGTAAACCATCTTGTTGATACCGCTTCTATCGAAAAATTACTTGAAGATAAGAAGGGTGGGGTCTGGATAATGACCGATGAGCAAGGGCTGTATCGTTTCAATCCCCAGACCAGGCAAGTTAAGACGTATTTACAGGGACGTAACGCCCTGGCGGGCTTTACACTGGCACCTGATGGCACCGTCTGGGTCGCTACTGATCGGGAAATATATTATTTCGATCCTGTTCAGGATCGGCTACAGCCCATAGGGGTGGAAGCACGATACAAGCTACCTGCCAGGACAATTCTGCGCGCCCTCGTGTTTGATACCGCAGGTCGTTTATGGATTGGGACGTACGGAACGGGGGTATTTGTAATCGAGAATCCACGTCAGCCGCTAGCCATTCGTCACTATACAGAGGGGAACACTAATCAACACCTGAGCAGTAATGATGTAGTCTGCTTTTTACGCGACAAAGCAGGCAGAATCTGGATTGGCACTCGTACCGGCGGAATTTCGATTTATGACCCTATCCAAGGCTCTTTTTCGCAGATCAGGCACACTGATAACAACCCCCGCAGTTTAGGGGAAAACTACGTTTTGTCTTTCTATGAGGATGAGCAGTCAAACGTCTGGATAGGCCTCAGTGGAGGAGGTATTGACAAGTACGATCCCCGGAAATACTCGTTCCACCAGCTGAAACATGACACCGACCGGCCACTGACGAGCCTGGCCGACAATATGGTTTTTTCAATCCTGGAGCATAACAATGATTTATACATTGGCACCCAGACGGGGGGCATGAATCAGTACTCGTTCAAGACAAATCAGGTAAAAACGTTTTTACCTGACCTTAAGAACCCCAACAGTATTTTGCACGGGCAAGTCTACGATTTGTCTGCCGACGCTGGTGGTCGTATCTGGTTAGCTACGGGTAAAGGCTTGTGCTCGTTTACGCCCGTGAACGAATCGTTTGTTGCCTATCCGTACGACAAGGCAAGTGATTTAATGTATCTCTACACCGTACAGGTGTTACGTAATCAAACAGAAGTCTGGACTGGAGGTCATCAAGGGTTGGCTCGGTTTGATGTACTAGCCAGGCGTTGGAAAAGCTGGACCGATGTACCCGCGCTGGCTGCCATCTCTAATTACGTGATTCGCCTGATCCACGAAGACAGCCAGGGCCATATCTGGTTAGGCACCTTTGGCCACGGCTTGATTCGGTATGACCCTGTAACCAAGAAGAGTATAGCCTTGGGCGAGAGACAAGGCCTGTTGTGTGCCAATATTTTTGGCTTCCTCGAGGATAACGAACTCCTCTGGGTCGGTACGGACTGTGGACTTTTTGGCTTAGATAAAGCGTCGCTGACCGTACGTCAGCACGTGTCAACGCAAGGGAAGAAGGCGACCTTCAGGCTTCCAAATGACGTAATCTATGGCATCTTAAAAGATGACAAAGGGCTTCTTTGGCTGAGCAGTAACAAAGGCTTAACCTGCTTTTCCCCCGAAAAAGGAGTAATCAAGAATTACGACATAAACGATGGGTTGCAGAGCAACGAGTTCAATACAAATTGTGCGTATAAACGAGCCGATGGTACGTTGTTTTTCGGGGGCGTAAACGGCATTAATTTCTTCAGACCAAATGAGCTGAAACATAACGCATTTGTGCCCCCGGTTCGCATCACGAACGTAACGGTACTAGACAGTACGTATGCGCCTAATCAGGACAAACTACTGCTGCGTCATGACCAGAACTTTATAACGTTTGAATTTACCGCACTGAATTTTTCGAATACCGAGAAGAATCAGTACCAATATCGGCTGGAGGGCATCGACAAAGACTGGGTAGACGCTCAATATCGACATACTGTCAACTACACAAAGCTGCCGTCCGGCGAATACATGTTCCGGGTAAAAGGTAGCAATGATGATGGCGTTTGGAATGAGCAGGGAGCCTCTATCCTGATCGTGATAAAGCCGCCATTCTGGGGAACCTGGTGGTTTCGGCTATTACTCATTGTTTTACTGATTGGTGGGCTTTACGGTATCTATTGGTACCGAATTCGTATGCTGAAGCTCCGTCAGGTGCAGGAATTAGCGGTATCAATCAGAACGCAGGAACTTGAACGGCAGCGATTGGCCAAAGAATTGCACGATGGAGTTGGCGCTAATCTGGCGGTGCTAAAAATGTATTTGAATGCGCTTGGTACGCCAACTCTGTCAATTGAAGAACTTAAAACGCGCTCGGCAGCTATCCTCAAGGCATCACTCGATGATATTCGGAGCATCATTCATGATATACATCCACGTAGCCTCGCTGAGTCAGGGCTGGTGCTTACAATTGCTGATCTGGTGGAACTCATGAATGAAAGTAAGCACCTGAATGTCATGTTCGACACGCAAAATGTACCAGCCAAACTACCCGAGAGTATAGAAATTAACTTGTTTCGGGTCATACAAGAGCTACTTCAGAATGCGTTGAAGCACGCCAATGCCAGTACGATCTGGCTCTATCTTCGGTGTAATACCAATACCCTTTCATTGACATACCGCGATAATGGTCGGGGCCTGGATATGGTTTTAGTTGATCGGTTATCGGGTAACGGCCGGGTGAACATGCGTCAGCGAATAGCTTTGCTGAAAGGTACCTGCCATATCGACTCTGTTAAGGATCAGGGCACTACCGTTGACATTGTGGTTCCCTTGGCTGGGTAGTCTGCTTCATTTTTGATGAGTTTGCGTAGAACTACCTAACGAAATACCAATATATTGGTATTTACCTCCCTCTACTTTACGCTGACCTTTGGCTTAATAAAATCGTCAATTCACGATGAAGTCAGCGAAGGATTATAAAGCTCTTATCTGGCTGATTATCTCGATCCTGGCCGCTGTTATCGCGGTGGCAGGACTCCTATTGATTTAAAACTGTGCGCTTTTTCGGTGTGTATGCAGTAACAACTATTTAAATTCTCATAATCATGAAGGGGTATCAAAATGACTATCTGAGCGAATTTGAGCAGGAGTTCGAGATGGATAGTGAGTCGACCGAAAACTACAATGAATTTGAATTGGTAAACGACGAGTCGGAGATTGAAAGCGAGTGGGAGACCGATTCGGAATTTGAAGCCGACTTTGGCGTCGACAGCGAAGCTGATTACCTGTCTGAATTTGAAACCGACAGTGAATATGAATCGGACAATGAGTTCGAGAATACGCCGGAAGGTCGATACGAAGCTCGCTTGTATGAAATCTTTACGAACAGTTACGAAAACGAATTTGAGTTCGAAAACGATTTCAACGAGGTTATGCACGAAGTTGAGCGTGATTTCTTCTGGAGTAAACTGAAAAAGTTTGGTAAGAAACTGGCTCCATTGGCCAAGACAGCCCTGGGAGCTATACCCGGTGGCGGTAACCTGATGACGGCTATTAAGCAGGTGACTAAAGACCCCCGGGGCTTGCTGAAAACGCTAGCCATGAAATTTGGCCCACAAGCGTTGAACGCTGTCGTACCTGGAGCTGGCTTAGCGTTAGGGGCGGTGCTAGGAAGTCAGGAAATGGAAACCGACGATGCCGCCCGGCAAGCTGCTCGGGATACCGTTGCTTTAGCTAAAGAAGCCTACACCAACTTCGCCGAGGAGATTAGTCGAACAAATTTCAGCCGCAGCTTACCACAAGCGAGAGGGCAAATGAACCAGGCGGCCAAAAATGCCTTTAGAAAAGCGCAACGAACGGTTCGGCTTGGGGCAGCAACGGCCAGATACAAACGCGTCGACCGCAAGGTAAAGGACACCCATGATGGTCTGTATAAAATCGTGACCATTACGTACAAACGTGTGTGATCGTAGCCGCTGAAACGTCTTACTCTGTAGTCACTACCATTGTTGTGGAAACCTTGCCAAAAACATCGAGCCGAATCAACGCGTCGCTACTGTTGAAAATAGACTCGCTCAGAACCCGGGCGCGGTTGTTGATTAGCCTGCGGAAGATGCTCTCGCTGCAACCGCATCAAGACATTTCGGCCGAGCAGTGGGAGGTGCTTGAATCGCAGTTAAGCACGGTTTCAAACAAGATAAGGCAGCAATTACGCCTTTACACCGATAAGTACTTTTCGGAGCGAAACGATCCGCTCATCCGGCAGACGCTTGTTAATCGACTGGGCGAACTAGAGGTTGAACTCACTACCGCCTACGGTTTCTATGATACGTTCATGGATATTCTGACCCAGCGGCTGAGCAACGATATTGGCCCGTTGCTGAGAGGCTGCGATGCTATTGCGGCTCATGCGCTCCAGCGAGGTAACATCTCCGATATTACGGTGCCTCCTCTGGTGTATTGCGACCGGGGCTTTGGGGCCTCAGTGTTGCGCGAAGGGGTTCGTATCAATCAGAACACGCCGAACCCAATTCCGGTCATTGCCATCCCTTACAGCCGAATCAACGAAAAATACAACCTTATCTCTATTTTCCACGAAGCCGGGCATCAGGCAGTCGTTAAACTCAACATGGTTGAGCTGTGGCAACAAGTGCTTTACGAAGCGTTAAAAAAAGCGGGCGCTACGCCCTTGCTTTGCAATCTGTACGCCAATTGGTCGAAAGAGATTGTGCCTGATTTTTGGGCGTTTTGCCTGTCGGGTATGGCTCAAACGTGTAGTGTACGCGATGTACTCATTCTACCGGCCAGCATGATGTTCAGCGTTTCGACCATCCAGCCGCACCCGCCTTCGTACCTGCGCTTCCTGCTGTCGACGGACTGGTGTCGGCAACTATGGGGGCATGGCGACTGGGATGCCTGGGAAGAGGAGTGGGTACGTTTGTATCCGTTAGGAGGCCTGGACGAAACCACCCGTCAATTAATAAAGGAAGCCAGGCAATGCATACCGGTCGTCAGCAAAGCTTTGCTGATGACTCGGTTCAGAAAGCTGGGCAATAAACCCATAACGACGCTATTCGCTCTTAATACGTTAGCCCCGTCTACGCTCAAAAGCATGGCGACGATGCCGGGCACAAGCACTGACCAATTCAAGAAGCAACCCATTGGTGTTCAGTTAGCCGTTTTTCGACTCATGCGCGAAAAGCGAACTGTCAGGCAAGCGGATATTGATCAGCGAATGGACGAGTGGTTGAAAAATCTGGTACAGAAGTGAATCGTAAACCCGTATAACATTTAAGATAATGGCAAAGCTATTTCAGGAGCCGAAGAATACATTCTTTTGGAATAATATACAGACTTGGGCAATCAGGAGTCAATACAATGAGCTTTTAAATCGCGTCTTACTGGAATACGCCAATCAATACGGCTCCGGCATACCTCCTTTTCTGAACAAGAATTATTGCTTATCGATAGGCTTATGCACGGGCGGTATCATCTACAAAAATGCCCTCGACGAAAAAAATGATTTAGGTACGACCACCGCTATTGCAAACGCTAAAGCGACGCTCGTGGCTAAACAAGACTATTTGGGTAACGCTAAGCTAGATTTACAAAATGCCAAAAATGCCTTGTTAGGTTTCGGAAACGGCAGTAAGGCGACCAGTAAAGCAAGGGAGTTGGCCGAGCAGGAAATCATCGGGAAAGAAGACGCCGTGCAAAAGGCACAAATAGCTGTTAGACAGGCCTATTATGAGGGGTGCTACGATGCAGGGCCGGCTGAATATCATATAAGCCCGGTTTTCCTCTACGAGCGCACCACATCGATACCACCGAATCAACTACCACCAACGTTAGATATCTCGTTCCGAACAAATGGCCTGACCGTGGGGGCGGTCATGTGGCTGTACTACTACGAACGAATGGGTGTTTTTAAAATACTTGGTGCGTTGATGGACGATTACAATTATCGGGGCAAATACACCATCTCGGGTAGTCGGTTCGACGATAAAGCCGTTGCCATTGCGTATTCGGAGCTGATGGATATGATCTGTACGCTGCATCGCCTGGGCATAAGCTCAAACCTACGCGACCGAATCTGTACGTATCAACGGGTGCTGGGTGTATCGATCGAGAATAACCTGGGGATTGAGAGTGAGCGGAACACCGGTTTTATGAACACCTTCAATAAGCTGATCGACTACATGCTGGAGTATTATAAAACTAAGCAGTTAGCACAGGCTATTCAGGCGCAGACGGGCAACATTTTACCCCGGTCGTCAGTAGCGACGCAAACATCCATCCGTGATACGATGAATGTGTTGAAACAGCAATTTGAACCTTTTCAATACGGCCGTAACCAGATCAATACGTTTCTGGGCATTGCCATGGTGCACGCTACGCTCTGTCTGGTCAACATGCTGAAAGCCGAGATTGGCATTCCGACGCAGTATGACAAACCCGAAGAGTTTATACCGGCGGCTTACGATATTCTGGTTGGCAAACGCTCGCCCACGCTAAATGAAAGCAACCGGTTCATTGTCTACGACAACTGTGCGTCGTACGGCTATCGCCTGTTAACCGACATTGAAACGTCTGATCTGACGCAGCTGACCACAATAGCGACTGGCTCCACGCTGGATGTCTGGCTCAACGATGTAGAAGGACTGGTAGAAGGCTACCGTAACGCCTACGGCACGGTACCCGAGAAGGTTGCGGCCATTGTGTAGTTGCCTCAGAAGCAAGCCCGTTTAACTAATTTCACTTACATCCATGATACAGCGCGATCTTCTGTTTAATGAACTTCAATCGCTTCTATTCAGCTCAGAGTTGGAATTTGAGGTGAAGAAGCCAGTAGTTGGGCGCATTGCCTGGTCGAAAGGTGTTCTTAATGAATGGCGAGGGACCTCGCTTCCCGATGATAACCAATTGACAGATGAGTATAAAAAAGTCCTCACCCAATTTCAGTCATCCAATAAATTAGGGCAAACGGGCAAGCTGGACTTTAAAACAGAAAGAGCGCTGCTTGAACAAAGTGCATTGAGTCGTGCAGGCTCGTCAAGTAGTAAAGTCAGTCAGGTATTAAACGAAGCAAAAACAAAGCTAGAAGACTGGACTGATAAAGCGGTCATACCGGCAGCCAAAAAGAACCTGATCCTAAATACGTTCCGTGACCCACGGCAACTTACGGCGCTTGTTTTGCACCATATGGCGTATAAAGTTAAAGATAATAAAGGCGCATACAGTAATCCCGAAAAGTACGTGGGGGTAGGTGCTCACTTCTGCATTATGCTTGATGGGCGTATCATGCAGCATCATCCTGTATCCAGATTCATCTGGCACTCGAACTGTACGAGCCTAAGAAGCGTAGGGGTTGAGTTTGAAGGTAATTTTCCGGATATACAAGGTCGGTGGTGGTACCCTACCGATAAAAAGACAGGAAAGAAAATCAAAATAAATGAAGATACACCAACGCAGGCTCAGTTTGAGTCTGGCCGTTTTTTATTGACATACTTAAACGCAATTCTTGACCTGAAACACGTATTAGCGCATCGTCAAAGCAGTAAAGATCGTGAAAATGACCCAGGACCTGCTATCTGGTTTAACGTTGGCGAATGGGGAATGAAGAACCTGGGGTTGAGTGACGGAGGAGCCAGCTACAAATGCGGAACTGGTAACCCAATACGACCCGAGTGGAGGAGACAACAGCCAGAAAACAAAAGCAGTACAACCCGTGATATAGGCGAGCAGTCGGTACAAACAGATAGTGATCGTGTACTGAAGAACCGGCGCTTTGCTGAGACGTTAGGCTGGGGAAAATACGTTAATCAACTGAATGATATTGTACTGCCTTACTCTGGTTTATCGAACGTAAGCCTTGGCGAAGAAGCGTTCGCCAGGGCTTTGGCAGGGTGGCAACGTAGTAAGGGGCTTCAGGATGATGGGGTTTTAGGCCCAAATACATGGACGATGCTCAAAAAAACGATGGGCTTAGTGGTTAATGCGCCAAAGCACTCCGTGACAACGTCGATGCCTGATCGATTTCGGGTATTAGTGCCTGATTTAACCAAATACCGCGGAAATTGGCCACTTGATTTTCTATTGGCCTGGATTAAAAAAGAGTCGGACGGAAGCATCAAAAGCCATACATCGCTCGATGAGCGTGGCTACTTTCAATTGCACCCTGATGAATCCAAAACGCTACAAATTGACCATCCTAGATTAAGTGTAGACCGTGATTACTCGATTCAGGCAGGTATTCAACTGGTGAATCTTAGAGGAAAAAGTGCGGCAAAATATGCGGCCATACTAGGGGTACCAACTAACGGAGAAGTTTATTTGGCTCTAACTAAACTAATGCACTGGCTGCCCTACGGTGTTCAAAACATCGTTGAGGTTATGAAGAAAAAAGGTTTTGTTCCAACAAGCTGGGAGTCATTCAAGGCGTTTTGCGCAGCTAATAGCGCTGAAATCCAGGCCGGTATTAACCGGAAAGGCCGATGGCCCCTGGCAAATGGCATAAAGAACACTGACGACGTTTTAAAATATGCTAAGGAGTTCAAGCAGTTTGTATGATTGTGGTTAGTTTTTATTTACATAAGTGAAAATTGTTATATTTAATCCGAAGTTTTATAACCAAATTCACTATGAAGTCATCTACTGCCGTAATTCTAGCACTTAGTATTGGCCTGACAACAGAAACTATTGCGCAAAGTCAGGTGATTACCCCCGATAATCAGGTGGTTAGTTTTCAATCGACCAATGGTACCACTAACCTATTTATTGGTCAAAGTACAAGTGCAGTAATGGGCGGTACTTATAACACATTCATGGGTAGTCAGTCTGGACAGAGTAACACGACTGGTTCTTATAACACCTATTATGGGTATAAAGCGGGTTTCCCAAATACAGTAGGTAGTCATAACACATTTATCGGCTATGAAGCCGGCAAAACGAACACAGGTGGTGATGATAATGTATTTATCGGCTTTAACGCCGGACAATACAATCAGCGGGGCAGTCGTAACCTTTTCATTGGGCCTAATGCCGGATTTGACGGCACAGATGGCCAGGACAATACCCTGCTAGGAGCCAACGCCGTTGCTGTAGGTTTAGGGCTATCAAATGCAACAGCCGTGGGGGCTAACGCCCGTGTTTTAAGCAGTAATTCGTTGGTCTTAGGCAACAACGTTAATGTTGGTATTGGTACATCGGCTCCGCAGAATCGACTTGAACTTGCTGCGGGTGAAGATGGACGTAGTGGACTACGGTTGACTAATATGACCGCCAACTCACCTGCCTCCGAATCGACCGTTGGTAAGTTTTTGACTGTTAATGATAAAGGCGATGTAACCCTGGCTCGCCGGTTATCGGCGGTTGCTATGCAGGTGCAGCCAGCATCTGAGCGGCAATGGGCCGATTACGTTTTTGCATCAACGTATCAACTACAACCGCTGTCAGAACTAGAACGATATATTCAGCAGAACAAGCATTTACCGGGTATTCCGAGCGCTGGTGAAATGGTGAAACAGGGCGTTGATCTGACAACCCTGCTGGCTGCGCTGGTGAAACAAAACGAAGAGCTGACCCTTCGCCTGATTGAGCAACAGAAACGTATAGAGCAGTTAGAGCATAAAGTAAGCACAAAGAAATAATAAAAAGAATAGACCTAATTCGGCTGCATACTGGTTAGGTCTATTCTTTTTATCGAGCTGTCGATACCGCCAGCCACACATTCCAGCCACCTAAAATTGCGGTGACTAATACGACAAACCCCATTGCTATGTTTTGAGCCGGTGAGTTATGGTGTTGCCCCAAGAGGTTGCGGTTGTTAACCGCCATAAACAAAAACACGGTTACAAACGGCAGTAGAATACCATTAATAGCCTGCACGGCGACAATGACCGGAATGGGCGTTACGTTGAGCAGCCCAAACGTTAAGCCTGTAGCAAGGACCATTAACCAGATGCCCCGGTAAGCCACGGAGTTAGACCGGATGCCGAGCAGACTTTTGGCTGTGACCGCAGCCGCCAGCGGGGCCGTCAACGATGAGGCAAATCCGGCCGCAAACAGGCCAAAGGCAAACAAGGTGCCTGCCCAGGGGCCAAGCCGGTCGCTCAGAACCTGCGCCATGTGAGGGTAGGAGAAATCATTGGGAATAAGCAAGCCTGCCAACAGTAAAACGACCGAGATAATACCCCCAAGGACAACCGCTACCCAGATACCCAGTCGCATTTCGCTCAATGACTGAGAGGACGTGCCTACGGCCGCCGTGGATTCGGCGGCCGTAGGCACGATGCTCGAGCCGAAGAATAAGTTGTAAGGCACGATGGTTGTGCCAATCAGGCTGTTAATGAGTAGGAGAGATCCTGATGGAAAGGCAGGTATGACCAGGGCTTTGGTTAAGGCGATGGGTGTGACGGGCGTGCCGAAAGCTACGTAAACGAAAGCCCCGCCCATCAGGAAAACAACTAACCCCAGCATATTAGCCAGGCCTTGCGTAGAGCCAAGCCAAAGCAGAATAATACAGACGAGACCAAAGCCAACCGTTAAAGTTGGTATGGGCCAGCCGGTTAGTAAGGCCAATCCCGACACTGCACCAAGAATATTACCGGCCTGATAGGCTGCACAGCCCAGAAAGATGGCCAAAAATAGTGCCCAGGCAATTATTCGGCCTTGTGGCCCGGTGTACGTCCTGACGATGACTTGTCCCAGATCCTGGCCGGTGGCGATGGTGATGCGGGCAGCTGCTTCCTGCAGCCAGACGGTGCCCAGCGTAGCGAACGTTAGCACCCAAAGCAGTTGTAAACCATAGGTAGAACCAGCGATGGCACAGGCCGTAACCGAACCGGGTCCAATAAAAGCGGCTGAAATGACAGACCAGAATAAAACGGTACCAAGACCGGCACGAAAGGAAAGGGATTTGGGCACGGGTAAGAACGATAAATTAGGAATGATAAATGATGAATATAAGCTAAAGTAGACGATCATTCCTAATTCTAACTGATCAGGCGGGTGCCGGGCCGGGTGTCGAAAAACGCAGCCGTTTGTCGCGGGCGAACCCACCAGCGTACATTAATGCACCCCCCATCATGTTCATGGCCCGAAAAATATTCTGCAAATCCTGCTGGTTCTGTCCAGCGTCAGGGATGTGAACAATGGCAATGACCAACAATAAATACAGGGTAAACAGTAAGGCGGCCAGTTTGTCAAACTTCCCAATGAGACCGCTGATGATGAACGCCAGGATGCAGATGCCCGTGAAATAATTTAAGAAGTACGGGAATGGCATGTACTTTGGGATAAACTCTTTTACGCCGAAGTCGGCCAACGCGAAATGCAGGAATACGTAAAGTGACAGGGAAAGTAGAAATAACCATCGACCTGCTGCAATGATCTTGTTCATAGTCGTATTAGCTTTTGGTTAAACTTCAAAGGGTAAAATACGCCTGACTTCTACGCTGCCTTGTGAGTACTTCAGGATCGGGCAGCTTTTGCTAAAGGCAATAGCTTCTTCAAGACTGTCGGCCTTACAGATCAGATAGCCAGCCACCAGCTCATTGATGGCCTTGTAAGGTCCTTCGGTCACGCCCTGGTTGCTAACCACCACACCGGCATAGTCAATGGGTTTAGAGGAAACCAGCTTCCCCTGCCTGGCAATATCACCCATCCACTGCTGCCACTTAGGCATGTCGTCCTGCATATCCTGTGGCGTTGTGATGTATTGGCCGTTACCGCCGATGTTCCGCAATAAAAGCATAAACTCTTTCATGGATGTTGCGGATTAATTGGTGGCGTAATGATGGCGTTGGTGAACGACTTTGCCGTCTTCCCAGCGTTGTACGGTAATCTGGGTGTAGTGCCTTCGCCCCCAATCTTTGTGAGTGAAGTCGTATAGCCACTCGCTGACAGACGTATTATCCGCTACGATTACTGTTTTGAGTTCAGCTGATTGGTTGGTGACAGAATTCAGGAAGTGCTCCATCGCTTCTCGCTCGGCTTGTAAGCCGATCATCGGAGCCTGCTCGTTCTCGTAGTTGAGTAACGATTCGTGGTAAAATTGGTCGAATGCCTCGGGGTAACGGAATTGAGCCACCAGCGTGTTGAGGGCCTGAACTCGCTCGTTCAAAGTTTGCATAGTTGTGTGATTGTTTGGTAGTTAATAAGTCAGATATCTATGCAAAATTGGCCGTTTTGCTTTGCTTGGCTCTTGATAAAAGTCAAGGTTTTCAGCGTTTTGCTTTGAGTCGGCTGTAAGTTTCAGGAGAGATACCGAGGTATGACGCGATGAGTTTACTGGATAGCCTGGTAAGCAGTTTAGGTTGGTAGGCATGCATCCACTGCATGCGTTCGAGAGCGTCCATGGCAACAAACGAATTAAGGCGAAAAACGGAGTTGACGTAAGACTGTTCGATAATCTGCCGATAGATCTGCTCAAAAGGGGGCACTGTCTGTACCATCTTCTGGAAATTGTCGAAACCAATGGCCAGCAGGTAACCGGGTTCAACGGCGCGGAGGTTCTCATTAGCCGGAAGCTGATTGCCGAAACTAAATAGTTCGGTAACCCAGTTGTTTTCCGTTACAAGATCCCGCGTACTTTCGTCGCCATTGCTATCGTAGGTAAACACCTGAACACACCCTTTTGCCACGAAATAACACCATCGGCACACATCGCCCTGGCGCAATAACAACTGGTTGCGTTTCACCCTAACAAGCGTAAAATGGTCGAGAACGCTGGCCAATTGTTCATCGTTGGGGTTAATACGTCCCCGGATGTGTTGTTCTAAGACGGCTATCATGTTTTAGGTGGTTAGAAACGGTAGGGTAAACGATGAAGCTCAACTTACATATATTTCTTAATAAAATAAGCGAGTTAATGCTATGTGCGATCACTTCAAAACCGGCATGAATGATTGCCGCCGTTGAGCCGGCAGGAGTAGGTTCCTGTTGCGACATGGTTCATTCAGCGCCGGTTAGCCAAGAACGAGCTGATGCTTACACCCGCAGAGTGCTATCGGAACCTCCTTACTGAACGGTTTAAAGTAGTTGAGCGAAGCCTACTGCGTCGGATTGTGGCGTATGTGGGTGTTGTGTTAATGGCTCATTGCTACTCTTTTGTACGAGAAGTACCGTTTCAACTCATTTATAGGCTTCTCGAAGGCATACCACGATAAAGAAGCTAAACCTAATAAGACAAGCAGACTAAGTAATCGGTGCGACCAGTAGTCTAGGGTCAATGGTATACCTACGTAGTTCACTATACGTAAAAGGAACGGCACCAGATAGCCTGGGACAATCATGTGAAATACATAGATACCGTAGCTGATACGACCCACGTATTGCAGCGCCCTGTTGTTCAGTAATTGTCCGCCTGCGCCTTTGACACCTATACTGGCCCACGCAATGATGTACAGCGACAGGACAGAAATGAATAGCCGTTGGCATAAAACAACGAAGAGGTGATCACTAGGCAGCAAAAGCAGACCAATAAACCCCAACAGGGCCAACCCTGCGGCTATTGTTAGTTGTCGTACAAAACGGGATATAGCTTCCGGGCGTTCGGTGACAACATAAGCCCAGAGCGCTCCTAAACCAAACGCGTCCAGACTAGCGGGTGTTAGCACCCCGTCGAGGTCATCGTGGGCGTAACAGTAACCGCGAAAGGCGACCCCCAGGCAAATCATTGCCAAAACTAACCACCGAAATGCTTTTCGCGGGGTTAGTAAGACTAGCCACGGCCAGACCAGATAAAGCTGTTCCTCAACGGCTAATGTCCAGAAAGGGGAAAGTAAATCAGACCAGTTACCGGTTTGCTGTAGCAGAATATTATAACCGTAAAAATAATAGTATAGAGGGTATTGATCGATGTCGGATACCTGTGGAAATACAAGCAGCGTAAAGGTAATTACCAAATAATATAGCGGAAAGATTCGTAGAGCCCGTCGGACGAAAAAGTTGCCGTACGTATCGATCAACGTGCTTTGATGCGCATTGACCTGATTGCGGCTGTTAAGCAAAATTCGGCTGATGAGAAATCCGCTAATGACAAAAAAGATCATAACGCCAATGGTCCCATTCGGTAGCCGATTGATGCCCTCTCCAATCGGGAACCAATGGTAGACAATCACCAGCAGGACCGCAAACGTCCGCAGGGCATCTAGTTGAGGCATGTATCCACCAGGAACTCTGATCATTCTGTTGTTAGTTTATCAAATAATGTATAAGAGTCTAAAGCTTTTACTGAACAGGCTATTGGCTACAGCCTGATACGGGAATGACCTATGCCAGGCATAGCACTAGTTCAAATTGTAGTATCAAGTCTGTGGGCAAGGAAGGTAATAATACGAAACCGCGATCGTTAAACTGCTTCTTGTCGAGGTGGTTATGGCCGCTATGTCAACAAGCATTATACTAACACAATATCTTACAAAAAGATAGTTTTGCCAACCGGTGTGATGTACACGTCACCGTTTCTTGCTAACAATCTACTACAGCTTTTGTTAGCTTATGCCCTTCAGGCTATCGGGCGGGCTTTAGGGGCGCATTAATACGCTGCCCGACAAGCTATCGGGGGAGTCGATGCATAAGAAAGCGACCAAACGGCTGAGGAGTGCCAGTTTAGCAACAGTACAAACAACGTAAGATACTTTACTATTCGAGTTTAGCTCAAAAGCCGCGTTCAGTTCTGGCTGACGCGGCTTTTGCCACTTGAGGGAATGATAAAGGAACAAACTACGACAGGTACTTGCGTAGCATCCAGGCCATCTTCTCGTGAGCCTCCATCAGACCCGTCAGGAAGTCAGCCGTACCCGCATCCTTCAATTCTTCGTCGCATTTGTCGACATCCTCACGTAGCTCGCGGGTGATCTGCTCGTGGTCGGCCAGGAGCCGTTCAAACATGTTTACCGTTTTTACTTCACCACTATGGTCTTCTTCCAGGCTAGTGCTACCTACGAAATCGGCCATGGTTGAGAGCGGTTTGCCGCCCAGCGTCCGGATACGTTCGGCCACCTGGTCGATGATTTCTTCGAGTTCTTTGTACTGTTCTTCGAAAAACTCGTGATACTCTTTGAAACTTGGCCCAGCCACATTCCAGTGGTACTTACGAGTTTTAATATACAGAACATGCAGATCAGCCAGGTAAGCGTTGAGCAGTTCGTTGTCTTGTTTCAGGACGTCCTGTTCGAGGCCAATGTTTGGCTTTATGTTCTTTACGGCCTTTTCCTGTGTCTCCGGTTTGTTTAGATCGGTAGTCATAACAATGAGTATGTATGTAATATTTTGATAACCCGCCTGGACTAAAATTGTTACCAGAAGTTGCCTAACTGCTAGTCTATTGACCAACTATTCGTCTTATTTAATGCAATCTTAAGATCAACGCAGGAGTGTGACCCTCAGTGGCGATCTAAGGGAGTTCAAGAATAATTTTACCTATGTGCTCGCTGCTGGCCATTAACTGCTGCGCCTGAGCGGCTTCTGAAAGGGGAAGGCGCCGGTAAACAACAGGTTTCAGTCGGCCATCGGTTAGCAGAGGCCAGACCTGCTTTTCGACATCGGTGACCAATGCCGCCTTAAAATCAGCTCCCCGGGGCTTAAGCATGCTGCCGCTAAGCGTTATCCGCTTCTGCATTAAGGTCGGGATGTGAATTTGACTTTTGGCCCCTTGCATTGAATTGATAAACATTAGCCGCCCGTCCATAGCGAGCAAACGCAGGTTTTTGGGTGTGTAATCGCCACCAACCATATCAAGTACTACGTTGATCTTCGCGTCGGCCAGGGCTTGCTCAAAATCGCTGGATTTATAATTGACACATTTGACGGCTCCAATCTGTTCGCAGAATGCACACTTCTCGTCGCTGCCCGCCGTTGCGTAAGCATTCGCGCCAAATGCTTTGGCTAATTGGATGGCCGTTACGCCAATGCCACTACTTCCACCATGCACCAGCAAGTTTTCTCCGCTTGTCAGATGGCCCCACTGAAAGACGGTAGACCAGACAGTGAGCACTGTTTCGGGTAAGGATGCGGCTTCTGCAAACGTCAGATCGGGGGGAACTGGCAGACAGTGACGTTCGTCGACGGCTACGTATTCAGCGTAGCCTCCTCCGCTAATCAGAGCACATACAACATTGCCAGTCTGCCAACGGCTCACATTGGGACCGCAGGCTTCAATAATTCCAGCGACTTCGAGGCCAGGAATCTGCCCACTTGGGTCTGATCCGTAACCGCCCTGCCGTTGGTGAATGTCGCTGCGGTTGACTCCGGCGGCCCGGACCCGAATCAATACTTGGCCGCTGGCTGGTTGTGAGGTAGAGCGCTCCTGTAGCTCAAGAACAGATGCATCGCCAGGACGCGTTATAACGATTGCTTTCATACATCAATAACTATAACAAGCCAATTTTGATGGGAAAGCCTGTGCCGGAGTCGTTCACAGACAAAAACAATGTATAAGAAAACGGGTATGTTTATAGTATCCGATGACCGCGTCCGGTGGGGGAGCCGTGATGTATGCCCAGAAAGCCGTCCAGGATATAACACCAGAAGAACGTTATGAATCCAGCAACTCAGTCTATCAATGATGCAAATGCAGCCGTGCGTGAGCAGTTGGTAGCCTTATTAACGGGCAGCAATGCTCACCAGTCGTTTGACACTGCTATCAAGAATTTACCCGCTTCGTTACGTGGAGTGAAACCAGAAAAATTACCTTACAGCATCTGGCAATTGGTTGATCACATCCGGATTGCCCAATGGGATATTCTGGAGTTTTCGCGGGATGACACTCATCAATCGCCACCCTGGCCTGCCGGATACTGGCCAACGGAGGTGGCACCCGCTGATGATATGGTCTGGGATAACGCCGTAGAACAGATTCGGCAGGACCGGGATGCCTTTGTGGCGTTGCTGAACGATTTGGAGCGCGATTTGTACGCGCCCTTTGCGTACGGCGATGGGCAAAACTTACTGCGAGAAGCTTTGTTGATTGCCGATCACACCGCTTACCATGTCGGGGAAATAATTATCGTTCGGCGGCTGCTAAACGCGTGGGAAAGTTGATGTGAGTAATATGTAGGGTGTATGATCAACTCAGTAAGCTTGCGAACACCTCTTTGGCATACACTAAATCCTGCTTGTGGGCTTCAATGGGCCCCATTGTATTAGGCGAGTCTTTTTCCAGACATTGTTCCAACACCAGCAATGGGCGAACACCCTGCGCTTTGAGGTCGGCAGCTAGGCGTCGGTAATCAATGTCGCCGTCGGTAAAGATTTCCTGCCAGATGCCACCTTTCGACTGGCGGATATGTACTTCAACGATACGCTTGCCATACAGTTTCACCACATCAAACAGGGCGATCTGTGAGTTACCGGAGCCACGATATACCCAGTGTGCGTCCAGACAAAGCGATACGTTCTTAGGATCGGAGGCTAGCAGCATATGGTGAAATTCGCGGGCGGCCTGGCGATGTTCGGGCGCGTGCGTATGGTAGGCTAGCGTAAGGCCGCGTTTGCGGAGCTCGGCCCCGAGCCGGTCGAGGTTCTTGGCCTGCTCCATGAGGTCGGCATCCGATTTATCGTCTTCGCTGCCCCACTTGATCGGGCTTGGATTGGTTACGATGATTGTTGTGCCGAGTGGCTTGGCCGCATCTGCAATGGCCAGCACCGAATCAATCGATTTTTGGGCTTCGTCGGCTCGGTGGAGGGTACTATTTACGTAGAGCGACGGCATGCTCAATCGGTACTTCGGCAGATAAGGGGCTAGTTTCTTAACCTCATCTGCCGTGTTGAACGATGGCTCATACGCCGTCAGACCTGCCTGAGTAAACTCCGTTAACGATGCATCGGGGTTAGCCATCCATTGTTTTTTCTCTCGCCCGTAAAATGTGTTCCAGGTGTAAGCGTTGCACGAAATGGGTTGCGGCCTCGCAACGGCACCCGCTCGTAGTTGTTGATTGTCAGTTAACAACGTAGCGCCGGTAAGAGCAGTGAGTGAGGAGAGAAAATGGCGACGGCTGGAGGACATGAAAAGTTGAGGGCTGGTTATTTACCGCACGAAACGTACGTTTTTTTCGTCATAAATACCAAGCCCTTCGTGCTCTGTTAAGAATAATCATCCATCGGCTGCAAACTGCATTTTCAGTACGTTCATAGCAGGGCCGACAGCGTTAGGCCTGCCTCCGGTCCACGTTAGTTTCGGCTTCAATACGTTTTGCCAGTGTTTAATGTCTGAGAGGTCTGTGCGCAGGCTTCCTTTAAAAAAGCCATCTTGCGAATAGAAATACAGGCAATTGACAACAGGGTTGTAAGCAGAAGGACCAATCATCTGACCACCTGTCCAGGTAGTTCCTGTTTGCGTTTGCTTTTTACCGGTTGTTGGGTCAATAAATTCAGCCTTGACGGGCGTTTCTCGATTTTCGGATAATAACATCATTCTACCAACGCCATCTTTAAACGTGATGATGCTCCCATGAACCAGTATCATATGGGCCAGTCCTCCCGACATATAAACGCTTTGCTGATCTTCACAGAATGCACTTACCGGGTTCATCGTCATCTGTACACAATCAGTTTGTACGTTAGAAAAAGCTCGTTAAAAAGCTCGTTTAACCGTATTTACCATGATATAATATATTTAGAAAAGGTTTAGTGGCTATTACCCCCGCCACCGGGCGTCTCAATTCGGATTCGCTCGCCTGCCTGCATGGCTCGCGTGAAAATGCCTGGTAGGTCTTCCGAGTTACCGTCCGCATGAATCAGCATCTGACGACCGGTTTGGCCTGGTTCTCCACCGTTCAGGCCGTAGGGCGCTACAACCCGGTGTTGGCTCAGGAGTGTGGCCTGCACCGGCTCCAGAAACTCAATCTCGCGAAGGATGCCGTCGCCACCTTTCCACCGATTTGTCGGACCGCTGCCAGCTCCACCTGAGCCAGCCCGGATAGCAAATTGATGAAGCCGCACGGGGTAGCGTCGTTCAAATTCTTCGGGGTCGGTAAGTTTGGTATTTGTCATGTGCTGATGCACCGCCGAGCGGCCGTCTGCGCCAGTCGTTGCCCCGGCACCCCCACCGATGGTTTCATAATAACCGAATGTACCATTGCCAAACAGAAAATTGTTCATCGTGCCCTGACTACAGGCTGCTAATCCCAAGGCTTTCAACAGCGTATCAACCAGCCGCTGACTCACTTCGGTATTCCCACCTACTACGGCCGGGCATTCGGTTGGCTGATCAGAGAAAATAGGATTCAGGAACGATGATTCGGGTAAGACCAACGTAACGGGAGCCATGAGTCCCTCATTCAAGGGGATGTCTTTATCGACCCAAAGCCGTAACACGTAAAGGACAGCGCTGTATAAAATCGAGGTGTTGGCATTGAGGTTGTTGGGGTGAACGCCCGAGGTGCCGGTGAAATCGAACGTAATACTTTCATTGTTCACTGCCAGTTTTACCTGAATGGTATGTCCGTCGTCGAGCGCTTCTTCAGCTGCGAAAGTCTGCCCGTTCAGCGGTTCTAAAACGGTGGCAATGGCTCTGGTTGCTGACTCTTGCAGTTGCCTCATGTAGTGATGAACCGTTGACAGACCATGTTGCCTGACCAGGTTGCGCAGTGCCGTTTCGCCAGCTCGTAACGATGCCAGCGCGGCTTCAATATCGGCCCTGTTTTCGGCTAAGGCCCGGGTTGGATACCGGCTGTCGGTAAAATGTCGTTGTACGCCCGTTGGCCCGTCCCAGTGCAACTCACCGGTCTTCACTATGTACATAGGTTCTAACACAACCCCTTCTTCCACCAATGAAGTCGCGTCGGGAGGCATTGAACCAGGTACTTTGCCACCGATTTCAGCGTGGTGAGCGCGGTTGATGACGTAACCAATTAATTCGCCCTCGTCCGTAAATACCCCACTGAGTAAGGTTACGTCGGGGAGGTGTGAGCCTCCGTATTTTGGGTGGTTTGTGATGACTACATCGCCGGGACCAATAGATAATTTCTCCAATACCAATCGCGCACATACGCCCAGGCTTCCCAAATGCACTGGAATATGGGGCGCATTGGCTACCAAAGCCGCCCCAGCATCAAGCAGGGCACAGGAGTAGTCAAGTCGTTCTTTAATGTTTACGGAGAACGCCGTTCGTTGTAATTGCGCACCCATCTCTTGGGCTATGCCACGGAAACGCTGTGTGAACAGTTCAAGCTGAATGACGTCGTTTGTGGAGCTACTGCCAACCTCGGTAGTAGAGTGGGCGAGGGGAGCGCCCTCCACGTCTTCGATATAGTCAACAACGGCGTTTTTGTTCGGCTGTACAACGAGCCTCCAGCCGGCTTCAATAAAGGCCGACGACGTTGTGTTGAGGAGTAGGGCAGGCCCTCGGAACGTATCGCCTTCCTGGAGTTGCGTCCAGTCGTAGGCCGGATAGGCATCTGTTTCAAGAGATGGCACAGCATGGCGGTGGCTCACCGGCCGCCCACTGACTGGGTCTGGGCTGGCAGCGGTCCCGACAATCACCCGGATGCTTTCTACCTCGATGGGCCTCGGCTGCCCGTTGGAATCAACCGGAAAGTGGCCGTAGAGGTGTTGATACGCCTTGCGAAACGATTCTTCCACTAGCCCTGGATTTAAACCCGCGGCTACTGGAAGAGGGAGTGCTGTTTCCTGCCCTTGCAAACGTAAGAACATCAGTACTGATTGCACATGAACTGGCGTCTCGCTGCCAATGTCCTGCTGTAATTCTGAACGTGCCTGCTGACTTAGCCGGTCAATCAAGTCAGGTAACTCAGCGCCGACGTCGGTCAGTAAGCGTAGCACCGACCGCGAGGCCATGCGTTCAATTTGTGCCTGACCGATGCCGTAGGCGCTCAATAAGCCGCCATCGAAGGGGAGAATCAGTTGTTCCATCCCCAGCAAGTGAGCGATGGCACAACCATGCAACCCACCGGCACCCCCAAACACAAGTAAGCTGTACTCCGTTGGGTCGAAACCTCGTGCTACCGAAATCCTGCGTAGGGCACCTGCCATTGTTTCGTTCGCGATCCGCTCAAAGCCACGTAGTAGCTCCGTAGCTCCGACAGGCCTGTCGGAGCTACGGAGTTGCGCCATTACTTCCTGTAAGGCCGCTTCTGCTTTTTCTAAAAACACCGGAATACCAAATTGGCCTGAATGTAGTTTGCCTAGTAATAAGTTGACATCTGTAAGGGTTAAGGGGCCACCGGCACCGTAGCAAGCCGGACCGGGATTGGCTGCGGCACTTTGTGGCCCTACACGTAATTGCGAGCCATCAAACCAGCAAACCGAACCGCCCCCGGCCGCTACTGTTTCAATGGCTAGTGATGGAAGCTGTAAATCGAATGGAGCAATCCGGGTGACGAATTGATAGTCAACGTTGCCGTTGTAATGAGCGGCATCGGTGCTGGTGCCGCCCATGTCGAAAGTCAACACGTGATCAATGCCGAGTTGTTGGGCAATCGCTGCGGAGCCGATAATGCCCCCCGCTGGCCCACTTAACAAGCTGTCTTTAGGGCGGAACAGATCGGCTTTGACTAATCCCCCCGCACTTGTCATTATCCTGACCGGATGGTCCCGGACTGGATGGTCCCGGACCGGATGGTCTTCTTTCATCTGACCACCTAGTTGTGTTTGCACATTCGTTAAGTATGACCGAAGCGCTGGGGTTAGATAAGCGTCTACTACCGCCGTCTGCGTTCTTGCTACGTAACCTGGGGCTGTAGATACGTCCGTAGACAGCGTTATAAGTGAAAAGCCTGCCCGGGAAACCACATCCAGAAGCTGACGTTCGTGCGTTGGGTTTCGGTAAGCGTTCATAAACGAAATCGCTATCGCGTCGGGCTTGCTTTTACCCAGCTGCTCAAGGGCGTCAGCAATTGTCTGTTCCGACAAAGGAGTAATAATCTCGCCATCAGCAGCCATGCGCTCATCGATCTCAATAACCGTGTCATAGAGCACTTCGGCAGGCGGAATGGCTAATTGGAATAAGTCGGGGCGCTGCTGGGTGCCAATTTGAAGAAGGTCTTTGAAGCCTTTTGTGACCAGCAAGGCAACCCGCCCGCCTTTACGTTCCAGGAGGGCGTTAGTTCCTTTGGTGGTTCCAAGCCGCATCTCCAAAGCAGGAAAGGGCTGATCTATGGGCGTTCTGGTAAGTAGGCGAGTCGCCAGGATAGGGGCTTCTTCGCCGGTGAACAGTTCAATGGTTTGTGCCATTGAGCTCTTGTTCGGATCAGAGTGCGCGCCTGTATGATCAGCTTTGCTGATGGCCAGCGTCCCATCCGTTTGTAACGAAACAACTTTATACTTTTCGTCCGTTCCAACTATGCGGAGTTCGTAGCCGTCGAAGATAGGAGTGGTTAGCCAGGGCGCTTCTACTTTGCCATTCACCAGGCGGCCACGCAACCGACTACTACTGAGAACTTTTGTTCGATGGAGAATGCCGTTTGGGTCTCGGGCAAGACCGTCCGTAAAAGTGCCGCCGGTGTCAATCCAGATTTGCCACATAAGGTTCATGGATGGAGCTGACTTCGTGAAACCGAAAGCACCATCAGGTAGACTAATTGATGATCGTGATACTGGCCTGTCGGTATGCGTTCACAACGTCGGGTTTCGCTTCGTTGTCTGTAACCAATACGTCGAACAGGCTCAGGGGCGCAAAATAGAAGTATTTGTTGGTTTCTAACTTCGACGAGTCACAAAGTAGGTATGTTTTCGCCGATTGCCGGGCCATCGTTATGGCGGTGCTGGCTTCCTTTTCGCTATGGGCGCTCAACCCATTCTGAAGCGAGATGCCATCGACTCCAATAAAAGCCCGGTTCGCCCGGTAACGAGCCATGTGTTCCTCCGCCATTAATCCGTGCACGGCCTGCCGCTCTTTATCCACTTCGCCCCCAACCAGATTCACCGAAACCTCCGATGACATCAGTTCTGCCACAACCGGCAACGAGTTTGTTACGACAGTGACACGTTTGTTTCTGATAAACTGACAAAGCCGAAACACCGTACTGCCGCAATCCATAAACAAGACGTCGCCCTCCTGAATCTCCTGCGCGGCCAGTTGACAGATATAATCTTTTAGCCCGGCATTAACGGCGGTCTTGTTGGCGAACCGATGCGTATCTGTCGCCAGACTCACCTTCATAGCCCCGCCATGCGTTCGATAAATCAGTCCCGAAGCGGCTAATTGCGTTAAATCCCGCCGGACAGTCATCTCCGAAGTTTGCAGCAAATCGGCGAGTTCATGGACCTCAGCAGAGCCCCGCTCTTCGACCGTTTGTACAATTAACCGCTTTCGATGTTGAAAATTCATAGAGATTGATTTGCTTTGTTCAAAAATAAACAATTTCAAACAAAAATAAACAATATGGCTAATGAACGAGTACAAATAACAGAGGAGAAGCTGCTTTCCGACAACTGGTACACCTTAAAGCGGTTTACGTTCAATTATCTCAGCAAAAACGGGCAATGGACAACCCAACAGCGCGAAGCTTATGATCGGGGTAATGGGGCAACGATTTTGCTTCACAATCCAGAAACGAACCGAGTAATTCTGACCCGGCAATTCCGCCTGCCGACGTTTGTGAATGGTAATCCAACTGGTATGTTAATTGAAGCCTGTGCCGGACTGCTGGACGATGAACACCCCGACGATGCTATCCGGCGGGAAACCGAAGAAGAGACCGGCTACCGAATTCAGTCTGTGCAAAAAGTAATGGAAGCCTACATGAGCCCTGGATCAGTAACGGAGAAGCTGTTCTTTTACATCGCCCAATACACCGCCGATACCGAGCGGCAGGCAGGGGGTGGTATTGATGAAGAAGAGATAGATATACTGGAACTGCCTGTCAGTGAAGCATTGGCCATGGTTGACAGTGGTGAGATTATGGACGGCAAAACCATCATGCTGCTGCAATATTTGCGGTTACGACAACTGACTACCATGAATTAACTGGCGGGAGCATCCTGGCTACGTCATATTGGTACGCTAACCTGGAGTGCTCTCAGCTCTGACCTGCTGGCGACCTTACTTTGGATACAACAACCAGCGATTAGGCTACTTTTCTCCTCGTGAGGCTGCTGACATTTGTGGTGTTGATTAACCACATAAAAAAGCAAATGAACAGTATCCAAAAAACTCAACTGGGTAGCCAGGGGCTTGTTGTTCCATTAGTGGGGCTGGGCTGCATGGGCATGACTAAGATTAATGGAGCCGATATTTACGGTCAGGCCGATGAATCGGAAGCTATTGCTACCATTCACCGTTCGTTAGAATTGGGCGGCAACTTTCTGGACACGGCCGATCTCTACGGCCCGCTGGAAAACGAACGACTCGTGGCTAAAGCGATTAAAGGAAACCGCGATCGGTACGTCATCGCCACTAAATTCGGTTTCGAGATTGACGACAATGAGCAGCTGACCTGGCAATTCAACGGACAGCCAGCCTACGTAAAGAAAGCGGCTGAACGTTCCCTGAAAAACCTTGGCACCGATTACATCGACCTGTATTACCTGCACCGTCTAGATCCGAACACGCCCATTGAAGAGACAGTTGGCGCCATGGCCGAACTCGTAACAGAAGGTAAGGTGCGGTACATCGGCCTTTCGGAGGTATCGTCGGAAACGATTCGAAAAGCGCACAGCGTTCATCCGTTGACGGCGGTACAAACCGAGTATTCGTTGTTCGAGCGTGAAGTGGAAGAAGCAGGCATCATGAATACACTCAACGAGCTTGGTATCGGCTTGGTAGCGTACTCGCCGTTGGGCAGAGGCTTCATCTCGGGAGACATTAAAAGCCCGGCCGATTTTGCGGATGATGATTTCAGAAGAGGAATTCCCCGGTTTCAGGGTGAGCAGTTTTACAAAAATCTGGAGCTGGTAAACGAGATTAAAAAGCTATCCGCCGAAAAGGAAGCTACGCCATCGCAGTTGGCCATTGCCTGGGCCATCGCAAAAGGCTCATTGCCAATTCCAGGTACGAAACGCGTTAAATACGTCGAGCAGAATTTGGCCGCAGCTAACATTACGTTGAGCGCAGACGACCTGGCCCGTTTAGAAGCCATTATTCCGTTGGGAGCATCGGTAGGTGCCCGCTACGACGAAGTGGGCATGACGTGGATAGATAAGTAAGGGATGCAGAACCAACCGGAAGAGCTTCGTGTACTAACGGTAGCTCTTCCGGTTGATTTATACGACATATCTATGAAAAAAATAGCGAATACGCCCTACGTTATCAAATCAATTTCTGAATTGCATCGCCTGCTGTCGCTCCCTAAACCAGAGCATCCGTTGGTTAGTATGATCAACTTAAGTGATCTGAGAGAGTCCTGCCTGGAGCTGATGGGTAGTTTCGTCTATAGTTTTTACTCAATCTGTATCAAAAAAGACTTCAAGGGAAAGCTAAAATATGGGCAGCAGTATTACGACTTCGACGAAGGAACCATGACCTTCTTTTCGCCCGGTCAGGTAATCTCAACCGATGCTACTGACGAGCAGGCACTTAACGGCTGGTGGCTGGTCGTTCATCCTGATTTTATTCAAAATTATCCGTTAGCCAGGCGTATTAAAGAGTACGGATTCTTCTCGTACGCGGTGAATGAAGCCCTGCATCTCTCCGAGAAAGAAGAAGCCATGATCACGTCCATCATGAAGAACATCGAGCTGGAATATCGCTCCGCAATTGATACGTTCAGCCAGGATGTCATACTATCGCACATTGACTTGCTGCTTACGTATTCCAATCGGTTCTATAACCGGCAGTTCATTACCCGTAAGCAGGCCAGTAACGACTTACTGATTCGTGTTGAAGAACTGCTTACTAATTATTTTAACAGCGACGAAGTCAAGAAATCAGGGCTTCCTACGGTTCATTACCTGGCCGATCAACTCTATCTTTCTCCCAGTTATCTGAGCGATTCGTTACGGGCACTAACCGGGCAAAGTACCCAGCAGCATATCCACAACAAGCTGATTGATAAGGCTAAAGAAATATTGAGCACTACGTCTTTATCGGTGAGTGAAATAGCGTATCAACTCGGCTTCGAATACCCACAATCGTTCAGTAAGCTCTTCAAGAACAAGACGAACGTATCACCGCTTGAGTTCAGGCACTCGTTTAACTGACCGTTATCATTTTCGCAACTTCGCCCCGGCTTCTATTTACTATCCTTGAGATTGGTGGAAGTCGAGGGCGTTTGTCGTAAGCACTTTGGCCGAGCGTGAAAGCTACGGATGTATCTGCTGAATGGGCCGTTGGGTAAGCTTGGGTCATTTTAATGAAAAGAACAGAAAAATTGATAATCTTTCATTTTTATAACCTCTATTATCTATATGAAATTTAAGTACAACTGGCTGCTAGTGGCGTTTTGTGCGGTTTATGTGAGCTGTGCACCCCTTAAAAAGAAGACGGGAGATTCTAATTCCTTACCGGCAACCGCCCTGCAACCTTACGGCCGATTTGTAATTAACCAAGATCAGAACCTGGAAATGGTGAGTTCGGCCATGCACTTTGGGTTTAGTTTTAAAGGTAAACAGTGCCAGCTATTTGCCTCTATTCCAAACGCCGGTGGGCACAATTATTTGCAATACGAGTTAGACGGCGTGTATCAAAAACGCATTAAAGTAGCCACAACCAGCAACGACCCCATTCTCATTACTGCACCAACAGAAGGCAACCATACCGTATGGATTTACAAAGCTACTGAAGCCCATACCGGACCCATCATTATCCAGAAAATTACGGGGGATAACCTAAAATCCCTGCGGGAAGATAAAGGGCCACTCATTGAATTTATTGGTAATAGTATTACCTGTGGGGCAGCGGCAGACCCTTCGGAGGTGCCTTGCGGGAGTGGTCAGTATCATGACCAGCATAATGCCTATATGGCGTATGGTCCCCGAGTGGCCAAAGCTCTGGGGGCGCGGTTTGTGCTGAGCAGCGTAAGCGGCATTGGCGTGTATCGGAACTGGAACAGCAACGGTCCTACCATGCCGGAGGTATACGAGAAAGTTGACTTTCAGGCCAGAAATCCAACGCGCTGGGATTTTAAGATGTTTACCCCGCAAGTGGTCAGCATCGCCTTAGGAACGAACGATCTCAGCCAGGGCGATGGTAAAAAAGAACGCCTGCCTTTTGATAGTGCGAGTTATGTTAGTACTTACGTAACGTTTGTTCAGGTGGTGAAATCGAAGTACCCAAAAGCGCAAATTGCATTGCTGAGCAGTCCAATGATAAATGGGAAGAATCGGGAAAAGCTGCAAAACTGTTTAACGGCCGTGAAAACGGCTATTGATGCTGCCAGCCCATCCGATAAACCCGTAGCCCTGCATTTTTTTCAGCCCATGCGTGCCAGAGGTTGTAGTGGCCACCCTAATGTGGAAGACCACGGGATTCTGGCCCAGGAGCTTCTTCCATTTTTCAGGCAATTGGTGAAGTAAATATTCTCGCACAGGCCATAACGGCTGAGCAGTTAATTAAGGCGAAGTATTCTCACTCATACGCTTTACAAAGCCAGCAGAATCCATCTGGCATACATTGGGCATACCCTTTAATAAGAACCGGTCAAGATTTAGTCGTGTATTCAAACAGCCGGCAAAGTTTCAGGGCATTACCAACGAGCTGCGTATCGATAAAACAATTAATGACTGGTTGTGGGCCATTCATCGGTCTACTCTCACGGCTTGTTCAATTTTACTTGGTCTGTTGTTGCTGATGGTGTTGTTTCGTTCAACTTTTTTGAATCGGGCTACTGCTAATCACCTTCAACTGATCCATGAAACATTTAAGTATTGGCTTACTCTGCGGTATCATCAGCTACATGCTCATGACCACGGTCAGCTACATTATGATCATGCGCTTTTCGTCAAATATGTACGACCGCCAGGTTGAAG
The DNA here is from genome assembly GCF_042684525.1 of Spirosoma soli. Taxonomy (NCBI): domain Bacteria; kingdom Pseudomonadati; phylum Bacteroidota; class Cytophagia; order Cytophagales; family Cytophagaceae; genus Spirosoma; species Spirosoma soli. The sequence continues at coordinate 74,497 of NZ_JBHULN010000001.1, read as the reverse complement.
CCGCAACAACAAGCGCTATCATTCTGGGGCCACTGGGGGGTATTCTGGCTTTTGTGGCAGGCTACTTATGGTCTAAAGATGTTTCCTACGCCCGTTAACGAATAACGGTGTATGGAACGTGCATTACCCTGGTTTTACGCGACAAGTTAGACACAGTGTCTAAGCTGTAATCACTGATTCCAATCCGGCAAAAATCACTTTCCGCAAATAAGCAGAAAGTTCATGTGATAAGCGGAAGGCTAAGTTTTGATCACTGAGCTCGTAAGAAGACAAGGGTACTGGTAGTTTCAATTAAGTAGCAAATTATATAGCCGAAATAAAATCTACGGCATCAGGTAAGCTTCCAATGCCGTAGATAGTCCTGTTATTTTTTTAGATGAATTGTTCTGAAGGGTACCTGTAGGGAAGTAACGATACTTGCTTCCATCCTCTGACTAAAAGCAAAGATTCACATCTTTAAAGTTTTCACGAATTCCTGTCGAAGCTAGTCTGTAATACAGTACATACGCTCACGACACGGGCTGGTCAGCATAATGGTAAGAGCCGCAACGGCGGACGTCAGCCCATGTTTTCTGCATCCAGGCACTTGCTGAGCCATAGAGTCTATGCAATATACCGAAGAGTACAGGAGAGCTGATTTAGATTATTCCATTCTTTTGTAAACTAATTCGTAGACTCTTCGCATGAAACGACTTGCCCTTTTGCTGGTGACCTTATTCGCTTTGGGGAGTGGGAACGCGCAGATCATCCGCCAGCCCATTCCCGACAAGCTTGTCGTGCTGACCTTCGATGATGCCAGCATCAGCCACGCCCGGTTCGTGGCTCCGGTGCTCAAGCGATACGGCTTCGGCGGTACGTTCTTTATCTGCGAGTTTCCGCCCAATTTCTTTGATAAGAGCAAGTACATGAGCTGGGCGCAAATCCGGGAGTTAGATCGCATGGGCTTCGAAATCGGTAACCATACCCTCACGCACAAGCACGTCAACAAACTTACGCGGGAGCAATTTACGGCTGAGCTGGATTCGCTGGAGTTTCGCTGTCTGACGTACGGCATCACCCACCCAACTACCTTTGCTTACCCCGGCTACGACACTCATCCAACGGCTTTTTCGGTACTTAAAGAAAAAAACTATGCGTTCGCCCGCGTCGGTGGCAGCCGGACCTATGACCCCACTACCGATCATCCATTTCTGATTCCCAGCTTCAGCACAACCGGTACGGATAAACAACGCGTACTAGCGGCTTTACAGGAAGCTAAAAACGGGAAAATCGTTGTGCTGACTATCCATGGCGTCCCCGATAATGCGCACGACTGGGTGACTACACCCCCCGACCTCTTTCTGGAATATATGAAGTTTCTGCATGATAATCGGTATACGGTTATTGCACTCCGTGATCTGGCTGCTTACGTAAACGTAGAGCAGGCATTCACGACCATCGCGCTCAAACCCTAACCTGCCTGACGTAATGAAAACGATTGTTTACCTCCTAAGCAGCGCCCTCGCGTTATTGAGTGTTCGGGTACAGGCCCAACCCAGGTTGGAAACTGGTTCGCAGAAGCCGATGCCTGCGGAATGGATTGACAAGGATACCGGCCACAAACTCGTTCGCCTGACTCAATTAGAGGGTAACAATGAAAGTTTCTATTTCCATAATAATCCTTTCGTGAAGCAACGGGCGGGTGAGGGCGACAAGATGGTGTTCTACAACACGACACCAACCGGCAAGCGGCTATATGCCCTCAATCTAAGGACCTTGCAGGCCGAGCCGCTTAGTAGTGAATCAGGTCGCGCCAGTGGTGAAATTGTAGCACCAAAGCGGAGAGAAGTGATCTACCAGCGTCAGGACAGCGTGTTTGCCACGCATGTTGATACTAAAAAAACACGGCTGGTCTACGTCTTTCCCGCTGACTTTAAAGCCAGTATTTCAACGCTCAATGCGGATGAGACCGTACTGGCCGGGTCGCGTGGGGGAGAGGCCGCCCGCGAAATCCTGAGAAAATACCCCGAAAAGAAAGACTTCTTCCCCCGCATTTTCGAAGCAAAGGTGCCGCATGAGCTCTTCACGATCAATACACAGACGGGCGAACTAAAGAAGATTCATCAGGAAAACACCTGGCTGGGGCACGTACAATTCTCGCCGACGGACCCCGATCTGCTCATGTTCTGCCACGAAGGTCCCTGGCATTTGGTCGACCGTATCTGGCACATTAGCCTGAAATCCGGGGCGGTAAAACTAATGCACAAGCGTTCGATGGACGGCGAAATTGCGGGCCATGAGTTCTTTAGCCGTGATGGAAAAACGATCTGGTTCGATCTGCAAAAACCACGGGGTGAAACGTTTTACCTGGCCGGGTCGGATGTGGCAACGGGTAAAGAAACGGTCTACGAAATGACCCGCGACGAGTGGTCGATCCACTTCAACATCTCGCCCGATCAGAAACTCTTCGCGGGCGACGGTGGCGACCCTGGTCAGGTAGCCAAAGCCAGGGACGGCATGTGGCTGTACTTATTCCGGCCCGAAGGCGATACGCTCAAATCGGAGCGGTTGGTCAATATGAAGCATCACGGCTATAAGCTGGAGCCGAATGTACACTTCTCGCCCGACGGGAAATGGATCATCTTCCGGGCCAACTTTGAAGGGAAAAGCCAGGTTTACGCGGTCGAAATTGCCAAAGCAAACTCATGAGCGCAAATCGCAGCAACCGCACCCTTGTGTGGCTGGGCATCGTAGAAGCGTAAGTGTATGAGAAGCCAGCCAACGTAGTTCAAACAACATCGCAACCAGGAAAAAAGTAGTAAATAAGGCTCAACAGCCACTTACACGTTAATTGACCCAGGAATACAACATGAAAAAAGTACCTACAATTGCCCACCGACTACTCACCGTTGGCTGTTTGCTGGCAACGGCCTTGCCGCTACAGGCCCAGAAGCTGCCGCCCAAGAAGGAAATCCTCCAGAAAATGACGGTTGCCAACGACTACTTTATGAAGAAGTGGCCCGACACGGGTAAGGAAATTGTCACCAACAAAACCCGCCCCAGCAACATCTGGACGCGGGCCGTGTACTACGAGGGGCTGATGGCGTTGTACGGTATCGACAAACAAAAACGGTATTACGACTACGCGGTGGATTGGGGTGAAAAGCACAAATGGGGTATGCGCAGTGGCCCTAAAACCCGCAACGCCGACGACCAATGCTGCGGTCAGACATACATCGACTTATACCTGATCGATAAAAAGCCGGAGCGTATTCGCGACATTAAAGCATCCATCGATTCGATGGTGGCCAGCCCGAAAGTAGACGACTGGAACTGGATTGACGCTTTGCAAATGGCCATGCCGATCTTCGCGAAGTTCGGTGTGATGTACAATAAGCCCGAGTACTTCGAGAAGATGTACCAGATCTACAATTACTCGAAGGTGTCGCACGGTGGCAAGGGACTTTACAATCCGGAAGATGGTTTGTGGTGGCGGGACAAGGATTTCGTGCCGCCATACAAAGAACCGAACGGCCAGGACTGCTACTGGTCGCGGGGGAACGGCTGGGTCGTGGCCGCACTGGTGCGGGTGCTCGATAGTATGCCGAAGGACGCTCCGCACCGCGACGAATACCAGAAAACGTATTTAGAAATGATGCGGGCATTGCCCAAACTGCAACGGCCGGATGGCTTCTGGAACGTCAGCCTGCACGACCCGACTAACTTCGGAGGCAAGGAATTAACCGGGACGGCGCTGTTCGCCTACGGGATGGCCTGGGGCATTCGCAACGGCCTGCTCGACAAGAAACAGTACGAGCCAATCGTGAGTAAAGCCTGGAATGCTATGGCCAACGAGTGCGTCGACCCGACCGGTCGACTGGGCTACGTGCAGGGAACGGGTAAAGAGCCGAAAGACGGTCAGCCGGTCACCTACGACAGCGTGCCTGATTTTGAGGATTACGGTTTGGGCTGTTTTCTGCTGGCGGGCAGCGAAGTGTATAAGTTATAGAATAACGTGAATAATGGATGGGTGTAAACGTAATTGGTTAAATATCAGCTATTTGCTGTAGGGACTTTTGTCATCCCGACGCCAGAAGGGATCTTACTGTATCCTAACCCTCAAGTCAGTATGCTTTAAGATTCCTCCTGGCGTCGGGATAACAAAAATTGACCGTTTGTGGCCCCTCAATGAGCCATTATTCACGTTAGGATGGTAGCCAAACGAGATATGAAAAAACAAATAACGAATGCCCTGCTTCTGGCAATGTTAGCAACCGGTCAGGCCGCCTACTGCCAACCCAAATGGCCGACCATCACCCAGCAGACCAAACCCTGGACCCGCTGGTGGTGGATGGGCAGCGCGGTCAACGATAAAGACCTGACCAGCCTGCTGGAGCAATACCAGAAGGCTGGTTTGGGCGGGGTCGAGATTACACCTATTTACGGCGTTAAAGGCGAAGAAAAACAGTTTATCCCGTTCCTGTCGCCGACCTGGATGGACCGCCTGACGCACACCCTGACCGAAGCGAACCGGCTCGGTATGGGCGTCGATCTGGCGCAGGCATCGGGCTGGCCGTTTGGGGGACCTTGGGTTACGGCCGCTGACGCCTGCAAGTACGTCGCTTATCAGACATATACGGTTAAAGGTGGGGAGCAGTTGGCCGACGCCGTTACGTACGTGCAAAAACCAATCGTTCGAACGGTGGGCGAAAAGATCGACATTAAGCAGTTAGTCGAGCCCATCACCAAAAACTCTGACCTGCAATTGCATGCGTTTGATCAGGTGCGCTTCGAGAAACCATTGCCGCTGCAATCGCTCATGGCGTACCCTGAGCAGGGAGAAGCCATTGACCTGACCAGCAAAGTAGATGCCAGTGGCAAGCTGAACTGGACGGCGCCACAAGGTGGAAACTGGACGCTATACGCCGTTTTTCAGGGCTGGCACGGCAAGATGGTCGAGCGGGCCGGACCGGGCGGGGAGGGGGACGTGATCGACCACTTCTCTAAAACGGCGACGCAGCATTACCTCCAGCGATTCGACGAAGCCTTCAAAGGGCGTGACCTGAAATCGCTGCGGGCGTTTTTCAACGATTCTTACGAGGTAGACGATGCGCAGGGCGAAGGCAACTGGACCCCGGCCCTGTTTGCTGAATTTCAGAAACGGCGCGGTTATGACCTGCGTCAGCATCTGCCCGCCCTATTCGGCAAAGCGTTGCCCGGCAAGGACAAAGAGGACATGAACAAGCGGGTGTTAAGCGATTACCGGGAAACGATCTCGGAACTGGTGCTCGAAAACTACACCAAAACCTGGAGCGACTGGGCCAAAGGAAAGGGGAAGATCATCCGCAACCAGGCTCACGGCTCACCGGCCAACATTCTCGATCTCTACGCCATAACCGACATTCCCGAAATTGAAGGAACGGAGCTGCTGCGCATCAAATTCGCGTCGTCGGCGGCTAACGTGACCGGCAAAAAGCTGACCTCGTCGGAGTCGGCCACCTGGGATAACGAGCACTTCCTGTCAAAGCTCAGCGACATCAAAAAGGACATGGACCGCTTCCTGCTTGGTGGGGTGAACCATACGTTTTACCACGGCACCAACTACTCGCCCCAGAGCGCGGCCTGGCCCGGCTGGTTATTCTACGCGGCCGTTCATTTTAACCCCAACAATACGTTCTGGACGGATTTTGGCAAGCTGAACCAGTACGTTGCCCGTTGCCAGTCGTTTCTCCAGGCCGGAAAACCGAACAACGATGTGCTGGTGTACCTGCCCATTTACGACGCCTACACCCGACCCGGTAAAGTACTTCTGCAACATTTCGACGGTATCGACCATGGCTTTAAGGGACTGCCCGTTGAGAAACACGCAGAAACACTTTTGGAGAAAGGTTACGGCTTTGATTTTATCTCGGATAAACAACTGATGAACGTAACGGCTTCTGGCAAAGAACTCCAGACGGGCGGCAACACGTACCAGACGATTCTGGTGCCGGAGGCTCAATACATGCCGCTGGCTACGTTCAACCAGCTTTACAAGCTTGCGCAGAACGGTGCCAGAGTGGTGTTTGTCAATAGCCTACCGGAGGATGTATCAGGTCTAAGCGACCTGGACAATAAGCGAAGTGCGTTCAGGAAATTGGTGGGGCAGCTGCGTTTTGCGGATACGGGGAAGGGCAATGTTCAGAAAGCATCGGTTGGAAGAGGAGCTATGCTGGTTGGGAAAGACATTGATCAACTACTAGCAGCTGCGGAAGTGAAGCGGGAAGCCCTGGTAGACAACGGGCTACAGTATATCCGGCGACGACACGATAAAGGTCACTATTATTTTATCGCCAACTGGAGCGATAAAGCCGTGGATGGCTGGGTGCCTCTCCAGACGTCGGCAAAGTCAGTCGCTCTGTATAACCCAATGACGGAAAAGCTGGGCATGGCTCAGCACAAGATAGCGAATGGTGCAAACGAAGTGTACCTTCAATTGGCTCCGGGCGAATCGTGCGTTTTGGAAACCAGTGAATTAGTAGTCAACGGTCCGGCCTATGCCTACGTAAAGCCAGCCGGACAACCGCAGGAAATTAAAGGAAACTGGAATATCAGGTTTGTATCGGGTGGTCCAGAATTGCCTAAGCCTATACAGACCGACAAACTGGGGTCATGGACGAAAGAAGAAGGGGATGCCGTAAAGAAGTTCTCGGGGACTGCTGATTATACAATCACGTTCCCAAAGCCAACCGGTACCAGCGATAGCTGGTTGCTCGATTTGGGCCAGGTGGCCGAAAGCGCCCGGGTGCTACTAAACGGGAAGCCACTCGGAACGTTGATTGGTCCGACCTATCAGCTCGTTATTCCGAACAATCAATTGAAAGAAAGCAACACGTTAACGGTCAGCGTATCAAACAGTATGGCTAACCGGATTATTGACCTCGACAAGAATCATGTAAACTGGAAGAAGTTTTACAACATCAACATGTCGGCCCGGTTGAAAGAGGATCGGGACGAAAATGGAAACTTTACGGCTGAGCGCTGGTCACCAAAAGAGTCCGGTCTGCTAGGGCCCGTAACGCTGACTCCAGTTGGGTCGTTAGCGGGTAATGGCGTGTCGGTGAAAGGTGAGTAGGGAGGGCGTTTGGCTGGGCATAGTCTCACGACTGTGCCCGAGCGTGATCCGGTCTCCGACCGGTCTGTTTAATTAATAGAAATAAACCGGTCGGAGACCGGGTAACGCCCGAGCGGAGTCTGGAGACTCCGCTCAACTAAGGTTGTTGTGGAAACGCGACTGCAATGGCCTCTTGCTGAGGTATAAGCACTGAAGAAGCAGGTTTAGGCCCCATTGGGGCATCTGCCAATGCAGTACGTTTGCGCCATTTGGCTACTGTCTTGGGATTAATGCTATGGCGTTTGGCTATGGTCAATAGACTGTCCTGACTACGTTGGATGGCCGCTCCTACTACCGCCGTTGTTCGGGCGCTACCGTGAAGTAATTGTCTCATAAATTACTGCGAAATTTGAGCAGTGAAGATACACCATCACACTCTGGGACTATACACCTAATATATTAGGCAAATTATTACCATATAACAGATTTGGATCGTCGTTTGTCCGCTAACGATTACTGCTTTATGAAATACGTTTATTGGTTGATACTCGGGTTAGTTTGTAGTTGGAACGCTGATAGTTTCGCGCAGACTGGGGATACAGACAAAGACTGGCGAGTTGTTTCAGTAGCTAATCATCAAAAGAGCCAATGGTTAATTGGCGGTGGAGGCACCGTATTTGGTCTCACCGCCAAGGCAGGAAAGTTTGTTGCCGATCGTACTTGGATTGGCATAAGCGGAGAAGCAACTGTTTTTTCTGAAGCGCGTGTTGAGCTGGGGGCTTTTGCTCGCTACTACTTATGGGAAGGTGGTTTTGTCTCGGGCTTCGCAGAAGCCGGGGTTTCTTATGGGCAATTTCGCGAAATTTTAGACAGTGACCAGGTTGGGCCTCCTCGACTCTCATACAGTCCCAAACTAACGGCTGGTTTTGGCCTCGAGTTGCCTATTTATCGACGGGTGTCCTTGGAGGGCGTATCTAGAATTGGGCAATTGACGGAGACTAATTGGGTTCAGCCAAGTTTTCAAGGATCAATTAACTTTTATTTCACCCGGTAAAAAGGCATTTACCAATTGTTCATGGTGGGTAGTCACTATTTTGTTGAATCCCACTTTACGCTCCCGCTTGAGACAAAGAAGTATTCATGTATTTGCTCATTAACTTGGGCGTTTACAATAGCACTTTTTGGAGTCACAGGATATTTTGGCCGCATGGGTAACGCCTAGTGCTTAGGGGTAGCTACGCGGGGAAAGGGAAAACTACCGCCCCGACGAATCAGCGTGGCGTTTAAGGATTAGTTCTTCCTTGTTGGCTCCGGGGTGGTCCGACCTAAAAGAGCCCTCAGCTTTTTCCGCGTTGCGGGCGTTTCTTTCAGCGAAAGAGATTTCTGGAAATTGGCTATGGCACTCATGGTGTCTTTCTTGGCCACAAAGTAATCCCCATACGCATCATAGGCGTTGAAACTGGCTGGGTAATTGGCCACATTGAGTTTGAATAGACTTTCGGCTTTTTTAAACTTCTTCTGGGAGACCATATACTGGCCCAGTTCATTGACTAAACTTTCCGGGGGCTTCACAGGATAGCCCAGCTGCCTGCTGGCGGTAGTAAAATGGGTTGTCAGTTTATCGGCTAATTGGGTATTATCTTCCTCATAGTCCTGGTCGGTCAGCTTTAATGTGTAGGCATCAAAAATGAAATGGAGTGCGTCGTATGCTGTGATGAGTGGCACGGAGCTATGGTCTTCGAGATCGTAGTATTTCCCTTGGTAGCGTAACCCGGTTTGTCTATTGATCTTCAGTAAACGGTTCAGGGCTAAGATGGAGCGAATATGTCTGGTAGCACCACTCGTATCGGCCTGTACCCGTAAGGTATCCATCGCCGACTCCATCGTATTGGCAATTCCCAAAAATAAGGCTTTTCCCCCATATTGCTGGCTGGCGATGACCTGCTTCGCGGTATTGAGCAGCTTTTGATCAGCCCACCACATACTCGGGTCAATGGCCACGTAGGCGTTAAACAGGTTGGAGTGATGAATGAGCGTGTTGATGACCAGCAGCCCACCCAGCGAATGCCCGATGAATACTCTGTAGGGCTCCGTGGGATACAGCGAGTCAATGTAGGGAATCAGCTCGTGTTCGATGAATGCGGTGAATGTCTCCCCTCCGCCCGAGTTCTTGCGTCTTGTACTGTCGGCCGCCGACGGAATCATTCCGCCCCCCGGTGTGGGTGTCAGATCCCGTTGCCGATTGGTATTGGGAATCCCCACCACGATCATTTCCGGGCAAATCGTGTTGCCATTGACGGTACTGAGTTGGTCAATCATGCCCACCACCGACGAAAAGTGGCTGGTTCCATCCAGCAGATAAACCACCGGGTAACGTCGTTTGGCATACACCCCGTTTTGGTCGCTATCGGGGATATGTACCCAGATTTTACGTTTCTCGTTGAGAATTTTTGAGGAAATACTGTCGATGTGGCCAATAACGATGTTGTTGTTTTGAGCTTGTGCCAAATAGGATACGGTAACAAACACCGATAGTAGGATTGGATGCCAGCGCGTGATTCTCATAATCCGCAAAAAGAGTGGTTAACTATTAAAACAGGATCTTTAGAGCAAACCAAAGTTAGGATTCTCCCTAAACGCTCCTCCGTAAGACAAAGAAACATTCGTTATTATCCATACTTATTGAAAACAGAGTACCTCCGGAGCAGGAAGATAGGGGTTAACTAAGTGCGCCTTACCAAACTGACCATACAAGAAGCTATTACTTATTCTGTTCAACAGCCTGCAAAATTGACAGCTCAACCAGCCAACCTTCTGGCAGGTCTCGCCGAACGATAGCCGACATGCATAAGCGTTATTCAGGGTAATTGAAATTAAACTTCTCAAATCCTGCCTGGTGGCGAGCGAACCATTGCCCAAACAAACGGCTTCTAATTCGTTCCTGATCATTTTCAGTACTGCATACGTAGAGGAGTACGGCCTATGGGTCAGCTTTGAAGAATATGCGTAAAGCTTGCACCACAGTTGACTCTAGGCGAGGACATAATATTGTAGGTGGTTGTTTTGGTGTCCCATAGACAAAAACCATCGTGGTGCTTGGCCGTCAGCACGATGGTTTTGAAACCATTGGCTTTGGCCAGCCTGACTCATTCGCGGGCGTTGAAGCGGGTAGGGTTGAAGTTTAAATAAAGCGAGTCGTACCGGCTTGGTCCGTAGCCCTGCCGCAACCAGCTTATTTCCTGACCGATACGGGCCACCGGACCCCAATGCACAAATAGACCCAGGCGACTATCCAGCCACCATTGAAGCCGCTGGTCCTGAGAAAGTCTTGATTGCGCAACAGATTGGCTGATTGTCAATAGGATGCCGAAGAACAAAAATCGAAGATTCATTGATGTAGTTGGTCGATCGTTAAAGACTCATATCTACTTAGACCGCGCAGGGTAACGGCATAGCCGCGCAAGCTATAAAAAACAAACACAACACCGGCACGATAAACGCCAGCTTTCGTCATTACGCCTTCGGCTATTACCTTTCCCCCTGAATAAATACGATTACCGGTTAAAACGGCTTTCATCATCAGGAGTACAGCTGACTTATAATTAGCCATAGACTTAGTCGTTTTTCGTAAGTTTGGGAGATTCAACTGCCACGTCCGGATGGTTGTACTCAACCTGTAATCTAATCGATGATTGTACCGCAACGAGTGCTCACTGCACTGATTTTTGCTTCGTTCCTGGCGGTCTTTCTGTCATCATTCCGGCGAGTCGATCCGAACGAAGGCGCGCGGTTAGCGGAGCAGTATTGTGGTTCGTGTCATGTGGCACCTAACCCCAAGAGCCTGACCAAATATACCTGGCAAGTCAATGTGTTGCCTGTAATGGCCAGCTACCTCGGGATTCGGTACATGGAGTATGACCCCTACCGCAACCTGAGCGAGGACGAAGTAGCGCTTCTGACCACTCAGAACATCTATCCCACTACACCCGTAGTAACCGATGACGTCTGGCAAAAAATCGTCGATTATTACGTTGAGAACGCCCCCACGACGAGCCGTATAGACTCCGCTCGCTTGCAACGAAACCACAAACTGAGCCTGTTTAATACCAAATACGTGTCACTCGGCAAAACAAGCGGAGCTAAAGTGACGGCCATTGCGTACGATACCACCCGGCATGAATTGTGGGTTGCCGAGCCCGAGAAACTTTACCGCTGGAACTGGACCAAGGGGTTGACTCATAATTATGACTTATCCGGTACGGTCGTTGATATTGAAGTGAATGATGGGCGTTCACTACTGACCGAAATCGGTACGCTCCTGCCGTCGGAGTTGGCAAAAGGATCGATCTATGCATTGGTCGGTGATAGCCTCAACGCCCTGCAAACGGGGAACCATCGTCCTGTATGTTCGCTGACGGCTGACCTGAACGATGATGGCGTAGAGGAGATACTTACGGCTAATTATGGCCATCGATCGGGCTCATTATCGCTTTACGTCAAACAACCAAACCAGCGCGCTTATCAGGAACAGACACTTCTAAACATACCGGGAGCGGTGAAGTGTTACGTGCGGGACATGAACAAAGATGGTCGGAAAGACATTATTGCCTTGTTTGCCCAGAACGAAGAAGCCATTTATATATTTTACCAAATCGGAGATCTAACGTTCCGCCCCGAAAAGGTCCTCCAGTTTGAGCCGGAGTACGGTACCAGCGATTTTGTAATACTCGACTACAACAAAGACGGCATCGACGATCTAGCGGTTGTGCATGGCGACAATGCCGATTATTCGTATTCCCTGAAAAGCTTTCACGGTCTACGGCTATTGCTTGGTGGTAAAAATCAGGTATATACCGAAGCCTTTTTCTATCCGCTGTACGGGGCCACGCGTGTCCAGGCCGACGACTTCGATCAGGACGGCGATATTGATTTTGCCATCTCGGCGTTTTTCCCTGAACTCACCCGGCTGGCCTCGGAAAGTTTTGTGTATCTGGAAAACACGAATCCGCCGAAATTCCGCTTTACGCCATTCACGCTCGATACGCCCGTGCCGGTTAAGTCGCTCACGCTGGAAAAAGCCGATGTCGACCAGGATGGTGACCTGGATTTACTACTCGGGCAGTTTTCATTTTCGCCTGTGGCGGTACCACCCGCCTTGCAGCAACAGTGGAATACTGTCGACTACAAACTGGTCGTATTAATCAATCGTCGTCGTCCCTGAAGATCGGGTAAAATGGCTTTCGTTCATGCTTATAGGAGTAAATCGCATCTCATTTATGCAGGAAGTAGCCTTCACGATGAAACTCAAACCGGGCGTTGAAGCTGAGTACAAACGCCGTCACGATGAAATCTGGCCGGACTTGTCCGAAGCCCTGACTGAAGCGGGCATCCGGGATTACTCTATTTACCTCGACCGATCCAGCGGTACATTGTTCGCCGTTCAGAAACGCGTAGACGACCACAGAGCTGACAACTTGCCGACCTTGCCCATTATGCAGAAGTGGTGGGCCTACATGGCTGACCTGATGGATACCAACCCCGACAACTCGCCGGTCGTACAGCCGCTGGAACTGGTCTTTCACGCCGATTAAGCAGCCTCAGTCCACTTTCTTTTGACTTCGAGTTGTCGATACAAGGCGAGGGCTGGTTGCAGGTAGTCAGGAGGGGTTTGCTCTACGAGTTCCTCGCGGAATATTTGGTTAGGGTGTTTGCCGTGATAGCCGCAACGTTGTTGCATAGCCGTGTATTCCGTTGGCGTAAGCGTTAAGCCAAGGAAATCAATCAACGGGTGCATCATGACCATGCCATCTTCATGATAGTTAACCAGCAAGCAATTTTTGTCTTGCGTGGCCACGCTCAAAAACGTTTCAAAATAGCGTTCCAGCACATTCGCCATGTAAACATCTAAATCCATACCCGTGAGTTGGGCGGACGTAAAGCCAAATAACTCGGGCGCAATTACCCCCGGAACCGCCTGCATGCCACGGTGGTTGCGCTGCGACCGAACGACAGCATCGGGTGAGCGATACAACAGAATAAACGGAGTAGTTGGGTACAGACGACGGAGGGTGCTATAAGCAAGAATATGCCAGCTGTCAGTTTTGACGAAAACGTGGGTTTCCTGGCCGGTTCGTTTCTGGCTCAGGAGTTGCAGCACTGCCTGGAAGGCTTGTTCCCGCTGGTGAACAGACACGCCTTCGGCATGGGTTGGCAGACGTAGCAGAGTATCCAATAAAGGTACTTCTGGCAAGACAATATGCCGTTCATTCAGGCTCAAGAGCTGCGACAATAACGTTGATCCGCAACGAGACACATGGAAAATGAACGCCGATGGTGCCACCGAAGGAACCGTCTGGGCCATCTCGACCAGACCATCCAGTGAGCTTGTAACCGCTATCGGATTTGAATTATAAGGATGGCTTAAACACCGTCGCTGAGTATCATCAAAAAATGGACTGTCAAACTTTTGATCCCCCAGGTATAACCACCGTAAGCTCGGCTGCGGATTATCGGGGATTAGTTTGTAAGGGATCCAGTGACGAAGGGGATGAGGTTGAGTGTCGATTGACATAGCTGGACGTTACGAACGTTTACTTTTGACGACTTCACCAAGCTCCTGTTTGAGTTGAATGATCAACGTCCGGGCCGCGTCGGAGTCTAATCGCGACAGCTCGGCAAGCATCTGGCGCTTGGTCTCGGGGCTATGGTCAAGTGCTCGGGCCTCTTCGGTAAAGTCGTAGCCCGCCTGCCGAAAAATCTCGTCGGACCAGCTGTTACGTTGGCAGTCGATGACCAGATGAACCCGCTCAAGCAGGCCGTCATTTTGTACACTGTGGGGGAGGTGAAAATTAGCGTACCAGCACTCGCCAGCGCGCATCGGTAGATCGACGCCCGCTACCCGGAAACGAACCGCTTCAACGGTCTGTATCGGAATGTGAACGCGAAACATCCCGTGTGGATAGCCCGTTCCTGGGTCCGTATGTTCATTAATGCGGCTGCCCGGCGCTAAAGAAAGTAATCGGATGGCCTCTTTTTCGCACAGAAATTGGTCGCAGATGTACCGAAAGTAGCTGCACTCAGCCAACAGAGATGTATCTGTAAACGTATTATTGGCTGAATGCGCGTAAATGTCTTCAGCCCGCCCGGTCGCCGATCGGAGCGAAATACTGGTCCAGGTACCCGAATAATCTTTTTGGTTGAAGTGCTGCTGCCAATGCAATCGTTGGCACGTAGCCAGGTCTTTGGCTAGCGCTTCTTCATCAAAAGTGAAAGGCAATCTGAAAAAATTAGTATTCATTTGATGTGTAAATTAATGCCTGAGCGTTTATGCTATTTGTTCAGCTTACGGGCTTGTCGGGAGCCGGGAAAACCACCTTATCGAGACGAGTCTCCAGTCAATTAACCAATCTCGGCTATGGGGTTGAAGTCCTCGACGGCGACCAATACCGACAGCGACTCTGGCCTGAATTGACGTTTTCGGCCCTGGACCGACAGGAGAACATCCGGCGTCTGGGGTTCATCGGCCAACGTATGACGCACCACGGTTTGGTTGTGATTCTGGCGGCCATTAACCCGTACGAGCACATCCGGGCTGAACTGAAAGCCATGATGCCAACGTCTAAAGTGGTATTTGTTGACTGCGACCTTCCGACACTAATGCAACGCGATACCAAAGGATTGTACGCCCGGGCGTTATTACCCGAAGACCATGCCGACAAAATCACAAACCTAACGGGCGTTAATGACCCCTATGAACGTCCTGCCTCTCCCGATCTGCTCATCAACACAAGCCTGGAAACCGAAGCAATCAGTGAACAAAAGCTGCTGAACGCCATCCTGAACTGGTTAAAAAGCGACTCCACAGCGTATCAGATCTGATGCGCTGTGGAGTCGTCACCGTAGGTAGCTGCAAACTAACGAACGACTACCTTAATCACCTGCTGTTGGGTTGGTGTGCTCACCCGCAGTAACAGCAGTCCACCGACTGAGCGTCCGATTTTCAGTGTGTGAAGTTCGTGGCCAGTAGCTACCGGAACAGACTTGTCGGTTATCGAATGCCCTTTGGTATCGGTCAATACCAGTTGCAGGGGTTGCCCCTGAGCACCTTTGATGTCAACCTCAACCTGCTCACCGACTACCGGATTGCCCAGTACTGTTACCTGTAAAGGCTGGCGTTCGCTATCTTTCGCGATTAGCCGGCCACCCTGAGCGCAGAACGCCCGGAAATCAAAGTTCAGCATAACGATCGTGCCGTTTTGGCGAGCCATCAAAGTAAGTACCGGCGAACTGTTGAGATCCTGACGTAAAGGCGCGTCGACTGTGTGATTAGGACTAGCCGACCAATCAGTTACCCCAACGGCTCTAAACTCGATCAGTGAACCATCACCCCCGGTTGTCTGGAACGTAATCGCCCCCGTCTGACAGTTATACAGTGGAGTCACAAGCTGGAGCGGCAGCGGACCGGTGCCGGTTGGCTCGATAACCAGCACCATCTGACCGCTTATACTTGCGTTCTGAGGGTCGGTGGCGGTAATAGTAACTGTAAAGCTACCCGCCTGGGTGGGTGTTCCGCTGATGGTTCGACTGCCAGCCGTAAAGCTCAGGCCAGCGGGCAATCCGGTCGCGGCATAGGTGAGTAGTCCATTTTCAGGATCACTGAAAGCGGCCTGCGGAATCTGGTAGCTAAACGCCTGTCCCTGCGTGCCCAGCTGGCTGGCTAATGGACCATGGAACACCGGCGGTAAGTTGTTGATCGGTACGTTCTGGCAGAAGGCCCGGAAATCAAACGCCAGGGTTACCATCACGCCGTTCTGGCGGGCCATCAAGGTTAGTACTGACGAGCTACCCAAATCTTCCCGTAAGGCTGCATCGACCGTTTGACTTGGATTGGGTGACCAGTCAGTAACGCCCACCGCCCGGTATTCAATTAGTGATCCATCCCCCCCCGTTGTGCGGAAGGTAATGGCACCCGTCTGGCAATTGTATAGCGGCTCAATCAGCACCAACGGTTGAACAGCACCCGAAGGCGCCACTATCAATTGGAAAGTGGTGTTCGCCGATAAGCCTCCCGGATCGGTAGCGGTCAGTAACAAGGGGAAGGTACCTGATTGGGTTGGTGTACCACTGATGGTGTTTCCGCCAGTGAACGTCAAACCACTCGGTAAACCCTGTACGCTTAGCGTCAATGTCTGGTTTTCTGGGTCCGTGAACGTACCGGCTGGGATAGTGAAGCTGAACCCGCTGCCCTGGGTCGCCTGCTGATTGGCAATGGGCACCATGACCTGGGGTGGTTGATTGCCATTGCTACCCGCGCAGAATGCCCGGAAATCGAAGTCCAGCATAACGACCGTGCCGTTTTGGCGGGCCATCAACTGTAGCAAACCACTGCTGTTCACATCGGCGCGGAGTGCAGCATCGACCGTTTGACTTGGATTGGGTGACCAGTCGGTAACTCCCACGGCTCGGTACTCAATTAACGAGCCGTTTCCTCCAAGCGTCTGGAACGTTATACTACCCGTGCGGCAGTTGTACAAAGGCGTTACTAATTGGAGCGGCTGATTACCAGCAGGCGTTACCGTTATTGTGAAATTGGTTGGCGTACTGCTACAAGCCCCTAGCACACAAGTCGCCGAGTAAATAAAGCTGCCCACAGTACTGGTTGGAACCACAATGGAGCCTGTGCCACTGGTACTGGCTGGCCCTGTCCAGTTGAGTGTCCCCGAGCAATTGGTAGCCGTTAATGTCAGATCGCCCGAGTTCTGGCTAACCGTGCGACTGCTCAGATCTGGGGAGGGGGGCACATCGTTGCTACCGCCGACGGTCGTGCTGGCCGAGGCCGTACAGCCGTTAGCGCCCGTCACAATGACTGAGTAAGTACCGGCACTCGTCACCGTGGCCGTGCTTCCTATGCTACCCCCAATTTGAGCGGCTCCGCTGCTAAACGCATAACTCACTCCGCCCGAAGCTGTCAAGGTTATGCTGACAGTGGTGCAGGAGAAGGGCCCATTGTTTATCAAGCCAGCCATTGGTGCCGCCGGATCGCTCAGGAGTCGGGTCGTAGCGGCTGAGCCCACACAACCATTGTTGCCAATGGCGAAGTTGCTATAACTGCCCGCTACTAAACCCGTCAACGAGAAGGCTCCACTAATGACCGTCACGACCTTGGGACTACCAGCCCCTGTATAGGTTAGCGAGTAGGGCCCGTCGGGTAGGTTGGTGGTCGTGAAGGCAATGCTACCAGTGCTGGCTCCGCACGTAGTGGGGTTAGTTGCACTGCCGACTGTTAGGGTCGGTCCTGGATCGCTCAGGAGTCGGGTCGTGGCAGCCGAACCGATGCAGCCGTTGTTGCCAATGGCGAAATTACTGTAGCTGCCCGCGGGCAGACCTGTCAGGCTAAAGGCCCCACTGCTCACGGTCACCGTTTGTGGACTACCGGCTCCCGAATAGGTTAGTGAGTACGGCCCGTCGGGTAGGTTGGTAACGGTGAAGGCGATGCCGCCGTTGCTGGCTCCGCACGTAGTGGGATCGGTTGAGCTGCCCACCGTCAGCACAGGGCCTGGATCGCTCAGGAGCCGGGTCGTAGCGGCTGAGCCCACACAACCATTGTTGCCAATGGCGAAGTTGCTGTAGCTGCCCGCCACTAAACCCGTCAGGCTAAAAGCCCCACCGATGATCGACACGACCTTAGGGCTATCGGCCCCTGTATAGGTTAGCGAGTAGGGCCCGTCGGGTAGGTTGGTGGTCGTGAAGGCAATGCTACCATTGCTGGCTCCGCACGTAGTGGGGTTAGTTGCACTGCCCACCGTCAGAGTTGGTTGTAAAGGATCACTCAAGGTTCTAGCCGTAGCGACTGATCCGATACAACCGTTGTTGCTGATGGCGAAGTTGCTGTAAGTACCTGCTGCCAGCCCCGTCAGCGAGAAGGCATTACTGCTTACGGTAATGATCTTAGGACTACCCGTCCCGGTGTAGGTCAACGAGTAAGGTCCATCAGGCAGGTTGGTGGTGGTGAAGGCGATGCTGCCCTCCGCTCCCCCGCAGGTGGTTGGGTTAACACTAGCGCCGAGCGTTAAAGTAGGAGCTGCTGGATCGCTCAGGGTTCTAGACGTAGCGACTGATCCGGTACAACCGTTGTTACTGATGGCGAAGTTGCTGTAGCTGCCTGCCGTCAGGCCTGCCAGGGTGAAGGCTCCACCACTCACAGTGACCGTCCTGGGACTGCCCGCGCCGGTGTAACTTAGCGAGTACGGACCATCGGGCAGGTTAGTGGTGAAAGCGATGCTCCCTGTAGCGCCCCCGCAAGTGGCAGGGCTAACAGGGGTCCCCAAGGTCAGCGTAGGTTGGAGATTGACCGTAACGGTTAGCTCCGCTGTGGCCGGTGTGCAGTTACCGCTGGTCACGGTCCAGCGCAGGGTGTAGGTGCCTGCACCACCCGCTGGGGTGAAGCTAGCCGAAGCCGAAGCGGTGTTACTGAACTGGGAGGAGGCTGTTGAGGGGCCGCTCACCACGCTCCACACACCTGTACCGTTGGTAGCGGTAGCTGAAAGGGTGGCGGTGGTTCCAGTACACAAACTTTGGTTCGCACCGACGCTGGCGATAGGCTGGGCCGGGTCAGACAGCGTTGTTGACGTAGGAGTTGATCCCACACAGCCGTTGCTGGTGATGGAAAAGCTACTATAGATACCCGCTGATAACCCAGTTAGTGAGAAAGCGCCACCTGTCACAGTAATCGTTTTAGGACTACCTGCACCGGTGTAGGTCAGTGAGTAAGGGCCGTTCGGCAAGTTGGTAGTAAAGCCAATGCTGCCATCGGCGGCTCCGCAGGTAGACGGATTAGCCGTATTGGCCACCGTTAGAGTCGGTTGTAAAGGACCGCTCAAGGTTCTCGACGTAGCGACTGAACCTAGACAACCGTTGTTGCTGATCGAGAAGTTGCTATAAGTACCCGCTGTCAGACCCGTCAGCGAGAAGGCATTACCGCTTACGGTAATAGTTTTGGGATTACCGGTGCCGGTGTAGCTTAGCGAGTAAGGGCCATCGGGTAGGTTGGCGGTCGTGAAGGCGATACTGCCCTCCGCTCCTCCACAGGTCGTTGGGTTGACACTGGCGCCCAGCGTTAGGGTCGGAGCGGCAGGATCGCTCAGGGTTCTGCTTGTTGCCGCCGAGCCGGTACAGCCGTTGTTGGTGATGGCGAAGTTGCTGTAGCTGCCCGCTGATAAACCCGTTAGCGAGAAAGCGTTACCGCTTACCGTAATCGTTTTAGGACTTCCTGCACCAGTATAGCTCAATGAATAAGGACCATCAGGCAGGTTTGTCGTCGTAAAGGCGATGTTACCGTTGGTTCCGCTACAACTGGTGGGGTTAGTTGCACTGCCTACCGTCAAAGTTGGAGTCGGAGGATCGCTCAGCGTTCTAGACGTAGCAGTCGAGCCGGTACAGCCGTTATTGCTGATGGCGAAGTTGCTGTAGCTGCTCGCTGATAAACCCGTTAGCGAGAAGGTTCCACTGTTCACGGTGACCGTTTTAGGGCTACCTGTGCCGGTGTAGGTCAGCGAGTACAGCCCGTCGGGTAGGTTGGTGGTGAACGCGATGCTACCACTGTTGCCTCCGCAACTGGCGGGGTTGACACCGGCGCCCAGGGTGAGGGTGGGCTGCAGGTTAACCGTCACCGTTACGTCCGCTGTTGCCGGTGTGCAGTTGCCGCTGGTCACCGTCCAGAGCAGGGTGTAGGTGCCTGCGCCACCGGCGGGGGTGAAGCTGGCCGAAGCCGAAGCGGTGTTGTTGAACTGAGCCGAAGCTGTCGAGGGGCCGCTCAACACACTCCAAACGCCCGTACCGTTGGTAGCGGTAGCGGACAAGGTGGCACTGGTTCCGGTGCACAGGGTCTGGTTGGCACTAACGCTGGCGATGGGCTGAGCAGGGTCAGACACGGTTCTGGCTGTAGCGGCTGATCCGGTGCAGCCGTTGTTGGTGATCGAGAAGTTACTGTAACTACCCGCTGACAGGCCTGTCAGCGAAAAGGCGTTACTAGCTACGGTAACGGTTTTAGAACTTGCACCGGATGGGCCGGTGTAATTAAGTGTATAATTACCATTACCTAAGTTGGCTGTTGTGAAAGCGATGCTACCATTGGCGGCTCCGCAGGTAGACGTACTCGTAGCCGCGCCTACTGTCAGGATCGGAGCGGGTGGGTCACTCAACGTTCTAGTCGTAGCAACAGATCCAGTACAACCGTTGTTAGTAACCGAAAAGTTGCTGTAGTTGCCCGCCGGAAGGCCTGTTAACGTAAATGCGTTACCGCTGACAGTAACGTTTTTAGGAGTCCCCGTTCCCGTGTAACTCAGCGAGTAAGATCCATCAGGCAAGTTGGCGGTCGTAAAAGCGATACTACCGTTTGTACCACCACAAGAGGTAGGGTTAGACCCGACTCCAACGGTTATCGTTGGTGCAGGCTTTACAGTCACACTAGCACTGGCTATTGCTCGCTGAGCCCCGCCAGAAGCGATGGCTGTAACGCTAACTGTAAATGTTGTCTGCGAACCAACATTTGGCGCATTCTGGGTGAATACATTACCAGAACCGGAAAATCCCGCGGGGCTACTGCTCCATGTATAACTAACGGGCGATGTTAGGTTCGTGGATGTAGCAGTGAAACTAACCGGAGAACCTACGCAAACGGCAGCAACAACGGTTGGGGTCACACTGGCAGTGCCCGTGGCGGCATTGAAGGGAGTCGTTTGATTACAATTGCCAAATTGAGCATTGGTTTCCGTTACCCAACCTGTCGTAGGAGGTTGTGCGGACGTTGACGCGTTTGAGAGCGCTATAAGCCCCCCTGTTGAGAGTACCCATTTAGAGGCTGAAGGCACATAATAGACGTCAACAGTTTCATTGGAATACGTTGTTGGCGAACCTGACTGTGGTGTTAGCGTGAATGCGCCTATTCCTCGATAAGCTGGCCGATTAGTGTTTTCATAAGGATCGGCGAACTTATTCAGTACGTATGTTCCTCCAAGGCAACCTCCTGTAACTGTGATAGAAGCAGGGGCGGTTTGTGCATTAACTCGAACGCTGAGCGTGATAAGTAATAATACGACCCCCCAGCGTAACTGGCCTAACCAGCTAGCCGACCAGAGAAGCTTGTCCGGTGCAGGTCTATAGGAAAAGTGATTCATGTGTAGAACGAGTAAAGGTTGAAATAGTAATGGTTTATGTGGTTAGAACTTTGATGGTAAACACCGTTGGTTACCGCGAAACCAAAGAGTGGTTTATCAAATTGATCTGTTACGCCAGGCTTCCGCAAACGAAAGCCTGGCGTAACGTGCTTTAGTTGCGTGATGGGTAAATGCCTTCCATGCAAATGATGTAGTTGAGCCCCAGGTAGGGTTGCATGTTGTTGTGGGGTTGGCTACCACCCGCTATGCCAATTGATTGGGGAGCCATACCCACTAACGTGCCTGAGGCTCGATACTCTGGATCTAAGCCCCCTGTACCGGCCAGATAAGCACCCGCTGGAGAGGCAACATCCCCTGGTTCAGTGACACCATTTAGAGGGTGATTATGAGCCGGTATTTCTGTTATAATTAGGGTATGAGTAGGTGCGCCGGCCACTTGGCCCAGGTTAACAGCAGGAAGGCCAGGGCCTTGTCCGGGCCCTACGGCTACCCGGCCGCGTAGATCCGGTAAGGCATAGGTGGTTTGTCCGTTGCCGCCATACGTCGTTCCAAGTAGAGAAAACAAGGCTGTATTTTGGGCAATGCTCATTATTTGCCCCTGGCAAAAAGCCCAACCGCGAGGGGCAAAGTTTCCGGCGAAAAGTCTTACTTCGGCAATGTATCCTTCCATGATAAATAAGGTGTTTGGGTGAATGTATGGTTGACGTATGAAATGCTATTGTGTGCTTAAAGTGATCGGCATCGAATGCCAACGGTACGTTCTACCCGCATAATTTCCCGATCTGTTAGGTTGTCGTTAGGCAGGCAGAAAAAGGCCTTTAGGGCTTTGGTGTGTTTTTGGGTAAGTCCATTCAAACTTTTCAGCGGATTGAGGCTGACGTAGAGCTGCCGAAGATTGGTTAAGTCGCGTATCGGTTCAAGTGAGATGATATTATTAACCTGAACAAACAGCTGTTCTAGTTTTTTCAGCTTCTCAATGCCCTCTAAGCTCTCAATCGCATTGTTATTCACAAAGAGCGTTTTAAGATGAGTCATGTCGGCTACCTCGCTGATTGACGAAAGCTTATGATGCATGATCATCAGGGCTTCCAGATTGCTCATACCTTTTAATCCTGAGCAATTAGTTAATTCAAAGCTCATGTTTGCGTAAGGCGCCGTGGGGCCAGCAAAGCGTAGCGTTGGGGTTTGCCACAGTGCTTCCAGGTCTTCGTAGCTTGGCTGATTACTATGCCCAAAGAAAGCAAATTGGAATGCGGCTCGCCATTGAGGTTCCAGTTCCATCCACCATTTCAAGCGTTTAGCGTGCGTATCAGCTATTGGTGGACACGGTTTAACAGAAGAAGCTGGTTCAATTGTCATGAAATTAGTAGGAAGGTTGAATTGGTTTGAAGTGACACTGCAAAAGCTTTTCTCGTAAACAAAAGCCTACTTATGCACCAAAGACATGTCGACGCGTAACGATACGAGTGGCCAACGTCGACTGGCTCTCGGCTTGAATTACTCGTCCCCGAAAATCAATCAATCTGTAACCCAGATCATTCGTATCAAGCAGCAAAATGCCCTGGCTACCCATAATGCGCAACGTGCTTACTGTGGGGGCGCTGGCCTGACCACCAACCCGAGCGAGTGCTTGCCAGGTTATAGTCAAATCTGCTGTATCCAGCCGGACTGAAGGAGAGCCGTGGCTGGCTGAACATGTGTTGGCGAGGAAAAGCGCAGGATCAATGGCCAGGTCGACATTAGTTAGCTTGCTAATTAAGGCAAGATCCTGCGGACCCCTGGCTAGCAAGGTCGCTAGTGAAGTGCGTTCAGGGCTGTAAATGTGTGTAAACGTCAGGCGTTGAGACGTTCCAAGAGCCCCTTTTTGGATTAAGATAGCTGCTTCATTAAGAGGAGGTGTTTCTTCTTGGTTAGCTGACGATGAAGAAGCGCCGAGAGTAAGGGAAATTGGCACTATGCCAAGGGCTAACCCGGCAGTGCATCGACCAACGAATAAACGACGGTTCATGAGTAGAATAGTTACATAAAAGGAAGGTGGAATTACACTTTATAATTCTTGAACTATAAATGTGGCTATGCAATGCTAGAAAAAGATATAGGCAGTAGGTTGTTAAATTTAGTAAGCGGTACAACATATATCCAAAATTTACGATAAAGACACATTTCGGTAAGTAGTATGTTAATTTACAACTAATTATATAAGTATACTTATATGTTTATAAATTAGTGATAAGTTGTTGGTTCAATGCTACTATAAAGGTCTAATGCGTGAGTGCAATGTTTGTAATTGTAATAATAAGTTTAGTTACAAGCTATTGATTTACTTAGATGTCATCTTTAAAGTATAGCAGTTATAAATCGTCAAAAAGACTAACATCATCCTACCAATTGTTTAATTGTGGTCAGGATCACTAATGCCTTAAATGAATAAATAGGTACTACAAAGTCAACCTTATCAGCAATAGTGTTTACTGACCGAAATTTTGAAATAATTGTGCTTTGCAGGTGAGTACGGGAGGGTAGTGTAACTTGTTATAAGTATAATTGTGGTTTATATAATACCATTTTAATCTGGTTCTCTTATGCCACAATTATATAGCATGGCTGGTATTTTTAGAATTCCGGCTATATTCTTCCTATTAACTACCATAGCCTACGGCCAGGTCATTACCGGCAAAGTGACGTCTTCGGAGAATAACGAAGGACTACCGGGAGTGAACGTAGTACAAAAAGGTGCCACGACTGGGGCCGTCACCGACGCCAACGGGGATTATACACTGCGGTTAGCGGGTGGGACAAACCCACCCACGTTGACCTTCTCATTTATTGGCTACATAACCCAGGAAGTACCCGTTGGTAATCAATCGACTATTTCGGTGAAATTATCGCCGGATAACCGCTCGTTGAATGAGGTCGTTGTGATTGGCTACGGTACCGCCCGTAAAGCCGACGTGACGGGAGCTGTTGCGTCGTTCGATGCGAAAAACATTGAGCAGCGGCCCATCCTGCGGGTCGATCAGGCGCTGGTGGGCCAGCTCGCCGGCGTACAAGTGCGGCAGACGAGCGGTGGCTTAGGCAAAGGCTTTAGTGTGCAGGTGCGGGGTTCTGGCTCGATTACGGCCGGTAACGAACCTCTATACGTTATCGATGGCTTTCCGCTGTCAACGGCGTCTCCCAACGGGTCAGGCAACTTTGGGTCTGGTAACCCATTGGACAACCTTAACCCTAACGATATCGAGTCGGTACAGGTACTGAAAGATGCGGCAGCGGCTGCCATTTACGGTTCCCGAGCGGCCAATGGTGTGGTGCTCATTACGACCAAACGCGGTCAGTCGGGCAAGGCGCGCATCACGCTGAATACCTACGCCGGTTTTATGGAACGGACCCGTAAGCTGGATATGCTCAGCGCCGATGAGTGGGTTGACCGGGCCACCGAGATGATCAACGCGCAGTGGGTGGCTTCAGGACCGAACCGGACGGCAACGCAAACCAACGAACAGCGCCGGGTCATTCTGGGCTTGCCGGTGGGACAGGTCAATACCAATTTTATGACCGATGATCGCTGGGCGCAGCCGGGGCATCCGGGCCTGCGGTATCACGACTGGCAGGACGAAGCCTTTCGCAAAGGTCTGGTACAAAACCACCAGCTCTCGGCTACTGGCGGTAATGAATTTGTGAAGTACTACGTGTCGGGCAATTACGTTCGGCAGCAGGGCATGGTGATTAATACCGATTACACCGCGTACTCGGCCCGCGCCAATGTGGAGGTAAACGCGGGCAAAAACCTGAAACTAGGCGTTAATTTATCCCCTACCTACTCAATCAACAACGATCCAGGGGTAGAGGGTAAGGACAACATCCTGCACCAGTTAGTGAGCTTTACGCCGGTGCAGGAAGATACGATGGGCTTGTATCCGAATGTCGGCAACAATGGCCAATACCGGTGGAGCGTATCGCCCAGCAGCCCGATTGGGCGTTTGCAATACACCATTGGTCAAACCAAACGGTTCCGGACGCTGGGTTCGTTGTACGGTGAGTATCAACTGGCCAAAGGGCTGTTCTTTAAAACAACCGTCAACCTCGATAATACCGATAACAGTGCCAAGACATACGTACCATATAGCATCGCGGGTACGTTGCCCACCCGACAGGCTCAACTCACAACGCTGACCTCGGGTACGTATAATACCTACCGCCGACGGACGTTTGTCAATGAAAATACGCTGTCTTATTCAACCGTCATTCAGGATAAACACGATCTGGCGTTGCTGGCCGGTCTGTCGTACAACAGCGACAAGTTCGAAGCGGCCAACATGAGTTCCAACGGTGGCTTCAGCAGTAACGTTATCACGACGCTCAACGCGGCTAACGCCTTAACGGGCAATACGACCGAGACGCTGAACGTACTCTTGTCGTATTTCGGGCGGGTGCAGTACAGCTACGCGAACAAATATCTACTGTCGGCCAGCTTACGTCGGGACGGCTCGTCGCGGTTTGGAGCCAACACCAAATGGGGACTTTTCCCATCGGCTTCGGTGGGCTGGCGCTTGTCGGAAGAACCCTTCCTGAAAAGCATTAACCTGATCAACGATCTGAAATTGCGGGCCAGCTGGGGTAAGTCAGGAAACTACAACATCGGCGATTATAGCAGCCTGCCCACCCTGGCCAATTACAACTACACGTTCAACGGCGTAGCGGGTATCGGTCAGGCACCCGGTGGCATTGTCAACCCAGATCTGACCTGGGAAAAATCGGAAACGTTTGATGTCGGTTTCGACGTAACCGTCCTGAACAGCCGCATCAGCGCGTCGTTCGATTATTACAACAAGCTCAACACAGCCCTGCTGCTGAACGTACCCATTCCGGGCGCAACCGGCTTCGGATCGACGTTGAGCAACGCGGGTAGCGTTCGGAACACCGGCTGGGAGGTTGAGCTGAACACCCGCAACACGACTGGCGAGGTTAAATGGAACACGTCGGTCAATTTTAGCCATAACGCTAATAAAGTGGTAGCCTTAGCCGGTGGTCAGCAGCAGATTCTGATTCCGTCATCCTTCGATATTTCGCATTCAATTCTTCGGGTGGGCGAGCCGCTGTATAGCATCTATGTGGTGAAGCAGGTGGGCATTCTTTCCCAGCAGGACATCGACAGCAAGGCGGCTCTCTATGGTTCTCAAACGGTGGGCGATCCGAAGTATTTCGACGCGAACGGCGACGGCGTGATTGATGCCAACGACCGGGTGATCGTGGGCCATCCAAACCCGAACTACATCTGGGGCATCACCAATAATATCCGTTACAAGGGTTTTGATCTGAGTGTGCTGGTGCAGGGGCAGAATGGTGGTTCCATTTACTCGTTGCTGGGTCGGGCCCTCGGCCGTACCGGACAAGGCTTCACCGACAATGCGCTCGGCTTCTTCCGAGATCGGTGGCGCTCGCCGGACAACCCCGGTGCTGGCGAGGTTGGTAAAGCGTATTCAACTTTCGGCCGGATCAAAAATACCGACTGGTTATATCCGTCTGATTACGTTCGGGTACGGAACATCACGCTGGGCTACGATTTGGGTAGCCTGATTAAAGTAAAGCAGATTCAGGGAGCGCGTGTTTACGTGACGGCCGAAAACTTCTTCGGGTTCGACAAGTACAAAGGCGGCTTCAACCCCGAAGCCAGCAACACTGATCTGAGCGGTAGTAGCACATTTCCCGAACCGGGCGATTATGGCGGGCTTCCTTTACCACGTTCCCTTGTTTTTGGCCTCAACCTGACGTTTTGATCCTTACCCTAGTCATGAAAAAAAGTAGTCTCTTTCTTTGCATAGCGTTGCCGCTGCTGTTGGTATCCTGTTCGGACGACCTGAATCAGGTGCCTATATCGGCCGCTACCACGAGCACGTTTTACTCGCAGCCGAACGATTTTATTCAGGCGGTCAATGCGGTTTACAGTGACCTACGTACGTATCCTGACCGACAATTGAATTTGTCAGAAACCCGATCCGATAACCTGTATGCCGTTTCTGATGGTGGTGTGCGCGACTGGGAGGGCATTAACAGTTTTCAGAAAACCATCGCGAGCAATCCATACGTAACAGAGGCCTGGGCGACTAATTTCAATGGCATCTACCGGGCCAACGTGTTGCTCGACCAATTAAAAACGAATGGTGCCATCATTACGACCGCCGGATTACGTACCCGGCTAGAAGCAGAGGCCCGGTTTCTGCGGGCGTTCTTCTACTTTGATCTGGTACGCTGGTTCGGTAAAGTGCCGGTGATCGATAGGCCGGTAGTGGCGAGTCAGGCGCTGACTATTCCGCGGAGTCCCCTGGCCGATGTATACACATTCATCCAGTCGGATCTGGAGTTCGCGGCTACTAATTTACCCGATACGTACGCAGCCGCTGACCGGGGACGAGCCACCAGATGGGCGGCTAAGACGGCTCTGGCGCTGGTGCACATGACGCGTTCGGGACCAACCTACGATATTGAAGGGCCGGGCCTGGGGCTGAATGAATGGGATAAGGCCCTGACGCTATTAAACGAGATCATTGCGAGCGGCAAGTTTTCGGTTTTGCCCAACTACAGCGATATTTTCTCGTACACGAATGAGAACAACGCCGAGGTTATTTTTGACGTACAATACGCAACGGGGCTGAGTCCGGTGGTGGGTAGTACGTTTGCCTGGCTGCTGGCCCCCGACACCTGGTTTCAGGCCAATGGGAAACCGGTACAGGGAGGACTTAGTATTCGCCCAGTGTCGAATGACCTGCTCAAGTCTTACGAAGCCGCCGACATTCGTAAAGCCTTTTCCATTCAAACAGGGTATACGTTTAACGGCGTAGCAGAGACGCAGTCGTTCTTCAAGAAGTACGTTGACCTGACCAAAGTCCCCGCTAACCGGGTTGACTGGCCCATCAACTTCATTGTGTACCGCTACACTGACGTGTTGATGCTGAAAGCCGAGTGTATCCTGCGGGGCAAGACGGGCGGTACCCAGGCCGACGTTGACGCCATTGTGAATCAGGTTCGGGCCCGGGCTAAGGTTCCTGCGTTCACGAACGTAACGTTCGATCAGCTGTTGCAGGAACGCCGAAAAGAATTTGCCGCCGAGGGATTGCGCTGGCACGATTTAGTCCGAAGCGGTCAAATCACGACAATTATTCCCGCCTGGATCGCGGCCGACGATGTGCAGAAACGAATGCTGCCGTTTCAGAAAGATTACATTCTGTACCCGATTCCCCAAACAGAACTGGACGTTAAACCGGGATTATATACACAGAACGCGGGGTATTAGTCCTGAATAGTAAGTGTGTGTTGAGCGTTTCTGTTGATATATCACAAAAACTCAAGGAATGGCAGAAACCCGGTCAACCGGGTTTCTGCCATTCTTGCTTCAAAAGAAACGATAATAAAGATAGAGTAACAGGAGGGTACGGGAGGGATGGTTGTCTTGTTGAAGTCAAATTTGGCATGTATTTAATGCTATTCCTGGTGTATGCGTAACCGGTTGCATTAACTCATCAGTGCTTTATTGATCTGAATATAGGTACTTACTCCCAATGGAAAACACAGAAAATCTATTCCAACGTCCGTTTCTACCAGGCGCGAAGTCATAATCTTATACCTTTTCCTAACTCTTCTATGAAAAAACAATTCCTTTACTGTCTATTGACCGGTTTGCTGGCCTTTACCGGAACGCTGCATGCCCAGCGAAAGATGGAGATGCTCGGCCGTGGTGTCGTCGCCGTACGCACCAGTCCTAGTCAGGTCTACGTGGGCTGGCGGTTGCTGGGTACCGATCCTGAGAACGTCGCGTTCAACGTGTACCGGGGCGCGACGAAGCTGAACGCAACGCCGATTACCAGTTCGACCAACTACATCGACCAGACGAGCGAAAATGGTCAGTACAGCGTAAAGCCGGTGATCAACGGCGCTGAGCAACCCGCTTCCGTACCGGCTAACGTATGGAGCCAGAATTTCCTCCGGGTGCCCATTCGACGACCGGCCGGAGGGACTGCCGGTGCCGGACTACCTGGTGCCAGCAGTTATACGTACAACGCCAACGATGCCTCCGTCGGTGATCTGGACGGCGATGGCGAGTACGAGATTGTGCTGAAATGGGATCCCTCAAATTCGCGTGACAACGCATCCGCCGGACTGTCGGGACCCACGATTATTGATGGCTACAAAATGGACGGTACGTTCCTGTGGCGGATCAATTTAGGCATCAACATCCGGTCGGGCGCCCATTATACGCAGTTCATGGTGGCCGATCTGGATGGTGATGGTAAAGCTGAAATTGCCTGTAAAACGGCCGATGGAACCGTCGACGGAAGAGGGAAAGTCATTGGCGACGCCACTAAAGATTACCGCTCATTGACCGTAGCGAATGACGCTACACCGCTGGGGCAACAGGTAGCGGCAACTTCAGATGCCAAATTTGGTAAAATCCTGGCCGGACCGGAGTACTTTACCATTTTTGACGGTAAAACGGGAGCTGAATTAGCTACGACAACGTACATCCCATCCCGTGATCCGCTGGGGGGATGGGGCGGTGTTGGCGGTAATGGTAACTCAGACGCTACGGGCAACCGGGCTGATCGTTTCCTGGCCGCCGTAGCCTATCTGGATGGGCAACTACCCAGCGTGGTGATGTGTCGCGGATACTACGGCCGCTCGGTATTGGCGGCCTGGGATTGGCGGGGTGGGCAACTGACATCGCGCTGGGTGTTTGATTCACAAAACCGGGCCAATCCATTCTCGGGCATGGGGTATCATAGCCTTTCGGTGGCTGATGTTGATAAAGACGGCAAAGATGAAATCGTGTACGGCTCCATGGTCGTAGATGATAATGGACAGGGGCTGTTCAGCACCGGACTACGGCACGGCGATGCCTTCCATGTCAGCGATTTGGACCCCAGCACCCCTGATCTGGAAGTGTGGGGCGTTCACGAAAATGAAGTGCGCATTGCGGGCGTCGATTCGGCCGGAACCGCTTTGTATAATGCCCGAACCGGTGCTATTGTCTTCAAAGGAGACCTAGGCCGGGATGTGGGTCGCGGTATGGCAGCAGATATTGACCCGCGTTATTTGGGGGCCGAAGTCTGGGGTGGCTCAAACGGATTACAAAAAATCACCAACGGCGAACGAATCAGCAATGCTCCATCCTCTACCAATTTTGGCGTCTGGTGGGACGGTGATCTGATGCGTGAACTACTCGACGGGACGGTTATTGACAAATGGAACCACCTGTCCAGCAACACCACCCGGCTATTACAGGCAACCGGCTTTGGAGGAGCTTCTAACAATGGTACCAAAGCTAATCCTTCGTTAAGCGCTGACCTGTTCGGCGACTGGCGCGAAGAAGTGATCTGGCGAAACACGAACAACCAGGAATTAATCATTTTCACGACCACTACGCCAACGGCCGACGACGTACCACGCATTTACACGCTGATGCACGATCCGCAGTATCGTATGGCCATTGCCTGGCAAAACGTGGGATATAATCAGCCTCCGCACCCGAGCTTCTACCTCGGCACTGGCATGAATGCTCCCCCGAAGCCCAACATTGCGCTGGTGACCCGGCCGCTCGAAATGCTCGATCCTACGTATGACTGTGCCACAGGTAAGCTGATCTTCCGAACCAGCGGGGGCGACGGGTCGGCGGTGGAGTACTTTGCCGTCGGCGTAACGAACTGGTCAACCAATGCTAATTATACCATTGCTCCCTGGCTACGTCAGGAGGGACAGACGCTGGAGCTAAAAGCCCGTCAGAATGGGGTAGAGGTGTCCCGCTCGTTTAAACTGTCGAGTTGTCCGGCCGGAAATACCGCGCCTTATGCCGATCTGCCGATTGCCAATCAGGTCGCCAACGAGAATCAGCCGTTCCTTTTTGAGACGCCCATCACGACGTTTGCCGATCAGGAAGACAACCGATCAACGCTGCGGTTTAGCCTGACTGGTTTGCCACAGGGCATGACCTATGCCGAATCGAGCCGGATCATCAGCGGAACGCCTACCCAGTCGGGTAGCTTTACGCTCACCTTATCGGCAACCGATCCCGCGGGGTTAGTGGGCAACACCACCTTCCTCTTAACCGTTAACCCAGCTAACGTGGGCGGTCAACTGGCCATGCTTGCACCCGTTTATGACTGCGCTATTGGTAAACTAACTTTCCGGACGAGCGGGGGCAACGGTTCAGCGGTCGAATATTTTGCGGTTGGTCTTACCAACTGGACCACCAACCCAACGCATACCGTTGACCCCTGGTTACGTCAGGAGGGACAGACGCTGGAACTGAAAGCCCGTCAGAATGGGGTAGAAGTCGGCCTGAACTTTACCCTCACGAATTGTCCGGCGGGGAACACCGGGCCCTACGTAACGGCGACGATACCGGACCAAACGGCCGGATTGAACCAATCCTACTCATTCGTACTGCCTGTGTACACCTTTGCCGACCAGGAAGACAGCCGGGCCAGTTTGACGTTTGCGGTGGGTGGTCTGCCTCAGGGCTTGGAGTTTAACCCTGCGACCCGGCTCATTTTCGGCACGCCCACGCAGACGGGTACGTTCCCGGTTGTGGTAACCGCGACTGATCCGGGTGGATTATCGGCGTCAACCACGTTCCAAATCACCGTGAACAGTGGTGGCCGTCAGGGTATCCGGACCGCCGAAGAACCCAGCGGCTTGTGGAAAGCAACGGTCTATCCCAATCCGGTTCATGATGAGGTCACCGTAGGCATCGACGGCGCGCAGGGCCAGACAGTACAGTTGCTGCTGACCGATCTGAACGGCAAATCGGTAGTGACCCGGTCGGTAGAAGTGCTTACGAACCGTCATCAGGAGCGCTTACCCATTAGCCAGCGAGCAACGGGCCTGTATCTGCTGAAAGTGAGCACAGCCAGACAAATGCAAACTCTGAAAGTGATCAAGCAGTAAGTGAATCTCGTAACGTAAGAACGGGCCTGGGGCGTTACGTCCCGGGCCCGTTTTGCTTTTTATATACCAGAACTAATAGTACCAGAATTAGCACATTTTAGGTAAAAAACTGGATTCGGGCAGAAGAGTACAGAACGGTTCAGGCATCGGGTGACCATATTTTTAGCAGATAGTTTAGGGTAACTATCACTAAAACTGCTATCTGTGATCATGAATCTACGAA
The DNA here is from genome assembly GCF_042684525.1 of Spirosoma soli. Classification (NCBI taxonomy): domain Bacteria; kingdom Pseudomonadati; phylum Bacteroidota; class Cytophagia; order Cytophagales; family Cytophagaceae; genus Spirosoma; species Spirosoma soli. Next base: position 42,093 of record NZ_JBHULN010000001.1, on the reverse strand, counting down.
ATGTGAGTCTTGTGCTGTTAAGCTCACTGATGGCCCACGGACCCGTGACCAGCCTTGCTCAGGGAGTCGCTGTTGCGAAAGCCTCCTTACCCCCCGGCGCAAATGGTCTGTCGACGGCTAAGTCGGCCAAAGCTCCGTCGGTATTTGCTGTGTCGGGTGTTGTTACGGCCGATAATGGCGAAAAACTTCCCGGTGTCAGTGTGCTGTTAAAAGGCACCTCAACGGGCACGGTGACCGATGTTGAAGGGAAGTTTCGACTGAACCTGCCCGACGGCACCGGAACGCTAACTTTCTCGTACATTGGTTACGCGTCTCAGGAAATAGCCGTTGGGAATCGCTCAACTATTGACGTGCAGTTGGTGGCCGACACCAAATCGCTGGACGAGGTGGTGGTCGTGGGCTACGGAGCCGTTAAGAAAAGCGACGTAACGGGCTCACTGGTATCGGTTGATGCTAAACAGATTCAGGCGGTGCCGGTGCAGAACCTGTCGCAGGCGCTACAAGGTCGGGCCGCTGGTGTCGACGTAGCCGCTACGGATTTCCGGCCGGGTGGTACGCCTGCTATCCGGATACGGGGCAACCGCTCGCTGCGGGCGTCCAATGATCCGCTTTACGTGGTAGATGGCATTCCGCTGGCACCGGGAACGGGTATTTCAGACTTTAACCCGCTCGATATTCAATCCGTCGAAATCCTGAAAGATGCCTCCGCTACGGCTATCTACGGATCGCGCGGGGCTAACGGCGTGATTCTGGTAACGACCAAGAAGGGTAGAGCGGGTACGGTGAACATCAACTACGACGGCTGGATTGGGTTCGACAACCCACTCGTTAAGCTAGACAACTTCAATGCCGCTGAACTGGCCGAAGTTCGGCGGGAAGCCTACCGGACGGTGAACACGGCCACCTCGCCTTCATACACCACCTTATATCCTAATCCGGTCGATGATGCCAAGCTATTCGGCGCTGACCCCTACGCCCTCGAATCCGTTTACAAAGGCTACGAATGGGAGAATTACGCCAACCGCGTTCCCCGCTACCGGCCAACAACGGCGGAAGAAAAACAACGGTATGGGGTTGACCAGATTCCGATTTATAACCCGGCCAACGTCAGAAATTTTGACTGGGCCGATGCGGCCCTGCGTACCGGCGTTAATCAAAGCCACCAGTTGAGTGTAAGCGGAGGCAGCGAAAAGCTCCGGGCGTTGTTTTCGGGCGGTTACCTGACCCAACAGGGTGTTCAGCTCAGCCAGGACTACAAGCGCTACAATGCCCGGCTGAACCTGGATTATAAATTTAACGACCGGATCAGCGTAGGTGGATCGACCAACGTGAGTTATTCGGTTCAGAACATAGGCGTTAATACGTACAACCAGGCGCTGGGGCAGTTGCCCTTTGCCGTTCCGTACGACACGACGGGTAATTACATCTTTCTGCCGGGTGGCGACATCAACATTGTGAATCCCATCCGCGACCCGCAACTGGTGACGAACGAACGGCGGTCGACCCGATTCTTTGGTAGCTATTACGGTGAGGTTCGATTGTTCGACGGGCTGCGGTACCGTATCAATTTCGGCCCAGACCTCCGCTATTACCGCAATGGCGAGTTTCAGGCGGCTCTGTCGTCGTTCCGGCAGGGAGGAACGTCGTATGCCCGCTACCAGCAGGAACAGCGATTTTCGTACACGCTCGAAAACCTGCTCTACTACGACAAATCATTCGACGAGGGGAAACACACGCTTGGTTTAACGTTCCTGCAAAGCATCTCGGACAACCGCTATGAAGGATCAGACATTCGCGTGTCGAACCTGCCTTACGACAGTCAGAAGTTTTACAACGTGGGGTCGACCTATAACCCGAATCCGGACGCTTACAGTAGTGGCTTCTCGAACTACAAGCTGGCGTCGTGGATGGGACGTATCAATTACACGCTGCTGAACAAATACCTGTTTACCGCCACCGCCCGCTACGATGGCTCGTCGGTGCTGGCGGCTGGTAACAAATGGGAGCTATTCCCCTCGTTTGCGTTTGCCTGGAAATTACAGGAAGAGCCGTTCGTACGGAGTGTGCCCGCCATTAGCGAGCTGAAGCTTAGACTCGGCTATGGCTCAACGGGCAACTCAGCTGTTGATCCGTACCAGACGGGGGGCTTTCTGACGCGAACGGCGTATGTGTGGGACGAAACGGCTGCCTACGGCTACGCACCCGCTACCAATGGATTGCCCAATCCGGACCTGAAATGGGAACGGACCAATAACGTTAACGTGGGTGTTGATTTTGGCTTTTTCAACAATCGGCTGACCGGTACGGTCGATCTTTACCGGGCCGATACCAGAGACCTGCTGCTGGACCGTCAGCTACCCACGGCGTCGGGCTTCTCGTCGATCCTGACGAACATCGGAGCGACGCGTAATCAGGGTATTGAAATTGGTTTGTCGAGCGTGAACATGCGCACGGCTACTGGTTTTGAATGGCGGACAGATGTCATGTTTACGAAAAACAAAGAGCAAATTGTCGAATTGTCGAGTGGCAAGAATGACCTCGTGGGGAACCGCTGGTTCATTGGTCAGCCCATTACGGTATTTTATGATTACAAGTTCGACGGTATTTTCCAGAACACACCCGCCGACCAGGAGCTGATTGCTGCCTACAAGAAAAAAGCGCCCAATGCCAACTTCGCGCCCGGTACAGTGAAGGTGCGCGACATGAACGGCGACTCGCTCATTAACGCCAACGATTACACCATCCTGGGGTCGACCGTACCGAAATGGTCGGGTAGTATTACCAATACGTTTGCTTACAAAGGGTTTGAGTTGTCGGTATTCGTATACGCCCGCGTTGGTCAAACGCTCAATAGTCTGGCGTATCGGCCGGGCTTGTCGGGGCGTTACCCCTTCCTGGACGTAAACTACTGGACACCCACGAACCCAAGCAATGAGTTTCCTCGTCCGAACAAGAACTTCGACATCAATGAATACGGCACGTCGTTGCAGTATCAGGATGGTTCGTTCGTGAAGATCCGCAGCATTTCGCTGACGTATACCTTCCCGAAGACGTTCACGTCCAGGTTTAAAGGTAACAACCTGAGCGTGTACGTGAATGCTGTTAACCCATTCTTGTTCACGAAGTTCAGAGGATTAGACCCCGAGTTTACATCGGGATATGCCGCTTCTCAAAACGACCTGGCTGTTTCCAACAATCTAAGTACCCGAAGCCTGGTAATGGGATTGCGGTTTGGTTTCTAAAAAGACATTCAGCACAATATATCCTTGACAACAATGAAAAAATTAACGGCATTGCTGCTGACGTTTACCGCTCTGGTGGGGTCTTCGTGTAAAGACTACCTGGAGGAAGAATTAGTGTCTACACTGACGTATCAGTATTATGATACCGAACAGGGAGTCGAAGATTTAGTGAAAGCCGCTTACGAAACGACCCGCTATAAGTTTGGCTATGAACATGGGTACGCTATGTTCAACTTCGGGGATGATGAGTTCGTGCAGGGCGACCAGCTTAATCACAACTATTATAACAACTACGACAACCGGCTGAATGCGCTCGACGGCTTCTTCAGCGATGTGTGGGGAGCCTACTACGACGGCATCAACCGGTGTAACATTGCTATTCAGCGCATTCCGACTGTGCCGGGCGTGCGTACGCTCACGACCCCCGCAGCCCGAGCCGCCCGCTTAGCCGAGGTGCGGTTTCTGCGGGGCTACTACTATTTCTTACTGGTGCAGCAATTTGGGCCCATTCCGCTCATTACCGAGCCATCGGAAGGAGTTCGGCTGGAGTTCGACCGGTCACCCGTTGCGGATATCTACAAACGTATCGTCAGTGATTTACGGTTTGCGGCTGATAATCTGCCCGCTACACAGTCAGAGTTTGGCCGGGCAACCAAAGGCGCTGCGCAGCACATCCTGGCTGATGCGTATCTGACCCGGGGGAGTGCCGTAACGGACCAGCGGGGGCAGTTGCCTACTGACATTGATAGTGCCGCTTACTACGCCGATCAGGTGATTGGTTCATCGGTGTACGCCCTGGAACCTGATTACGGTACGCTCTGGGATTTTACCAACATTGCCACCTCGAATGTAGCCAATAACCTGGCGGCTGCCCAGCGCAGTAAAGAAATCATCTTTTCGGCGCAGTTTAATGCTAACCTGAACCTGGCGGGGCGATTGGGCAACCAGATGCACATGTATTTCCTGATGGCCTACGACACCAGCGAACCGGGCATGGTTCGGGATATTGTAAACGGACGGCCGTTCCGGCGGTTGCGGCCTTCGGATTATGCCATGGATATTTACGACCGCAAGAACGATTCACGTTTCTACAAAAGCATGAAGCTGGCCTACAAGGCTAATAATGCGGCCAGTATTCCACGGTGGACAGCGACCGATGCTCCCAACGCTGGCTTGGTGGGTAGGGCTAAATACACGCTGGGTGATACCGCAATTCTGGTGGTGGTGAACAGTAAAGAAACCACCCTAAAAGACACGGATCTGGCAAAGAATCGATACCGGCTTTATGCCCGCTATTACCGCAGAGCCAGCGACAATTCACTGGTAGACGGTGTCGCGGCTGCCGGGGGCGGCAAGTTCCCGACGCTGCTTAAATACATTGATCCAAACCGGCTCAGCGTAGCGCAGCAGCAAGGAACCCGCGACGGAATTATTGCTCGCCTGGGCGAAACCTATCTGATTGCCGCCGAAGCCTACGGCCGAAAAGGTGATTATGCCAAAGCGTTGACCTACATCAATAAGTTACGCGAGCGGGCGGCCTACAAACAGGGCGAAACGAAGGTGCCCCAATATTGGATGGTGGAAGGTGGGCAGCGGGGCGACGTCAGCAGTACGTTACCGGCCATCACTGTTACAGACGCCAAGTTTACGACCAACGACCCGGCTGAGCAGTACCCGCCGTCGGCTACCACCACGCCCCAGCGATTCATCCATTTCATCCTGAATGAACGGACCCGTGAGCTGTTGGGCGAACTGCACCGCTGGGAAGACCTGGTACGTACCGAAACATTGATTGAGCGGGCTAAGCTATTCAATCCGCAGGCGCAGAACATCCAGCCGTATCACAAACTACGCCCTATTCCGCAGACGCACCTGGAACGAATCTTCAAAAACGGAGCTCCACTGACAACCTCCGAGCGGCAGGCCGAGCAGAATCCGGGATATTAGCCACGATATTACTGGAGGTAGCGTACAAGAACACTTGACTGGGCATGCTTAACGTATCTGGTCAAGTGTTTTTGTTTTGTAAAAAAATTAATAAGTATATTTTTTCTTTAAAAAGTTAATAAAACAGGTAGGGTCAGGAGAGTGGACATAGTTACTCTGGCTAGCTTCGTAGGTACACTAAACTCTTCCTTTTTATGAAAACTTTTCCTTTTGTTGGGCGGTGGTACAGCTGCCTGTCGCGCTACTTCTATACTCATCTGGGCCTTATGTCGGTGACACTAGTCGTGTTCATTGTGTTAAACGGCCTTCATGGTTATGCACAGAAACGCATGGAGCGGCTGAACCGGGGCGTAGTGGCCGTCCGTACCAGCGCTAGTCAGGTATACGTTGGCTGGCGAATGTTCGGGACCGAGCCAGCCAATGTTGCCTTCAACGTGTACCGGGGATCAACCAAGATCAATTCATCGCCCATTACCAATTCAACGAATATTGTTGATAACACGAGTACGAACGCTACGTATACCGTTCGGCCGGTGATTAATGGTGTTGAACAGCCGGCTTCCGAATCGGCCTCAGTCTGGGCGCAGAACTACCTGTCCATTCCAATCCAGGTCCCTCCGGGAGGCACTACGCCCACCGGAGAAGCCTATACGTACAGCGCTAACGATTGTAGCGTGGGCGACCTGGACGGCGATGGCGACTACGAAATTGTGGTGAAGTGGGACCCTTCTAACTCAAAAGACAACTCACAAGCGGGTTATACGGGTAACGTCTACCTCGATGCGTACCGACTCGATGGTACACGCCTATGGCGTATTGACTTGGGCCGTAACATCCGGGCCGGGGCGCATTACACCCAGTTTATGGTCTATGATTTAGACAGCGACGGTAAAGCCGAAGTAGCCTGCAAAACTGCCGACGGCACCCGCGACGGTCGCGGAACCGTGATAGGAAACGCCAGTGCCGACTACCGTAATTCTAGCGGTTACATCCTGACGGGGCCGGAGTTTCTGACCATCTTCAACGGCCAGACCGGTGCGGCCATGGCTACAGCCGACTACGTACCGGCTCGCGGTACGGTTTCGTCCTGGGGAGATGGCTACGGCAACCGCGTCGACCGGTTTGTGTCGACAATTGCGTATGTCGACGGTCAGCGACCCAGCCTGATTATGGGGCGTGGTTATTACACGCGTCTGGTGCGCGTAGCCTGGGATTGGCGGAATGGTCAGCTCACACGCCGATGGACGTTCGATAGTAATTCGTCAACGCCAGGGAACAGCAACTATGCCGGCCAGGGAAACCATCAGTTAACTACCGGCGATCTTGACGGTGATGGGAAGGATGAAATCGTAAATGGCTCCAGTGTAATCAATGATAATGGGGCTGGCTTATATGCCAACGGCTTAGGGCACGGCGATGCCCTGCACATGAGTGATATGGACCCCGATCGGCCGGGTCAGGAGGTGTGGCAGCCGCACGAAGATCCCGGTTCTTATGGAAACTATGGCCTGGAGTTCCGCGATGCCCGAACCGGTCAGCCACTGTGGGGCGTGCCCGCTACCGGCGATGTTGGCCGGGGCCTAGCCGCCGATATTGACCCGCGTTACAAAGGCTACGAGTGCTGGGGATCGACGGGTGGTCTGTACACTTGTAAAGGGCAGCAGATCAGCACCGCCAAGCCGTCGTCGGCTAACTTCGCCATCTGGTGGGACGGCGACCTGTCGCGCGAGATATTGGACGGCGCTACGCTCAACAAATGGGACCCCAACACCAGTACCACGAACCGCCTGTTCACGATTTATAACTCAGGGGGCGCTACGCCGATCAACGGTTCCAAGAACAACCCCGGCGTCACCGCTGACTTATTGGGCGACTGGCGGGAGGAGATGGTGTACCGCAATAGCAACAGCACCCAACTACTGCTCTTTACGACGACTGCCACTACGTCTACCCGCATCTACACCCTGATGCACGATGCACAGTATCGCGTTGCGGTGGCTCACCAGAATTCAGCCTATAATCAACCCCCACATCCAAGTTTCTACCTTGGCACGGGCATGAGTACGCCACCAACGCCAAACATTACGCTGGTTGGTACGGGCAGCGGCCGGATTGGCGACACCGAATCGGCGGAGAAGGTCTCCATCGCCGTCGTTTATCCCAATCCCACAACGGGCAGCTTCGTTATCAAGGCGGCTGGGCAGTTCTCGTTCCAGATCAGCGATGAGCAGGGCCGAACCTTGGAGCAAGGGCAGGGCCAAGATGAGGTGACCGCCGGAGGGCAGTTGAAAGCTGGTCTGTACATTGTCAACGTGCAGGCCGAGCAGGGAAAGAAGGCAATTAAAGTAGTGAAGCAATAGCCGGAGCTACAGGCGAATTAACAGATAATTAGATAGGCACTCCAGTAGAACACTTGGTTGGGCATCGTGGATGCACCTGACCAAGTGTTTTTGTTTCTGTAGCAGAAGGCTGACTCGACTCTAAACACTCGCGTACTGGTATGTTACGGCCTGTATTTGCCAAATATCAAAAACTAAGGCTAGTTTCACGTTCAATAAAATGCTTCATAACTTGAGGTCGGCTGGCCCTCTCTGCGGATAGACTTAACGTTTATATTCTATGAAAGTAACCAAAAAAATAAGGCAATTCCTTCTTGAGCCGCTGCAAGCGCAACTCCACCAAGTGCAAGTCCAGCTCAGACAAGCGAAAGAAGATAACGCGGCTACTAAACTAGTGATGGGGGCAGCGCTGGCCAAGCTAGTTAAGCAGGCTAACTCAATGAAGGAAGCGGAATTTAAAATATTTTCCCAGTTTGGCGATGATGGCATTATCCAGTACTTAATCAATTACGTCAAACCGCGCGTGGATACCTTTGTTGAATTCGGCGTTGAAGATTATGAAGAGGCCAACACGCGCTTCTTATTGATGAATGATAATTGGAAGGGATTGATTATTGATGGTTCGTCAACCTTCATTGATCACATTAAGAGTAGTTCATTTTATTGGCGCTATAGCCTAAAAGCCGTTACGAGCTTTGTTACCGCCGAAAACATCAACCAACTGCTGGTGAGCAACGGGATTGTTGGTCAGATCGGGTTGCTTAGTATTGACATCGACGGCAATGATTACTGGGTGTGGAAAGCCATTACGGCGGTAGAGGCCGACATTGTGGTTATTGAATACAATAGTTTGTTTGGGGCTGAGCGAGCGATTAGTGTACCGTATAAACCTGATTTTATGCGGGAGGAAGCGCATTACTCGTATCTGTACTTTGGTGCGTCACTACCCGCTTTGTATGCCTTAGCGATTGAAAAGGGCTATGCGTTTGTGGGCTGTAATCAGGCGGGTAACAATGCGTACTTCGTGAAAAAAGAGAAATTGAATGGCTTATCTGCTTTATCGGTTGAGGAGGGGTATGTGTATTCTCGTTTTCGGGAAAACCGCAATCAGGAAGGGGTCATGTCTTTTCTGGACGGTGCCGAACGAAGCGCGCTCCTGAAAGGCCTCCCTGTTATCAACATAGAAACGAATAAGGAAGAATATCTGTAAGCTTGGCGTTTCAATAGATCCTTTGTACAAAAGCGGGGCTAGCTGTACTCCATTATAGATTAACAATATCTGGTTCTTGATAATGCAGTTTATTGATTCCCTTCAAATCAGGAGTTGCTATTACTCGCCAATCAAACAAGCTGATCCTTGAACGTGCAACCGGCTCCTGAACTAGATACAAAGCTCCGCCCAACGCTGCCCAGAGCAGCGTAATCACTGTAAACGTTTTCATGGGTTGAATGAATTAGAGGTTTGTAGGAAGATTTAGCGTAAAGGCAGATCAAAACGGCCTTCGGTGATGCGGATGGTATCACAACCGGGTTGAACTAAAGTAAACGAGAAGCGGCCTGCAATCACCCGGCGCTCTACGTCTAAGCGGGTGATGGTGAGCCGACCTTCCTGGATGGGCTGATAGCGTGTGCCCCCCAGAAAGTCACCACAGCCGGGCGGTAGGCTCTCATCCCGATAAACTAACCCGGCAGTTGAATCCCCTTCAAACCGGTAGGTGCCCGGTCCCTTGACACCATTTTTTTTAAAAGTTAATGACTGCTCTCCTCGATTATACTCAGCAGATATATTCAAAACCTGGTGATAACCGGGATCATAGCTCATCGTTACGGCACCAAAGCCAAAGCGGTACTTGCCGCCCGGCAGCCATACCTTCCCGTTGATTAAACAACCCAGTGTGTTTTGCCCCGTTGCTGTTTCGGGGGGCAGTTGGGGATCAACCTGTTTGGGCCCACAGCCCCACAAAAGACTCAGCAGCATGACGCACTGAATTAAGCTTGACAATAGGTTCGTTCTCATAACAGTAAGGTGTTTTGCGTTGACTTTATTTTAACTAACCTTGTTATTAATTAAGTGTGATGGCCTTGCATAAAGGGGCTACTCACATCATCTGCATGTCGTTGAGGCCAAACATAATTATTTCTTCACCCAGGGTAAATATTGGCTTTAGAGATAGTCGTCGTTGAATAGGATGAGCAACTATTCCTAAAGCCAATTCATGCGTCTCATATTGTTAATTACACTAACTACCAATAGCCCCAACGGACACTATTTATATATAAGTCGTCTCAATTACGAGCTCGAAACGGCGGAATTCAACCGTTAACGTATAAGCTTTTAGGAAATTAGGGCTCTACTATGATTGCTGTGACGAATGACTTCCCCCTGTCTTTTACCAAGATGTCCGGTTACAATAAGTTGAGTAACCTGCCATTTCAACCAGTTTTTAAATTGAACCAAAAATTTATTTAGTAGGCATTAGTAAGGATAATATGCTGTTAAAAGGTGTACTGTCTTAAATAGATAGAATGTTTCGTGAGAATGTTGATAGTCTGCTACCGCAAATGCCCTGTAATTTAGAGCGCATAAAAAAACTTAGGAGGTGAAACAAATTCTAAAACTTGGACTGTAGTTTACTTTTTTACGAATACAGTGATAGTCGTACCATTTGCCCTGGCTGACCTAGACAGAATACCCCGGTCTTTTTTATGCTCTCTTACTTGCTAACCGTTTGAAACTGCTCACCATTCATCGCTTTGTCTTTAGCCATCACAATGCGTATTCGTAACTGAAACTGCTGATGAACACCTTTTTTGTCTTCCTATCTTCGAAGCGGGCTTGTTTGCTGATTACCCGACCATCGGCGTTGTGTTCGTAGCTGTATGTTGTCGTTCCGCTCAGCAGACGACCCGTCCAGGATCTGCTGTAAGTGGAATAAGCAGGGCTGATTTGATAGTAGAGTGACCAGCCATTGCTGAAGGTGAGGGTTGGGTTTTCGTCGGCTCCGGAAACCGTCGTCTTCCTGATGACCTCGTTTTTATCATTGTACTCGTAGGTAGTCCGATTCGTAAACTGGTATTTAGCGGGTGCCGGATGAATCACCTTGCTTCCTACCGGGAAATCGTGGGTGAGATAAACCGAATCCTGCTCCTCAATAACCCGCTTCTGGCTGTCATAAGTAAAGCGTCGCTTAGTCACCCAAAGAGGATATCGATTACCGTATCCTATTCGATCTGCATAAAAAAAGAAGTCTTGGTGTAGCTGGCCAATCAGGACCTCTCCTTGATAGATTAACGAGTCAGACTCCCTAACCTCCCAGTAGTTGACAGTTTTAGAAAAGTATTGCTTAATGCCGACTACTCGCTGTCGGTCATCCAGGCGATAGATTCGAAACTCGTTGTTGATGTCCTGACCATTAGCCAGGTTGGTAGGGGTATAGAGGCAGAGCAGCGAGTAAGCCCGGCGTAAGTACTGAGAAGTGTATTGCTCTTCGAGTAACTGCTCCTGTGGATTGTAAAGCGATGTGATGCTGACGCTGTCGAGTGGCGTGAAACGCTTTTCCACCACTCGGCTCAGGTATGGACCTTTAGGAGGTTGGGGTTGTAGCGGCTGAACGGTGTCACACCCCCACAGCGTAGCGGCTAGTAAGAACAGCATCACCACAAACCGGGTCGACACACATCCGTTGGCTGGGCGGAGTAGATGGTTGTTCATAAGGGTGAGTAAGAGCATGGTTGGGTAAGTTGGCGTATTGACTCCCTATCAAGGTTTAGAAATTTTGATGGACGAACTAATTGTATTCTCGCTTGTAGTGACCAATTTCTGATTGTAAAAAACTTTATAGTTGGTAAAATAGGGAGCACATTTACCAACAGTCGGCGAGAAAGTCAAACGAAGCGTATCCGTGTCAGATTGGTTGAGGTAGATATAAAACAATTTGTCTACTGGCTGATCAATTTGGTTCTGACTCGTATAAATTGAGTCGATATGCAAAACGACATCGCCATTACCTAATGAAACCTTTTTTATTAAGTTCGTTGTATTGAGCAATCGAATAGAATCCACCAAGTGGATTGATGATTGCGACGCATTGCGAAATAGATTGTCTCCATTTTGGGCATTAATAAATTCAACAGCTAAAACAGCTGTTTCTAGCCGTACTGGTGTATCACCGTATCTATAGTCACATCCACAACCAGTCAGAATGCAACAAGCTATTAAGATGAATACAAAATTTGCCAATTGCATATTGCTAAAGCTGAGAATCAAAAGAATGTGATAAGCGTAAGCTTAATCCCTCTCGGTGTACTGATATTGGCTACGTGTTCAGCTAAACTGTCTTTACTTACCTGTCAATTTCCCTTTTTCAGGACGATTTTGATAATGTGCCTTTTAGATGGAAACAAACTGCCGTCGTACTGATGGTTAATCTGCCCCTGGGCATACTGGCCAGGGATCTCGGCCGAAACCGAATCTACGGTGTAATACTGGTTGTTCAGGTAAACACTATACCCATAGCTTAACTCATAGTGTCCAGCCCCTAAGCCTCCTGATTTAAATAGTCCCTGGTAAGAGAAAGCGCCGTCCTGGTTTGTCGTTAGCTTTTGGAGGACAACCAACTCGCCCCGCCCGTAGAACCCCTCCGATGCTTTGTAATAATTAATTTGCAAGGGATAGTTTACTGCCGGCTGGCCACTGCTCAGCAAGACTTTTCCTTCTATATAGGTCTCGCGTTCAACAGGCTTTAACCCGCAGCTTAGCGTACAAAAAAGCAGGAATATAACCCCTATGGGGCGAAACAGGTCTAAAGTTTTCATATCGCTATGACCTTTATTGTATCTTAACCGTTGTAATGAGTTTACTAATCTTTTAGACGCTAATGACCCCCCAACATAGCCAGGAGAAACGTATGAACAAAGGCTGGTCCTGTTTCGCTATAACGCTTGGCCTGCTGGTCGGTTTGGTAGCCTGTCGCGAGGAACCCCAACCCATTGCTCCACCGCCCGATCCTGCTGCGCTGATTGAAGGCGTTTACGGAGGATACTTGACCAGCCAGTCACCATCCGACATTTACATCTGGGCTTTCGATGGTATCATCCTGCTGAAACGAGTGGCACCGAGTGAGGTCAAATTGCACTCACTAGTTGGTTTTCTGACTCCTTACCGAATTAAACTCTACACCAAAGGTGATTCCATATTTTCCGAAAAAAATGAGCTTTTAGACTTGAGTGTCAAACTCAACAAAGGGCAACCTGGCACCTTGTACATTATACGCCGTAACTTACGGTCATTCCGTCCGGGGGCAATTGACCTCAATATATTTTCTTTAAGCGTGACTCAGCGTTACCAGCCGTTGTCTTTATATAAATCCACTCAACCACCCCCTGCGGGTAGCATCGCCGACCGAAGTGCCGGATTCTACTCCGGCGACGGAAGCTTGATTAGCAACATGAAGGAAACACCGGTGGGTTTGATTGCTCTGAAAGCAGTAAGTGCCGATACAGTCCAGATCTTGAATCGGTACGGTAACTTTGGCCCTTACAAAGTAGGGCTCCGCCAACTGCCAGGAACCGATCAATGGTCAGGCATCAGTACGGATGGGGCTATCAACGTGGAGCTAACCGTGACAGCAGATGGCCCCCAGCAAGTCCTCCTAAAGCCGGTGCCCAAAGACGCCCCCTTACCGGTTCAACTCATTGACTACAAATGGCAGCGCGGTAGTGGTCGATACGGGTTTGTATCCAGTCAATAAATCAATCTTCGGTTTGTCATCGAGCCCTGACATAGCTGTATTACGTACCAGGTGAAGGCACAGCCTACAAACCTGAGTGCATCATGATCCCGAACTTGGCCTCAGTAGTCAGGGCAACGGATAGAGCAACGGCTCTCATTCGGATCGTTGGTTGGGTAACTTAGGCTACATATAGGCAGGCAAATCGTTTCTGATCCGAACGTATCGGGGAAGAAGCATAGAACCCTCCTGTACTTGCCGGTACAGCTTTGGTGTAGATAAATTCGAGATGTCAGGAGAATACAGGTGGGTAGACAATGTGGTGGGTCTATCTTTGTTTCATAAACTCTGCTGCAACGTGCATCTATGATACGAATAGCCTCTTTTACCCTCTTCTTTTTTGCTTCTTTCGCAGCTTTTGCCCAGAAACCGTTAACCCTTTGGTACAAGCAACCCGCTCGTAACTGGAACGAAGCCCTGCCGGTCGGCAATGGTCGGCTGGGGGCTATGGTCTTTGGGCGGGCGAGCGACGAACTAATTCAGCTCAACGAAGCAACGCTCTGGTCGGGCGGACCGGTGAACCCAAATCCAACACCCGACGCGGCCACATACCTGCCCCAGGTGCGCGAAGCTTTGTTTCGCGAAGATTACAAAGCCGCCGACAACCTGGTCAAGAAAATGCAGGGATTGTACACCGAAGCGTACCAACCCCTGGGAGATCTGACGATTAAACAGACGTTCGCCGGTGAACCAACGGATTACTACCGCGACCTTAACATTACCGATGCCAGCGCTACTATCCGTTTCAAAGTCGGTGGGGTTGGCTACACCCGCGAAATTTTTGTGTCGGCACCCGATCAGGTGATTATCGTGCGGCTACGGGCCGACCAGAAAGGTAAGTTGAACGTAACAGTAGGCACGAAGAGTCCCCATCCAGTCACCAAAGCGGTGATTGGTCGCGATGAACTGGCGATGCGGGGGAAATCACCAGCTCATGCCGATCCGAACTACGTTCGCTACAATAAGGTGCCCGTTATTTACGAAGATTCGACGGGATGCCGGGGAACCCGCTTTGATCTGCGGTTAAAACTGAAATCATCCGACGGTAAAGTTGCAGCTGATACGGCGGGCATTCGTATTTCCGATGCTACAGAAGCCGTGTTCTATTTGTCGGCGGCAACCAGTTTCAATGGCTACAATAAGTGCCCCGATAGGGAGGGTAAGGATGAAAAAAAGCTGGCCGAAAACTACCTGAAAAAGGCGTTAACCAAGAGTGCCGACGCTATTCGGAAAGATCACATCGCGGATTATCAGCGCTATCTGAACCGCGTATCGTTTACGTTGAACGACGCTGAAGGTGCTACCAGGACGGCCGCCTTACCCACCGACGAGCGACTCCTGCGTTATGCCGGTGGCGAAGCCGACCCCGCGCTGGAAACACTCTATTTTCAATATGGGCGGTACTTGCTCATTTCCAGTTCCAGACCGGGAGGCACCGTCGCCAATCTACAGGGCATCTGGAACCCAATGACCCGCCCACCCTGGAGCAGCAACTACACCACGAACATCAACGCCGAAATGAACTACTGGCCTGCCGAAATGGTGAACCTGTCGGAGTTTCATACGCCACTGCTCGAATGGATTGGGTACATGGCCGTAACCGGCAAACAAACCGCTAAAAACTTTTATGGAGCAGGCGGCTGGACCGTTCACCATAACTCCGACATCTGGGCGACGTCGAACCCCGTGGGCGACCGCGGCAAAGGCGGACCTATGTGGGCGAACTGGGCGATGGGTGGCGCCTGGCTGTCGCAACATTTATGGGAGCACTACGCCTTCACCGGCGACCGGGCTTATCTGCAAAAAACAGCGTATCCTTTGATGAAAGACGCGGCTCAATTCTGCGTCGATTGGCTGGTGGAAGATAAACAAGGTCATCTGGTTACGGCTCCATCGACCTCGCCCGAGAACGTGTTTATAACCGAAAAAGGCGATAAGGAATCCGTCTCCATCGCCACGACCATGGACATCGGCTTGATCTGGGATTTGTTCTCGAACGTCATCGAAGCATCTGAGCATTTAGGGATCGACGCCGACTTCCGTAAGATGCTGGTCGAAAAGAAAAGCAAACTGTTCCCACTGCAGATTGGTAAAAAAGGCAATCTGCAGGAGTGGTATAAAGATTGGGAAGACCAGGACCCGCAGCACCGTCACGTATCACACTTGTTTGTGTTACACCCCGGTCGGCAGATTTCGCCCCTGACCTCACCAAAGTATGCGCAAGCCGCCCGCAAGACCTTAGATATTCGCGGTGATGGCGGAACCGGCTGGAGCAAATCCTGGAAAATTAATTTCTGGGCGCGACTGCACGATGGCAACCACGCTTATAAACTCCTGCGCGAGCTTCTTAAGCTGACTGGTGTGGAAGGCACTGATTACGCCGACGGAGGTGGAACGTATCCGAACCTATTTTGCGCGCACCCTCCGTTTCAAATCGACGGTAATTTCGGTGGTACATCGGGCATTGGTGAGATGCTGCTGCAAAGCCACGACGGCGTTGTTCACGTGTTACCCGCCATTCCTGATTCCTGGAAAGAGGGCGCCGTAAAAGGCCTTAAAGCACGGGGCGGGTTTGAACTTGATTATAGCTGGAAAGACGGTAAGCTGACCAAGTTGACCGTTCGTTCGCAGCAAGGCGGCAACTGTCGCCTGCGGGTGTACAACCAGCTAAAGTCAACCGGAGCGGCCAAACTGACAACTGCCAAAGGCACTAATCCGAATCCGTTTTATCAGATGCCCGCCAATCAGTACCAAGAAACCTCGCCCGACACGGCTGCTAACGGCGCTGTGGTATATGATTTGGCTACCCAAGCTGGTAAGGAATATGTGCTGATGGCTCAATAACTCTATGTAATTTCTTTCCGTTCATCATAACCAATTCAATCAAAATGAACTACATCAAAACACTTGCATTTGCTTTGTTTGCCTTTGTCATATTACTAGCTGCTAAACCAAAAACGCCCGCTGATGACAAACAGGCCGTTACGCAGGCGGTGGAGAAGCTCCGCAAAGCCATGATCGATCCCGACAAAGCCACGCTTGAGGCCTTGGTCACGAATGAGTTAAGTTATGGACATTCGGGCGGGAATGTTGAAGACAAAGCCGCTTTTGTCGAAGCGCTCGTCAGCGGTGCATCGGACTTTAAAACGATGGACCTCACCGACCAGACGATCACTGTAGTTGATAACACGGCCTTAGTGCGCCATAAGTTATCCGGCGAAACAAGCAACAAAGGCGTAGCGGGCCAGGTCAAGCTGGCGGTGTTGCTGGTATGGGTAAAGCAAAAAGGCGACTGGAAACTGCTGGCCCGACAAGCGGTGAAAATCTAGGTCGTTTGTTGAGCATAGTCTCCAGACTATGCTCGAGCGTTATCCGGTCTCTGACCGGTCTAGATTATGAGGTGCACATTTTCGGTCACAGACCGGATAACGCCGGGCCTTAATCTGGAGACTACGGCTAACCGGCCCACATCAAATGAAAAACAACATCCAAGCAATCATCGCCTATGCTCTTCCTGATCACGTTGATCTCACTCTGGCTCAATGGGCCAGCCAGTAACGATCCGCTGCCGTGGGTGAAAGAAGTAGGTGCGCGGACCGTACCGACGAAAAAGACGGTATTTGCCACTGCCAGTTACGGCACTGTAGCCGATGGAAAAACGCTCAACACAAAAGCGATTCAGGCAGCTATTGATGCCTGTGCCGCCAAAGGAGGGGGTATTGTTACGTTCAAACCAGGGGCTTATCTTACCGGCTCGCTGTTTCTCAAAAAGGGCGTTACGCTGCACCTCGACAAAGGAGTCGAATTGCTGGGCAGTCAGTCGCTCGCTGATTATGCCGAGATTGATACGCGGGTAGCCGGTATTGAAATGAAGTGGCCAGCCGCTCTCATCAACATCATTGATCAGAGCAACGTTGCCGTAACGGGTGAGGGAACGGTTAATGCCCAGGGCAAACCCTTTTGGGATAGTTACTGGGCATTGCGCAAGGAGTATGAACAGAAAGGCCTGCGCTGGATTGTCGACTACGATGCTAAACGGCCCCGTACGTTACTAGTGTCAGGTTCATCAAATGTCACGCTGAAGGGAATTACGCTCCAGCAGGCGGGTTTCTGGACCGTACACATTCTGTATTCAGACCATGTAACGGCCGATGGACTCGTAATCCGTAACAACATTGGTGGGCACGGCCCCAGCACCGACGGAATCGATATCGACTCCTCGACGTATATACTCGTCCAGAACTGCGACATCGATTGCAACGACGATAATTTTTGCTTGAAAGCGGGCCGCGATTGGGACGGCCTGCGGGTGAATCGGCCTACCGAGTATATCGTCATTCGAGATTGCGTTTCCGGTGCCGGTGGCGGACTGATTACGTTCGGCAGCGAAACGTCGGGCAGCATCCGGCACGTATTGGCGCGCAATCTCAAAGCGAAAGGAACGGGCGTTGGCATTCGATTTAAGTCTGCCATGACCCGAGGGGGCACCGTAGAAGATATTTACCTGGAAGATATTCACATGCAAAGTGTAGGTGTACCGCTCGAAGTAACCATGAACTGGAACCCCAGCTACAGCTATTCGACCCTGCCGGATGGCTATACCGAAGCTACCTTGCCCGCTCATTGGAAAGCTATGCTGAAGAAAGTAGAACCAGTTGAACGAGGAATTCCGCACTTCCGCAACGTGCAGGTGTCGCGCCTGACGGTAACCGATGCCCGGCGGGCCGTAATGGCCAGCGGCCTGGCGGAATCGCCTTTAGAGAACTTCCGATTAAACGATGTGACCATCACTGCCAATGCTGCCGGTGAGGTTGACTACGGGCGCAACTGGACGTTCAAAAACGTAGTCATAAAAGCAAAAGACAATCAGCCTGTTGTAGTGAAAAATAGTATGGGCGTACATCTATAGTAGTTATCAATGCCATGCGGGTAGCTTTTCTAATCAAAGGTAACGTATCAAGTACAAACAAATAAGCCCATCAGGAGTCTGGTGGGCTTAATTACTTACCTATGATAAAACAAAAATTTACACGGAAAATAGCTTGATAAAGCGTAAGGCTTTAATGGAAGGTCATTAGGCCGATGCACGTCGAATCATGTAGAACGGATTCTTTACCTTAACTCGCTGCTTGTCGAGCAGTAACCGGGCCGCTGTCCGACCCATCATTTCAAAATCAGTGGTGATAACCGTGATGCCCAAAAGCTCTTTAAGCGTCGTTTCGTTAAATGAGATGATACCGATGTCTTGTCCTAATCGGTAAGTAGACTGACGCACTTTTTTGACCAACTCAGCCAGGTCCGTTTCTTCCACAACAACGTAGGTCGTACTGGCTTGTAGCGTCTCATCCAGAGCGCTCTCCTTCACCGTAAACTGTTTGTCATAGACAATGCAAAACGAACGAAACCCACGGGCAATTTCTACGGGATAGTTACCGTCGCTGGGTAGTACCAAAACGAGCCGTTTGTATTTGTTGAGTAGGTCGAGGCCGGTTTCAAGGGCGGCAAAAATGTCTTTCTCAAAGTTCTGAAAAACACTGAGGGGCGTTCCGGGTAGCTCGGGTAAGTCCTTGTCGAGCAACACCAGTTCATCGGTCGGAATCATAGCTAACACCTTGCGATAATCAACGTCGTCGGCATCCTGTGTGAAGTGCGGCATCACCACGTAATAGTTGTACTTGCCGAGGTTCTTTTCCACAATGTCCTGAAAGTTGCGGGCGCTGTAGTGGTGAATCTGCAAATCAACCGTGGCTCGGTCGCCCAGTGCCTGCAGGAACGAATAATAGATAATCTTTTTGTAAGAGCTTAACTTATTAAAGATCAGCAGGATTTTTAGTTTCGTTGAGTCACCCGATTGTACATAATACCCTTTCCCCTGCACGGAGGTGATATAGCCCCGTTCGCGTAATTCACGGTAGGCTTTCTCAACGGTATCACGAGCCAGGTAATATTCAACGCTCAACTCGCTAATCGATGGGAGCTGATTATTTTTCTTCAAAACGCCACGTTCAATGTCCGTAATAACTGACTGGACGATCTGCTTGTATTTGGGCGTTTTATCGAGCGGATTAAACTGTAGTTGGTAAGAGCAGACGGAAGGTATCCGATAGATACCCTTGAAGCCCGTTGAAGGGCTACGACTGGTGGAAGGGGATCTTGCTATCATAACGAAGGAGAGAATTGTACTTTTGTAGGAATGCCACTCCATTTATACAGGAATCGACCTGTTTGCATGGAGGAAGCTTACATTTTAATGGAATTATAATGAAATCTGAAGGCCTATTTTTTTATGCAATCGTTCCCGGGAACGATGCCAAATTGAATATTTCATAGGCTGGCTACAATAAAATCAAGTATTTTATGGGTTCTGGCAGGTATCCTTAGCGTTAAGAAGGGATTAAATAATTGTAATTTTTCGTAGAAAAGTATCCATATAATAATGGTGGCGCATAACTATAAGCGCTCAGCACAGGAAACATTTGATGCTTGGTAACGTACTTATTGACATTACTGAGCGAAACCGGGTCGAGATTAACTTTCAGAAAGGGAAAAACGATTAACGATGGCTATTGAAGCGGCCGCTTCAGGGACCCGGGATTTTAACTTGGTAACGGGTCAGGTGCAGTGGTCGGCTACCTGCAAGGTATTGTTTGGGTTGGCCCCCGATACCAGCGTTACCGCTGATATTCTGCTCGAACGTGTGCATCCGGACGATCGGGAGGGGTGCGGTTGGCTAATCTGCGTATACTAAGCCCCGAGAGCGACGGCAATCATGATATTATTTTCCGAACCATCGGATTAATTGATAACAAAGAGCGCTGAGTACACGCCAAAGGCTGCACAATGCTCGATGAGCAGGGGCGGATTGTGCGGTTCTCCGGGATCGTTTCTTTCTGGACATCACCGAGCTAACCGAACGATGACCTTCCACCTTCCCTAAGCCTGTCCAATCAGGTATTAACTTACCATCGGATCAATGTATCGGATAACGGCATTGGCTTCGACGAGAAGCTTCTGGACCGCATCTTTCAGGTGTTTCAACGGCTTCATGGACGCCACCAGTATGCCGGTACGGGAATCGGGCTGGCTATCTGCGAAAAAGTAGTAGAAAACCATAAAGGCGCTATTACGGCCGTGAGCCAGCCAGGTCAAGGGGCCACATTCTCCGTGTACTTGCCTGCCGACTATGTTGACGCTTAGCGATTTCAGGATCGCTCAATGCCCAAGAGAGTACAAGTACGTATCAGAAAGGCCCCCTGCCCAAAAGGTGATCCAGCGATATGGGCTCATTACGTAGAATGAAAAAATAGACCAGACCCGCGAGTACTACATAGCTAAAGGCCAGCCATTTTTTCTTTTGGGCGAACTCCGCCGGGTGATGATGGTAGTCGTAGATCATGGAGGCCGACAACCCCATGACCATCAAAAAGAACGAGAAGACCCCGAAATCTGTTCGATACATGCTGACCGAGTGCATAAACCGAGCGCCCGACACAATGTACAGCAACCAGGCCGCAAAACCTGCCCGGTAGAGATATACACTCAGCCGCCGGTCGTTTTTAAGATCGAATAGGTCGTCGGTGAATTTTTCGGACATGGTTCTGTTTGTTTATATTGCCAGGCTGCTGGAGCGGTGAAAATACGAACTCTTAGGTATAAACGCAAAAAGATGATGCTTGATTCACAACCGGTTGACACCATTCAGGAATTTAATACGATGCACGTTGAACTCGTTCGTGTTGACGATGCCTTTCATTTCGAAGCCGTTGGAACATCGGGCGTAGCGCAACATATCGACGCGGCTACGGACATCGGCGGGCATAATGCCGGTGCTCGTCCGATGGAAATGCTGCTCATGGGCCTGGCAGGTTGCTCAGCCATCGACGTAATTCTGATTCTGCAAAAGCAAAAGCAGGTGATCGACGATTTCCGCCTGAAAGTAGACGGACTGCGCGAGAAAGGTGCGACCCCCGCGCCATTTAAAAAAGTTCATATTACGTATCTGCTGAAGGGGCAGCTCAACGCTGATAAAGTGAAACGCGCCATTGATCTGTCGATGGATAAGTACTGCTCGGCAACGGCGCAGTTTCGGCCAACGACCGAGATTACGTATTCGTTTGAATTGCTTTAAACACGGAGATAACGGAGGTTCTCACAGAGAACGGAGAGAATAACTAAGTGGGGTTGTTAGTTCCGGGTTGATGGGGTAGTCAAGTGTTGTCAAGAGTCATACGGCTCCTGACTGCCCTTGACCATACTTGACTGCCTAGTTGGAACAATGGCGTAGTTTTTGCCTAAATTCGGCTAAACGCACTGTTGCGTTTAGGAATCTAAAAACCAGTTCGTATCATGAAAAAAGCCCTACTCGGTCTGGCCCTGCTGACCACCCTCACTACCGTTTCGTTCGCGGCCGACGCTCGCAAAGACAAAAAGGCGAAAGCTAAAGCAAAATCAGAGAAATGCGAGAAGGCCGGTAGCCATGCCTGCTGCATGAAGAAAGCCCAGGCATAAGGCGTTGTTTGATTTCCGACAAAGTGTAACGACTCGGGCAATTATCCTGCGATAGTTGCCCGAGTCGTTACACTTTGTGGGTAGAATAAAAGCAGATATTGTTTATTTTTGGCAAACGCCTAAACGCTAAAATACATGACCTCTGCTACCTCAACTACTCATGTCCACGACCACTCGGTAACCGGTGGTTTAGTAAATTGCCAGAACTGCGATCATGAATACGTTGGTCGCTATTGCAGCCAATGCGGCCAGCGGGCCGATACACACCCGGTAAACTGGCATTACATCTGGCACGAAATTCCGCACAGTGTTTGGCACGTTGACCATGGCATTGTCTATACCCTACGCCAACTGCTGACGCGCCCCGGTCATACCATACGCGAGTTTCTGGAAGGAAAACGGGTCAATCACTATCGACCGCTGGCTCTGCTACTCATGCTCGGCGCGGTTCTTCTGTTCGTTCAGCACGGTCTTGGGGTGAGTTACATGAAGGCTAGTCAGGAAATGCTCAACTCGAAAGACGCATCTGCTGGTGCACAGGCGTTCCAGGCAGAATTGAATCAGTGGATCGAGCGGAATCAGAATCTGCTTTATATTCTGATGATTCCGTTCTTCGCGTTTGGGTACCGGCTCATGTTCCGCCGACAGCGCTACAACTATCCGGAGATGCTCGTCGCACAAACGTTTATTACCAACATCCATCTGTTGCTGTCGCTAGCGATTGTCGTCCTGTTCTGGGCGCTGGGTGGATCAGTTGCCGCTTTTAAGATTGTTATGTGGGTATCGGCAGTGGCGATGCTTGGTTATAATGTCATAGTGTATTATCAGTTATTCCAGCGTCGGGTACGGTTTTTTTCCGTTGTCTGGCGTTCAATTATTGGCTATGCAATCGGCTACCTATCGTTTTTCGCGTTTGGTATGCTAATACTTATTGGGTACTTCATTTATTCAGCTGTCAAGGACCCATCTGCCTTTAAATCCCAAAAACCAACTACTACCGTACAACAACCGCATAAATGAAACAATACCACGACTTACTTCGGCATATTCTCGACAACGGCACCCACAAAACAGACCGTACTGGCACTGGTACCATTAGCGTGTTTGGTTACCAGATGCGGTTCAATCTTCAAGAGGGCTTCCCGCTGCTGACAACCAAGAAAGTTCATACCCGATCGATCATTCACGAACTGCTGTGGTTCATTAAAGGGGATACAAACATCAAATACTTAAAAGATAATGGTGTCAGTATCTGGGATGAATGGGCCGACGAAAACGGGGATCTGGGGCCGGTATATGGCAAACAGTGGCGGAGCTGGGCGGCCCCGGACGGGCAGGTCATTGACCAGCTACAAGACGTTTTAAAGCAGTTGAAAAACAACCCCGATTCGCGTCGAATGATTATTTCGGCCTGGAATCCGGCCGACGTGCCCAGTATGGCCTTACCACCTTGTCATCTGCTGATGCAGTTTTACGTAATACCCCCTGACCCCCTACATGGGGAGAATAAAAGCAGGCTCTCCTGCCAGCTGTACCAGCGCAGTGCCGACGTATTTTTGGGCGTGCCGTTTAACATTGCTTCTTACGCGCTGCTGACGATGATGATTGCGCAGGAGTGTGGCTACGTAGCTCACGAATTTATCTGGACGGGGGGCGATACGCACCTGTATCTGAACCATCTGGAGCAGGTCGAAACGCAGTTGGGCCGTGTTCCTCGTTCGCTGCCTACCATGCGCCTGAACCCAAATGTGAAGTCGGTGTTCGACTTTACGTACGAGGATTTTACGCTCGAAAATTATGATCCCTACCCCGCCATCAAAGCGCCGGTAGCTGTATAAGTGAGTTGGCCAATACGAAGTACGATGTCTGCCGAAGGCTGCTGTATCGTACTTCGTTCTTTTTTACTGCCGACCGGCCAGCTTTTTATATTCTTCTTCGATCATGTCTTTCTGGTTGCCCGTGCGGTATACACTAAAATAGTGAGATACCAATCCGATGCCCCAACCAAGCATGGCGAAAAGCGGCCATGGAAAGAGGAACCTAGAGGAGTATTCATCGCGAATCGCGAAACTGGTTAAGGCCCAGATCAGCCAAAGACCAGCGTTAACAACCAGATAAGAGCGGAGGTGCATCCGAAAGCCAACCCGGGCTTTCGCTTGTTTCCATAAATAAGGGTCGCGTTGGGGTTCCATGAGCGGATATGTTGTCTAGAGTGATTCGATTGCGCTGACAACCAGCGAATACAGTCGAAAGGTAGCTGCGCTGTTAACATACCCAAATCACTTTCTGACAAACTGCCGGTTCAGTCGGGCTAATAACCCAGCCGGCCCGATGAAACCGGTTGATTCTGTCAACCGACTTTTCTGGATGAACGTACGTGGATAATATCGGTACAGCAAAATCGCCCCCACCGCGAAGACGGCATTGGCCGAGCCCATCGTAACCCACCAGAAGTAAGAAGGGGGAAAGAAACGATACGTGCTCTCAACCAGAAAGGCGGCATAGAGCCCCGTAACGGAGGCCCCCATGCCAATGTAATGCCATCGTAGCCACGACGGCACGATCTGGCGCAGTCCGACCGAGGCTGTACCAACCGTTAAGGCTAAGACGCTACCCACGGCACCCCAGTGAATGACGCCAAATCGGCCAAAGAGAAAATAAATCTGAAAGGCGGTTAGCAACAGCACGACCATTGCCGCTACGTATATCCGGCCTATGATCCGGTGCTTTATCGTGCCTTTTTCGGTAAACAAAATGTAGGTGCCGGTTAGCATCGCGGTCAGCGCTGCCAGCAGATGTACCACGCTGACCGAAGAGTGCAGAATGCTATTCATACGTTGGAACCTAGCTAAGTGACCAGTTACGTATTTTGTCCTGTTTAGATTCAACTACGCGTTTTTCGACTCTGTTTAAAAAAAGTAGGTTGATGTCAGCAGAGAAGTGACAAATGCAACGTACCCCGGTAAAGCTTTCACCTTGCCGGGGTACGTTGCTTAGTAAGCAAACCAATCTGTTTACGCACGCACTGGCTCGATTGTTGGCTTCGACTGAATAGCCTGATTAACCAGCCGGTCTTTGTGGCGTCGGATGAGCCGAGCACCTATAACCACCGTACCAACCGTTGCCAGCACCACAACGGGCCAGAAATACTGGATAGGAAAGAGCCGCACGAGTGACTCCGCCCAGAACGCTGCATACAGGCCGACCACCGACCAGTTCATAAAATAATAGTGCAGGTGCAGCCATTTGCCGTTGCCCGGCCG
The DNA here is from genome assembly GCF_042684525.1 of Spirosoma soli. NCBI lineage: Bacteria > Pseudomonadati > Bacteroidota > Cytophagia > Cytophagales > Cytophagaceae > Spirosoma > Spirosoma soli. The sequence goes on along the minus strand of NZ_JBHULN010000001.1, from coordinate 17,005 downwards.
TTTTAAAATAACAGGAACCATACCCAGTAAAATGCTGATGCTACTCCAGATGGCGGCCCCATGGAACGGACCAAACCGGTTGAAAAGTGCGTAAATCTGAAAGGCCGTAACGTTGACGACAACCATAGCCGCCACATACACATAACCAACCTGCTTATGTCGCAATGAGCCTTTTTCAGTGTAAAATGTCAGCGCTCCGAAAAGCATAGCCAGCAGCGCAGCTGTCAGGTGAAAAATACCCGTTGGAGAATGTAGAAAGGTGGCTAACATTGGATTAGTTTGGTTTACATCACTAAGATAGGGTTGGAAGAGCCGCTGGTAACTTCTAAATCCGACCAATTGGTTAATTTGCGGAGTAAATTTTCTTTTTTGCATGACCAATTCCGAAATCGTTGACCTGCTCGAACTAACGGGGCGGTTGATGGAGCTCCACAATCACGACGCCTTCCGGACACGGGCCTTCCAAACGGCTGCGTTTAATCTCGATAAATCTACTGCCGACCTGAGCCAACTATCAGCGGATGACCTGGTTAAGCTGCCGGGCGTTGGAAAAGCCGTGGCTAACAAGATTCGCGAGATTGTTGATACCGGCCACCTGACGGAGCTCGACGACTTGCTGGCCCAGACCCCTTCGGGCGTGCTGGACATGTTCCGAATAAAAGGGCTTGGCGTAAAGAAAATCCGGACGCTCTGGCACGAATTGGGCATTGACAACCTTCGCGATTTGCAACTGGCTGGCGAAAATGGTCAGATCGCTACCATCAAAGGCTTTGGCCAGAACACGCAGGAAAAGATTCTGGCAGCTCTGGAGTTTTTGCAGGAGCAGAAAGGTAAAGTTCGCATGGATAAGGCCGCTATGATTGCCAACCTGTTGCATGATGAATTAGCCCAGTATTTTGACCGGGTCGAGATAAGCGGACAGGTTCGGCGAAAAGCGCAGGAGGTCGATAGAGTGCAACTCCTGCTACAAACGAGTGACCCTATATCGGCTATGTTAACCCTGGCGGGTCGGCCTAATCTGGTGCAGCATGAAGTAGAGTCGTCGCCGTTTGTGTGGCGGGGGCAGCTGGAGGGCTTCGACGTGCGCGTTGAATTGCTCTTAGTGCCGGCTGAACAGATGGATCGTGAACTATTCATTCAAACAGCGGCTGAACCGCATTTGCAGCAAGTGGGCGCGGGCGGGGCGTCGTTGTTACAGGCAGCCTACACCAGTACTGATGTGTCGGAGCCGGCCATTTATCAGCGGGCGGGGCTGCCGTATATTGTACCCGAAATGCGGGAGGACGATTTTGCGTTTCGCTGGGCCAGCCGTCACCGTAATGATGAACTCGTTACCTGGGATGACCTGCAGGGTACACTTCACAACCATAGCACCTGGTCGGATGGCAAGCAGTCGGTAGCCGATATGGCCGCGTACTGCCGACAGTTAGGGTTAACCTATTTCGGCATCGCCGACCATTCGAAAACGGCGACCTACGCCAACGGACTCGATATAGAGCGGGTGCAGCAACAACAGGTCGAGATTGATCAGCTTAACGCTGGGTATGGATCAGACTTCCGGATCTTTAAAGGGATTGAATCGGACATTCTGGGCGATGGTTCGCTGGATTATGACGAGGCCACATTGGCGACGTTCGATTACGTAGTGGCATCCGTTCACCAAACCCTGACCATGTCGCTCGACAAGGCGATGACTCGGTTACTACGTGCTATCGAAAATCCATACACCACCATCCTGGGGCATCCAACGGGACGGCTGATACTGGCCCGCGAAGGGTATCCCATCGACCATCGGGCCATCATCGATGCCTGTGCCGAACATAACGTTATCATTGAGCTCAACGCCAGTCCCTACCGGCTCGATATGGATTGGCGGTGGATTGATTACGCCATGGAGCAAGGGGTTATGATAAGCATTAACCCCGACGCCCACGACCTTGTGGGATTGTTGGATATGCATTATGGCGTAGCGATTGCCCGAAAAGGTGGATTGACAAAATCAATGACGTTTAATGCCCTGACATTGAACCAAATGGATAGTTATTTTCGGCAGCGACGAGCGCGGATAGATAAGAAGTAGGCTCGTATTTTCTTTATGCTTATAAGTAGACAGCGGAGTTACCGTATATCGTTAAACAGGTAAGAGTAATTTACAGGCGTTTCAACTCCCCTTTACTTATTCTTACCTGTTGTTTACAACCAGTTGCGCGACTTAGTACTCTATCACTTTATTGCCCTTATTCCATGTTCCTAAACCTTCACTATGCAATTTTTACGTTTACTATGCCTGATGGTGTGCCTAAGCAGTGGCGCAATGGCGCAGCAACAACCTGCCCAAACCGTACCCAAACTAACCTACTCGGCCACTGGCTACGTTCGTGACGCCAAAACCGGTAAACCCATTCAGGGCGTCAATATTGTTGTATTAGACGTTTCTAAAGGATACGTAACCGCTAAAGATGGCTTCTACATTGTTACGTTACCTCCCGGTAAGTATGTATTAAAATTTACGCATGTCGGCTATCGTCCCGTGCTGGATACCATCTCGTTGCAGAAACTACTGCTTCGTGAAATTAAGATGCAGGACGATGCCAAAGATCTGGAGGAGGTCATTGTAACGAGTGAAGCGCCCGATCGAAACGTTCGTAAAGTGGAGATAGGCGTATCGCAGTTGACCATCCGCAGCATCCGGCGTATTCCGCCCCTGCTTGGCGAGGTAGATGTCATCCGCAGCCTGCTACTATTGCCGGGGGTAACAACGGTAGGCGAGGGTGCTCCCGGCTTTAACGTGCGCGGGGGGAGTGCCGACCAGAACCTGATTTTGTTCGACGAAGCTCCGGTATTCAATTCGAGCCACCTGATGGGATTCTTTTCGGTATTCAATCCTGATGTGGTTCGGGATGTAACCCTGAACCGGGGAGGAGTGGCGGCTGCCTATGGCGGCCGTGCGTCATCCGTGCTTGATGTGCGGATTAAGGAGCCGGATGCCGAAAAGTGGGGTGTAAATGGCGGTATTGGCGTCATCTCAAGCCGATTAGGCATTGAAGGCCCCCTTATCAAAAATAAATTGTCGTTTCTGGCCGCAGCGCGGGTGTCTTTCAACGACTTCCTGTTTAAACTGGCACCTCCAAACCTAAGGGGAACCAGGGCCAATTTTTATGACCTGACCACGAAGCTCAAGTACCAGCCTAATGAGAAGCATACGTTTACGTTTACGGGCTATCTGAGCAGCGATGTATTCAAGCTAGCGTCCGATTCGTTGTCGAATCAGGAAATTAACGCGTCGTCAACGCAATTCAACTACCAGACGCTAAACGGCTCGTTACGCTGGAACTACCTCATTAATAAGCAGCTTAATCTGGCCACGTATGCTATTTTAAGCCGCTACCGGGCTGACCTTTCAGCACCCGATTCAGCAAATGCGTTTCAACTAGAATCGGGTGTGTGGCACCGGCAACTTAAATCAGACCTGACCTACACGCCCAACGAAACCCACCAGTGGCAGGTGGGCGTGAGTGCCATTGATTATCAGATTCAACCGAATACGAGGATACCGGGGCCTTATTCAAACGTGCTTCCGATTGACTTAGCGCGCGAACACGCCCTCGAACTGGGCATTTACCTACAGGACGAATGGAAGTTGAACCCCAACGTATCGGTACTCGCGGGCCTACGCTATTCAGCACTGCTCAATCAGGGACCAGCCCAGGTGCGGACGTACCAGGAAGGAGGGCCGCTTCAGGACGAAAGCGTAGCGTCTACGCAAACCTATGGAGCCGGTAAAATCTACCATTCAACCGGAGGACTGGAGCCCCGGCTGGCCGTTCGCTGGTCGGTGGGCGAGGGAAAATCAATTAAAGCAGGATACAGTCGGCTTCGTCAGTATATCCATCAGGTAACAAACACGACAGCGGCCTTGCCCACCTCGCGCTGGCACCTGAGCGACACATATACCAAACCACAGATTGCCGATCAATGGTCGCTTGGGTATTTCAGGAATACAACCGATAACGCCATCGAGGCCTCGGGGGAAGTGTATTACAAAACCCTTACCAACGCTATTGATTACCGGGATGGCGCCGAATTGCAACTGGCCCAGGCGGTCGAAACCCAGATTGTGCAGGGCAGCGGCCAGGCCTACGGTTTTGAGGGACTGTTGCGTAAGAACAAAGGCCACTGGATCGGCTTTGTCAGCTACACCTACGCCCGCACGTTTCTGACCATGAACAGCCCTTACATTGACGAACGGGTCAATAATGGGCAGGCGTATCCGGCTAATTATGATAAGCCGCACACGCTGAACATACTGGCCACACATCGACCCAACGCCTGGTTTAGCTTATCGCTGAATTTTACCTACAGCACCGGTCGTCCCATTACGCAGCCCTACGCCCGAGCGACTATCAACGGCGTATACGTACCTATTTACATTGATCGGAACCAGCAACGCATCCCAGATTATCATCGCCTTGATTTCTCGATGCTCTTTGAGCAGAACCCCCTCAAAAAGAAGCGGAACCAGAGTAGCTGGGTGTTCGCGATCTATAATGTCTACGCCCATAAAAATGCGTATTCCATCTTTTACCGACTCGACAATCGGGCCGACAAAGACGCTTACAAGCTCTCTATATTCGGCACCGCTTTCCCATCCCTAACCTATAACTTTAAATTCTGATCATGAATCAGTTTAAGGCAGTTTTCTGTGGCTTGGGGAGTGCGCTACTCGTGGCCGCCTGTGTGACCGAATACCAACCCGATAATCTTAGTTTGCCGCCTGCTTTGATTGTAGAAGGACAAATTACGGACCAACCCGGCCCTTATACCGTCAGGCTCACCCGAACGGCTGATTATTCCATCCGCAGCCTTAACCTGCTGGAAAACGGGGCCACCGTCACTATAGAAGATGATCTGGGCTATCGGGAAACCTTAACCGAGCTAACCCAGACTGGAACGTACATTACCCAACGTAGTGGTGGAATACGGGGCGTTGCTGGCCGGAGTTATAAACTCACGATTCAGACCCAAAGCGGCCGACGATATGAGTCTGACTTTGAGATGTTGCAGGCATCACCGCCGATTCAGAAGCTCTACAGTGAATACCGAAATGAGCCTATTCCGGGCATTGGGAAACGAAAAGAAAGTTGGGATGTGTATCTGGACACTAAAGATCCTGGCGAGCAGAGCAACTACTATCGGTGGCTATGGACGCATTATGAGTTTACGTTTGTCTGTCAGAAAACCGAATTGCCCAGCGGTACCTTGACCGGACTTGGCTGCTGTTCAGAGTGTTGGGACATTACCCGTTGCTACAACTGCATTAATGTCAGCTCGGACGCCAACGTCAATGGCCAGGCCATCAGCCGCCAGTACATCATGGAGGTGCCTTACAAATCAAGAGCGCCTTATTATCTGGAAGTACAGCAACAGGCTATTAGCAAAGGCGCTTATGCATTCTGGAAGAGCGTTCGTCAACTCGTTAACAACACGGGAGGACTTTTCGACGCGGCACCAACGACCATACGGGGAAACCTCCGTTGCGTAAGTGATCCGACAGCGTCGGTTTATGGCTACTTTGGCGCAACGGGTATATCGGAAACATCAATTTACGTTGACCGAAGTGCAGGGCAGGCCATTCCGGACTCTGATCCTCCCGTAACCATCCCCCAACCCTCAGGCTGTGTTGTCTGTGAAAACAATTTATACCGTACCCCAGTAAAACCGCGCTGGTGGGTCTATTAAACGGTTTGCGCTTGTCGTTCTGTCTTGGTACGAGGTCGTTATGCCGGTATGCCAAAACAGGTTAAATCATGATTGAGAGTAGTTTGTGTGAATACACATTATACTTAAATATGTCTTTTAAAGTAAACTTATATTTGAGTAAAAGCTACTAAGCCATGTTTTAAGTAGATCATACCAGCGTTAACATAGTACTACCCTGATGATAACATTCGGGTACCAGCGTACAAAAGGGTGGGGTAATAGCAACAGTGGCTTATTTTAAGCTTAATGACGGGGTAATGGGTGATTTCGTCCTATAAAAGGTGATTTCAGCTCTTCAGCTAACTTGACAGATTGACTTGATCGGTTAGATAGCCCTACATTGAGGGCATGAAAAACGTATACTTACTCTCCTTACTCCTGCTGTTTGGCAACGGCCTGTGTGCCCAACCAAACCGACTCTATCCTCTTCAAACCGACTCAGGGGCGGTAAATGTTGACCAACCAAATAATCCTGGCCGCTTCGCTCAGCACGATACCCTCAGGCGATCTGCCGACAGTAGAGCGGAAGGTGAAGCTGCTCCTAAAACCCTTACGTTAGAGCAGCTACCCGGACTGGTACCGGCCTTGTCGCGGGTGCAGACGCCATTGATTGCTGTTCGCAAAGGCGACTCAGTACGAACCGAACTGTTTACGCGTTACAACCTCAAGCGTGACCTCAAGACCACATTGCGACAGTCGCTCGAAATGGGAACCCTGGCCTACTTAGCCAATCAACCTCTGCCGCTCACGGCCATACCGGAAGCCCGCCCGTCAGTCGATCAACGCAACCGGCTCAACATGGGTGTGGGGATTATGCTGCCCCTATCTCAATTGTTGCGCATCGATAAAAAACCAGATGCCTGGTTGCAGTATGAGATCTACAGTCAGGATACGGTTCTGGTCGCTACCCGTAAAGCGCCCATTTCTCGTCGAGCCCGCAAACGCTGGTGGCTGTCAGAGATCGCGTCGCGGGTTCCGGAGAACGGTTTCATCCGGATTAGTTATATCAACCACAGCCGACGGCCCATCTGGTTAAGTGGTTTGTCTATCGAATCTGTCAGGACCGAAGATTCAGTCAAGGGAGCGCGTTCGGCTGCAGACTCGTCGGTGGTCGATAGCCTCGATGCTCCTCCGGCCAAGCCAGCCGGATCAATCGCCGACGAACTTGGGTTGCAAAGCGGTGGAGAGTGTCAGCCTAACCCAGGTTGTAACGTCTGCAACCCGGCCAGCGATTGTTATGACCCCTGTATATGTCAACCCGGGTCGTGTTTACCTCCCGTAGACTGTAATCGGTGTGATCCATCCAGCGGCTGTTATGATCGTTGTGCCTGCAATCCGGCCGATTGTACTCCTCCCAACCCCTGTCAGACCAACCCCTACAGTTGTGAGTGCAATCCGGCCATTTGTAACCCCTGCCTGCTCAATCCTAATAGTTGTGAGTGTAATCCTGCCAATTGTAACCCTCCCAACCCCTGCCAGACCAATCCTAACAGTTGTGCCTGTGGCAACTACGCAGCGGCCAACCCCTGCGAGTGCAGTGGAGTCGGGTGTAACCCTCCAAACCCTCCTTCTGAAAATGATCAAGCAATTGCTATTCTTCAACAAGAGGGGTTTGCAAATTCTTGCGAGATTAATTACATGATTAATCATGCAATTCACGCTCCATCAGTACTTGCTAACCGACGCACTGTTGAAGCATTTATAAGGGATAATTTTCGTGCTGGTAACGACAACGGGGATAGCCCAGAAAATGCTATAAAACATGCTTTGTATCAAGCTATAAACGTATGCTCAATTGGTGCTGATGATACACGAGCATTGGCACAATTACATGAAGAATGCGACGGACGCAGATTTGGGACGAATCAGTCGTTTAATATGGACACCCACAACAATAATGTAGGTATAGCAATTGGCCAGAATTGGCAGGCGAATGGATGTAATTTATCAAATTTAGCTGCAGCTGTTATCGAGGCATTTCAGCAAGGGCGGTTGATAAAAATTGATGGCACACCAACTCCGTAACATGTACTCTATGGTCAGAATTTTCGTCTTTATAGGATTGGTATTATTCATCAGTAGTTGTAGCTCATCTAAAACTATTAGCGTAGATTTTGCCAAGACCCAATGGATATTTCCATTAACAGTTGGTGAGGCAGTAGAAAAATACAAGCTACTGTATAAGCCTCCTGGTTTGTATTACGCACGAGGAGTTGATGGAAATACTGTAACCTTGGAGTACAGCTACGAAACCGACGATTTTGCCAATGAATATCAATCTAAAGACGTCTTATATAGTCGGCTGGTACGCTCTTATGTGCATTCCTATGTATGGAGGGCAGGGTTGCAAGATTCTTTGCACAACGCTTTACAAAGTAAGTTCAATAAAAGGATGTCAGTAATCTCTACTGAACCATTGCTCTTCACTAAATATAATTTACCGGATAGTTTACGTGTTGGTAGGTCTATTACCTATGAACTCCTAAAAGTGAATTCACAATTGACTATAGGTCTTCGTGAGAAGCCAGTGTTGTCTGAGCAAGCAGGTAGAAACGTCGAAGTTTTTTTAATGTATAATCAAACAGACGATGAAATAAGAAAAAGATTAAGCAGTTTTTAACTACAAGATAGTTGATCGCAAAGCGAATCTCGTTTTAGCAGCGCCTAAAGACACTTGACTCTTGCCCGCCAGTCAGTTTGCCGGTGTGTTTCTGCGGTAGACTGACTGGCGGATAGCTCAACAGATTCGGGAAATGCCTCTGAGGAATCCAATCAGGTGATGAATGTGATACATTCTGAAAAGGATAGTGTACGGTAAAAGTAGAATTGTATTGAGTAAGTAGACTTGCTACTTCTCTGTTATAGAGAAAGATAGGACAGGCAATTTTTGTATTACTAATCAACCCAATGAATAAGCTTTTTTTTGTGTTCGTGAGCTGGTTCGTGCTGGCAGGCAGTTGTTTCTGCCGAGCACAGTCGTCTCTGCCTTCGTCTGTTTCGCTCAACGGGTCCGCTCTACAGCACCCCTACCTGGTTTTAACGAAAGCGCAGTTTGATACGCTTCGCCAGGAGATACAGTCGACACCCTGGAAGCAGCAGAGCTGGAAACAGCTTCAGGCCACGGCTGAAAAGTACCTTCAGCAACCGGTTGAAATTCCACCCCGGGGCGGCAACTGGGATCACTATTACATCAGCCCAACTACCGCCAATAATCTAAAAAAAGGCCGTCAGATTGGAGACTGGCAATGGGAGCACGTGGACGTGAAAACAGGCGAAGTCTTTCGGGGCGATACGTCCGTGATTGCTAAAGACTACGACGGAGTAGTGATTGGTTTCATCCATGACGCACTCGCTATCGGGGTGTTGCAACTGGGGCTGGCCTATCAGGTGAGCCATGAGAAGAAATACGCGGACAAGGCACGCGCCATTCTGCTGGCCTATGCCGAGCGGTACGCCCGCTTTCCGAGAATCGATAACCAGGGCGTTCGTGAACCCAAGCTGGGCGGTACCCGGATTTACAAGCAAACGCTCAACGAAGCCATTTGGCTGATGGATTTGGTCCAGGGGACTGATCTGATCTGGGATATGCTGTCGCCAACGGATCGAAAGCAACTTAATGAAAAGTTGTTTTACCCATCGGCGAAGATGCTCCGGGCGTTTGAGTATGTAGGTGAGGTTGGCAACATCCAGTGCTGGAAGAATGCCGCCATTGGGATGGTCGGTTTCTTAAACAATGATGCCGATTTGATTCACACGGCCATGTTTGATAGCCTGAGAGGGTATGACCGGCAACTGATGGCCGGCCTGACGATGGAAGGATTTCAGAAGCAACTCTCGCCCGGTTATCACTTTTATTCGCTCATGGCCCTGACCAACCTGGCTCAGGCTTCCCGTAATTATGGGTACCCGCTTCGGCTACTCCCGTTACGTCGTATGTTTCATGCTCCATTGCTGCTGGCGAACGGGGCGATGACCTTACCGGCGTTTAACGATTCTAGGATGCTTAATCTTCGGGAGCGGTCTCAGCGGTACCTGTATGAATGGGGGTACTCCATGTTTAAAGACGAACCATTTCGGCATGTCATCTACGGCGACGACCGCGCCGAGTTTACGAATCTGGGAGCCATTTTTACGGGCTGGGCCTTGCTGTACGGGGAGCCAAACGTGTCGCCCCCTGGTCCCTGGTATGTCTACAGCAAGAATTTTTCCGAAGCGGGCGTCGGCATGTTAGCCACGTGGCAAGGCCGCGATAACCTTAGCTTTTACCTGAATTATGATTCATTACATCACTGGCACGGACACTATGATGAGTTAGGTTTTGCCTTATTCAAAGGGTTTGAGCCCATTAGCGTTGTTCCTGGGGCAGTTCGATATAGCTCACCGGAGATTAATGAATGGAATCGAACTTCGTTTGCGCACAACACCTTCGTTGTCAACGAAAAACCACAGAAGAAGTCGAAAGGGCAGTGCCTGTTCTTCGGGGGAGAAAACCGCGTCAGGCTGATGATGACCCAAACGACCAACGCCTATGATTCGGTTCGATTTATACGGTCAGCTGCGCTTCTAAACGAAAATCTCATGCTCATCATCGACCAGTTTCAGACCCCCCTGCCTCCTCAGACATTGGACATTGTGTATCATCAGGCTGGTACCTGGGTGAATCGACCAACGGGACAATCCTGGACAACGGCTTCCGATAAAATTGGGTATAACCAGGTTCAGGATTGGCAACAGCATCCGGCTGATAAAGGGGTTTCGCTGGCTACGCTTACGAAAGCGGGTCGTGAGGTCAGTGTACATGCCGCCAGCTTAGCGCCGATGCAGGTTATGACCGGCTACGGAAAACCTGATCTTGGTCAGAACGTACCGGTGATGGTATTCCGGCAAAAAACGAACCAAACCGCTGTTGCCTGGTGCATCGACCTGGGGGGTAATTCACCAAGTGTTTCGCTGGAACGTGTCAGCCAAAAACAAGGTAAAGAAGCGCCTGAATCACAGGCTGTAAAAGTTACAGTGAAACTCTCAACCGGCGAGTCCTGGCAAATCTGGGCGAATCCTGATGAACTTGCTCTGCAAAAGGGGGCACAGGTAACTAAGAAACTGTTAACTGTTGAACACCGCGAAAAGTAGTGGACTGACACCGTCTATGGACCCGTAACCATCTCCCAACCATCGGGCTGTGTTGTCTGTGAAAACAATTTATACCGTACCCCAGTAAAACCGCGCTGGTGGGTCTATTAAACGGTTTGGCAGGCCAGGACAAATGCAATAATTTTGCAGAAAGGTAATAACGGGCATGGCTACTGCGGCAAAAATTTTAGTTCTTCGATTCTCGTCCATCGGTGATATTATACTGACGACGCCTGTAGTACGTTGCCTGAAGCAGCAAATTCCAAATGCTGAGGTACATTTTAGTACCGCTCGGGCTTATCAGCCTATTGTTGACTATAATCCTCATATCGACAAGTGCCATTACCTTGACAATAATCTGTATCAGTTGATCCGTCAGCTGCGGGCCGAAGAGTTCGATCATGTCATTGACCTGCAACATAACTGGCTAACCGGCCTGATTAAAACGGCGCTCGGCGTCCGGTCGAACAGCATCGAAAAACAGTCGTTCCGCAAGTGGCTCTATGTGCGCTGGAAAATAAACGCCATGCCTAACCAGCACGTAGTGGATCGGTATATGGCAACGGTACGTAATCTGGGCGTCGAGAACGACGAAATGGGGCTGGATTATTTCATTCCGTACAAAGACGAGGTCGAAACCGATTGGCTTCCCCCAACTCACCAGCACGACTTTGTCGCTTATGCGATTGGTGGGCAGCATTTCACCAAAAAACTGCCCGTTGCCCGTATCATTGAACTGTGCCGGAAAATCAATTACCCAATCGTGTTGCTAGGCGACAAAAGCGATCACGAAGCCGGGGCGCAGATTGAAGAAGCCATCGGTAAGCGGCTCATTTATAACGCGTGCGGCCAATTTAACATTAACCAGTCCGCATCAATTTTGCAGCGGGCGCGGGTGGTGTTTAGCCACGATACCAGCCTGATGCACATTGCCGCGGCCTTTGGCAAAAAAGTATATTCGATTTGGGGAAGCACTACGCCACAACTGGGCTATTACCCTTACAAAACGCCTTACGTACGGCTCGAAAAGGCAGGTCTGCCCTGCCGCCCCTGCTCACATACTGGATTCGGTAATTGCCCTTTACAGCATTTTCGGTGCATGAACGACCTGTCGTTTGACTTTGAAGTCAAAGAGTTACGGCAGAAAAAAAAGAACTTCGAGTAGAAGAAGGTAGTCAAGATTGGCCAGGTATAGTCAAGGATGGTATCTATTGGCAACTGACCATCCCTGACCACCTTTGACGAAGAATTTCATAACTGCGTAATAACAATTAATAACAGACAGGCTTAAACGGCGAAACCGAGCATCTGACCAATCCTCGCGGCCACTACGTCTACCGAAATCCATTTTAAACACGCCAGATCGCCCCGAAAGCAGGGCTTACTGCCAAACACCGAGCAAGGGCGGCAGGTGAGTTGGTCGGGCGACACCTGAAGGATTGCTTCATCGCCCTGGCTCCACGGACCGAAACCGGCGTCGGGGTGAGTAGCTCCCCAGATAGACAACACTGGTACACCACTCAGAGCGGCCAGGTGCATGTTGCCCGAATCCATGCAAACCATCCCGTTGAGCCGACGAATGAGCGCTAATTCGGCCGCCAGTGAAAGCTGTCCCGCTACTAGCACGGCCTGCGGAAAACGCTGCTTGAGGGTTTCGAGCTGGGCGATGTCCGATGCACCACCTCCAAACAGGAAGATATTAAGTGGCTGCGTCTGGTAGAGCTGTTCGAGTAGGGGAGCAAACCGGTCGAACGGCCATGTTTTCTGCAAATGTTGCGCGAAGGGAGCAATACCCAGCCAGGGGGCATCTGGGATGAGCGATTGGCGATTTAGAAAGGTGGCTACTTCATCTTCAGCGGCTGTACTAGTTATAAATTGAAACGGCTTAGCTGGCTGAATAGCGTAGCCTGCCTGGTTGAATACCAAAGCGTACCGATTAACGCTATGCAGCAACGGACGACGTATCTTGTTCTCTTTTTGGGTTAGTTCTTTTTTCTCCTGCCGCCCTTTATCAATGGTAATGGACGGAATGCCCGCTAACCGAAAGAGGCTTTTCAACACAAACGACCGTAGATTCTGATGGGCATCAACGACAACATCAAACGTGCCCACCTGTTGGAGTTCACGAAACAACTGGTATAGTCCGAACATGCCTTTGTGGCGGCCATCTGCGTCGAGACCCACGACACGAACATTGGAGAATTGCTCAAAAAAGACGGCAAACTTCGGGCGGGTAACCAACGTAACAACCACATTCGGGTAACGTTCGGTGAACGCCTGAACAACGGGCGCCAGTAGCGCCACGTCGCCCATGGCCGAGAAGCGGAGGAGAAGAAGGTTCGTCATGAATTGTCAGGCAGGATCAAGAATGGTCAGGTATAGTCAAGGATGGTATCTGTCGGCAACTGAGTACAGCTGACCATTCTTGACCACTTTTGACGAAGCATTTCATGACTACGATTGACCGTATAACACCGGGTTGAGGGTAGGGTCGTTATACATCTTCATTTGTCGGTAGACCTTCATGTAACGGTCGCCGTTTTGGATGTCTTCCAGCAGTTCGTCAAAGCATTGGGCTAAATCCTGCTCCTGCTCGTGCAGAACAATAAGCTTTTGTTGGGTTTTCTGGCGATGCTCCTCCGAAACGTCGGCCCGCTCGGTTTGTTCGCGGAAGTGATAGAGCTTGAGTTGAAGAATCGACATTCGATCCAGCAACCAGGCGGGTGTTTCGGAGTTCATACGAGCGGTTGGCTTTGGCGTAATTCCGCAAAACTGCGCGTCGAAATACGTATCAATCAACTCCACGGTATCCGTCCGATCCTGATTCGACTGATCAATCCGTCGTTTAATGGCAACTAGTTCATTGGGGCTAATCGTCGGACTACGGATGATGTCTTCCAGATGCCATTGAACCGTATCAATCCAATTCTTTTGATACAGTAGCGACGCAATCTCGTCGTCGAGGTATGGATTCTGAATAGGGGCATCGACGTTATCAGTCAAGTGGTAATCCTGAATGCTCCGGCGAAATAGTTCGTTGGCAAAATTGGCGTTCATAAGCGGTTAATCAACCGCAAAGATACGTGTTTCCCTATGAATGCTGGTAACAGGCGTGTATACAGTGAGTAGGTCGATGGCCCAAAATGTCCGGTTATTGGCCCTTGAGGTATGGTATTACCTGGTACTTTTGCACTGTAATGACGCTTTTTCTATGCCACGAATTCCGCAGCTAATTTTTGTTGTGCCGCCCTCGGTACACGTGCTGGATTTGACTGGACCAGTGCAGGTCTTTTACGAAGCCGTTGACTATGGAGCGTCTTACCAACTGCTGTACTGTTCGTTCCAATGTCCGGTAACCAGCTCTGCCGGGCTGAATTTCGGGGCTGTGATGGGCTATCAGGACGTAAAGGCTGAGCCGGGCGACTACGTGTTCCTACCTGGTATGGCCATGGAATACATTCGCTCTCAGGAGTTTAAACAAGAAACGGCTTTCTTTGACTGGCTCCGGCAACAACACCGAAAAGGAACGTTTAGTAAGACGTATAAAGCACAAGTAGTTAGCTGAAGTTTCGTACTTTGGCAACCTATAGCCATTTTTACAACCCATTGGATGGTCAATCATCACTTGGTCTATCGTCGGGCAATCATTACCGACGCTCCTAACATCGTTCGGCTAACGCTGCGTGCCTATCACGATTATCAAGCGGTTCTAGCCCCGGCTGATTGGGCTAGGATGGAAACCAATCTAGCCAATGAGAGCTTGTTTGTCGAGTTACTCAATAAAGCCGTTGCTTTTATTTGTGAAATTGATAATCAACCAGCCGGTGTCATCTTCCTGATACCTAAAGGTAACCCCACTACTATTTTCCCTGCCGATTGGAGTTATATTCGTTTATTAGGTGTGGACCCCTTGCATCGAGGCTTAGGGATCGGTCGAAAACTAACCCAACTTTGTGTCCATCATGCTCAGGTCAGTGGTGAAATGGGGGTGGCCCTGCATACGAGTGAATTCATGAATACCGCCCGGCAAATGTATGAAAACTTAGGGTTTCAACGGGAGAAAGAGTTATCCCCCATGTATGGGAAACGCTATTGGCTCTATAAGCTAAGCTTCTAGTCCATTCCTTGTTAGGAGCAATTATTGATACGTTGTTAATCGGAACTAGATGAACACTTCAGCGCGGATTGTCCCATCCAGATCTTCAAAACACAAACTATCAAATGGCTAACGCCTTGGCAGTTTTGCCCTAAACTTGCTACTTAAGTCTTTTACTAGCCTGCTGAGCCAAATAAAAATAAGCAGGCCAGCGATGATAAACAGCGCTTTCAGCTTGTAGGAGAAGCCCACGAAATGCGTCTCACCGTCCAGTGAGAGTTCATACCGAAGCCAGTAGCGCTCAACTAGCGTCGTTACATGGTCAAAGGGGAACGCTTCGTCGTAGATGAGGGGAATAATCAAACGGCTACTCGTATCAATAAAGCCGTATTTGTTATTCATACGAACCATCGAGAGGCCATGCTGATAATACGAAGCAAAATCATACGTCAACGGCGTGCGCACCTTGCCCGACTTGTCGATATGGCCGAACTTGCCATCAATGGCCACGGCTGATCTATCTTCGACTGTAAAGCCCGTCGCTTCATCGTACAGATGGGGGATGCGTAGCTTACCCGTTTTGTCAATACAGCCCCATTTGCCCCTCTTTTTGACCCAAAACAGACCGTTGGTAGGCTTGCGGGTATCCGAGTAGTCAAAAGGAACGATCAGTTCACCTGTTACAGGACTAACATACCCGTATTTTGTCCCATATTGCACTCGTTGCAGGCCTTGGCCTGAATAAGTGTAGTCCACATCAATGGCATCAAGCGCCACCGGAACTTTCAGCACTAAAGCGTGATCGATGATGCCAAATTTCCCATGATATTTAAAGGCAGTAACGTATTTGGATCGCTGGATCTGCTCGGTGACAAAAGGGGTGAAATTGAAGTTAAGAATAAAGAAGTCTGATCCTCTCCACCACAACACATCTTCTTTAGTGTCGTGGTTACATTCATAATCGATCGTAGCGTCGTGAATCAGATAGTCGTTTGAATAGTGCTGAATGGAGATCTTATACACCTCTTTTCCAGTCTTATCAATATAGGAAAGCCCGTAATGGGTATCAGCGGGGTAAATGACCCAGGTTTTGCCCTGGCGGAACCGATCGGTAGAAATGTATTTAGGTTCTACGATGACTTTCCCTTGTTTATCAATAAATCCGTGCAGTCCATGTCCTTGCTGATTAAGTTTCATAGGGACAAACTCGGCCAGCCCTTCTTCGAAGTCCCCAATGTCGCGGTAGGCTGGAGTTAGTTTACGTCCGTTTTTGTCGGTCAGGAAGGTTTGGTAGGAACGGCACGGCTTAGTAATCTTTTTGACCACATAGACCTCGCCATAGTCTTGGCATTCATCGTATTTGGTCAGCCAGGCCTCATTTGGTGAGGTGTTGGTCTGGGCGAATAGTCTGACTGATGGTAAAAGTAGGGAAAGAAGCACAAAGGTTCGAAAAGTAGTAAGGGGCGTTAGACGTTGGTTTGCCCCCTTCTGCCTATTTAAATTATGCCAGGTACTTCTGAAGTAATTTTGGAGCATACACGTTGTTTAAGAAAAGAGGCTGACTATTCTCCTTTGATGTCGTGTCGTTCTAGATTCCATAAAGTTACGCTGGTAAATATAGACTAAAGATTTGTTGGGGATCAACGTGATTGGCTGATCGATGCATTTACAAGTTCTCTTGATAAGGGAATAAATCAGTTGTTGCCTCCTACTTTGTTCATATCAACAATCACCTGAATTAATGAGCGGACACATGCAGACTTCGTCGTCTCGCTTTGAGGAGCCTTTATTGAGACTAGATACATCACCTGATGTATGTTAAGATAGTTTCGCAGTTTAATAGGAGGAAGGTTACTGGCTTTATATAAGTTGGCTGGATCAACGCGTTTTGACAGATTACTGGACATGAGGGATAAAAGCAGAAAAGTGGCTGACCGATGGTAAGTTTAAGTTCGCTAAAACTTATCTAAACTACCACTATGGCCAAGCCACTTTTTACCAAATGTAGACGGTTCTTTC